>PNNF01000031.1 GCA_013824085.1 Chlorobiaceae bacterium | reverse complement strand
TTCGTTGCAACTGCAATAGCTCGGCAAAATAAAATTCTGCTTTTAAAAATTATTTTTCTCAATCATAATGGAATTTATTGTTAGAGATTGGTTAGAAACTGACTTAGTAAAAATAAAAGAGCTTTTGCAAATTACTTGGTTGGATGCATATACATTTATTCCACACAAAGATTTGTTGTGCTACCTTGAAAATAATTACAACGAAAAAAAATTTCACGAAACATTTTTAGATAAAAATAATTTTGGTTTTGTTGTTGAATCAAATAATCAAATTGTTGCTTATTTGAGAAATCACATCAACGAAGAAGAAAAAAGATTTTATGTGACCTCGCTCTATGTTCTCCCTTCCTATCAAGGATTTGGGTTAGGAAATCTATTGCTGAACAAAGCTGAGGAGATTGCTAAACGTTTAGAGTACTATGAAATATGGCTGGGAGTGATGTCTGAAAATACTAAATCAATAAATTGGTACAAAAAAAAAGGATTTCATTTTGTTGAAGAATTACCTTTTCAAATGTGTTCAACGATAGTTCAGCATTTAATTGGATTTAAAGAAATTCAATAAATATCATTTCAGTTTCTTAAATTTGCATAATTACTAATTTTATTTTTTTCAAGGAAAAATCATGAGCATTCTTGTTGATAAAAAAACTCGTCTCGTAGTTCAAGGAATAACCGGTGGTGAAGGTTCATTTCATACAAAACAGATGATAGAATATGGAACCAAAGTTGTTGCTGGAGTTACACCCGGCAAAGGAGGAACTAAATTTGAAGAGAATGATATTCCAATTTACAATACTGTTCACGAAGCTGTATTAAATCAGAAAGCAAATACATCAGTAATTTTTGTGCCTCCTGCATTTGCTGCAGATGCAATTTTAGAAGCAGTTAACGCTGGTATAAAAATTATCATTTGTATTACAGAAGGAATACCAACAAATGAAATGCTACAAGTTTTTAATTCAATAAAAGAAAAAGATGTTGTATTGATTGGTCCAAACTGCCCTGGTGTTATTTCCCCTGGTCAAGGAAAAGTTGGAATAATGCCCGGCTTCATTCACAAGAAAGGTAACATTGGAGTTGTTTCAAGAAGTGGAACTTTGACTTACGAAGCAGTAAAACAATTAAGCGATTTAAATATTGGTCAATCTTCTTGTGTTGGAATTGGCGGCGACCCAATCATCGGTTCGCAGTTCGCAAAAATATTAAAATTTTTCAATGAAGACCCCGAAACTCATGGCGTAATTATGATTGGAGAAATTGGCGGAAGTGCTGAAGAAGAAGGCGCTGCATATGTGAAAAAATTTATGACTAAACCTGTCGTAGGTTTTATTGCAGGTAGAACTGCTCCTCCCGGAAGAAGAATGGGACACGCAGGTGCTATTATTTCTGGTGGAAAAGGAACCGCTGATGAAAAAATGAAAGTTATGAAATCTGCGGGAATTAAAGTCGTTGACTCCCCTGCTGATATTGGTATTACTATGAAAAAAGCACTTGAGAGTTGGAAGACAAAAACAGAAACAAAAAAAACTGAAGTGAAGAAAAAAATTCTCGTAACAAAAACGAAATCAAAAAATATAATAAAGAAAAAATAACGGAGTAAAATTTGAGTAACAGAACATTAGCTATTCTTAAACCTGATTGCATCAGAAAAAATTTAATTGGAAAAGTAATTGCTCAGATTCAAGATGCTGGATTTAAGGTAGTCGCATTAAGAATGGTAAAATTAACACCTGACGCAGCAATGGGATTTTATGAGATTCACAAAGAACGCCCTTTCTTCAAAGACTTAATTGAGTATATGACTTCTGGTCCTTGCTTACCAATTGCATTGGAAAAAGAAAATGCTGTTGAAGATTTTAGAAAACTTATTGGAGCGACTGATCCACAAAAAGCTGCCGAAGGAACAATAAGAAAACTTTATGCTGAAAGCATTCAAGAAAATATTGTGCATGGCTCAGACTCAGATGAAAATGCAGCGAAAGAAATTTTACATTTCTTCTCACGTAAAGAACTACTTGAAAATTACGCTTCTTAATGTCACTCAAAAAATGGAATCGATTAAGCTCCAATGTTGTTTTTCAAAACAGATATTGGAGCTATAACTTAGACAAATTTCAGATTGGGAAATCCTTCGTTGGTGAGTATCACTACGTTCATACAATTGGCTCAACATTAATAATACCAATCACTGCAGATGGAAAAATAATTTTAGTAAATCAATATCGATATCTTGTAAATAGAGAGAGCATCGAGTTCCCTTGCGGTGGTGTGAAGGATGATTTAGCTATTATTGATAATGCAAAGATTGAACTTCAAGAAGAGACGGGATTCGATTCAAATCAATTGATTAAGATTGGAGAGTTTGCGCCATACAACGGTGTCTCTGATGAAATTTGTCATGTATTCACTGCAACAGATTTATTTCATTCTCCAAAAAAATCTGATATAACCGAAGAGTTTGAAATTCTTTATTTAACAAACGATCAAATTGAAGAAGCGATTTCATCCAATAAAATATGGGATGGAATGACATTAGCTGCTTGGTCATTAGCAAAAAAAAATTTATGAAAACAAAATCAATCCTAGTTTTTGCATTCTTAATTTCATTATTTGGAATTGATATAAGTCGCTCTCAGAATAATAAAATTATTGTTGGAGCCGATCTACTTCTTTCTGAAAAAATTGGTTTGATAGAAAATAAGAGACTCGGAATTGTAACGAACCATACCGCAATACTTTCAAATGGCTCTCATTTAGTTGATGAACTTTTAACAAAAGATAGAATTGTCATAACCGCATTGTTCGGTCCTGAACATGGAATTAGAGGCGCAGCTCCCGCTGGAATTAAGATTGATCATTCTGTCGATAGTAAAACAAATTTGCCCGTCTATTCACTTTATGGAAAAGAAAAAAAACCAACAAAGGAAATGTTGAAGAATGTTGATCTTTTAATTTTTGATATTCAAGACATAGGTGCAAGATTTTACACATATATTTCAACCTTATTTTATACTATTCAAGCTGCTGCAGAAAATAATATTCCCGTAATTGTACTCGATAGACCAAACCCAATTGGTGGAATAAGAGTTGAAGGACCAATAACGAAAAAAGATTATGAATCATTTGTGGGAATTGCTCCTATCCCGATTCAACATGGAATGACTGTTGGTGAATTAGCAAAATATTTTGTTGGAGAAAAATTAATTGGGAATAATCTAAAATCTGAATTAACAATTATCGAAATAAAAAATTGGGGAAGAAAATTATTCTTTGACGAAACTCAACTAAAATGGATTAACCCTTCGCCCAATATTCAAAGCTTAGAAGCTGCTATTGTATATCCAGGAACGTGTCTGCTCGAAGGAACAAACATTTCTGAAGGACGTGGGACAGACTCGCCATTCCTAATGTTTGGCGCTCCATTTATTAATTCAAATGAATTGTTGCTTGAATTGAAGAGAAGAAATATTATCGGAATAAATTTTTCTGAAGTTATTTTCACGCCAATATCCATCGAAGGAATTGCAAAAAATCCTAAGTATGAAAATACGAAATGCTATGGAATTAAAATTTCTGTAACTGATAGATATAATTTTAATGCTGTTAAATTTGGTGTAGAATTAATTTCGGCTTTACATAAATTGTATCCGACAGAGTTTAAGTTTAGAGAAAAAAGTTTTGATCTCTTAACAGGAGATTCAGAAATTAGAAAAATGATTGCAGAAAATAAACCAGTTGAAAAAATATTTGACTACTGGAAAAATGATCTTGAAACGTTTATTGTTAGACAAAAAAATTATCTACTTTATTAAAGGAAAAAAATGAGGAAATTAGCTCTCCTATCTCTCGTGTTAATATTCGGTCTGATTGGTTGTGGGAAAAAAGAAGAACCAATTGATCTGGATAAACAAGCTCAAGCATTCGATTCAACTGATCTTCAGACAAAGCCAATCACTGATGTGACTGAGTATGCAATAAAATATAATCTTGTAAAAGGTAATGAATATCTTTTTAGATTGACAACAATAACAGATAACCTTCAAACAATTCAAGCTGATACAACAATTTCTGAAAATGTTAAACAAACAATTACATATTTGTATAACATAAGAGTAAAAGAGATTGAACAAGATGGAACATTTGAATTAAACTTTGCAATTAAGTCAATTAATCTTGTTGCTGATGCGAATGGGAAAAAATTCACTTTTAGATCTGGGCAAGTGCTTGACTCACTCGACAGAGAAAGATTTGCTGAGTACGAAGCATTCACGGGACAATCTTTTGATATGAGAATGAAACCAAATGGTGAATTGATTGAAATTTTTAGAGTGGATAAAATTGCAGATAATTTTTTAAAGTTAAGAAAAATTGAACAACCACTATCTGAAAATGAGAAAAAATTATTTCAGCAAGATTTGATAAATGGTGTGCTCAGAACCTTTGCTATGCAAGTCTTTAGAAAATTACCAGAGAATGTTGTAGCGATTGATTCTTCATGGCAGTTGCCACAACCACCATTAAATATGCAGATATTTGAATTGAAAAATATTCAAACTTATCGGCTTAATAGTTTTGAAAAATATAATGATGATGTAATTGCAAAAATTGATGCTGGAATAATCTCGAGTGCTGTGATAAATCCTGAAGCGAAAAAGAATAACATAAATGTTAAACAACCAAGCTTCAATGCTGATGGAGTGATATTCTTCAATATTACCAAAGGTGTTGTTCAAAGATCACGCACAAGAACTTCACTCATCTTTGAAGTATCAATGCCAATGCCAACTCCAACTGGAAATATTAATGTAAAGAGAAAACAGAGTATGACAAACTTAAATGTTTTGGAATTACTTGAAATTAAAAAGGCGTCTTAAGACGCCTTCTTTTTTTTATTGAATTTCTCTAACGACAATTCTTACGCCTTCGATCTTAATTACTTTTACTTTAATATTCTTCTCCACAAAATCTCCTTCAGTAACCACATCAAAGCGTTCATTGTTTATTACAACAATTCCTGTTGGTCTCAATTGTGTTAAAGTTACTCCCTCTTTTCCAAGTAAAGAATTAAAATCAGGACTAGAATTAAATCCGGCTTTTCCAGTGATTGCATCTGAAAGAATTAATTTATTGAAAGGAGTAGATTTTGGTAAATATTTTAAGATAGATCCGATTACCAATAAAGACCCAGCCAAAGCAACAGCAAGCTGAATTATCGCAGTCCAAAGTAGATTTAAGTCAAATGCAAAATTCATATTAATTAACGATAAGAACAAAGCAGCTACAATCAAAATGACGCCTCCAATTCCTAAGAACCCGAAACCGGGGATTACAAAAATTTCTACAATTATAAGAATCAATCCGATAATAAAAATTACGATCTCAATGATTGTTGCTAATTGAAGAATGAAAGATGTTCCAAAAAACAAAGCGAGAGAAGATAACCCAATTATTCCCGCAAAGCCGAATCCTGGAGTTTTAATCTCGGTATAAATTCCGATTAAACCAATCATAATTAGCATTGAAGAAATTATTGGATTGTTTAAGAATCTAACAAAATTTTCAGCCCAATTTGATTCGACATGAATTATGTTTGCTCCTTCGAGTTCAAATGCTTTAAGAACTTCTTGCAGATTTTCAGCGATTGTATCTGCGAATCCCCATTTTAGTGCTTCTTCAGAAGTTAAAGTAATTAATTTGGTAGAATCATCTAATCCTTTAACAACAATGGTTTCATCGACCATGCCCTCGGCGATATCTGTGCGTCTTCCATTTTTTTCAGCTGTTGCTCGCATCTCTCCGCGCATGTAAGATTGATATTTTTCCGAAACTTTTTTTCCTTCTTGATCAACAACAGTTGAAGCACCGATTGAGCCACCAGTAGCCATCGCTATTTTATTGCAAGAAATTGAAATCAATGCACCTGCAGAAATTGCTCTTTTATTGATGAAAGCAATTGTTAAAACATTTGCGTTTAGGATTGCATCTTTTATTTGCGTGGCTGCGTCAACCCTTCCGCCAAAAGTGTTAATCTCAAAGATGATTGCACTTGCGCCATTTTTTTCTGCTTCAGTTATAACTCTTCTGACGAAAGGAGCTAAGCCAAGATCTATATCTCCTTCAATCTTTGCGTGATAAACTTTTTTATCTTGAGCAAATAGACTGAGCGAAGTAAGAACAAAGAGAAAAATTAAAAATATTTTTTTCATACTTTTTTTTTATAATAAATAAAATTTAGTAATAATAATACAATAAGTATACTTCAATTTTTCTTCAAAATAAAATGCCCCATTTTATCTCTTTTCGTTTTTAAGTATTTCATGTTTATTTCGTTCGGAGGAATTTCGATGGATATTCGCTCAACAATTTCGAGATCGTAGCCATCAAGACCAATAACTTTTTTAGGATTATTCGTTAGCAATCTTAATTTATGTACACCGAGATCTTTCAATATTTGTGCACCTATTCCATAGTCGCGTAGATCAGCTCTGAATCCCAACTCCTCATTTGCTTCCACAGTATCTTTCCCTTGATCTTGAAGTTGGTATGCGAGAATCTTATTCATCAATCCAATGCCTCTTCCCTCTTGTCGCATATAGACAACAATTCCATTTCCATTTGACTCAATAATTTCAAGTGCTTTATTCAATTGAGCATTGCAATCACATCTCATAGAATGGAACACATCGCCTGTCAAACACTCGGAGTGCATTCTAACTAATATTGGTTCATCTCTATCAATTTTACCTTTAACAATAGCAAGATGTTCTTTATGGTCAACAATACTTTTGTAAACGAACAATCTAAATTCACCATGCGCTGTAGGAAAATTTACTTCAGCACTTCTCTCAATAAATTTTTCTCTTCGCGAGCGATACTCGATAATATTTTTTACAGTAACAATTTTCAAATTAAATGCTTCAGCTAATTCAATGAGATCAGGAATGCGAGCCATATCGCCATCATCTTTAAGAATTTCACAAAGCACCCCCGCAGGTTTTAATCCAGAAATTCTACAAATATCAACCGCAGCTTCCGTATGTCCAGCTCTTCTTAAGACACCTTCATTAAAAGCTTTGAGTGGAAAAATGTGTCCCGGCACTGCAAAATCAAGCGCATCTGCATCATCATCAATTAATTTTTTAATTGTAACTGCTCTATCCGATGCTGAAATTCCAGTTGTAGTTCCTTCTACGGCATCAACAGTAACTGTGAACTGAGTTCCGTGCAAAGCGGAATTTGAATTCACCATTAATGGTAATTGTAATTTATCGAGACGCTCAGCGGTCATTGCAACGCAGACTAATCCTCTACCTTGTGTAATCATGAAATTAACAATTTCAGGAGTTACAAATTCTGCAGCACAAATAAAATCGCCTTCATTTTCGCGGTCTTCGTCATCAACTACAATAATTACTTTACCATTTTTAATATCGGCAATTGCCTCTTCAACCGAACAAAACATTTTAGCTCACATTATTTTTTAGTAATTACTGCGCCGACTGCTGCTTTATCAAACTTCATTTTTACTTTGTCATCTACATCAAGAATAATAATTTTATCTTCGATGCGATTTATCTTACCGTAAATTCCACTGCTTGTAAGCACTTCATCGCCGACTTGCATGTTGTCAATCATTTTTTGTTTTTCTTTTTGTCTTTTTTGTTGAGGACGAATAATCATAAAATAAAAGATTGCGAAAATTGCTGCAAACATTATTATTGTGCTTATTAATCCATCGCTTCCGCCACCTTGTCCAGGAGCAGGAGCCATTGCTAAAAGATAATTCATTTAGTTCTCCGTATTTATTTTATTATTTGATATTAATTTAATTATTGAATTTTTCCATTCTACAAATGTATCATTTAAAATCTGTTTTCTTGCTTCTTGAACTAGCCTCAAATAAAAATGTAAATTATGAATTGATGCAAGTTCTAATGCTAAAATTTCTTTTGCCACAAATAAATGTCTTAAGTAAGCTCTCGTAAAATTTTTACAAAGATAGCATCCACAAGCTTCATCAATCGGGGTGAAATCATTTTTGTATTTTGCATTTCGAATAGAGATGACACCATTCCACGTAAACAAATAAGCATTGCGTCCATTGCGAGTAGGCATAACGCAGTCAAACATATCGATACCGCGTTCAATTGCTTCAAGAATATTTTCAGGTCGTCCAACACCCATTAAATATCTCGCTTTAGTTTCGGGCATAAAATCTGTTGTGAAGTTTGTTATCTCATACATTTTTTCAGCGGGTTCGCCCACAGCTAGACCACCAATTGCATATCCATCAAAATCTAAATTGATTAATTCTTTTGCAGATTCTTCTCTTAAATCTTTGTAAACACTTCCTTGAATAATTCCAAATAAAAATTGTTTACTCGAATATTTTGGTTTTGATTTTTCAAAAGCATCCTTATTTAAGTAAGCCCATTCAGTAGTAAGATTTTTAGATTTTTTTGCATATTCATATTCACAAGGATAAGGCGTGCATTCATCAAGCACCATCATAATGTCCGAGCCAATTGTTCTTTGAATATCAATTATTTTTGCTGGTGTAAAAAAATGTTTTGAACCGTCTAAATGCGAGCGAAATTCTACTCCATCATTTTTAAGTTTTCTTAATTGAGATAAAGAAAAAATTTGAAATCCACCGCTATCGGTTAAGATTGGTAAATCCCAATTAATAAAATTATGCAGACCTCCAGCATTCTCTAACACTTCCACTCCGGGTCGAAGATAGAGATGATAAGTATTTCCAAGTATGATCTCGGCTTTGATATCATTTTTCAAAGAACTTTGCGTAACAGCTTTAACGGTGCCTTGAGTTCCAACAGGCATAAAAATAGGAGTATTGACTATCCCATGATCTGTTTCAAACGAACCGGCACGAGCTTTACTATTGGTAGATTTTTTTTCTAGATTGAATTTCAAATGTGTTAAAAATTTATGGCAAATTTAATGGATTAATTACTCAAGGCAAAATTGAAATGAGTTAAAAGAAATAATTAATTGGGACTTGAAATGACATTAACTTCCTCCTCCAAAATAATATTGAACTTAGTTTTAATGTCTTCTTTAATTTTAAGTGCAAAGTCATAAATTTCTTGACCTGTCGCACCTCCATAGTTTACAATAATCAAAGCTTGGCTTGAGTGAGTTCCAACATCTCCATCTCTCCTCCCTTTCCAACCAGATTTTTCTATCAACCATCCAGCGGGAATTTTTACTAAATTATTTTCATTTTTATAAAATGGAATTTCTTTGTATTCACTTTGCAAAATTTCAAAATCACTTTCGGGAATTTCTGGATTCTTAAAAAAACTTCCCGCATTTCCAATTAATTGATAGTCAGGGAGTTTCTCTGTCCTTATGTAGCAGACTACATCTCGAACATCAGAAATTGAATATTTTTTTTTATTTAATAATCTCAGCTCTTCTTCGATGCTTCCATACCTTACGTTTGGTACTGGATTTTTAGAAAGTTTTAGTTTTACCCAAGTGATTAGATATCTATTCTTAAATTCTTTTTTGAAAATACTATTTCTATATCCAAATTGACATTCTTCTTTTTGGAAGATTCGCGTTGAAAAATTTTTTAAGTCAATTGCTTTACAAGAAACAAAAACATCTTTTAATTCTTGCCCATAAGCACCAATATTTTGAATTGGAGCAGCTCCAACAGTTCCTGGAATCATCGACAAATTTTCAATACCGCCATAATTTTTTTTCGCAGCGAAGTGAGCAAGATTATCCCACTCTTCACCAGCATAAGCTTTTACGATAACAAAATCATTATTCTCTTCATCTATCACAATTCCTTTGAAGGATAATTTTAAGACCACACCTTTATAGTCTTCTAAAAAAAGGAGATTACTTCCGCTGCCTAAAATTAGGAGATTTTCGAAATTAAAATTTTTAAACGAATTAAGATCGTTCAACTGCTCATTTGAATTTATCTCAATGAATTGATCTGCAATAACATCAAGTCCGAAAGTGTTATGAGATTTTAGAGAATATTTTTTTCGAGTGAACATCTTTATTTTTTTTAGTTTCACAAATTTAAGAAATGAAATCATATAAAGAGCGATTTCTTAGTGCCAAAAAATATTATTTATCGCGGATGTTTTTTTGATATTACCGCGAAGTCATCCTTTGATGCTATATTCATTATCGATAATATTAAAAAATAATTTATGTTACTTGATTTTTTAGAAATAGATTTTGCTCTACCGCGATTTGAAGAATAACAAATATTTTTGCGAAATAATAAATTTACTACTCAGTCCAGTGAGTGAATTTAAATAAATCATCGAATATTTTAATCAATCTCTCAACTATTTTCTTCTCTCTTTAAAACTCTTCAATGTGAACAAGTTTTTGTTCTGAAATTAAAAGATCGGCGATCAGCTTTACAATCTTTTCTCTTCTTAATATTCCTTGCTGCACAAAGCTAATATCCTCGTTTGCGGGATTTATAGATTTGCCAAGAAAAATATTTACTCTATCAGCAACAGATAATAAAGAATAAAAAATTGTAACAGGATTATCCTTCTCAAGTTTTTTAGAATCTTCACCCCACACATTATAAAGTTGATTCATCGTAACCGCACCTTCCGTAACTAAATCTATTCCTTCAATATCATAGTCAGGAGGAGTAATCTCACCTGTATATTCTGTATTTATTCGGAGTGGCTTGTTCATTACGCGAGCAGTGATTTTGGCAGTTGATGCACCGCAAACAATTTTTACTCCGTCTTGTTGCAAGAATTTATTAACGACTGTAATATCAAGTGAAGGATCTGAAGGAGGTCCAGTAAAAATATTTATGACTCTCCCCTTTCGGCACAGAAGTAAACTAACGGAAAGATCATCGCCAAGTTCACCTTTCCATAATTTTTTAGCTTCATCAATAATCAATGCGGGAAGTTCTTTCAGGTCGGTTCCAGCACGTAACAAATCATTTGCAAATTTATTTACTCCATCAACTCCCCAACCATTCAAAATACCTTTTCCTAATCCAGCTTGAGAAATTCCGTCACTAAAAATTATTAAGCCTTCGCCAATACCAAGCACACAACTCGTCTCGCCGATTAACCCATCTAAAAAATTTTGATTGATAGTTTGTAACCGCGATGTATAACGCTTAGAAGCGAAAATAACTTCAGGCATCTCGTATGTTAAAATTGTTGCAATGCCATCGGGTAAAATTCTTACAACAGAAAAAAAAGCAACGGGCAAATCTTTTTGTCGAGCATCTTCCATTGTGCGCACAATATTTGCAAAAGCATTTCGTAAAGAAAATCCTTCTTTCATCAATTCGTTTAATCTTGATACGGCCATAGTCGCAACAATATTCGCTTTGATTCCCGAACCAACACCATCACACAAAATATGATACGTCGAAGATTTAGTTCTTTCGGTATGAACTACATCGCCGCTCGGTTGTCCCCTTTTTTTTGAATATTGTTCAGTGATTACTTCGAAGTACGAGTATCCCATAACCAATTTTTCTTTCGACTATAGTTTTGCATTTTTTCATCTTGAGTAATTTTGAGAAGATTTTCCACAAGGGATTCACCTTTGGCAGTGCTCTCGCCCAGCAGTTTTGCAAGCTGTTGAGCCATTTCAATTTGATGTTCTAAAAGTTCTTCCGCTTTGTTAATTGTATCTTTTCTAAGTGTATCAAGTTTTTCTACGTTTATTATATTTTCAGAAATGTCAACAAAAATTCCAATGTACTGATCTTCTTCAGGCATTTTATAAATTAACTGATGACAAGTAATTCCATAGTTGCTGTGATGCTGTGTTATTTTTATATTCTTAACTTCTGATTCTTTCACATTCACGAAAGGTTCAGGATCCATCAAATAAGAAATTCTTTTTCCGATGATAGAATTAGTGCACATAAAAAATTTCTTGAACGCAGGATTCATATGGATGATGTCGAGGTTCTTATTCAGAATTACAATTCCATTTGGTGATGACTCAATAATTTTATCCGTGCGTTGTTCGGCGAGTCTTCGCATATAAGGAATGCACGATTCACTTTCAACCATTCCCATTAAGATTGCTTTTGCATTTTCGATACAAGATGAATATCCACAAGCTGCACAGTTAAGTTGATCTTCACGATTTATTTTTCCCGTTTCGCCAAGTACTTCACGAATTTGAGTTTCGGAAAATTCTGGTTTCTGAATTTCGTTGCTATAATTAAATCTTCTATTTAAATCAACTGTGCAAGTAGAAGGAGAAGAATTTGACTCGGTCTTTAATAGTGATCTTGTATGATGAATTATTTTTTCTTTTCTTGTGTAAATATTTTTTGCTAAAGGCAAACCAGGTCCATTAACACAGCCCGAAGGACAAATTAATGGTTCAATAAAAATTTTTGTTTCTGTGTTTTGAAATGATCGGATAGAATCTTTTATTCGTTCAATTCCACTCATCGAATAAACCGATGCATTAAGATTATCAGTTTCAAGTTCAGCGGTTTTAGTCATTCCTCCCGTAAGTGGAAACAATCTTGCGACACTAAAAACTTCTGAGTCGAATTCACTTGGCTCAAATTGTTTTAAATCTATTTTCTCTTCATCAATCCATTCCAACAATTCAGTAAAAGTTAAAGCAACATCTATTAATCCGGAAAATTCTTTTTTTTCAGCTTCGGCTTTTTTTGCAAGACAAGGACCGATGAAAACTATTTTTGTTTCTTCACCTAATTTCTTTTTTATTAGTCTTGCGTGTGCAATCATTGGTGAGACAATTGGAGTAAGTGATTCAATATTATCTGTCGAATATTTTTCAATATAATCAACAAAGGATGGACATGAAGTCGAAAGACACAATCCTTTCTCTTTATTCTTAAACAATGTTTGAGTTTCTACAGCAGTGTAGTAGGCAGCTTCTGCAGTTTCGGTAACAAAACTAAACCCAAGTTTACGCAGTAATGACGGCACTCTATTCAATTGCCACTCTTCAAAAATTGCAGGGAAAGATGGCGCAATCGAAACAGCTACATTAATATTTTCTTTGAGTAAATCTTTTACGACTTCTAAGTCACGCCTAAATTGTTTTGCATTTTGTGGACATTCCTTTAGGCATCTACCGCAAAGAATACATTTTTCAATTTGCACGAACGCTTGTCCGTTGTTCATTTTTATTGCATCAACGGGACAGTGGCGCAAGCATCGATAACAATCTCTGCAATGAGCTTTATTTGTGTAAAGTATTTGCTTAGTGTTTAACTGCATAATTTTTTTCTACCTACAAAAATTATTTTGATTTACTTTTTTCTTGAATAAAAAGTCATGCCTTGTAAAAACTCGGCATGACTTCTAACATTAATTAACAACATATAACGCGAACAAAATTTTCTAAACAATAGTTAATAGATTTTTTTTCATAAGTTTTTTATTTAGCGAAGGCAAAATTTTCTCAATTGTTGATTGAGAAATATGTTCATCATCTACCATAACATTCGGACCTTCGCCACATTTTTCCATACAGAATGTTGCAGCAACTTCAACCACATCTCGCAAATTATTTTTTTCAACATGCTTAAATAGTTGACCCATTAACTTTTGTGATTTTTTCAAATAACAATTAGTTCCAACACAAACTTTAATTTCTACTTTTTGAGAATTCATACTTCCCATAAAACTTAATTCAGATTCAAGAATCCGTTTTCGATTTTTATAACTCGTATGAAGTAATTTATGTGCGACATGAGAATTCGGCTCTATCAATAAATTTTTGTAAAGCTCTTGGATATAAGGATTGTCTTGAGACTTATGAAGCTGAAGAGTTTTATCAGTTTCATAAAGTCCGCGAGTTCTTTCTTTCTTCACGTGTTCTTCAAAAATAAATGGTTGACCCGCACCACCAATGCAGCCGCCAGGACAAGCCATAACTTCGATTAGGTCAAAATATTTTTCTCCACTTTTTATTTTATTTATCAAAGTGCGAGCGTTCTTTAATCCGGCCACAATTGCAATTTTTACATTTGAACCATTCAACTGAACTTCTACTTCTCTAACATCTTCATCGCCTCTTATTTCAAGAAAATCTGAGCTTGGAAGTTTTACACGATTAACTTTTTCATAAGCGTATCTTAGGACTGCTTCAGCTACACCGCCGCTATTTCCAAAAATAACTCCCGCTCCGGTTTTAAATCCTAAAGGAAGATCGAGAGATTCTGGAGTCAACTCTTCAAACTTGATTCCCGCTTGTTTAATCATCGCTGCTAATTCTTGAGTAGTGATTACGTAATCGACTTCCTTAATTTTATCAACCATAAATTCTTCTCGATTAGCTTCAACTTTTTTTGCCGTGCAAGGCATAATCGAAACGACAACAAGATTTTCTTTTTTGATATTGTATTGTTCAGGTAAAATTTCTTTTGCAATTGCTCCCAACATCTGTTGAGGTGATTTGCAAGTTGAAAGATTGTTCAAATATTCAGGATAATATTGTTCTGCAAATTTAACCCAACCTGGGCAGCAGCTTGTAAATTGAGGCAAGTTTTCATTTTTATTTTTTCGTGCAATAAATTCGTTAGCTTCTTCAATAACTGTTAAATCAGCAGCAAAGGAAGTATCAAAGACTTTATCGAATCCAATCATCTTGAGTGCAGCAACAATTTGTCCCATTAATAAAGTGCCGGGCTTCATTCCAAATAATTCACCAATAGCCACACGTATTGCAGGAGCGACTTGTGCAATTACAGTTTTTTCGGGATTGTCAATCTCTTTCCAAACATCTTTAATTTGATATTTAGGAGTTATTGCTCCTGTTGGACAAACGCGTGCGCACTGGCCACAATCAACGCACTCAACATCCGTAAGACTTTTTCCAAATGCTGGTTCTACACTAACTTTTGAGCCACGGAAAGAAAAATCGATTGCACCAATATCTTGAATTTCATAACAAGCGCGAACGCAATCACCACAAAGAATACATTTGTTCGGATCACGCACAACAGCATCAGATGAGTCATCGATAGGCTTTATCTCATCGGTCATTTTGAATCTAACTTTATCAATGCCTAATTTATTTGAAAGGTCTTGAAGTTTACAGCTTGCACTTCTGATGCAGGATGTACATTGCTTGTCGTGATTAGCAAGCAAAAGTTCAAGCGCAATTTTTCTAATATTTCTAACTTCTTCTGTATGAGTTCTTAATGAAATTCCAACTTCAGGTTTTATTGTGCAAGAAGTATTAATTCCTCTTCCATCAATATCGACGACGCACATTCTGCAAGCCCCGTAAACACTAAGCTCTGAGTGATAACAAAATGTAGGAATTTCAATTTTTGCTTTTCGAATTACTTCTAATAAATTTCTCTCATCAGTAAATGAAGTTTCTACTCCATTAATAAATAATGTTTTCTTTTTCATAATTAGTCTCCCACCAATACTGCATTTAATCTACAAGCATCAACGCAAGCCATACATTTGATGCATAAACTTTCGTTAATGACATGAACTTCTTTTTTATTTCCTGTTATTGCGTTCGTCGGACATTTTTTAATACAAACACCGCAACCTTTGCAAAGCACTTCATCTATGTGTGGAATAAGCAGATCGGTACACTGTTTTGCTGTGCATCTTTTGTGAACGACGTGACTGATATATTCTTCATGAAAATAATTCATAAGTGATAGAACTGGATTTGGTGCGGTTTTTCCGAGTCCACATAAACTTCCTTTCTTAACTGCATTACCAAGCTCTGAAAGTAAATCAAGTGACTCGAGAGTTCCATTGCCCGAAGTAATATCATCAAGTATTGAAAGCATCTGCTTGGTTCCTTCTCTACATAAAACACATTTTCCACACGATTCATTTTGAGTGAACTGCATAAAGAATCGAGCCATTTTTATCATACAAGTTTTTTTGTTCATCACAACTAGACCACCAGAACCAACCATTGCGCCGATGCTGGTGAGCGAGTCAAAATCAAGTGGTAAATCAAGATGCTCTTCTGTTAAACATCCACCTGACGGACCTCCGATTTGAACTGCTTTAAATCCTTCCAAACAAATTGTTCCATCATCATTCGTAACACCGCCACCAATAGAGAAAACAATTTCTCTGAGCGTTGTGCCAAATGGAACTTCGATTAAGCCAGTATTTGCAACGTGGCCCGTAAGTGCAAATGTTTTTGTGCCGGGAGAATTTTTTGTTCCAATTTCACTAAAATATTTTGCACCTGAATTTAAAATGAGAGGAACTGTCGCGAGTGTTTCAACATTATTAATAATTGTTGGATAGCCGAACAAACCAGATTGAGATGGGAAAGGTGGTTTTGGATTTGGCATTCCGCGTTCGCCTTGTATTGATTGCATCAAAGCAGTCTCCTCGCCGCAAACAAACGCTCCCGCTCCTTCCATAATTTCTATATTGAAGTTCCATCCTGAACCAAAAATATTTTCTCCTAACAATCCTAATTTTTCTGCTTGCTTCACTGCAACTTTTAATCTCTTAACAGCCAGTGGATATTCTGCTCGACAATAGATATAACCTTTGTCAGCGCCGATAGCTTTAGCAGCAATCATCATACCTTCAATAACTGCGTGCGGATTTCCCTCCATAATACTTCTGTCCATAAACGCACCGGGATCGCCTTCGTCGCCGTTACAAATCACAAATTTCTTTTTTGCTTTTTCGTTTAGTGCAAGTTCCCATTTCCTTCCTGTTGAAAAACCTCCGCCACCTCTGCCTCTTAACCCTGAAAAAGAAATTTCATTGCAAACATCTTTAGCTGACATATCAAGAAAAGCTTTTCGTGCAGCCTCATATCCATTAAGTGAAATGTATTCGTTAATATCTGATGGATTAATTTTTCCGCAATTTTCAATTACATATCTTGTTTGTCTTTTGTAAAATGGAATCTCATTTATACCGAGACATTTTTTTCCGTTGGTTGGATCTACATAAAGAAGCTCGGGAATAATTTCCTTTTTGATTATAGTTTTTTCAACAATACTTTTAACATCTTCAGCATTAACTTTAACATACATTATCTGGTCAGGTTCGATTGTTACCAAAGGTGCCATTTGACAAAAACCTTGGCATCCGCTTCCTGAAATTAAAACTCCTTCTTTTATTTCTTCTTCTATTTTTAGCTCAACCAAGTGGTTAATATTATTGATCGCTAATTGATTTTTAAATTCTTCAATTACTTTAAGTGAGCCACTCGCAACACATCCAGTACCAGCACAAACTATTACTTTTCTGTCAACTGATTGAAAGTGTTCGATATATTTTTCTTTTATTTCAACTAGGTTATTAAACTGCGTTTTCATACTGCTCTTCCTTAATCAATTTAGTAATCACTGCTGTAGTTTTTTCGGGAGTCATTATCGAATGAACGTCCTCATTCACAACTACCACGGGGGCAATTCCACAAGCTCCCAAACAAGAAACAGTTTCAATTGTAAAGAGCATATCGTCACTTGTATTTTTCGTTTCGCTCAATCCTAATTTTTTGAAAACTGCATTAACGATAGCTGAACTATTTTTTACGTGACACGCGGTTCCATCACAAACTTTGATTACATATTTACCTTTCGGTTTTAATGCAAAGTGTGAATAGAAAGTTGCAACTCCATATATTTTAGCTGGGGAAATTTGAAGCGATGTAGCAATAAATGTTAATATTTTTTCAGGAAGATATCTATACACATCCTGAACTTGCTGAAGGATCGGTATTAGCTTTGTCGAATCATAATTATTTCGTTCAAGTATTTCGCATACTTGTTCAAATTTTCTAGCCATCACCGATTCATTTGATATACTTATACACATTGTATCTCCGATTGACTATTTTCGTTTTATCCATTTTTATTGAAGTACTTTATTTTATTTTTTTACTAGTTATTGTTTTTCGAGAACTGCAATTTCTTTTTTTAATTTTTCCGAAAGAGTATGAGTTAATACTCCGAGCGATTGAGTTAGCAGTGCATCTTCAACGATAATATTGAAAGGCACTTTTAGATGTATTGATGAAAAATTCCAGATCGCTTGAATACCAGATTGAACCATTACCTCTGCGATTTTTTGTGCAGCTTCTGGAGGTGCGGTAATTATCCCAATGTGCACTTTCATTCTCTCTACCATATTGCCAAATTTTTCAAGTGGCAGTACTTCAATTCCAGAAATTGTTTTTCCAATTTTATTTGGATCATTATCAAATGCTGCTACGATATTCAATCCATATTGGTTAAAATTTTTGTAACCAAGGAGAGCGGAACCGAGACTTCCAGCACCAACTAAAAATGCATCAGTTGAGTTATCCCAATTTAGGATATTTGAGAGGGCTGAAATTAATTCATCTATGTCAAACCCAAGTTTTGGTTTTCCGACGACTCCGGTAATTGCGAGGTCTTTTCTAACTTGGATAGAGTCCAATTCAAGTTCATCTGCGATTGTTGTACTGGAAATATATTGAGTTGATTCCTTTCTCAATCTTTTTAGAAGATGAATATATTGAGGAAACCTTCGCAAAGTTGGTTCAGGGATCATTTTAATCTCTTTTTCTATATTTGATTCATTTTCTAACATTTTACATTCCGATATATTTTTATCGATACAAATATATCGATTAAAAGATCGCAAAGCAAGAAAAATTTGAGAATTATTTGAATAGAAATCAAAAATGTTATTGTTATTGAATGGGAGATTAGATTATGCCCTACTTTTCTGAAAACAAATATCTAACTTTTTCTGATCTCGTAAATTTTCACTGATTTTTTTCTGCGTCCATCTGCGCGAAAAAAAATCCTCCCGCTGATCTCGCAGATTATCGCTGATATTATTCTGCGGACATTTGCGGAAAAAAATTCCGTTCTCGCAGAGGCGCGGAGACGCAAAAAAAAGTATTTGTTACATAATTGTTCAATCGCAGCTTTGAGTGAAAAAGAAACATCTCCCGCTGATCTCACAGATTATCGCTGATATTTTTCTGCGTCCATCTGCGGGATCTGCGGGGAAAAAAAATCCGTTCTCGCAGAGGCGCCAAGATTATTTAAGGAAATCCAAAATCGTTAAATAGTGTTCTAATTTTATTTTTGGACTAAGGCGTAATGCAGGTTGTCGTTTTACATACTCATCCTCTGTTTGGCAATCAAACGAAATTATATTAATTTTCAGATTGAAATTACTCTATAACCAAGTTTAAGAAGATTCAATGTTCAGAATAGACTATCATATCATAAACAGAAGCGAGAGTCTTGATAATAAACTCATACTTTGTAAACATTCTTTTGAATCATTCCGAAATTATTTCCCCAATCCACAACGATTTTTTTTAACATAATTTTATTTATAATCGAAAATTAATTATATGAAAACAGAAACAATCACAGAAGAAACTTCAACAACAAATCAAAAATCCGTTATGAACATTATCTCTAAACACTACAAGTATGAAGATGAAGTGAAGGAGATTATTGAAAATGAAAAACTTTTGCCTTACGAATTATTGAATAGACTTCATCTCTGCTACCCAAGACAATCGGGAATTTTCAGAAATGATGAAATTCTTTTTTTGGATAAAATCTATTACTCAGGACTAAAAGGATTTCGTGAAATAATTGAAATACTTTTGAGCAATGGAATCAATATCGGTTTCATAAAAGAACGAGAATTTTTTATTGAAGTATATCGCTTCTTAGCTACTAAACATATTCTGAACTCTATTGATTGGAATAATTATGAAACAGATCCGATGTATCATTTAGTCTTTCCACAACCTGGAATGATCGCCCAATCCGAAGTTGATAAATATCTTCAAGCACAGACTGATACTGAGAGAACGTTTGTCGTTGAGGAATATCAGAAGAAAACTAATCCGCACGACGGAAAACAAAAATTAAATAAACCTTGGTTTATCAATGATGACGCACATTTGGAAATCTTGGAAGGATGCCAACATAAGTATCCACCAGTAAAACTTATCTTCGACAAAAACACACAGAACTGTTTTGCATTTTGTACTTATTGTTTTCGTCATGCTCAAGTTAGAGGCGATGACGATATGTTCGTGCAGCATGACGTAAATCAAATCCACGAATATCTGAAACAACATAAAGAAATTAGTGATATCTTAATTACAGGCGGAGATGGCGGATATATTACTTACAACCGACTTGCTGAATATGTAGTGCCACTGATTGAAGATCCTGCTTTGATGCATGTTAAAACAATTCGTATCGGTTCAAGAGCTTTAACGTTTCATCCAGAACTTCTCTTGACAAATAAATTTCGTGACATATTGGAATTGATGCGTCGTGCAGTTGATTGCGGAATTCAATTTGTTTGGGTTGCACATTTTTCAACACCGCGAGATTTATTGAACCCAACAACAATTGCTGCAATAAGAAGACTGAAATCTTTTGGTGTTACAATCAAAAGCCAAAGCCCAATTATGAATCACATTAGTCTTTATAAAGATGAAAATGGAAAAGTTGATATTGATCGATCAGCACAAAATTGGATTGACCTCGGAAATATTTTAGCAATGTTGGGAATCGGTTTTCATTCGATGTATTGTGCTCGACCAACAGGTGAACATCATTATTTTACAGCTCCCCTTGCTGATATCAATAAAGTTTTTAGTAAAATTTATAAGACCTTATCGTCATTCAATCGTCCATCAAGATATATCACAATGACTTTCTCATCCGGTAAAATTTCTTTGCTTGGCACTGCCGAGATAAATGGAGAAAAAGTTTTTGCGTTGAAGTTCAACGAAGGTAGAAATATGGATTGGATGGACACTGTCTATTTCGCGAAGTATGATGAGAAAGAAAATACGATAGAAAAATTAATTCCTTATGGAGCTGAAAAATATTTTTATAAAGATGAATTAGAAGAAATAGAAAATAAATTAGCTGAAGCATTTGAAAAAGAAAAATTAAAATCTGAATCAGTATGATAAATAAAATTGTTGGGAATCTAACTGATGCAGTAAGCGATTTTTTTGATGGCGCAATTTTAATGATTGGTGGATTCGGCGACGCCGGTAGCCCGATAGAATTGATTCATGCTGTGATTGATCACGGTGCAAAAGATTTAACTGTAATCAGTAATAATGCGGGAAGCGGACATGTCGGACTCGCAGCACTCATCGAACACAAACGAGTAAAAAAAATTATTTGCTCATTCCCTAAAACTGCAAACTCAAAAGTCTTTCCAGATTTATTTTTCAAAGGTGAAATTGAACTTGAATTAAATCCACAAGGAACACTTGCTGAGAGAATACGAGCAGGCGGAGCTGGCATTCCTGCTTTTTACACTCCGACATCAGTAAACACGCCACTCGCAGCAGGAAAAGAAATTCGAATCATAAATGGGAAAGAAAATGTTTTGGAGTTTGCACTAAAAGCAGATTTCACTTTAGTTAAATGTAAATCTGCTGATAGATATGGAAATTTAATCTACAATAAAACTGCAAGAAATTTTGCTCCAATAATGTGTATGGCATCGAAGACAACAATTGTTCAGACTCAAAAAATTGTTGAACCGGGTGGAATTAATCCCGAATGTGTTGTTACTCCCGGAATATTTGTAAGCAGAGTTATAGAAATTCCAAATCCTGCAAGTGAAACAAATCTCGTATTAGAAAATAAAAAATATCCATGGTAAAAGAAGAATTAAAACTCGGTTGGAATAATAATCAAATCGCACAAAAAATTGCGTTCGATATTCCTGAAGGCGCCTATGTTAATCTTGGCATTGGACTTCCAGAACTTGTTGCATCATACATTCCTGAAGGAAGAGAAGTAATTTATCACACTGAAAATGGTTTACTTGGAATGGGGAAAATTCCTGAAGTGGGAAAAGAAGATTACGAACTTATCAACGCAGGGAAAAAACCTGTTACTGCAATTCCCGGCGCTTGTTACTTTCATCATGCAGATAGTTTCGCGATGATTCGTGGCGGACACATCGACATTTGTGTGCTCGGCGGATTTCAAGTTTCGGAAGAAGGAGATTTGGCAAACTGGTCAACAGGTGAAACTGACTCAGTGCCCGCAGTTGGTGGTGCAATGGATTTAGTGAGCGGAGTAAAAACTATTTTCGTAATTATGCAACACACCGCAAAAGATGGCAAACCAAAAATCTTAAAAAAGTGTAGCTATCCTTTAACAGGGAAAAGTGTAGTCGATAGAATTTATACAAACCTCGCAATCATTGATGTAACAAAGAATGGACTCATCGTAAGAGAACTTGCGCCTAACGTAACTTTTGAATTTTTGCAACAAAACACAGAAGCACAATTATCACAACTCACTAAATAATTAAATCTAAAAATAATTTTTAATGTAAAAAATGGACAATCAAAATATTAGTTTAGAAAAAAAGTCCAGTCAAGAAATTTACAATCAAGCGTGTGAATTTATTCCCGGTGGAATAAGTAGAAATACAGTTTTTCGTTTGCCTCATCCTTACTACGTTGAGAGCGCCGCTGGTTGTTACTTAAAAGATATTGATGGAAATGAATACATCGATTTCGCCAATAACATGGCATCTTTGATTCACGGTCACGCTCATCCCGCAATTGTTAATTCAGTAATTGAACAACTCAAAAAAGGAACTGCTTATACTTTTGCAACCGAAGCTGAATTTAAGTTAGCTGAATTGCTTTGCAAAAGAGTTCAGAGTTTTGAAAAAATCCGATTTGTAAATTCTGGAACTGAAGCTGTTATGGCAATGATTAAAGCTTCGAGAGCATTTACTGGTCGTCCAAAAATTGCTAAGGCTGAAGGTGCATATCACGGCACTTATGATTTTGCTGAAGTAAGTCAAACATCTAATCCATCAAATTGGGGTGAGATAACAAAACCAAAAAGTAACGCACAAGTTTTTGGAACTCCTCAAGGCGTTTTAGATGATGTTGTAATTTTTCCATTTAATGATATTGAAAAGACAATTGCTATTCTGGATGCACAAGCTGACAAAATAGCTTGCGTCTTAATTGATCCGATTCCACACCGCGTAGGACTCATTCCCGGCTCAAATCAATTTCTTGAAGCGTTGTACAATTGGACAAGAAAAAATAATTCACTTTTAGTTTTTGATGAAGTGGTTACATTCCGAGTGAACTACGGTGGAGCACAAGAGAATTATTCTGTTAAGCCAGATTTGACTGCGTTGGGAAAAATAATTGGAGGCGGCTTCCCTGTTGGTGCAATTGCAGGTCGATCAGAGATTATGAAAATTATGGATCCTCGTGATAGCAAAATGCTCTTCCCTTTGTCGGGAACTTTTTCTGCAAATCCAATTTCTATGACTGCGGGACTTGCAACATTAAATTTGTTTGATAACGATGCTGTGAATAGATTAAATCAGATTACAAAAAAAGCGATTGAACAAATTACTGAAGTTGTAAAAATTGCTGACGTTCCAATTTCTTTAACAGGCGAAGGCTCGATGTTTAGAATTCACTTGAGATCTGTTCCGCCAACAACATACAGAGAAGCGTATCAAAGCAAAGAAATAAATAAATTGGTTGACCGACTGCTCGACTTTCTTTTAGTCGAAGAAAAAATAATTATGATCAACACTTGTTCTTGCATGTTCTCAACTGTGATTACTCAAAAAGAAGTTGATCGACTTTCAGAAGCATTGTTGAATGGATTTAAGTTTATTAAATCTGATCTTGAAAAAATTATAAAGTGAAATGAATATGAGAGAAGTTTTTATCTGTGATGCTGTTCGAACTCCGATAGGGAAATATGCGGGAGCACTTTCATCAATAAGAACAGATGATTTAGCGGCGATTCCATTACGAGCGTTGGTTGAGAGAAATCCCAATATTGATTGGCTCAAGATTGACGATGTAATTATGGGCTGTGCAAATCAAGCGGGTGAAGACAATCGTAATGTTGCTCGCATGTCACTTTTGCTTGCAGGTTTTTCTGAATCAATTTCTGGCGTAACAGTAAATCGTTTGTGTGGCTCGGGAATGGATGCAATCGGAATTGCAGCAAGGGCGATAAAGTCAGGTGAAGCTGAATTGATAATAGCAGGTGGCGTTGAAAGTATGTCGCGTGCACCATTTGTAATGGGAAAATCAACAGAAGCTTTTTCACGAAATCCAGAAATATTTGATACAACAATTGGATGGCGATTTATCAACAAAGCGTTCAAGAAAAAATTTGGTACGGATTCAATGATGGAAACTGCAGAAAATATTGCAGCCGAATATAAAATAAGTCGTGAAGATCAAGATAAATTTGCTCAGCTTAGTCAAGAAAAAACAGCCAACGCACAGAAGCATGGATTTTTTGAAGATGAAATTGTAAACGTATCAATTCCAATTCCAAAAGGTGAACCGCTTATTTTTTCTAAAGATGAGCATCCAAAATTATCGTCGTTGGAAAAATTAGCTACACTGACACCGATTGTAAGTGAGAGCGGAACTGTTACTGCGGGCAATTCATCGGGAATTAATGATGGTGCCGCAGCCTTGATTATTGCCTCCGAAGATGCGATTAAGAAATACAACTTAAAACCGAAAGTAAAAATTCTTGGTATGCAAACAGTTGGGGTTTCTCCTCGTCTAATGGGAATGGGACCAGTTCCAGCTACACAATTACTTCTGAATCGATTGGGCTTAACGCTAAGCGAAATTGATATCATTGAGTTGAATGAAGCGTTCGCTGTTCAATCACTCGGTTGCTTGCGTGGACTTGGATTAGCAGACAACGACCCGAGAGTCAATCCACTTGGTGGCGCGATTGCAATTGGTCATCCACTCGGAATGTCGGGAGCAAGAATTGTAATTTCAGCAGCATATCAGTTACAACGGACAAACACGAAGAAAGCACTTTGCACAATGTGCATCGGAGTTGGACAAGGGATATCAATTGTATTAGAAAAAGTTGGGTGAGTTTGGGATTGAAGGATTGAAGGAATGATGATTTTAGGATTGACTGAAGTTAAAAAGGATTAAGAATTGAAATTCAACTGTCATTCTGATGGAGCGCAGCGACTGTTTCCCTAAAGTGAAATAAAAAGAATCTCATTATTTTAGGATTGATGATTGACTGAGGTTAAACAAGGGAATCTTTTATGATCTTCTTGAGGGAGTCTGTAAAATAATTTGTGTAAATGGATTTTAGTATTAAAGAACATTTTTTAATCTCTGATCAAATATAATTGATAAATGTGATAAAGCAACAGCCCAATTCTGGACAGGCATAACAGTCCACTTTTTCGATATATCTCTGTAAGCTAAGAAAAGCATTTTTTTCAGTGCATCATCATTGGGGAAAATGCTTCTCTGTTTAGTAACCTTTCTGAACTGGCGGTGTACGGCCTCAACAGCATTGGTAGTGTAAATGATTTTTCTAATTTCATCAGGGTATTTGAAAAATGTGGAGGCGTGAGCCCAGTTCTGTCTCCAGGTTCTGATTGATAAAGAATATTTCTTGCCCCAGTTTTCTTCCAGTCTGTCAAGAGCAATCAGAGCAGCCTCTTCAGTCGGTGCTGAGTAAACCTGGCGGAGTTCTTTCATAAATGATTTCTGATCTTTGCTTGCAATGTATCTCAGTGTGTTTCTGATCAAGTGAATAATGCAAAGCTGTATTTCTGTCCCCGGAAAAACTGTGTTGATTGCTTCTGGAAAACCCTTCAGTCCATCAACACAGGCAATCAGAATGTCTTGCACTCCTCGGTTCTTTAATTCAGTTAAGACACTAAGCCAGAAGTTAGAGCCTTCAGCTTCGCTTACCCATAAGCCCAGAAGATCCTTTCTGCCTGTAATATCAAGTGCCAGACAAGTATAAGCTGCCTTATTTGTTACCTTTCCTTCACTGGTTACTTTGTAGTGGATTGCATCAAAGAAGACTATCGGATAAACAGTTTCGAGTGGACGATTGTGCCATTCTTTGGCCAGGTCAATAATCTTGTCGGTTATCTGTGAGACAAGCGATGCACTCACATCAAGACCATAGAACTCCTGTACGTGTGATTGTATATCTCTTGTGGTCATTCCCTTTGCATACATTGAGATAATCTTATCTTCAATCGGTCCAAGTGTGCGCTCATACTTCTTTACAACAACTGGATCAAATGAACCGTTGCGATCTCTCGGTACGGTTAGCTCAATCTCTCCATTGTCATTCCTCAGAGTCTTATGGGTTTTACCATTGCGGCTGTTGCCGGTGTTCTTTCCGGCTGGTGAGTATCTCTCGTAACCGAGGTGTTCAGTTAGTTCAGCCTCAAGCATACCTTCAAGGGAAGCTTTTATGATCTTCTTGAGGGCTCCGTTCTCTCCCATCAAATCCTGGTAGGTTTTTGCTTTCTTAAGATCGGCTTTTAACTGCTCGATCATTTCAGGTGTTAGTTCCATTCTGTATATCTCCTTTTGAGTTATGGTTAAAAGTAATTAGTTTTTAGAAATGTCCAAAGGAGTCCTTTGGAGAAAACCCTTAATGGATTTTCGCTAAGTTAAGTGCTGCTTCGCTACGCTTCGCAGCAATTAACTAAACTATTTCTTTAACCATTTACACAGAATTATTTACACTCCCCAATTTTATGTATGAAGTCAGG
>PNNF01000030.1 GCA_013824085.1 Chlorobiaceae bacterium | reverse complement strand
AATTATTTTTTGGTTTTATATCATTGATATTTTTTTAATTACATTTCGGAATTAATTTACAAAAACAGATGTCGGGTAGTGTTTGATCGCGTATTTATTTAATAAAAATTTGTGAACCAATTATTGTACAAAAATCTATCGAGTGATAGATAGCAAAATTGAATTCTAATCAGTAGTTTGGCAACGTAGGTAAAAATGGCAAAGTAAAGGAAAGGTGAATTATGGGTTTAAATAAAATTATTTATTATGAGTTCCTTCTTGTTATTGCTTCCGTGCTAATATTTAGGAGCCTATGGATGATTTTGGATAGAATATCTTGGATGAATCACGATTTTGGAATTCTGGGGTCTTTAATTGTAGGTATCATAATTTTAACGATATCGCTTTTTAGACTGAACAAAATTATCGATATGAAGAAAGAGAAATAGAAGTTGATTCAGTCTTGTAGTTGCCTCTCTCTTTACACACATTAAACTTATTTATAATTGGTAATTAGTTTCGGAAACTCGAATTGACTCGAATTATAAAATGGAGTAGAAATATTTTCTTTATCTCTTCTTGGAACTTCCTCATAATTTATTAATCGTTAAATCCTGCCGCGATCAGTTTTGACTTTCAAACCCTCCATTTATTTTTTTATAATAATACCTGTACAGATGTTGAAAATATTTTTTTGTTATATAATTCTTATGCATTGACAATTTATTGTGGTGGGTTTTCGCAAATCAGTTTTATGATTATCATAATCAGATTTTGAAGAGTATTTTATTATTGAGTTTATTTAGCTATAATTGCGTTTATTTTTAGAAAATTTGAAAGCATATGAGACGTTTATTTTTTACCAGAAGTATGATTGTTCTATACTTAGTTTTGATGAGCACTTCATCAACTCAAGCAGTAATTTTGTATATTGACCCGGGAACGGGGAGCCTTCTCTTCCAAATTGTTTCTGCATTATTCCTTGCTTTAATTTTTTATCTTTCCCTTATAAAAAATACGATCATTCGGTTTTACGGGAAAATAAAAAAAATATTTTCTCCAAAAGTCGATATCGACAAATGAATTATTACTAAATAAAATTCTGAACTAACAAAATTGATATTTAGTCTAATGTCGAATTTAAAATTTTCTAAAAGTAAATTTTATAGTATTGAATCGTAACACAATTTTCTCATTCACATTGACCGAAAAAATTACAAATGAATATTTCTTTATCTCGTGACCCAAGTGGATTTATTTTTATCTTCAATAACAAAATTCATAGAGCTATCAATTATTCATATCAGCAGAATTATGAACATTTATTGAGTTCAGGTTTATATGAGAAATTAACTTCTGAAGGACTACTAATTTCTCACACCGAATTAAATAAGGACGATTTTGCAAATTCTGAAGAAAGACTTAATAATTGTTACAAGATAATTTCCCCTGTTCAAATTGAATTTATTTCTCATCCTTATGAATTATCGTTTGAACAATTAAAAGATGCAGCACTCACTACTTTATCAATCCAAAAAATTGCTCTAGAGTATAAAATGTCTTTGAAGGATGCATCAGCTTACAATATTCAGTTTTTAAACTGCAAACCAATTTTAATCGATACTTTATCTTTTGAAATTTACAAGGAGGGTTATCCATGGATTGCATATAAGCAATTTTGTCAACATTTTCTTGCTCCACTTTTATTGATGAAATACAAAGATATAAGATTTCATAAGTTCAGTAGTAATTTTGTTGATGGCATACCATTGGATTTAGCTAATTCGTTATTGCCATTGAAAAGTAAACTCGACCCAAAGATTTTTCTTCACATTAGTTTGCACTCAAAAGCTCAAAGAAAATTTCAGGACAAGAAAATTAAATTTCTTAAAAAAAGTTTTTCGAAGCAATCTTTTATTGGTTTAATTGATAATCTATTTAGCTTAGTGAAAAATCTAAAACTTAACTTAGAAAAGAAAAAAAATCACAAGACAGCAAATTCAAATTGGATTGAGTATTATGAAACAGGAATTCTTAGTCCTGAATACCTGAATGACAAAATCAAATTAGTAACAAATCTTGTAAATCAAGCGAACCCAAAGACGATATGGGATTTAGGTTCGAACCTTGGGATGGTTAGTAAAATAGCCGCAGCTGAAAATGTAAAAATAATTTGTTTTGATTCGGATCCAGTAGTTATTAATCAAATTTATATTAACTGCAAGGAAAGAAATCTGTCGAATATTTTTCCATCAGTGTTAGATTTAGTAAATCCAAGTCCAGCTTCTGGTTGGATGTTATCTGAACGAGCTTCATTCTTAGATAGACAAGCTCCCGATTTAGTTATGGCGCTTGCCTTAATTCACCATCTTGCTATTGCAAATAATATTCCGCTTAGCTCTTTGGCTCATTTTTTTTCAAGAGTTTCAAAAAAATTAATTATAGAATTTGTGCCTAAAACCGACCCAAACGTTCAACTACTTTTGCGAAACAGAGAGGATATTTTTTCGCAATATGACGAAAATAGTTTTGTGGATGAGTTCGGGAAATATTTTAAAATATTATTTAGCCAAAAAAATTCCGGCTCTGAAAGAGTTTTATATTTTATGGAAAACAATAACACGATAAGTTAAATGGATAAGAATAAAATATTTCTAATACTTTCACAAAAGTTGTTTTTGCTACCAGTGGTACTTGTCCCGCTCATTCATATTGTGGTTGTATTTCAAGCAATTAATCAATCTGAATATCCTAAAGACACAAGTGAAATAGCTCTAGCAATTATTTTAATTTTACTGATAACTTTTCCCAGTTACTTCCTATTAAAATTATTGTTAAAAGATAAAATTAAAGCTGCCGTTGCTTCAACTTTATTTTTGGGAGTAAGTTTCAGTTTTGGTTTGATAAATCAAAATTTGTTTCAACTTAACTCGTTTGAAAATTTATCAGAGAAATTATTTTTTGGGAATATTATTATAGCTTCTATTTCATTACTGACAATTACTTTTATCTTGATAGCTTCTATTATTTTATTTTTGCCCTTTAAGTTAAATCGACTCAATAATTACCTCGCGATTTTGTTTTCGTTATTTTTGTTTTATGAGATTTACACTTACTTCTCATATGCACCAAAAACAATAAAATTAGAAGAAGAAATAACACTTCCTCAGGAATCACGCCAAGGTGATAAGGCACTTCCAAATATTTATTACATCGTGTTTGACTCTTACACAAACTTCGAAAGCTTAGAAAAATATTGGAACTTTGATAATTCTGGGCTAAAATATTTTTTGCAAAATAGAGGTTTTTATGTCGCACCTAAAAGTAAAAGCAATTACAATCAAACTCATTTTGCGATGGCATCAGCTTTAAATCTTTCATATTTAGATTTCAAATTGTTTGATAAGTTAACACTTGCCCACTATCCATACTTGTTCAAACTAATCAAAGAAAATGCTTTGGTAAGAATTCTTGAAAAAAATGGTTATGAGATTATTAATTATTCGCTATTCGACATTTCAAAAGAAGAGAAATATTATAGATTTGAAATTACAGACGCTCCAAATTTCTTTACGAATACGCTCTTCGAAGGTCTTATTAATACGAATTTTCTTGGAATAGAACTTGGACTAAATCTTGAACCAGAACTAAACATCATTCAAACAAATTTGAATATTAAAAATTTACTAATGGATGTTCCAAAAAGAAAGACTGAACAGAATTTTTTTGTTTATGCCCATTTTATGCTTCCACATCCACCATATTTTTTTGATGCTGACGGAAACCAAATGTCGTATGAATATTCTAAAGATCATAGTAACCAGTGGAAGTATCTTGAACAATTAAAATTCGCAAATAAAATAATAAAGGAAGTGGTTGATTCAATATTGATTAATTCGAGTGAAGCTCCAGTTATAATAATTCAAGGTGATCATGGCTTTCGTTTTCTCAAAGATGATATAATGCAGGCGGCTGAGTCGCACACAATTTTAAATGCTTTTTATTTCCCGAGCAAAGATTATTCAGCTCTCTATCCCAGTATCTCTGCTGTCAACACATTCAGAGTTTTATTGAACAAATATAATTTCCTTGAAATAGAAAATTTACCAAATGAAATATTTTATGTAGCAAAAGGAATTAAACTTGATTACTGACTTCACTAAAATATTATTGAATTAATTATTATAAGTTGAGTCATTATTTTCTTAAAATCTTTTCCAGCTTTTTGCCTTTCGCTAATTCGTCCACTAACTTGTCAAGATACCTAACTTGTTTTGTTAATGGATTTTCAATTTCTTCTATCCGGTAACCGCAAATTACACCAGTTATCAAGTGAGCATTGGGATTTAATTTAGCTTTCTGAAAGAATATTTCAAAAGCTACTTTCTCATCAACAAGTTCTTGTATTCGCTTCTCGTCAAATCCAGTTAGCCATTCAATTACTTGATGCAATTCTTCTATTGTCCTCCCTTTGCTTTCAACTTTTGTAATGTAGTGTGGATAAACAGAGCCGAAAGTCATTTTCGCAATTCGCTCATCGTGTTCGGGTGTTGTTTTCATATTAAAGTTTCATCTATTTTGTAAGTAAATCCAATCTATGTTTAACCATTTATTTTATTAGTTCAGTCGGTAATGGTCTTTCTTTTGAGAACTGAAGCGAGCCTTTTCTTTTTTTTGTATTATTCTCTTCTGTATCTAATCCCGAGTGGATTATATGTTAATAATAAATCGTCGTGAATGGGATATGCTACCACGTCGGGGGTTGTATCGTTATTTTACATTTCGATTTTGCTATTAACAAAAAAAAATTGTTATTTTTCTAATGCTTCAATAAATGCATCATGAAGCTTTGGTCTAAACTTAATTATCTTTGTGTTCTCTCTTGTTGGATGCACTCTATTTGTCAACAACACAACAAAAAGCTTTCTTTCTGGATCAACCCAAACTGATGTGCCAGTGAAGCCAGTGTGACCAAATGAATTTTTTGAAAATAAATTTCCTGCGGACGAGTTGGTTTCAGATTTTGTATCCCAACCTAATCCTCGTGTGCTCTGCGCATTTTGTCGAGTTGTAAACAAATTAATAGTTTCACTTTTGAAGAATTGTTTGTTGTTGTAAAAACCATTTTGAAGCAGCATTTGCAACACTTTGGCGATGTCCATTGCATTTGAAAATAATCCCGCATGTCCTGCAACCCCATTCAATATTGATGCAGCTTCATCATGAACTTCGCCTTGCAATAATCTATTTCGCCAATAATTATCAAATTCAGTTGGTGCAATTTTATTTTTTAGAGAATCGGCTGGTTTAAAAAATGTTGAGTTCATATTTAATGGAAGAAATATTTCATCTCTACAAAATTTATCAAGCGATTTGCCTGAAACTTTTTCGATTATTTTTCCAAGTGCTATCATTCCTAAATCTGAATAAACTGTCTTCTCACCTATCCTGTATTCGAGCCCAGTGTTATAAATATCATTCAAGACTTCATTAGCATTGCTCAAAGTTTTATAGAACGGCTTGAATGAAGGTAAACCAGAATTATGCAAAAGCAAATTTCTAATAGTGATTTCATTTTTACCTTTGCTATTAAACTTTGGTAAATACTTTGAAACTTTATCATCGAGCTTAAACAAATTTTTATCGATACAAATCATAGCCGCGGTAGTGGTTGCAATCACTTTCGATACTGAAGCTAAATCATAAATTGTAGATTCATTTACAGATGTTGATGACTTATCGTAAGTAAAATTTCCAAATCCTTTTTCAAATAAAACTTCACCATTTTTTGCAATCAATAATTGACCACCCGGAAAAATAGAATCTTTAATTGCGTTGTTCATCATCTTTTCGATTTCAGAAAATTCTTCTCGCTTCAAATTATCGAATGGCTCTAAAGCTGTGCGATTAAGTTTAACTGAGTGACCAAACTGAAATCGTGTGTTCGGAATTGAGATTGGAAGTTTACCTTCAATATCAATTTCGCCGAATAGTGCTTGTGCTAAAGCTCTTTGCGAAACTTCCTGATCACCAAAATTACACATGTAAGTTTTTATTCTTGGATAACGCATCAAGATATATGGATTGCCGTGAGATAAAAGTATTATCGGCTTCTTCAATTTGACCAGCGATTTTATTAGCTCATCTTGATGTTCATTAAGTCCGAGCGTTCCTCTAAAATCCTTAAACTTCAAGTAAACTGAAAGGATAATTACATTGCTATTTTTTGCACTGCGAAGTACATTCTGATAATCTCTCCGTTTAGATCTCCAAGGCAAAATTTGTGATTCATATTTTGGAATTCTATCTCTGAGTAATTCTGAAAATTCTTTGGCAGTAGATTCAGAATTATTGTCAAGAAGTGAAATGTGAAAATATTTTTTTCTTTTGTTGGGAATTATCGGAATTAATTTTTCATCATTTCTAACGAGAGTAATAGATTTCTGCGCAAGTCTATCAGCAATTTCTTTATTATGATCTCTTCCAATTATTTCTGGAATTTTATTAACATCAACAAATCTATTTTTATTTAGTCCCGCCCATTTTTTTGCAAGCAGTATTTTTCTAACAGAATAATTTAAACGCTCACCTGATATTTCACCTGAATAAACTGCTCGAAGAATTCCATCATAAGCTTCAACTTCACTTTGTGGAAAGAGTATCGCATCCGCTCCAGCTTTGAACGCAAGCACTGCAGCTTCAGATTGAGAAAAATATTTTGTGATAGCATGCATGTTCATTGCATCGGTTACAATTAAGCCACCAAATCCTAAATCTTTTTTTAATAATCCACTTACAATTTTTTCTGAAAGAGTTGCGGGTAAAGTTGAATCATCATAAGCAGGAAATCCAAGATGCCCGAGCATTACCGACATAACACCATTATTGATATTCGAAATAAAAGGAAGCAACTCATTATTTTTTAAATCATCTTTAGAGCCGTGAATAACCGCAAGGTCGCGATGCGAATCAACTGTTGTATTTCCATGACCAGGAAAATGTTTCGATGTAGCAATCATTCCACCATCTTGCAAACCTTTTATAATTGCATCACTCAAACGAGTTACAAGTTTTGGATCTTCACCAAATGAGCGCACATTAATAATTGGATTCATCGGATTATTATTTATGTCGGAGACTGGTGCATAATTTTGATGAACACCCATCGCTCTACTTTCGTATGCAATTATCTTTCCCATTTCATAAGTCAATGCCGAGTCGTCTGCTGCACCAAGAGCCATATTCAAGGGGAAACTCGTTCCGTATTCTGATCTGAATGTAAGCCCACTTTCAAAATCTGCCGCAATTAGTAACGGATACTTTGAAATTTTTTGAAGATTATTTGTAAGGACTGCTTGTTCATAAACATTATTCCGGAAGAAGACAAATCCACCTACATTCAGTTGAGTGATTAATGATTTTAGTCGTTGAAATTCATCAGAGTCTTCTTGAATAAATCTACCATAAGCGTAAGGAAAAATTAATTGTCCAACTTTTTCATCAGTCGTCATTTTAGATAAAGTTTCTTCCACCCATTCATCGTCCTGAATTTCAAAGAGTTTAGCATTATTAATATTTTTCAAATTGCTATCTCCCGCTAAATTTTTATCGAGTCCCATAATCAAAAGAGAAACGAAAAGAGTAGCTGTTATCAGCACTGCAAAAACAATTATTGATTTCTTATTTTTTTTTGACACGCGTTAAAACCCAACAATAAAAAATTATTTTACAAAAAAAATTAAACTCGATAAAGAACAAAAATCTACTGAAAAATCTCTACATTTGCTCTATGACTCCAAAATTATTCTGAAGAAGTATCTCAATTATTTTTAACATTAAGATGTTTAGCTTCGTTCAAAATATCAGAAAAAAAATTCAGCATTTTAAAAAATTAATCTTCTTTTAAAGGAGTTTTTAAAACTTTAAGAAAAAATTTTAATGTAAAGAAAATTATAATTGACCAAACAACAACGAGCATAATTATAGCTGATAGAGTCATTACGCTTTACCTTCCTTTCTTTTTTTCTTCCAAGCAAAATGTACTAACAACATTATTGAAACAAAGACGACCATTAACAGAATTCGAGTTAAATCTTTTACAAATTCTTTGGTTGGTTCGCCATTTACAAACCAAACATAATTCTCTACACCGACGTGGAAAATCATTCCAATAACACTATCTGCAGCAAATGGCCATCCCTGTCCGCTGAATAAATAGTTAAAAGCAGAGACCCAATCGCCCGATGGTTTAATAAGAGCACCGACGAAAACTACACCAATGAAAACTGGTGTTACATATTTAATAATGAATTTATAAATTTTTGGAACGACGATATCTGCACCGCGAGTAATTTCATCCCACCCTTTTTTCATTCCAAAGACATAAGCAAAAACGATAATCTCAAGGAAGGCAAATAGTACCAATGCAAAAGTTCCTGTCCAGAAATCAAATTCATCGAATGATCCACCTGGATATAACCAAACACAAATAAATCCTAAAGCGAAAATAATTGCTCCGAAAATAAGCGCGCCTTTTTTTCTTTCAATTTTAAATTCATCTTTTAAGAAAGCTAAAATTGGTTGTCCCATAGCAAGTGAAGAAGTTACACCTGCAAAAAATAAAAGTCCAAACCACATAACACCAGCAAATGGAGCGAACCATCCCCAATTATTAAAGAGCGTTGGGAGAGTTAAAAATCCTAATCCAAATCCACTTCCACTCATTGTTGCTGCTTGAACAACATTCAATCCAAGATAAGCTGTTGCAATTGGAATTAATATTGTTCCACCAAGAATTACTTCAACAAACTCATTCATCCATCCCGCCGAAGCACCATTCAATGCGATGTCTTGCTTCTCTTTCACATAAGCTGCATAGCAATGAATCGATCCCATTCCAACTGATAAAGTAAAAAAGATTTGTCCCGCAGCCGCCAACCAAGTAGTTGGATTTGTTAAGCCAGTAAAATTTGGTTCCCATACAAAATTTAAACCAACCATCGGACTTTCAATCACGCCCGGTGAAGAAGTGTCAAGAGTTAAACCACGAATAGCAAGAATTGCACCGAAGAGAAATAAGAGTGGCATTCCGATTTTTGCAGCGAGTTCAATTCCTTTAACTAACCCTCGTGATAATATCCAAACATTTAGAGCAAGAGTTATCACGAAAAAGAAAAATGCCTCCATCGGTAGAGCAAAAATTGAACCTTCATGCATTCCAAGATAGTTTGGAAAAAATTCAGTCGGAGCAATTTCCTTAAATGTTCCAATTAAAGAATGCCAAACATAAGCCAATGTCCATGACTCGATATAGCAATAGTAAGAAGCGACAGTAATATTTGTGAAAAGACCAAATACACCAATATATTTTAATAATTTACTCTTCCCCATTACATCAAACATTCCGGGAGTTGAGTGATGCCCATACTTACCGCCATTTCGTCCAATTGCCCACTCGACCCAGAGGAGCGGAATTCCCATCAATAGAAATGAAATTAGGTAAGGAATTAAAAAAGCACCGCCACCATTTTCGGCTGCTTGTGCGGGGAATCTTAAAAAATTTCCTAACCCGACTGCATTACCAGCCATTGCAAGAACAAGACCAACTCTTGTCCCCCATCTTTCATCACGAGTCGCCATGATTACTCCAAATTAAAATGTAGTTATAGTTATGAAGAGAAAATTTGTTTGATACTAATTCGTGCGTCATACGAAAATTAGTTGATGCGAAGAAAATAATATTATTAGACAAAATTATTTTTGTTCATTAAAAAAAATTTATAAAATAGATCCTCAATTAAAATAAAAAAAAATTTCAATAAACTTTAAGTTTATTTTAGATTAAACAGAAAATTGTTTTACAAAATTACGAAAGGATAATCGACTCAAAATAATGACAGAAAAAAGTAGTAAGAAATTTTACGTATCGAAACTATTAATAAAAATCGCAAGTAAACTTTTTGAATCTAAACTCATTCTGATCTCCTTCAAAAGTAGAATAAAAAGCGTTTAACCCTTTAGAATCAAGCTGTTTCGCTTCGCCAACATTAAAAGAAAATACAATTCAGAAGTATGGTTTCATTTTTTTATTTCTGCTAAATAAATTTCAAATTTCCCTTTTGCTCTAATCAAAAAAAATTACAACTATTTTTTAATACCAGTCTAAAGGAATTCCTAAAAAAAAGAAAACTGCATCAACAATAAATAATAGACCTATCAGTAAACTAAAAACTCCGATGACGTAGTTATTTATTTTATCCATATAAATTTGAACGGAGACTATTTTCTCTTTTATTTTTTCTTTATAACGAATGAACAAAGCCCACAAAATCAAGAGCGGAAAAATATAGATAAAGCTATAAATTGAAAGAAGAAAAATTCCGATTCCTGAATTCAATTCCATCTCAATCATTTTTGTGATAAACCCCAAGTATGGCAATGCAGTTGGTAAATCGAACATCGTTCCAGTTGCACCAATCGCAAAAAGTGCGAGTATGGAAAACTCTTTTCTTTCAAGTTTTATTTCCTTAACAATTCCATTTTTTCGTAGAGCCATTATTCCATAAAATAAAAGTATAACTCCAATTACAAAACCAACCGAATACAAAAACATATTTGGAATTACTGAAATTTGATCGAGGAGAATTTTTAAGTAAGCAGTTAAACCGAGGAAGATTAAGACTCCGCCAACAAAATAGACAAGCAAGATGCCTAGAATGTAATATGAAATGCGATGAGTATTTGTTAGAACACCTAACAAAAAAATTTGAATCGCAATCGAAAATGGATTTAAACTATCGACTAATGCAAGAATTATTAAGAGTAGAATTAACGTAATCAATTAGATAAAATAATATTAAAAAATTATAAATTTTTGTCACTTAAAAAAAATATTAACATCACACTATCGCCACTTGAGCCAATAGAATCAGAGCTTATTCTTCTTTGTCTTTGTCAGGAATTGGTAAAAAGAATACGGGCAACACGCTTGGAATAATAAACAAGAATGCAATTAAAAATAGCCAAGCATATCCGACTGCATTTTGAATTATGCCACTAAGAATTCCGGGCACCATCATTCCAACAGCCATAAACCCAGTTGATATTGCAAAATGCGAAGTTTTGTATTCACCCTTTGAAATGTAAAGCAGGTAAACCATAAACCCTGTGAATCCTATTCCATAGAAAAATTGCTCAGTAACAATAATTAATTGAGCAGCAGCATTTACAGTAAATACCCATGATGCTGTACTTCCAAAGATTGCAGGAATGAATGAGATATCTATTGTAGTCATTGTTAATGGTTGAGTAAACGCCATATAGGCATAAAGGGAATTTGGTAAATTTACCATCAGAGCCATTGGTAGCAGAAGTTTTTTTAGTCCAACTTTCTTAGCCCAAATACCACCTAATATTCCCCCAATTGTAAGCGCAAGAATTCCAAAAGTTCCGTACATCACGCCAACATCACTTACAGTTAATCCAAGTCCACCCACAGCTGGTTTATCCATAAAGAAAGGGATAGCCATTTTTAACATTAGTCCTTCACCGAATCGATAGAAGAGAATAAAGAAAAGAATTATTGCAATATTTTCTTGCTGGAAATAGGTTTTAAAAATTTTAGCATAAGGGATTTTATTTGAATCTGATTTAACTCCAACATCAGTGATAGGTTTTGGCAAAATAAATTTATGATAGAAAAAAAGCACAAAGAAAAGTATCGCTGCCATTCCAAAAGCTGCCGACCATCCTGCACTAATGACGCCAGTTTTTTCGCCAATATCTCCAGCGAACTTTACCAATAGTCCACCTGCAACAATAGTTGCTAATCGATAAAAAGTGCTCCGAATTCCTGTGAAGAATGCTTGATCCCCTTTATCCAAAGCGTTTAAGTAAAATCCATCCGTTGCAATGTCATAGCTCGCAGACAAAAAAGCAATTATCGTAAAAATTACTAAAGCAATTACAATTACTTCCGGGAGTTGAACAGTTAAAGCTAAAGCCGCAAAACAGATTGCCATTGCAAGTTGCAAAAAGACTGACCAAGATCGTTTGGTTCCGTATGAATCAATCAGCGGTCCCCAAAATAATTTTATCGCCCAAGGGATATAAAGCAAACTCGTGAAGCCGATGAATACAGTTGACGCACCCAACGATTTGAACATTGCAGTAGATAATTGATTTACAATTACGAATGGAATTCCCGAAACAAAATATTGCGTCGGAATAAAAAACCAAGGGCTTCTTTTCTTTTCTATTTTTTTTTCTTCAGATACTTTTAACTCAGTCATATTCCGCTAAATTTTTTATTGAATAAATATTATACCCCAAGTTTTTCTTTTGCCATTAAAATAGCGCCGAAAACGGGATCGTGTTCTGGTAATTTAATTTTTACATCAGCAAATTTTAATTGAACTTTTTTTCTAAATAGTTTTGAATAAATATTAGTGTTGCTAAGAACACCACCAATAAATGAAATCATCAATGTTTTTTCTTTTATCTTTAATTTCATTGCTTTGATGTGTTCGACTAATAAATTAGTTTCTTCATCAATTATTTTTAATGCAATTTTATCTTTTTGATTTGCTGCTTCGAGCACAACTGGAGCAACGGAGGCAATGTCAAAATTATTTTTATAGATTTCTGTTATTAAATTTTCTGGCGAATTAATTTTAAATTTTTCAGAAACCAAATCAGTAAGAAGAGTCTTTTTGCCTCTACCATCAAAACTTTTTGCAACTGCAATTAATCCTTTTTTGCCAAGACAAAATCCACTCCCTTCATCACCAATAAATCTTCCGAAGCCACCAACTCTATGTATTACTCCATCCCGATCTTTACCAAACATTATTGAACCCGTTCCTGCAATTAAAATACTTCCGGGTTTTCCTGTGAATGCAGCTTCTAAGGCAATGCGTGCGTCACTATCAACAAAAAAATTTTTTAAATAAATATTTTGTTTTTCGGAAATTACTTTAAAATCATTTTCTAATCTTTCAGCATCGCTTCTTCTTCCCGCTCCCGCAGTACCAAGAAAGACGGCACTAATTTCATTAGTATTAATTTTTAAATTTCGTGCACTCTCCTTCACTAAGTCAAGAATTGTGTGAGAAACTTTTTCTGTTCCGTGGATTAAAAAATTAGAAGGTGAGCCATAGCATTCGTAGAATTTCTCCCCATCAAGATTTGTTATGATACAATGTGTTTTTGTACCACCACCATCGATACCAATTAGATAATTCATAATACTTATTTTGTCTGATTTATGAAACTAAAATAGAAAATATTTTTTCCGATAAAAAATATTAATCTTGATTTATTCCATTATATTTTAAAATTATTTTGTTACAAAAAATCTTTATATTGAAAAAATATTTTTCTAAGTTAAAACTAAAAGAAGAAAATAATTTAATATGGAACAAGAAACTGCGATTCAAAATTCTCTTGAAAAATATTTTGAACCGTTCAGAAAAAATATTATCGGAATTGAGACTGAATTTCATTCTCCTTACGGAAATAAAAAAATAATTTACGCAGATTGGATTGCGAGTGGAAGACTCTATCGTCCAATCGAAAATAAAATTTCTGAACTATTCGGTCAATACGTTGGTAATACTCATTCGGAGTCGAGTGAAACGGGCACAATCATGACCGAAAGTTATCACTACGCACGTTCGATCATAAAAAAACATGTAAATGCAAAAGAGTCTGATGTGCTGATTAATTCTGGCTCGGGAATGACTGGAGTTATAAATAAATTTCAGAGAATTTTAGGTTTGCGAATTCCAGAGCGATTGAAAAATTATACTAACTTACCTGATGAATTAAAACCCGTCGTAATCATAACTCATATGGAGCACCATTCAAATCAAACATCGTGGCTTGAGTCTGTTGCGGATGTCGTCATTATTCCGCCAAACGATTTAGGAATGATTGATCTTGAAAATTTGTATGATGTACTTGAAATTTATAAAGAGAGAAAATTTATCATCGGATCATTTTCGGCTTGTTCAAATGTAACGGGAATAATTAATCCGATTCACAAAATGGCAAAGCTGATGCACGAATTTGGCGGCTACTGTTTTGTTGATTTTGCGTGCTCAGCACCTTATGTAAAAATTGATATGCACCCTGACGATGAAATGGAAAAACTCGATGCAATTTATTTTTCTCCACACAAATTTCTTGGTGGTCCCGGAACACCTGGCATATTGATTTTCGATTCTCAACTTTATAAAAATAAAATTCCAGATGACCCAGGTGGCGGAACAGTTGATTGGACAAACCCTTGGGGACAACATAAATATATCAGTAGCATTGAAGCTCGTGAAGATGGTGGCACGCCTCCATTTCTTCAAACAATAAAAGCTGGACTCGCAATAAAATTAAAAGAAGAGATGGGGATTGAAAAAATTCTTGAACGCGAGCATCAACTTATTACAAAAATGTTTGAGGGACTTTCTCGTATTCAAAATATTCATCTACTCGCTGGAGATGCGAAAAATAGATTAGGAGCAATTTCATTTTATGCAGAAAAAATTCATTATAATCTTATTGTAAAAATTTTGAATGACCGATTTGGAATTCAAGTTCGAGGCGGTTGTTCGTGTGCGGGAACGTATGGACATTATCTGCTGCAAGTCTGCCCTATTCAGTCAAATGAAATTACTGATAAAATAAATGTTGGTGATCTTTCAGACAAACCGGGTTGGGTAAGAGTCTCTGTTCATCAGACAATGACAGACAAAGAAGTTGACCAAATTATTTTAGCGATTGATGAGACCGTAAAAAATATCGAAGAATACTCGAAAGATTATAATTACTCGCCATCAAAAAATGAATTTGTAAATCTTAAAGAGAAAGAAACAGCAACAAATAAAATTTCGCAATGGTTTGAATTCTAAACGCAAAAAAAATTAGAGTTTAAAATCTTTTATAATTTTCTTTATCTCAGCTTCAGAAATTCCGCTTCCAAAAATTCCATCTTTTTTATTTTTCTCTTGCGACTTTGAAGCTACATACGATTGATTAACTGGCGGGTTACCCGCTCTTGCTCTCAATCTCTCTTCAATTTGTTTTGTAAACCTTCCTTCAGATGTTATAGTCGCGTTGAAAGAATTTAATGACTGTCCTTGATTGACAGGGTTAGTTTCAAACGCAAGCGATTTAACATTCATCAAATGTTTTGCAGTAACATTTTCAGAGACGATAGAGCCGCCCCAAGTTCCAGGACCCAATGTTAATGAGGGATTCAGAGCAGTTGTATAACCAACAGCACCAATGGATGCAACAGTATTTACTAATATTCTGAATGCAGGTTTTTCTAAAGCGAACTTCATAATAATTTCAGAATCATTCGAGTGTATTGCCATCGTATGACCAATTCCACCAAAATGTAAAAGATCGATACATTTATGACAACCTTCCAACCAACCATCAACAGTATAAAATGCAAGTATTGGAGATAGTTTTTCAACAGAGAATGGCTCGTGTTTTCCAACATCAGTAATCTCTGCAATTAATACTCGAGTTGTTTCTGGCACTGAGAATCCTGCGTAATTAGCAATCCAAGCAGCCGGCTTTCCAACTATCTCGGGATTAATTCTTCCCTCTTTAAGAATTGCTTTTCCAAGTTTTTCTTTTTCAGAACCAGTAACAAAAACAGCACCTTGCAATTTGCATTCTTCTATAACTTTTTCTTTGAGCGATCTATCAACTATCATTGATTGTTCAGAAGAGCAGAGAGTTCCGTTATCAAAAGTAGTTCCATAAATAATATCAGCTACAGCTTTTTTATAGTTTGCAGTTCTTTCGATAAATGCGGGGACATTACCAGCCCCAACTCCGTATGCGGGTTTACCAGAACTGTATGCAGCTTTAACCATCGGATTACTTCCTGTTGCAAGTATTACTGCAATATTTTTGTCGTGCATCAATGCATCAGTCCCTTCAAGGGTTGGATGAGTCATGCACTGAATCAATCCTTTCGGAGCGCCAGCTTTTTCTGCAGCATCACTCATAACTTTCAATGCTTCAGCTGTGCAATTAATTGTGCGTGGATGTGGACTTGCCACAATTCCGTTTCTACATTTTAGTGAAATTAATGTTTTGTACATCGCAGTTGATGTAGGATTTGTAGATGGAATAAGGGCGCAAACAACTCCCATCGGTTCGGCAATTTTTATTATTTTTCCATTTGCTTCAGAATCAATCACACCAACAGATTTTAAGTCTTTGATTGAATCCCAAACATTTTTTGTTCCGAATTGATTCTTGATAACTTTGTCTTGCCATTTACCAAAACCACTTTCATCACAAGCCATTTTAGCGAGTCTTTCAGCTTGCGCATAGCCAGCTTCAGCCATAGCCTTACAAATTTTATTCACTTGTTCTTGGCTATAATGTTTATACTCGAGTTGAGCTTCTTTTGCTTTGCGTGCAAGCTCTCGTGCCTCTTGAACCGATATAAGATCTTTATCCATACTAATTTTATCTTTCAGAAAAATGCTTTTTCAAAAATATCTATAATTATTAATTAATTCAATTTTTACTCATACTCTTTTCATTTTATAATTTTGGTTTCAATCCCATCACATAAAAAATAAATGAAAATTTGTCAGCGTTCAGTTCTATTGATTTTGATACTGAAGATGCGCCGTGTCCAGAGCGAGTTTCAATTCTCAAAAGTATCGGGTCATCCCCTTTATATTTTTTTTGTAATTGTGCCGCATACTTAAATGAGTGTGCAGGAACAACACGATCATCGTGATCAGCGGTAGTTATCATCACTGCGGGATAATTAATTTTTTCACTGATGTTATGTAGGGGTGAATAACCTAATAAATTTTCAAAGTGAACAGAATCTTTAACGCTACCGTATTCAGGAGCCCAATTCCAACCGATAGTAAATTTTTCATAACGTAACATATCCATTACTCCAACTTCAGGAATTGCAACTCGAAATAATTCAGGGCGTTGATTAATTACGGTTCCAACTAACAGACCGCCATTCGAAACACCATTTATAGCGATGTAATCAGATGACGTATATTTTTTTTCGATTAAAAATTTTGCTGCAAAAATAAAATCATCAAAGACATTTTGTTTGTTTAATAACATTCCAGCTTCGTGCCACTTTTCACCATACTCACTTCCGCCTCTTAAATTCGCAACTGCATAAACTCCACCCATTTGCATCCACGCAATAATTGTCGGGCTAAACGCAGGATTCATACTTGCATTAAATCCACCGTAGCCATATAATATCGTAGGATTTTTTCCATTCAACTCAATTCCTTTTTTGTGCATCACGAACATCGGAATTTTTGTTCCATCTTTGCTGGGATAAAATAGTTGTTTAACTTCAAAATCTTTGGGTTCAAATTTTACTTCTGATTTTCGAAAAAGTTCAGTCCGACTATTTTTTATATCATACTTAAAAATTGTAGGTGGATAATTATAAGAAGTAAAAGTATAAAATGTCTCTTCATCTTTCATCTTGCCGCCAAAACCTGAAACAGTTCCAAGTCCGGGTAGATCTATATTGTGTAAAAATTTTCCATCACGATCATAAGCGAAAACATGATGCGTAACATCTCTCATATAAGTAAGAAAAAATTTTCCACCGACAAAAGAGATATTATCTAAAGGAAATTCTTTTTCAGCAATAAAGTCTTTCATTTCAGATTTTGGATTTGCAGCATCATACATAACAAGCTTTCCATTCGGGGCATTCTTGTTTGTGAACAAAATAATTTTATCATCAAAATTTTCTATCACCCAATATTGGTAGTCCATTGCATCAATTATTTTTGTAAAATTTTTCTCACCATCTTTTAGATTTCTAATCGCTAAAGAATTTCCTTGCCCTTTTCCACTTCCATAAAGAAACATAAAGCGTTCATCTTCTGTAATCGATACAGAAAAGAATTTTAGTGGATCTGAATCTTCATAGACAAGCCTATCTTCACTTTGCGGCGTTCCTAATTTGTGATAATAAACTTTGTGGAATTCATTTTTTTCGGAGAAAGTTTTATCAGCATCCTCTGGAACATCATATCGACTATAATAAAATCCATCTCTGTGCCAATTTGCTCTTGAAAATTTTATCCAAGCTAATGAATCAGTTGTTCGAGTTTTTGTTTCGATATCGAGCACATAAATTTCTTGCCAATCAGAACCACTTCGAGAAATTGAATAAGCCAATTTTTTTCCATCGGGAGAAATAGATGTGGAAGAAAGTCTTACAGTTCCATCTTCAGAAAATTTATTTGGATCGATTAAAACTTCAGGAGTTCCATCCAATCCTTTTTGAATAAACATTATTGATTGATTTTGTAGTCCATCATTTCTGAAGAAGAAATAATTTTCTCCTTCTCTGAATGGTGCTGAGTAGCGTGGATAGTCAAATGAATTTTGAAGATGTTCTTTAATCTGATTTCTGAAAGGAATGTTTTCAAGAAAATTAAAAGTTACTTCATTCTGTTTGGTCACCCATTCTTTAACTTCTGGTGCTCTGTCATCTTCTAACCAGCGAAATGGGTCAGCTATTTTTTTTCCAAAATATTCATCAACTTGATCTACTTTTCTTGTTTCGGGATAATTTAATTTTTGAGAATAAGAATTATTGAACAAGAAACAAATTGTTAAGAGTATCAGCAACTTCATTTAACACCTCGCGCTATTTTTAATAATTAAGAAAACAAAATTACTTAAAAAATTCTTTCAATTTAGAATAACCTGTTTTGCTTACACAAATATTTTTACCGTTTATCAGTTTTATCAGGTATGAATCTTTTTCAATTAATTGAATCTCTTTAATCGCCTCAATCTTTACTATGTATGAGCGATGAACTCTAATAAATTCTTTCTCGGGCAAATTATTTTCATAAAATTTCATTCGTTGCTGTTTTAAGTGTTTTCCTAATTCAGAATGAATCATAACATAATCGTCCTGTGCTTCAAAATAAATAATTTTTTCAGTAGGAATTATTATTATGCGACTTCCCTCTTTAACAACTATTCTTTGAAAACTTAAAGTTGATGGAGAAGTTGAAATCATCTTTTCGATAGAAGTATTATTCTTGTTGAGCGAAATTTTTTCTTTTGCTTTTTCTACTGCTGAAAGAAATCTTTGAAAAGAAAATGGCTTCAGTAAATAATCAATTGCGTTAATCTCAAACGCTTTTAATGCAAATTGATCATAAGCAGTTGTAAAAATAATTTCACACTTATGCTCTATTAATTCAATGACTTCAAATCCAGATAATTTCGGCATTTGTATATCGAGAAAAACTAAATCTGGTTTTTGTTCATTGATTGATTTTACTGCGTCAAATCCATTTGTAACTTCAGCAACTATTTCTATTCCATCTATCTTCTTGCAATATTCTGCCACTATTTGACGTGCAAGTGATTCATCATCAATAATAATTACTTTCACATTAGTTCCTCGTAATTGGAATAAAAATTTTCACGATAAATCGTCCTGAGTTTTTTTCAATTTTTATCAAATTTGGATCGTTGTATTTCAACTTCAATCTATCTCGGATATTTATCAAACCGATTCCCTCCCCTTTGTTGCTGGTTGAAGTTGACTCAAGATTATTTGAAATTGAGATATTTAAATATTCATTTTTAACAAATGCGTCGAAATAAATTTTAGATTTTTCTAATGAGTCATAGACGCCAAACTTAATTGCATTTTCAAATAATGGCTGCAACACCATATTTGGCACTTCAATTTTTAAACTATTTTCTGAAATATTTTCTACAACTTCAAACTTATCACCAAACCGAATTTTTTCAATATCAAGATATTTATGGACGTTATTTATTTCATCCGCAAAAGAACTCTCTTGTTTGAGGTTATTCGACAAAGTATATCTCATAAAATCTGAAAGTTTCAGAGTCATCTCTCTTGCTTTGTCTGCATCAATTGTAGTAAGCGCCGCAATTGAATTCAAACTATTAAAAATAAAATGAGGATTGATTTGAAATTTAAGTTGCTTCAATTCTGCTTCTGTTATCAATCCTTTTAACTCAGTTTCATTTTTTATTTTTTCTGTATAGCGATCATAATAAATCAACAAATAATTTAATGACGTAATTGATAAATAAATTGAAAGTCCGATGAAGCATCTGAGCCATATACTATCAGTATGAAACGCTTGGTAACTATTTGTGTTGATGCTTAATAAACTGACAACCATCAGTGGAATAAAATGCCAGACGATTGAGATTAAAATTCCAGCAAAAAAATGAGAAATAAAAAAATTAAATAAATTCTGCTTTTCAAATTGAATGAATTTCACTTGATATTTTGAAGCACTCACAATCATTGAAACAATAGAAAGCAATAGAACTGCTTCAATCAGCGAATGGACAAAATTTTGTTTAAGTCCAAAGTGAAACACCAAAAATATTATAGCTGTTCCAAATACGAAAGCAAGAATTAATTTAAGTACTAATTTCATTTTATGTTAATAATATTTTACTTCGCCGCCACCAAACATAACGAATCCTTTTATTATCAACGTCCGATTTGCTTCAGTAGTAACTCCGTAATATTTTTTATTTTTTGAAGCAAAGCCGCCGAAAATTGGAAAGACTTCTGATACTACATTCCACTCTTTTGGAACTTGCATTTCAAAGCCACCAAAAATTGCAACAACGTCTAATTTATTTTCACCTTCTGCAAGTTTGCAATGTATCAGATCAATATCAGCCCCGCCAAATATGGTCGTAATTGATCCACCTTGAAAATTATTAGACTTTACAGTTTTGTCGCCTCCACCAAAAATTGCAACTACATCTATCTTGTCCATATTAATTTCTTCTTTTCTGTTGAACAAAAGATTTATTTTCGCTGAAGAATTTCTGTTCCGAAAAAAAAGAATATAGAGACCAATTGAAATTAATACTATTGGGAAAAAAACTTCACCGAAGTTTATACCCTGAATTGATTTTGTAACCCACCAAATACTTCCGATAGAAATTAGAACTAAACCAAATCCTTTTTTTGAAGAACTTAGAAGACTAATTATCCCAACAAAAATTAATATTGAAGGAAATGCAAAAATATAGTGTGCCCAATTTAAGTCTGTCCAGCCTAAGTTTTCGGAAAGAACAATTGCTCCGAGAAGAACAAAAATAATTCCGATAATGAATCTTGTTACTGATGTTTTATTTTCCATTTTTTTTCCTTTTAAAAATTGTTTATTCAAACATATCAGACAAAAAAATTTTGTTGAAGCATTTTTCGGTTAAATATAGAAAAGTATCGGTAAAAAAAATTATTAAAGTCAACAAAAAAATATTTTTTCTATCTATTGTTTTATAAGACGCTGTAGTTTAGTTTGACTCCTAAAATTAAACACCTCACAAGAATAAAATTTCTTTTTATTTAGAACAAAAATACAATTTAATGAAAACGAAAAAAATTACACACATTGAAGGAAGGAGATAGATGAAAATTAATCGACACTTTACTCAAGCAGGTCAAGAGCCTTTATCGACGCTATTATTTGAAAAAAGAAAATCAGAGATTAGAAATCCAGACGGCTCAACTGTCTTTAAGATGGAAGATGTTTTAGTCCCAACCGAGTGGTCACAATTCGCAACCGACATTATTGCACAAAAATATTTCCGTAAAGCGGGTGTTCCAAAATTATTAAAGAAAAAAAATGAACCAGGAGTTCCCGAATGGTTGCAACCATCTGAAACTGATGAAGAGAATTTATTTAAGCTTCCCGAAAAAGAAAGATATACTTCAGAAAATGATTCTCGACAAGTTTTTCATCGTTTAGCAGGCTGCTGGACATACTGGGGCTGGAAGGCAAAATATTTTGACACTGAAGAAGATGCAAAAATATTTTATGACGAAATGATGTTCATGCTCGCCAATCAAATGGCTGCTCCTAACAGTCCACAATGGTTTAACACTGGATTAAATTGGGCTTATGGAATTGATGGACCCTCACAAGGACATTATTATGTCGATTACATAACTGGACAATTAAAAAAATCTGACGACGCATATACACATCCACAGCCTCACGCTTGCTTCATTCAATCAGTGAAAGATGATCTCGTTAATGAAGGTGGCATAATGGATCTTTGGGTTAGAGAAGCGAGATTATTTAAGTATGGTTCAGGAACAGGTTCTAACTTTTCTGATATTCGTGGTGAGAATGAATCTTTAAGCGGCGGCGGCAAATCATCCGGACTAATGTCATTTTTACGAATTGGTGATCGCTCAGCAGGAGCAATAAAATCAGGCGGAACAACGAGAAGAGCAGCTAAAATGGTTTGCCTCGATTTAGATCATCCAGATATTGAAGAGTTTATAAATTGGAAAGTAAATGAAGAACAAAAAGTTGCATCATTAGTCGTTGGTTCTCAAGCTTGTAATTATCATCTCAACGCAATTATGAAAGCTTGCTATGATGAACATCCTGAGAATGATCGCTTCAGCAAAAAATTAAATTTAAAATTACAGAGAGCTGTAATAGAAGCCCGAAAATCTAAAATACCAAACAACTATATCGAACGAGTTATTCATTTAGCAAAACTCGGTTTTAAGTCGATCGAATTTCCTGAAATGAATGTTGATTGGAATTCGGAATCTTATGCAACTGTCTCAGGACAAAACTCGAATAATTCAGTGCGTGTTACAAATCAATTTATGACTGCTGTGCTTGAAGATGGCAATTGGAATTTATACGGCAGAACAGAAAAAAGAAAAGCATTAGCAGAAAATCGAAAACCAAAACCCTACAAGACATTGAAAGCAAGTGAGCTTTGGGATGAAATTGCTTACGCTGCTTGGGCTTCAGCTGATCCGGGAATTCAGTATCACTCTACAATAAATGAATGGCACACTTGTCCGAATGATGGTGAAATTAAAGCATCGAATCCGTGCAGTGAATATATGTTCCTTGATGATACTGCGTGCAATTTGGCATCATTAAATCTTGTAAAATTTTATAATCAAAAATCACAAGTGTTTAATATTGATGCTTATCGACACGCTTCAAGATTGTGGACGATTGTTTTAGAAATCAGTGTGCTTATGGCGCAGTTCCCGAGTAAAGAAATTGCTCAACGAAGTTATGATTTCAGAACACTCGGACTTGGTTATGCGAATCTTGGAACATTGTTGATGTTGCAAGGAATTCCATACGACAGTAATGAAGGCTTTGCAATTTGTGGTGCGCTCACTGCAATAATGCACTCAACAGCATACTCAACATCTGCAGAGCTTGCAAAAGAAGTTGGAACATTTCCAAAGTATGAGAATAACAAAAATGAAATGTTACGCGTAATTCGAAATCACAGAAGAGCTGCGTATAATGTTCCTACAGATGAATATGAAAATCTTACAATTTTTCCAATCGGAATTGATCCAAAATTCTGTCCTTCAGATTTATTAAACGCAGCTCGTGAAGATGCTGACAGAGCTTTAGAACTTGGTGAAAAATATGGTTTCAGAAATGCACAAGTAACTGTAATTGCTCCAACTGGTACTATTGGATTAGTTATGGATTGCGATACTACAGGAGTAGAGCCAGATTTCGCACTTGTGAAATTTAAGAAACTTGCTGGTGGTGGTTATTTCAAAATTATTAATCAATCTATTCCTCCTGCTCTTGAACGAATTGGATACAATAAAGATCAGATAAATGAAATCGTAAAATATACTGTTGGACACGGCTCACTTCAAGGCTGTCCATATATTAATCCCGAGTCATTAAAAGCAAAAGGATTTACTCCTGAGGCGATAAATAAAATCGAAAAAATTCTTCCTTCAGTTTTCGAACTCTCTTTTGCATTTAACAAATTTACATTGGGCGAAGAATTTCTTACAAAAAATTTAGGATTTTCTCCCGACATAATTAGTTCATATGATTTTGATCTTTTAAAAGCGTTGGGCTTTTCTAAGCTTGAAATAGCTGCTGCAAATGATTACGTCTGCGGAACAATGACTATAGAAGGTGCTCCATTCTTGAAACATGAACATTATCCTGTTTTTGATTGTGCTAATAGATGTGGCAAAAAAGGAACAAGATTTATTCGTTCGTTAGCTCATATAAAAATGATGTCTGCAGCACAACCTTTTATTTCAGGCGCAATTTCGAAAACAATTAATCTCCCTAATCAGGCTTCGATAGAAGATATTAAAGATGCTTATATGCAATCTTGGAAATTTGGATGCAAAGCAAATGCGTTGTATAGAGATGGTTCAAAACTTTCGCAGCCATTAAATACAACATCTGACGAAGAACTTGAAGCAATCATTGAAGATAAAGATAATAACGATATAGTAAAGATTGCTGAAAAAATTATTCATCGATACATAGCGCGAAGAAGAAAACTTCCATTCAGAAGAACGGGTTATACTCAGAAGGCAAAAATAAACGGTCAATCAGTTTATATCAGAACAGGCGAATATGAGAATGGACAACTCGGCGAAATTTTTATTGACATGCACAGAGAAGGCGCAACAGTAAGAAGCTTGTTGAACTGTTTCGCAATTGCTATCTCGCTTGGTTTCCAACATGGAGTACCACTCGAAGAATTCGTGGATGCTTTTGTCTTCACTCGATTTGATCCAAGCGGAGTTGTAACGGGCAATGATAAAATTAAATTTTCTACTTCTGTGATTGATTATATCTTCAGAGAACTCGCAGTAACTTACTTAAATAGAAATGATTTGGCTCACGTTGACCCAAGCGAACATTTAGAACCAAAGCAAAAAAGTATTGTAAAGAAACTTGAAACTGAAGAGTATGAGAGTGAAGAAATTATTAGTGAAAAAGTTATTGAATTAGATAAAGACGATCTTAATTCATACAACTACCAACTTTCCTCAAATGATAGCAAAGTTAAACTTGATAGTGTAAGTTACAATTCTGACGCGTCCAACCAATTAAAGAATAAAGTGATGCATGCAATTGAGAAAGGTTACACTGGAGATGTTTGTACTGAATGTCAAAGTTTAACGATGGTCAGGAACGGTACTTGTCTAAAGTGCATGACTTGTGGCTCAACTTCAGGTTGCAGTTGATTATTGATTAATTTCCTTCCGAAGTAAAATTCTAAAGGACAGGCGTCTCGTCTGTCCTTTTTTTGTATTATCAATAAGTTGTAAAGACAAGGCATGCATTGTCTCAACGGGCTGGAAAATGAAAATGTGATTAGTCTAAACGAGGATTAAATAATGCGCGATTAATTCAATATCTCTAATTCCCCTATCCCCTTTTCTTCAAGATGTGCAAATATTCAACTGTGTTTTTTGCAATATATTTCCGGTTCTCATCGCGATCTGCTTTGAATCTTTGATAACCATTGAATTGCTTCACACTATAGTTTCCATAGCTCTGAAATATTTTTTTAATTTTTTCTAAATCTATTATTCCCTCATTATTGTAACTTAAAAAAATATATTCAAAATTTGCGCTCTGAATTAATGACTCTAAAACTTCAGCAGCGTTATTCTTAAAACAATATTTCGATCTAAAATAATTTGGCAATCCTGTTTTTCCCCTTGGCTTAAAATATTTATAATCCGCAATCGTATTTAATAAATGATAGTTTGAACCATATTGTCTATGATTGTACGGAGGATCTAAATACAAAATGTCCCCCTCAATTTTTTTTATCAACTCATTTGCATCTTCATTAAAAATTTCGTGCTGATGTCCATTCACATCAAAAATTGCTGGTTCTAAATTTAAATTTGCTCTCGCTGTTTTTTTTAGATGTTTTAAGTAAGCACCATAAACAGAAGCTGTGTTTGCTACTTTATCTGCAGCTTCTAACAAACTTGTTAGATAGAAAAAATATTTGTCATCACTTATTTTCTTCGTTGCTTTCCAATTTTCAATTTTCGCACGAATTGCATCAATCTTTTTTCCATTTTCATCGCTAAAATAATTTCTTTCGCAACCATTACTAAAACAGTAGTTCTTAAAAATAAATCCTTCGCTTCCAATTGATGAATTTAATTCTTCGAGTTCTTTTTTATAATCAAAAGAGATTTGATTACCGATGTAGTTTCGCAACAGAACGTAGCTGTAGTATTCAATATCATTGGCAATTATTTTTTCTACTTCTAATTTAATTTTCCTCGAAATGATTCCTGTGCCAGCGAATATTTCACAAAAGACTTTATCTTTTATTTCACCAACTTCATTTTTTATTTCAGAAATTATAAAATCAGATAATTTATTTTTTGAGCCAATGTAATTCATGCGACTAAAGTAATTCTATTTTTTTGAGATTTTGTTTTTAGAAAAATCAACAGTTTGATTTTTTTATTTGATAGCCCAGATAATATCACTCAATGTTTTTCTATCTTTTGTTAATGAAAGTCTGACTAAGTTATTTTCATCAAATATTTCGATGTAGTCATCAATTATTTTTTTTAACCAAGACAGCTCAGCTTTTAATTTCCAATGGTCAGGGTTGTTTGAGTCATAAACCACGACAAACAATCTATTCATCATATGCTTTCTCCCCTGTTGGCTCTGATTTTCATAAAGCCACTCAATTAATTCACGCTCATTTGCTTTGGCATAATTAATATCTTTGTTAAAAGCTTTTGGGAAGACAGTTGTTTTGTGATCGAAATGAAATTCATTCAGAGTAAAATCTATGAGTTTATTTTTTTTGTCTTTATTTGGTTTGATGAATTTTGTTGAGCAAAATATCTCTTCAACTGCTTGAGCAGAAAAGAAATTGAACCATCTATTCATTGCATAATTTTTAAGTTCTTCTTTATTCTGAAATTTCTCAAATTTATTTTCAATAGTTTTCAGTAAATCATCAAACTTATTTGTAGTGTAGATGAAATGAGTTGCTTCATCCCACTCATCATTTTGTTTCCGTCCCCATTGATAAGGATAATTTAATCTTTTCTTAAGTTCATTTTCTT
>PNNF01000029.1 GCA_013824085.1 Chlorobiaceae bacterium | reverse complement strand
TATCCGCGTCATCCGCGTTCTATTTTTTCTGTGGGACTATTGGGACGATTGATAAAATATTACATTTTTGGTTTGTCATACTTCAATCCTACAATCATCAATCCTACAATCATCAATCCTAAAATCCTTCAATCCTTTTGCTGAGACTTCACCGCCACATAATTTGTAGTGTTGAATTGCTCATACATTTCTCTGTATCTTTTTATTGGATAATGAAAGCCTGATGATGTTATTCTATAAATCAACATATTGTGTTCAGTAAAAAAATAGAAAAAATCTCGGAAAAAAGTTCGTGTGTCAATGTTGCAGCCTCCAAATTCAAATGTAACAACATCAATCGATTTCTTCTCAAACATTTTTTTTGCACCTTTTAAGACGTTCATCTCGTGTCCTTCAACATCGATTTTTAAAAGATGAATATGCTTGATGCTATTTGTAGCACAGTAATCATCTATCGTGGAAACCTGAACTTTTTCTGACTTGCTGAAATCAATTTTGAAATGATCTAATTTTCTTTTTGTCAATGAAGCTAATTCGCTACCATCTCCATCTGAATAGAGCAAAAATTCTCCTTCAGAATCACTCAATCCGATATTGTTCAATTTAATATTTGGAACTTCATTGAATTTTTGCTTCATCATTTCGAATGAGTATTTACTTGGTTCAAATGAATGTATGTTAAATTTTTTATTTTCTAATTCTTCAACAAGCATGGAAAGATATTGCCCCTTGTTTGCACCAACATCAAAAATTGTAAATGGCTCAGAATATTTATTTATCAATTTTATTACAGATTTTTCACCACTCTGTTTCACTCTGCGACCAGAACCAACTCCACCCAAATAGAGTGAATACTTAGTAATTTTTTCTAAAATTAATTGTGAAAATCGATTTGCAAAAAAAAGTGTAATAAAAAAATTTACCATTATTTATTCGTTGATATAGAACCTTAAAATATGATTTACAAAACAAAATGTCTCATTAGAATTCTTTAAGAAAATAGAAAACAAAAAAAATTCTTGTCGGAAAGATCAGAATAAAAAAAATTGCACTTCAAAAAATTTTACGACATTGCATTTTCAATATCTGATAATAAATCATCGACATCCTCAATTCCAACCGAGAGCCGAACAAGAGAATCTGTTAATCCAAATTTTTCTCGCTTCTCTTTTGGTACGCTGCCGTGAGTCATTGAAACAGGATGACAAATTAAACTCTCAACTCCACCGAGACTTTCAGCGAGAGTGAAAATTTTTACTTTAGTCACAAAAGATTTTGCTTTTTCGATATCACCAAGATCAATTGAAATCATTCCCCCAAATCCAGACATTTGTCGTTTTGCAATTTCGTGTTGTGGGTGATCTTCTAAACCGGGATAAAAAACTTTTTTTATTTTTTTATGTGTTGATAAATATTTTGCAATTTGTTCAGCATTTTTACTATGTCGCTCCATTCTTACTGCAAGCGTTTTTGTTGCTCTCAGTGTTAACCAACTATCAAATGGAGAAGGAACAGCACCAACCGCATTTTGAATATACTTTAATCTCTCGTAAATTTTTTCTTTATCCGTCAATACTATTCCACCAATTACATCACTATGTCCATTTAAGTATTTGGTAGAGCTGTGAACAGAAATATCGCTTCCCAATTCTATCGGTCGCTGAAAATAAGGGCTCATAAAAGTATTATCAACAACAGAGATTAATTTTTTTTCTTTGCAAAAATTTGCAATTAATTTTATGTCGCTTATAGTTAGCATTGGATTTGTTGGAGTTTCAACGAAGACCATTTTAGTATTTGGTTGAAGTGCTTTTTCGATATTTTGTAATTCAGAAGTATCAACCCAAGAAAATTCTAAGCCAAAATCTTTCATGATTAATTCAAACAAACGATAAGTTCCACCGTAAACATTGTCTGTAACAATTACGTGATCACCGCTCTTCAATAGCATCATCAGCGAATGAATTGCAGAGAGCCCGGAAGAAAATGCAATTCCGTAATCACATTTTTCAAGAGTAGCAACATTTTTTTCGAGTGCTGCACGTGTTAAATTATGTGTTCGACCATATTCATAACCTTTATGTTTTCCAAGTTCTTCTTGGGCATAAGTTGAAGTCATGTAAATTGGTGTCATAACTGCACCAGTTGTTAAATCAGGCGATTGCCCAGCGTGTATAGCATCTGTTGAAAATCCCATAATATACCTTTTTATAATTCTGAAAATTCAATTATGTCGTAACGAGTAATGATATCAATTATTCTCCCATATTCAAGAACAAGAATAGCAGGAGATTCGGTCAAATATTTTTTTGCTGCTTGAAGTTCTGTTCGCGATTCGAGACAAGGGAACGATACATCCATAATTTTACTTACAGGTGCATCCAGCAATGATTGATCTTCTAAAAGTTTTGACATCACTCTTGCTTCACGAATGCTTCCAACAGATTTATAATCTTCAATTACAGGCACTTGAGAAAATCCTTTAGTATCAAACAGTTCAACTACTTTGCGAACCTTCTCGTTTGAGTTAACAAAAACTATTTCTGAATTTCCGCTTCTAAGTTTTTTTGAATTTGTAATATCGCTCAAAGTTCTAATTTCTTTTTTCATCAAGCGATTTTCACGCAACCATTCTTCTTTATGAAATTTTGATAAATATCTTTCGCCTGTATCGCATACTATAAAAACTATTACTGCATTTTCATCTAACTCAGCAGCAATTTCCAAAACTACTTTTAAAATAGTTCCAGTGCTGCCACCACAAAAAATTCCTTCTTGTCGAGTTAATGCTCTTGCACAATTAAATGAATCAAAATCATTGGAGCTTCTAAATTCATCAATTACATCGAAAGCAATTACTTGTGGAATGCAATCTTGACCAATACCTTCAACTAAATATGGTGTTCCTTCGCCAATTGTTTTTCCTTCTTTAAATTCTTTTAAGATTGAACCAACTGGGTCAGCTGCAATAATTTTTATATTTGGATTTTTTTCTTTCAAAAATTTTCCCACTCCACTAATGCAACCACCTGTTCCAATGCCAGTAACGAAGTGAGTAATTTTTCCATCTGTTTGTCGCCAAATTTCTGGACCAGTTGTATTGTAATGAATTCTTGGATTAGATTGATTAGAGTATTGATATAAGAAAATTGAGTTAGGAGTTTCTTCTTCAATTTTTCTTGCAACAGTTATGTAGTAGTCAGGGCTGTCATGCTTTACTGTATTTGAACAAACAACAACTTCAGTTCCGAAAGCTTTTAGGTAATCAATTTTTTCGATGCTCACTTTGTCAGTAACAACGCAAATAGATTTGAAGCCAAGAACAGCCGCTGATATAGCTAAGCCAATTCCAGTGTTTCCACTTGTTGCCTCAATTACGGTTCCACCCGGTTTTAGTTTTCCGCTATCAACAGCATCTTGAATCATTGCAAATCCAATTCGGTCTTTCAGACTTCCACCAGGATTAGCAGATTCTAACTTTGCAAAAATTTGTGGTTTTAATCCGCTATTAATTTTATTTAAGCGAATGAGTGGAGTGTTTCCAATTTGTTCTATTATGTTGTTTTTGAATTCCATTGTTGCTCTTTAATTAAAAAAAATTTAATACTTAATTTAAGCTATAAAATTATTTCTGCCGAAACATAAATTTTATTTGGAATCAGTTAGGAGGATTATTCTAAATTCTCATAAGTTAGAATTTTGACAAAATAAGCAGTTGAAAAAAAAATTTTTTACTTAGAATAATTATTGGTGACATAAATTTATCATTTTGATTTAGATAAAAAATTGTAGCCTCTTAGAAATTCTTTAATTGGCAATCTTTTTTTTCCTTCAAGCTGCAATTCAAGAATGCTTAACGCACCTTTACCGCAACCAATTATCAGATCTTCGTCGGCTTGATAAATCTCACCCGAGTTCAATTTTATTTCATTATTGATTTTTGTTTTATAAACTTTTAAGATTTTTTCATTGTGAAGAAAAAATGCTGTTGGTGAGGGAGAAAGTCCACGAACAAGATTATGAATTTCAAATGCAGTTTTTCTCCAATCGATTGGACATAAATCTTTTGTGATTTTTGGAGCCGGCGAAGCAAGTGAATTATCTTGGGATATTAAAGTGAAATTATTTTTCTCAATCATCTCAATAGTTTTAATAACAAGTTCAGCACCAAGTAAACTCATCTTATCAAACAAGCTGCCCGCATCATCATTATCATCAATTAATATTTTTTTTTGCAGATAAATATTTCCTGTATCAACTTTTTCTTCGAGCTTGAATGTTGTAAGCCCCGTCTCTTTTTCACCATTTATCAATGCCCATTGGATTGGTGCAGCGCCGCGATACTTTGGAAGTAGTGAGCCGTGTAAATTGAATGAGCCATATTTTGGTATTGTGAATATTGATTGCGGCAGAATTCTAAAAGCAACAACAATAAACAAATCTGCATTCAGAGCAATCAGTTCCTCGCGAAATTTTTCGTCCTTTAAAAATTCAGGTTGAAGTACAGGAACATTATTTTCTATTCCCCAATTTTTTACATCTGAAAAAAGAATTTTATTTCCGCGTCCTCGAACTTTATCAGGAGCAGTAACGACAGCATTTATTTGATGTCCAGATTCAAAAATTTTTCGAAGTGATGGAATTGCAAAATCGGGAGTACCAAAAAAAACTATATTCATTTTTGTAATTATTGAGATAAATCTTTTTCAGTAATCGGATACTCAAATTTTAAAGCACGATTTTTTATTTTTTTCAAAATTTCTTTCAACTCTTTTTGTTTCATTTCACTAAGTCTTTCGACAAAATAGATTCCGCAGAGATGATCAAACTCGTGCTGCATCACTCTTGCCATAAGTCCATCAGTCTCCATTTCATGTTCTTTTAGTTGAATATCTTGGAACACAATTTTAATTGAGCTTGGGCGTTCAACATCAGCACGAACTTGAGGAATGCTTAAGCATCCTTCTTCCATCACAGAAAGTTCTTCTGATCTGTTCACAATTTTTGGATTTATAATTACAAGCGGTTTAGTTTTTTCAAAATCTTTTATGTGTGATAAATCAAGAATGAATACTGCTTTATCGCTACCGACTTGATTAGCAGCAAGACCAATACCATCAGCATTGTCCATTGTGTCAAACATATTTTGAATCAGACGAATGACTGTATTGTCAACTTTGTTAATTGGTTTTGCTTTTTTTTTTAATATTTTATCACCGTAAAGTGTGATAGGTAATACTGACATTATTTAACTCCTAAGTTTACATCTTCTGTTGTTGCTTCGATGACTTCTGCACTCGCATCTACGTATAGTGCAACACCAGTTGCATAAAATAACATTCTAAAAATAATACGGAATATAATTAACACTTGCTGAAAAAGAAAAGTTACAAATAAAAATGTTAAAGTTGACGAAGGTAATTCTGCTTCAAGGAAATTATAAAGAATACCAAATATTATGACAATTATCGTCAACGAAAGATAGACGATTAAGATTAGAACTATATTATTTTTAATGAAAATTATTGTGCGCATTATTGCTCTGATTGCAATTGATGAATCATTCACGACAATATTAATTTTTGTATAATCAGAAATTACATTGATTACGATCATTAAAAAAAGAAAAATCATAAATCGAATTGTATCGAAAATAAAGATTAGCATCTGATTATTTGAATCCACAAAAATAACATCTATCGCATAGTGCATAAGTGTATTAAAGCTAACTGCAATAAAGTAAAAAAAGAACATCACCAGCGAAACTTTAAAGAATCGATAAAAATATTTTACTGCACCAAAGAAGAAATCTACTGTATGATTTTTTTTATTATTTATAAAAATTGAAATCAGTCCACCTTGATAAAAAATTTGAATGAATATGTAAAGTATCGCAAACGCTATTAATAAAGGAGGAAATGCATCAAGTGATGTTTGATAGATATTTCTAAATTGAATTAACCAGATTAAATCAAAATTTCCAACTAATGTTTGACTGATTGATGAGAATTTTAAATTATCGTTCAGTGCAGAAAAAAGAGGCAGTGTTAATGCAAATGCAATTGTAAGATTTGTAATCCAAAAAAGTGTTACGAACTTTAAATTTAAAAAAACATTTCTTAAAGCTGAAATGAATATTGATTTAATTGAGATCATTATGACAATCCACCGAGCGAAATCAACAACGCTTGTAACCAATAAAACCAACGGATTGAGACACTTATTGAGCCTTCATAATTCCCTTTTATCATTTTCGAATTGTTCGCGAAATTCAGATCAAATAAATTTTTTCTATCAGGATCAATTTCTGCACCAAGAACTTTTTCGTTTGTAACGAAAATAACTCTTTTGATTTCCTCTGTCATTTTAATTGTTTGGAATAATGTATCTGAATCAGTATAAAGTGCTAGAGTGAGTGGTTCGTTATTTTGATTCTTACTTAAAATTGTTACTTCGTATTTATTCCCATGCTGTTGTAAGTCAAAGACCATATTGTCATTCAAATTGGACTCTTTATAAAACTCCTCAATCAGCCAATCATATTTATTTCCATATTTTTCTTTTACAATATCAAAAAAATCATTTGCAGTAATGTGAGTAAATTTATTTCGATTATAATATTCTCTAATCAACTTCATCATATTTCCATATCCGATATTATTTTCTAATGTTTGAAGCATTATTGACGGCTTCGCATACGCCAGAATGTAATATGAAAATGAGTTGAGATTTCGAAAACTTGAATCAGCAATGGTGCCCACTTCAGGTTGTTTGTAATAATTTGTCAACTCGCGTGCAAAAGGCGGAACACTAATTTTTCGCAGAGTGTAAATTAAAGGGATTCCTTCTATCTGATAAATTTGTAAGCCTCTAATTGGAATTCTATTTACTAAGTTGAAGTATGAATTTGCTTTACCATAATATTCGTAGATTATTTTGTTTGTGAAATATGTTGCAAAGCCTTCATCAAGCCAAGCTTCATAGACTTCGTTGTTAGCAAGAATTCCATAAAAATATTGATGAGCAAATTCATGAACAATTATATCTTCGGGAGAAAAAGAAGCTTCCGAATTAAATAAATTTGAACAGATAGTTATGAGAGTTGGATATTCCATGCCGCAAACTTTACTTGCAGTAAATGGAACGTCAACAACAGTAAAAGTTGAATAAGGATAAACTCCGATGTTTCTTTCAAAATAATCGAACGAAAATATTACGGCATTTTGGTATCGTTCAATCATATCAAGATTTTTAGGGTTAACGAAAAAATTAATTTTTACTTGAGAGCCATCAGCTCTGGTGTAAATCGATTCGTGCTTTACAATATTTTTTGATGCGAAGAAAGCAAAATCATGAATCCCGTTTTGTTCAAATGAATAAATTTTTCTTTGGTCATTAATAACTTCAACATTTTTGTTAACTCCACTTGCTCCAACACTAAACTCTTTTGGTACTTCAATATTCACTGAATAAAAACTAAAGTCAGAATAAAATTCTGTAAATGGATAGAATGGGTTGCAAATCCAAACGCCATTTTCAAAAACACCATGCTTAGGAAACCATTGTGAAATAAAGAAGAAATCCCCTTCACCATCATATCCACTTCTACTAATTACTCTCGGAATTTTCAATTCGTATTCAATTTCAATGTAAATTGAATCACCCGGTTTCACAATTTTTTCGAGTTCAATTAATCCCGTTGTGCTGTCGTAGTCATTGTTATCAGCATAATATGGTTGTTGATATTTTAAAGTTGCTGCACTTGAATTAACTTTTAATGATTTAATAATTATTTCAGATTTTTCTTCCTCACTTAAATTCTTTCCCTCCATAAAAAAAGTTTTATTATTCTTGAACGCATTAGGATATAAGTGGAGCCAAAATTCTTTTGTAGAAAAACCAGTTTTATTATGCCATACTATTTTCTGTTGGACATTTAATTTTTTTTTCTCGGAATCAAGTTGAGCACTTATGAAATATTGGGAAGTGGTAGTGACTGACGAGATTTCTTTAGATTCAGAAATATTAGTTAATCCGTTTTCAGATGTTGAAATTCTATTATAACCAGAATCACTAATCTGTGTAAACTTTATTAACGAAGCAGTAAATATGAAGAGTAGCGATACAATTAATATTTTCAAATGATTAAAATCAATTTATAATTATAAAACAAAAATGAGGTTTTCCTAAATCTACTTTGCTCCAAAAAAATAATTTTTCATAAATCGAAATTAGCAAAAATTATTTTCTAAAAATTGAATCACAAAAAAATAAGAAATCAATTTTTAGGAAAACCTCATCATTAATTTTTATCTCAACAAAATCATCTTTCTTGATTGAGAAAAATTATCCGCAGTAATTCTATATATATACATTCCTGAAGGAACTTCTATTCCTAAAATATTTTTTGCATCCCATTCAATCGAATAAACACCCGCATTTAGCTCTTGATTTACTAACTCTATAACTTCTCTACCAAGTGCGTCATAAATTTTCAATATTACATCTGAAGTTACAGGAACTGCAAATCTAATCTTCGTATTTGGATTAAATGGATTTGGATAATTTTGATCTAACTTAAATTCAGTCGGAACCATCTCTTCCTTTTCAACAATTGAAGAGAGAAGAGTTCTAAATCTATTAATTGGTGACCATAAACCAGTGCCCAAATTATTTGAAGCCCGCACCCTCCAAAAATGTAGTCGGTCGCGTTCAAGATTCGCAACAGTAAGAACTGTATCTACAACTCCTATCGAATCATATACTATAGAAGCGGGAGTAAAGTCAAAACTTATCGACACCATCAACTCATAGGATGCTGCGTTAGGAATTCTGTTCCAAGAGAATGGAACATTGAGTGGGATATTTCCAGTATTGTTAGGTGGATAAACTAGAGTTGGAGCCATTGGGAAACCACCAGTAAAACTTCTTACTACAGAATTTGCACTTATTCCAGAACTATTTCGTGCACTTACTCTCCAAAAATAAGTTAGCATTCCATTAAAGCCAGTTAACGTTATCGATGTATCCGTTAAATTTCCATTGTCATAAAAAATTCCGCTCGAAAAATCTTGTGTCGTTGCAATTGTTAAACGATAAGCTGAAGCAGGAGACGCATATCTCCAAGTAAATGTTATTTCTGGTGGAACGTTATTATTATTATCTGATGGCAAAACCAGCACAGGAGTAGAAGGAGCAATCACAGTCACAACGTTACTGGGTAATGATTCATTATTATTTTCATCAAGTGCAGTTACAGTAAAAAATGTTTGTGTTGGAGCAGAAGATACATTAGGAGGAAAATCAAATTTATTTCCTGTAATATCGATCAGATGGTCACTGTTGTCAATCACTCCTGGAGTGATCGTATTTGTTGGAATTCTATAAACTCCATAAAATCTAGCCGTATCATGATCTGAAGCTGCAAGAGGGACTTCCCATTGTAAACCAGCAATTGCTCTTCCGGGAATTCTATCGAATCGTAAATTCCTCGGCGGGTTCGGATTTACAACATCTTTCCAATTCATAATTGTTGGGAAAGCGGGATTTCTAAAAAAACTTCTTCTTAATGTATCAGCAAATCCGAGCGTGTTGTCTCTAATATTATTGCCTCTAAAATATACACTACCATGAACTTTTGGATTTGCACGATTTAGTCTGAGTTGATTCGGTAATTCAGAAGTTGTATATGTGGCGTGATAAATCATACCGGGATAAAAATGTCGGTTGTTTGCAGTAACTGAATCAGCCCACCATCTTTGGAGACGATCAAAATCTTGACTACCGCCTATTCGCCAATATAATTGTGGAACGTAATAATCAACTGATCTTTGCTGGAGCCAAGCAATTGCATCGCAATAAATTGTTGCATAAGCATCTAAGCCCGTAATTCCAGGAGGAACTCCGGGTCGCCAGATTCCAAAAGGACTCATTCCAAATTTAACACCTGGATTAACCGCAGCAAGACTATCTCGAAGCATTCTTAACAAGAGATTAACATTGTCTCTTCTCCAATCGCCAATATCAGTAAATCCTCTTGCGTTCAGTCTAAAAGTTGCAGTGTCTTGATTGGTAATTTGGTTAGGAGGATATGGATAAAAATAATCATCCATATGAATTCCGTCAACTTTGTAGCGACGAACCACATCCATAATAACTCTAAGAACGTGATTCCTAACTTGTGGAAGTCCCGGATTTAAAAATCTAAAATTTGATATTGTGATTAACCAATCTGGATTTGTTCTGACTACGTGATTATTTGCAAGCGTATAGCGATTAACAACGCCTTCAGCACGATAAGGATTAAACCAAGCGTGAAGTTCCATTCCACGTTTATGAGCTTCTTCAATTGCAAATTGTAATGGATCGTAATATGGACTTGGTGCACGACCTTGAGTGCCTGTTAGCCAATAAGACCAAGGCTCAAATGGTGAATTGTAAAGTGCGTCGCATTCGGGACGAATTTGAAAAATTACGGTGTTAATGTTTACATTTTTTAATGAATCTAAAAGTGTGATTAGCTGAGCCATTTGTGCTTCTGACGAAATGCTTGGAGATGTAGGCCAATCAAGATTAGAAACAGATGCAACCCAAGCTCCTCTTACTTCCCACTTTGGAGTTGGCGTTTGAGTATAAATATTTGTGAAGCAAAAAAAGAGTAAAACTAAACTAAGTAAAAAAATATTTTTCATAATTCCTCGATGCGCTACTTTAACAAAACTTTTACCAATTAATAAACTAAGAGTTATTTTTTATAAACTCCGATTGAATAACAATCTTCTCTTTTAGAATAAAACGAATGCTGTTATTTAACTAACATTAACGAAACAGATAAAATCAAAAAAAAGAAAACTATTTTTCAAAATAAAGTAAAGGACTAAAAATAGGATAACACAAAAACTGAGAACAAAAAAAAGCCGTTCATATTTCAGAACGGCTTTTAGAACAAAACAAAATAATTATTTCATCAACATCATTTTTTTGGTCATTCTTACATCTTGTGATCTTAACTCATAGATATAAGTCCCGGATGCTAAATTAGTAGCATCAAATTGAGTGCTGTATTGTCCAACTTTTAAATGATCATCAACTAAAATTCTAACAATATTTCCGAGAATATCATAAACAGTAATTCTAACAGCGCCTTCTTTAGCAACTGTAAATTTAATGTCTGTAGATGGGTTAAAAGGATTAGGATAATTTTGTGTTAATTCAAATCCACTTGGTACATTAGGCGATTCATATCTAACATTAGTACCTGGATTAGGATTAACAAAAACTTGAATTGAAGGAATTGTAGAACTACCAAACACACCAACGTAAGCAGTATCTCCACCTGGTGAGAAAGCAATTGCTCTTGGTCTTTGATTAGGACTATCTCTTAAACCAACCCACTTTAAGCTGTCTGTAATTGCTCTATTAGTTGGATTGAATGCGTACCAAGTTGCAACAGACCAAGAGGTAACAGCACCTGGGTAAAGATTTGGTAAATCCGATCCAGAGCCAGCAGCAGCCCAGAGTCTCGCATATTTTCTATTCCAGCCAAATGATTCAGATGAGAATCCTTTAAGTACAGTATCTCTAACTGTGAATGGTGAAAATTCATCTGTTCTACGATATTCGATTCCGGTTCTTAAAGTATAACCACCCCACCAAATAGTATTCCCATCTGGAGAAACCCCCATTGATCTGTGGAATCCATGAACTGAATCTAAAGCGTTACCGAGTGAGTTAAAATCTTTATCATACATTCTAATTGGTTGTGGATTAATAACAGCCGCGATAAAAATTGTTCCATTAGCAGCTACAGCAGGAGCACCAAGTGTAACATTCCCTGGATTAACGAATCTGATTGCTCTCCCAGTCCTATAATCTATCTTGTACATTCTTTGAAAAACTGATACAAGAATGTTTCCTTCATGGTCGGTGGTTAAACCTCTGCCATTATTTCCCAACATATAAAAATCTCTACTTGTGCCAAAGTCGAAGAAATACATTGGTGAGAAACTAGCAGGCGTTCCATTTTTGTTATAAATATAGATAGCTCTCGTTCTTAAAAATCTACCTGAGTCGGGAACAAAAACTGTATCCCATACATTCGCACCATGGAATTGAACCCATAATTTACCTTCAGGATCTACTGCGAGCCCGTGAACACCGGAAGCTCCTTTGGATAAATTTGTGTCAGGGAAATGACTAATAAAACGCCAGCCCTGCGCAAATGTCATCGTCCCCATTATTGTCACGAAAAAAAGTGTAACAAAGAATCTTTTCATTTTTACTCCATTAATTAATTAATATATATTTTTCTAATTAGCAATTTATCTTCCAAAAAATGGTGCACCTAACTTCTCCATCTCTAACTGAAATACAGTTTGTGGAGAGACAGCAGGAGCAGTTAATATAATTCTAGTGTAATACATTTTATCACTATTCCATGACATATTTAAGACTTCGCCCGCAGGAATAACAGTTGGATAAAGAACTGAAAACGATTTATCAGGTTTTATTTCATGAATAGGATTTGAAAGTGCAGTTGCGATATAAATAGTTCCATCAGCAGCAAAAGCAAAATCGTTTATTGTAATTGCAGCATTTATTTGCTTTAAGTCAAAATACTCTTCTGCTGCACCTAAATTATTATTAGCGTCTATTGGGAATCTCCATATTTTTACCTGCACACTTGGTGAAGTTCCTTGCTCACCAGCTACATATAAGAAATTATTGAACACTCTCACCGCCCTTAAGTTTGCAGTGAAAGGAAAACTGACAAAAGTTGCATTTGAAGCAACTCTATAAATATTTGCTTGATTACCAACAGCCCACAAAAAGCCACGACTATCAAAATCTATTTTTGTTAATCTAGGATTCTCGCCAGCGGGTAATGCAACGAAAGTAGCAGCAGCAGCACCGCCACCGACTAATCTAAAAATTGCTCTTTGACTATTTCGAACTCCAAACAGATTTCCATTCCAACCAGCGGAGGGACCAAACTTCAAAGAAGTATAATTTAACCCACCACCAACTCTTGCTGAATGATCAGTTACCACACCTGCTGGTGTAATTCTTAAAACAACATTAGTAATATCTCTTTCTAGCACTGAGACATACATATTATTTGAAGCATCAAATTCAATTGCAAGTGGTAATTGAAAATCCTTAAAATCAAATACTCTTTTTTGAGTCTCTAACAATCTCATCAATACAGTGTTGCTAAATTTTTCAGCTCTAAAAACAGAAAGTTTTATTCTTATTGAATCACCTGGTACATTCGGTGCTTGCACTTCTATTTGGGTAGAAGTAGCATTTCTAATGCTTCCAACACTTGAATTAAAAAAGACAGAATTTTCTTCAGCTACTGGAGAGAAATTTTTTCCATAGATTGTGAAGATAGTTAATCCACTCAAGCCAACAGTTTTTGGTGAGATGCTATCAATTACTGGTTGAGGTCTTCCTACATCATTGGGATCGAACAAAGATGGTTCTGCATCGTGAGCACAACCAATAACAAGAAAGAGAGCAAAAATTGAGAAGAGTAAACCAATTTTGTAAATTATATTTTTCATATTTTATCCTCAACTAAAATGAAAATCTGAAAGAAAACTTGTGCACATTATCAAAGATACCGAAAGGAATGTAACCATAATCAATTCCTAAGCCAAGAGTACCAAGGTTTCTCTGAATACCAACTCCCGCAGTAAATCCTCTTTCATCATTCGGAAACGAATAACCAACTCTTAGAGAAAGAGTATTCATAAAAACATATTCTCCACCTAATGCTAATTGTTCAGGATGATCTCTAAAGTTTGCAGCGTCAGTTGTTACATAAAATTTATGCAAGTCTCGGTCGATGTTTGGTACAAAATCAAGAGCATTCATCTGAAGCCCTATTCTAAAGGTTAATGGTAACTGGAAACCTTCTTGAACATATTTCATTTCTTTAGCAAAGTTTCTAATACTCATACCAAAGTTTAAGCTTTCGAATCCAGTTTTATAAAGCATTCCAAAATCGAAGGCAACAGTTGAATTGATATTTTCGCTTTTTTGATGCGTTCTAGAAGCATCAAAACCAGTAACAGTTGTGCCTAATGATTGACGAACATATTTAACTGTACCACCAACAGAAAATTTTTCAGAGAGTGCTTTTGCATAAGTCAAACCCAATGATAGAGCATTTGGACTAAATGTGCCTATGTCCATAAATCCTTGTTCATTTTGTGCCCTTGTAGTTGCTCTCAAATCTCCATAATCCACAAATACAAAGCTAACACCCACTACACCATATTGTCCATCGAAAAAATTAAGTGCTGCACCACCTGAATAATAATTAATATCTGCAATCCAATTTGTTTGTCCAACAAAAACATCAGTCATAGTCTCTAGTTCTGACATAGCAGATGGATTAGAGAACATCGCAAATGAATTGTTAGAAAATCCTGTCATCGCATCAGCAAGAGCACTGCCTCTTGGATCAGGGTTCATACTCAAAAACTTAAATCCAGCTTGGGCTAATTTAGTTTGAGCATGAACAAATGTTGATGCAAAGACCATCAAAGTAATTATTGTAATTATATTTTTTAATTTCATATTATTGCCTTTTCTTTCTTCTCGTAATTAGCGAATAATGACAAATTTTTCACGCACAATTTCCCCAGTTTCAAGATTCTCAAAGACGGCAATATAAATTCCGCTAACTACAACTTGATTCGAACTAGTTTTCAAGTTCCAATATGCGTCACCGCTACCATCCTTATGTTCAATTGTTTGAATCAATTCACCAAGTTCGGTAAAAATTTTAATTCTACATTCACCAGGAATATTGAAGAAAGCAATTTTATCTTGTTCGTTAGGGAACAATAGATTATTTCTATCCATTCCAAGAGAATAGGGATTTGGCACTATTCTTATTTCTGACATCTGCTTTCCTGCTTGTCGTTTTAAGAATGCAGGATCATAAGTTTGTGTATAATATCTGCTGCTAGCAAGCGGACCAGTTGGAGTTGCCCCAACACCTGTATTTGCAGCTGCATCGCCAACAGAGACTATATAATAATAATACGATACTCCTCTAAGAAGTGTAGTATCGTCAAATCTTCTTTCAGTAGCTCCAGCGTTATAAATTAGATAATATGTACTATCAACTTTTCCTTGTGCTCTCCAAATTTGAAAATTTCTTACAGCAGGATCATTAGGAATGAAAGTTTCCCAAGTTAAAGAAATTCTATCACCACCTGAAGTTACATTAAAAATTTTAGGTGGAAGTGGAGCTTGTGGAATTCCCCAATTAGATCTGAAATTTTCGGTTGCTCTTCTAGCAGTTTGGAATAATGAATCTCTTCCTTTAAAGACTTCATCATTTTTTTGTCGAGCAGTTATCTGTCCTCTTTTGAACTGACGACCAACTTCAACAGCTCTTTCTCTACTTATGCCAGCAACTACTTCAGCAAATACTACTCTGATGCTATCACCAAAAGGAATCGTGTAAGGTCCATATCCGTTTGCAAATGATTGACCACCTGAGTCCGTTGACCCGGATGAATTTATTAAACCAGCTGCAGGGTCTCCTGTTGGTTGTGAGAAATTACCGTCAGGTTGAACATAATCGGCATGTCTTGGACTCATTTTTCCATATGACATTAAAGCATATTCTTGTGTCATCCGAACTGGATTGAAAGGATCATTTCTTGAATTTAATGGAAAGTCAGAACCTAAATACATTGTAGTCTTTGGTTGTAAAATATCATCTGTATGATCGGTGGAAGATTTTGAAGCAAATAAAGTCAATATACCTGGGAAATGTGGTGCACCAATTCTTCCAGAAGTATCAGTTCTGTCATAATAACCTATAAAAATTGGTCCAAATAAATTATCATATTGTGTGAATGCTGCAAATCTACCATGCCAAGAATATTGAAGCCTGAATTGTTGACCCACAGGATCAACTTTTACTCCATCTCCACGAGCGTCATTCATGGTATTCATACCCCAACCAGTAGCATTTCCGATAACATATCTGGTATCGGCTACTGGCGCTAATCTATATTGAAAATAAAAATAGACATCCTTCAGTGTAACATTTGGCAATTCAATAGCATCATCAGCATCAGTATTGCCTGTATTTTTAAAAATGTATTCCGATACTATGTAGTTATCGTGATGTTGCTGACTAAATTGATAGATTCTTCTAGTCATTGTAATTCCTAATTGAGAATTAACAACATTTTCGATCATTCTATCAGCCTTAATATTTGGATCAACTCTATTAATATCAACTGGAATTGATAATGTTTGAACTCCATCAACATAAACTAAAGGAGCTTCAAATTTACTTACTAGTTCAAATTTTTTAGGAAAAAAAACATTCACACCAGAAACACGCGGACCCACATGGACAACTTTGTGTGGGAAATAATTCCCATTTTCATCTGTGAAATCTTTAGCACCAAACCACATTCCTTTGGCCGCTTGCAAATCTTGATAATTGTAGATTGCGGGCCATCTCCAGCCATATTGCTGTTGATTAACAAGACCGTGTTCAATTTCAACACCTATACTTGAGTACCAGTTATGAAAAGAACCAGCAGTAAGCCATTTGGCTTCAAACTGAGAGAAAGAAGTAGATAAAGGAAATAGTGTTAAAAACAGAAATAACGATATTAAAATTTTTATTTTTCTCATTGATGCCTCTATTTAGAATAATTCGAACGAAAATTTGATGCCAAAATAAACTTGCCTTGCGTTCAAGAACGTGAAGAAATCTTGATTTGGCATATCTATGTAAGATTTGTTTTTCATAATTTCATCAATTCGTGACCTTTCAACTGCTGCCCAAGCCCCATTTACATATTGATAAAAACCATTAGATAATTTATCCCAATAAATTGCGGTTGGACGAATTTGACTTATTGCTACATTTCTGATATCACCAACTGCTTCCATTGGAGTGAATGTGCCACCTCTTCTGTACTCGCCAGGTCTGTCACTACCTGGAATATTTATGTAGCTTGCAATTTTATTACCAATCTCATCTGGCAATTGAAGAGATTTCATGTAAGCTTCATAATCGAGAGCATTTACGAAACCATATTGGGACATATGTTTGTGATTCATCACATTAGATACGTCAACAAAGAATTGGAAATTAGCTTTACCAAATTTAAAATTCTTTGCAATTCGCATATCTATGTTGTAATAGTCTTTCCACTGTACATTGTTTTGAATTCCTGGTTGACTCCCACCACCGACCCAAGTAAAATAAAATCCACTACTCCAAGAACCGACTAAATTTAATCTGATATCTTCTAACAAGTAGATACCACCTATTTCAGGACCAAATTCCATTGGGGTAAAGAAGTCAATATTTGCTCTTCCATACGGAGCTGGTATAGGTCTGTTCTGAACATTAAACAAAGTAACTCTCTCATAATTTCTCTGGTCAGCAGGATTTTCATAATATTGACCTAATCCAAAAAATCCACTTGTGCTAACCATATAGGTATAGTTTAAGAAACCTTGAACCCAGTCACCCCGGTTTTTTGATAGAGTAATTTCAAATCCTCTAATATCCCCATAAGAGTTGGGTTGACTAACAGAATAATTAACTTTGTTATCTCGTGAAGTAAATGTAACTAAGTTGGTTTGTGAGGACATGCTTTTATAATAACCAGCAACTCTCAATAAATAATTATCAAATAAACTTTGCTCATAACCTAATTCGTAAGCTACTGTTTTTGGTAAAGGATTATTTGGATTTGCGATTCGAGTTACAGCATTATTATCACTAAATCGTCTAATCATATAAAGATTTTCTGGCTGAGGCATAGATCTAAAATGCCCATAATTAAAATACAATTTACTCGAAACTGTAATTGGGAAAGCAACACCAAGTCTAGGACTAAAAGTTAATATTCTATCCGTTGGCGCTTTTTCAAGTAAAGTATCAATACCGAGTGAATACTCAGCTGCGAAAGCTCGTGTAAATTCATCATAAACAAACCAGTCGCCACCAGCATGTGAGTAATCCATTCTCACACCTAGATTTGCTATCATACCTTCAAATTCAAGTTTGTTTTGAACATACAAAGCCCCACGAGTTGGGGTGCTATTCCATTTTGAATTTGATCTTCCGCTTGGCAAGAAAATATCTACTGAACCATAATTTGTTCTACTATCAGTAAGAATAAACTCTGCACCAGCTTTTAAATTATTGTATTGATCAAGTTGAGTTGTATAATCGAATCTAAGTGTGTAGACATCAATCTCACTACTATCTCGTGAGTTACTCATACCAACACCCATTCTCATTCCATCAATTCCAGTGCTTGGAAAAGGATAAAAACCAAATGGAGATTCATCAACCCAATAATTACCACCAACATTAAAAATTTTTGTAGTGTCTCTTAGTCTTCCTGGATTTGTAGAATAGTGAGAAGAAAATCTACTAGCGATAACTTCATAAAAAGTGGAGCCACTAACTGCATGCGTAAATTTCGCACCGAACATTGAGCGTTTAATTTCGGAAGGTGCCCAATAATCTGAAGCAAAAATTCTCGTGTCAATGAAGCTAACTCTATTCATTACATTTGCAATTTCACCATCGCTTGAAAAAATTCCGGGTAATCCAGTATTATTATCATTTGTTCCACTTTGAATTCCATACAAACCATCAAAAGAAAGTTTCATTCCACTGCCTACGTCACTAGTAATTTTTATCTGTCCGCTCCAATCATTATAACTGTCTCTTGAGAGAGGAATTATATACATTTGCTTGAGAGTTCTAAAAGACATTAAAAATCTTAAATTACCAAGTTGTTCGCTTATAACAGGAACTGGACCTGAGAAGCTCATATCATAGTCATAATCGGGATGTCGTACATCGAGTCCTTTTCTGTGTTGCCATAGCCATAGTCTTTGAGCAGCTTGGGGAGTTAAGTCATTATTTGGATCTTCATCTTGAAGTGATTTAAGTGAAATTGAATTCCAACCTTCAAATCTTGGATATTGTCTTTGGATATAATCATCCCAAGCTCCGTTGGTAGTACCCGTCCAAGCAACTTCATCATCTAAGTAAGGTCGCACCCAATATGAGTTTCGTGAGTTTGCTGGTTGACCGAAATGTGATCTTTGCGGAGGGCCATATCGTCCGATGATACTAAAATTATATCTATCAGTTTTTCCTTCCCTAGTTACAATGTTCACTAATCCTGATCGGATATTTCCGTATTCAGCATTAAATCCGCCAGTCTGGACTTGAATTTCTTCAACAGAAGTTAAACTTATTGCGGTATAAGGTTCATTGTTTCTTTCATCTCTTAAAGTCAAACCGTTAAGCATAAAAGCTGTTTGGTCTGCACCTCCACCTCTAACAACTAAGCCACCTTGTATTCCTGCTTGAAGCGTAACTGCTGTAGTCACAGAAGTAGTCGGTAAATTTTGGATTTGAGCAGCATTGAAATTTATTGTACTTGCAGAGACATCTTTTTGAACAACAGGTACTTCAGCAATAATTAATACTTCATTTGTTTGTATTGATTGGTCTCTGAGTCTAAATTCAATTGATGATGTTTGATTAATACTAACTCTCACATCTAATTTAGAGAGAGGCGCATATCCAACCATTGATGCTCTAACATTGTAGGTGCCAGGTGGTACGTTAAGAATTACAAAAAATCCTTCGAGGTTTGCCATTGCACCAAGTCTAGTTCCTTCAATCAAAACACTTGCGCCAATCAAAGGCTCACCATTCGAAGCATCGACTACAGTTCCAGATATTTTTCCAGATTGTGCAAGTAAACTAACGAATGAAAAAAGGAAAAAATAAAGCGTAATATATTTTTTCATAAGCAGGCTCCATTATTGGTAAGGATAATAAAAATTTTCACAAAATATTCTATTTATTTTTTTGATTTTAATTGATGAAACTTAATTAACATTTTAATAAATGTCAATCCACTTATCACAATTATATTTTTTTTTAATTGGTTGTTGACATTCAAATTAATATCAGATAAGTTAGAGAGTAATTTATCTAAATTTTAGGAACATACTTATGAAAAAATATTCTTTCCTTCTTCTCCTCTCATTATTTTTTTTCATCGGCTGCGATGTGGAGGAAAATGTTACAGACCCAACTGCTGATACTTCTAAACTCTCAGTGAATCTTTCTAATCTTCCAGTGCTTGGTGATTCAGCACGCTTTGAAGCTTGGTTACTTTTGAAAAACGTTACTCGTCCCATACTATTAGGAAGACTTGAATTACCAGCAACTGCAACAAGTTACACAGGAGAGTTTAATGTGACACTTGGAAACTTGCAAAGAGCAGAAGCTGTTGTAATCAGTATTGAAAGCGTAAGAGACTCTGTTGGCGATAGCACTATGAGTCCATTGAGAATTACTGGTGGATTTATTCAAGGGAATAGAATAGATTTTACTGCAATGAATTCGAAAGCAATGAATGTTGACTTTTCAAAACTTGCAGGTAGATTTCAAATTTTTACTCCAACCAATACTGCTAATACTGGTTTAAGAAGTGGCATCTGGTTCATTGATACTGTAGGAGCAGGTCTTACAATTCCTCCTCCACCAACAGGATGGACATATCAAGCTTGGTTAAAAGTTGGGAATAATAATTTGAACATTGGTAGATTTACAAGTGCAGCGGGCGGCGACACTGATTCAACATTTAAAGGAACTGGTGTACAACCACTATTCCCAGGAAGTGATTTTATTACAAACGCTCCTGCGGGATTGACATTTCCACTTGATGTAACAAATGCAGAACTGTTTATTACATTAGAACCAGTTGCAACAGCAATTAAAATCAATTCACCAACTTCTATGAAAATTTTCTCTAAAGTTATTTCGTCAACAGATGCAGTGAGAACAAGTATTCCATTTCCTGTTGTTACAAGCGGATTACCTACGGGAGCAGCAACTCTTATTATAGACGTAAAATAATTTTTTTATCCTTAAATAAAAAAGACTGTCACTTGGCAGTCTTTTTTGTTTCTCGCTTTTCACTCACTAAAAATTGTAATTAAAAATAAAATTGTTTTTAGATAAAGCCTGTTCTCTAATCATCACAAATTATTTCTTCCCGTTTGTAGTCTCCATTCAATCTAACTTGATAGTATTTGTTACAACTTCATTAAGCATTAGTCTAAATTTAATTATCTTTCTGTACGCTCTTATCGGGAAAAATCTATTTGTCAATCGTATAAAAAAATTCTTTCTGGATCAACCCAAGTAGGAATTCGCAGAAAGAATGAAATAAAATAGTTGATACAAAATGATGCACTCGTATTATTCTTTCAGCTCAATTCCACTTTACTGTGTACCGTGTAGTATATAATGAAACAAAGACTTATTATCAACATCAAATAAAAAAATCAAATTTTCATCTAAACATAAATAAATAATGGTGTTGCAAAATTTGCTATTTAGATTAATTTAAAAGAATTTTATGAAGTTGAAAATTTCATAAACAAATGATGTGGTAGAAAAGAGTGTGTTAGGAAATGGACGAGGATTCCTTTTAGATGTGATAAACAATGAAAAGAAAAACAATAAGTGACTAAGGATACATAGATTCACAAAGACTTTTTAATCAGCCTTGACGAAACCTACCCTACTACTAAAGGGACTTTGACTACGCCGTTCAGGTGGGCCTGCCAGTGCATACAGGAAATCTCTTTTTTTGATTTGACTCCGAAGATTTTTCCCTAAATTATTTCCCAAAAAAAAATCCTTGACAATACAAATATATTTTGCTATATTAAACAGGTTATCAGCCTTGAGAAACGGTAATGCTATATTAGATTTGAATTTAGATTTTTTTGACTCGAAAACTATTTAAATAATAAAAAAAATATACTGATCTTTTTTAAAAGAAAGGGACGAGTCCCGATTGGATTTCGCCAAATGCTTTTGAATTGGATAGCACTCTATACTCGATCACGACAAGAACAATCAGTTGCACAGCAATTAACGATGTGTGGAATTGAAAGCTTCGTTCCTATGCGGAAGGAATTACATAAATGGAGCGACCGTAAACAACTTGTTGATGTGCCGCTTATTCCATCCTACGTTTTTGCATATCTCCCTTTGAATAAACACCATCAAGTATTTTGTGTGCCTAGAATTGTGAGAATTGTTATGTTCAACAATAGAGTTGCGATTGTAAATCCATCTGAGATAGAATTATTACGAAAGGTGTGCCGCACCGAGAACCCTGTTTCTATGAAGAGGTTAAAATTTTGTATTGAGGATGAAGTAGAAATTATAAGCGGCTTATTTGCGGGGTATAGCGGAACGGTTGCAAAATTTGGTACGAATTGTAAAGTAGGAATCCAGATAAAAGAAATTGATTATTCGGTAGTAGTAAATGTATTGTATGACCAGATACGAAGTTGTGTTGAAGTACCGGTTTTAAGTTAGTTTTTTATTAGAGAATTTATTTACATTTGTCCGGTTAGTCATCCATTGTTTAACGGATGTAACTGACAGGGCGGAGCTGTGGGAAGACTGATGTAACCAGTTTACTTGACAATACTAAGAAAGAAAAGTCGAATCGACAAAGTACAGAATTCATTTTGAATTAATTTATTGGGAAGGTGATATAAACCAACAAGATGCGATGAGAAGAGAAAAATATCTAAAAACTTGGGATAAACGATATCTTAAGAACAGATTACACAATTATCTCACGTGCTAAATTTGCAACGCATTTATTAGATCACGGAACCGATTTAAGAAATATTCAGGAATTGCTGGGTCATCAGAGCGTTGAGACAACTGAAATCTATACACAATTAAGCCCAATAGGACTTTGGCGCATTCGTAGTCCGCTAGATTTCATAAAAACGAAAGACGAATATGAAATACATGATAAAAAGCAAAAATTGCTTAAATAAGGCAAAATTAAAAACAGTAATAACAGTTTATCCCGCTCGAAAAGCGGGACAATATTGCGGTTTTACAAATGTTAACTGCACTTGCCCCAAGAACAACAATTAAGGAGATAATTACTATGCGTAGTCTCTCTGTGTTACTCTTCACACGCCTGCCCGCCTACATTCTTTCGGCGAGTCTGCTATCATTCTTGTTTACAGCTACAGCCCATTCCCAATGGGTGCAAACCAGTGGGCCCTCTGTCGGATATGTTTATTCTCTTGCCGTCAGTCCCGCCCCGGCGGGAAATCTCTATGCCGGGACTATAGGTGGCGTCTTTCTCTCGACCAATAATGGCACCAGCTGGACAGCGGCGAATTCCGGCTTGGCGAATACTGATGTCGGGCCTCTTGCCGTCAGCGGCACTAACCTCTTTGCCGGGACTTCGAACGGAGTCTTTCTCTCAACCAACAATGGCACTAGTTGGACAGCGGCGAATACCGGCTTGACGAATACTTATGTCCTGTCTCTTGCCGTCAGTCCCGCCCCGGCGGGAAACCTTTTTGCCGGGACTTTGGGCGGCGGCGTCTTTCGCTCGACCAACAACGGCACAAGCTGGACAGCGGCGAGTTCCGGCTTGACGAATACTGCTATCGAGGTCCTTGTTGTCAGCGGCACTAACCTCTTTGCCGGGACTTATGGCGGAGTCTTTCGCTCCACCAACAATGGCACAAGCTGGACAGCTGCGAATACCGGCTTGACGAATACTTCTGTCTTTACTCTTGCCGTCAGTGGCACCAACCTCTTTGCCGGGACTGAAGGCGGTGGCGTCTTTCTCTCGACCAACAACGGCACAAGCTGGGCAGTGGCCGGCTTGCCGAATACTTTTGTCCGGTCTTTTGCCGTCAATGGCACCAACCTCTTTGCCGGGACTGACGGCTGGGGCGTCTTTCTCTCCACTAACAACGGCACAAGCTGGACAGCGGCAAATACCGGCTTGACGAATGCTAAGGTCAGTTCTCTTGCCGTCAGCGGCACCAACCTCTTTGCCGGGATAATTGGCAGCGGCGTCTGGAGACGACCCTTGGCAGAGATGATAACATCAGTTGATAGGATGCCTACAGACTTGCCTTCGCAGTTCGGTCTTAGTCAAAATTATCCCAATCCCTTTAACCCGTCAACGAGTATTTCATTTAATCTTCCATTTAAATCAGTTGTTTTACTGGATGTGTTTGATGCCTTGGGGAGAGAAGTAGCGATTCTTGTTTCTGAAGAGTTATCTGCTGGTACTTACTCGATACAATGGGATGCTGGCAGCTTGCCAGGCGGGGTGTATTTCTACCGAATGCAGGCAGGTTCATTCACCGAAACAAAGAAATTAATTTTACTCAGATGAAGGGCAAAGTGCCAATAACAGAGCAAACAACGTCACTTCATTTAGGTGGGGCTGATGAACGGCTGAAGCATAAATATTCCCCTGCGGGGGATACATCGCTCATCCGCCCCACCGTTGGCGGCAACTTTAAGCATTGTAACACTTCTTAACTTAAAATAAATAGACATGAAAAAATCAATTTTAGCTATTGTAATTGGACTCTTCTTAGCAATGTTTAACTCTTGCGGAGTTATAGACGATAAAGAGTCAAAAGTGCATGACTTTTTGGGACAAAAAGTAAGTTCTGAGTCTCAAGGGACTATTAAGCTTAATAATCTCAAAAAAACAAATGGTTATGGCCAAGAAGTAATGGGAATGAAAATGTATGTACTTGAATGGTCTGCAGAAATTTCAGTCCAAAGTGAGATTTGGAAAGCGGGAAATAATCTTGAAGGATATTGGAATAATTTTTCGGTAACGATGGAAAAACCCGGATTTTGGGATGCTTATGCCAGTGTGAATATGCCAAAGCATTTAGGAATTGGAGCTTCAATTGTTTTGACAGGTGAATCATCGCTTCACAAAACTGAGAAAGGTTGGATTGTAAGAGAATTAAAAATAAAAACTTATCAAATCCTTAATGAGGGGGATTTACCAGAAAACAAATTTATTGGTAATTGGGCAAGTGATAATGCAAGGTATTGTAAATTTATAAAAACGGATAAAGGCATAAAATATATTTCAACTGATGAAAATTGGCAGGAGGTTAATCTTTGGGATAATTCTTTTATGGAATACAATAATGGGGTATTGTCAGGTGGCTACACCGAGCTATTCTCAAAAGCAGCAGGTGAATTGGTTAAATGCAACTTCTCATTTAAATTAATTGATAGTTCTACCATTATAAGTCAGAGTAACTGTGGCGGTTTAGATGGCATAACTTATCACAAAAAATAAAAGCAGCCGCCAACATCAGCTACCCGTCAAGTGCGGCGGCGGTGGTTTTCGGTGGGCATCTTTCAGCCCGGGCTGCTTCTCGGCTTGACAGTTTTGTGCTCCGAAACCCGCCCGAACGCAAAGCCGCAAAACGTTAGCTGCCATGCCAAAAAAACAAATAAAGGAGGTTAATATTTTGAGAAGTAGGCACAAGATAATGTTTTGCTTGTTATCAGCAGTTGTGTCGTTAATTTTTTTATAGACCGTCCACTATTTGAGCACCATTTTACTTAACGTTTTATTATACCCGAAAGTGACCGATTTAAAAGTACTTCCCTGTCAATAAACCACAAACTAGAATTTTCAACGATACAAATCATAATTCAGAATGGTTTATTACAAACAAATATTGTGAGTGGGTATTCTCCTTCTTCTAAGATGAAGCGATCGTAGGAATTATCTAGTCTCATATGCTCTACTTCAAACCCAACTTCTCTCAAAAGACTAAGCCACGCCTCCAACTTAAAAAGGCCTATTGTTACTGAGTCGTTATGAATTTCTAATTTGCCTTTACGCCGAATCAAACAGACAACTGTTGCTTCATAAGTTGTTCCTTCGGGATCAGTAATATAATTATTTTCAAAAAGTGTTACAGCTACATCATCTTTTTTGCCGGTATAGACAAAATTATTTTCTCTGAATTCTTCTTTGATACTCGCTGATAAGAAGAGCACTCCACCTACTTTTAAATGTTTGTATGCCGTAAGAATTGCTTTTTGTAGGTCTTCTAATGTTACCATATGCCCAATAGAATCAACAATAGCAACAGCATCGAAAGATTCGTTTAATCTTATTGTTCGCATATCGCCATAAAGATATTTAAGTTCTGGGTTTACCTTTTTAGCAAACTCGAGCATAGTTTCGCTAATGTCCACACCGGTCACATCAAAATATTTTTTGAAGTTATAGTCGTGGATTCCTGAACCACAACCTAAATGAAGCAAAGTTTTTACTTCAATTTTTGAATGCTCCTTGATTGCTTTACAAAATGTTTCTGTTTCTTCTTTGTAGTTTTCAGGTGGAGCGATAATTGAGTCGATCCAAGCAAGCTCTCTGTATAAACACCATTCAGTTGTTTTCATTTCAAACTCTTCGCTTTATTTCAGATTACTTTTTTGATATTTCGCTTTGTGCGAATTTCGAAACACCTTAAACAGACAAGCGGATAACCGTCAGTCCTCTGCAAGCACTTGGGATGAGTACGGACTTTCTAACGTTAATTAACTAAATTAATAAATTAAGATAATAAATAATTTACTAAAACAGAACCACGCCTAAGGTTAAGGCAAGCCACTATCTCGACAAAAAAATATTCCGCGCACAGTTGCCTGAAGTCCTGAACAATCCAATAAATATGCAGTTGGCAAATAAATTTCTTTTAAATTTTGAGATGGTTAATCTCTATTTTTCCTTCGTAAATGCTACCCGAATATATTTGTTTTGTTTTGCCGTACAATATTATTACCAAGCTCAACTTCTATATTTAAGAGATAACGAAATAAATAAATAGGCATCCAAGGTTATGATATGTGTTGAGCTGCAAAATGCTTTATCGAACGCAAGATATTAAAAAACTCGTTGATCTCATTTTAACCCATCACTTCCCTCTTTTTTTTTCTAAATAAATGATGCTTTTTTTATCTACTGAGTTCAGATTCTTCTGTTCTAAAGTGGTAAAAATTTAATTGTATTTGTTTGTGAACCTGCTCTAATTAGTTATCCC
>PNNF01000028.1 GCA_013824085.1 Chlorobiaceae bacterium | reverse complement strand
TCTTTATTGATCCTCTAAGAGGATCTGATTTTTTTTGTGTTACTCTTTGGTTACAATAATAAAACATCTACGATGTTTTCATTATCTTTTATTGTCGGCAAAATCTATACTTGACTAAGCGTCTATCCTCGTAGAGGATAAATTATTGTAAAAAAATTGCAAGTAGAGTTTTAAATCCTCGGAGAGGATTCATAAAAAAAATGAGAGATCCTCTATTAAAAGTATGTTGTTTATTTTGAATTAATTATCTCAGAAACAATCTTCCCACTCTTAATTGCACCTTCTATTGTGGATGGTAAATCTGTTGCTGTCCAATCACCGGCTAGAAATAAATTTTCTATCGATGTTTTTGCGGTTGGTCGATTTCTCAAAAAATTATTATCGGGAATAATGGTCGCACGCTTTTCTTTCACAACTTGATAACGAATTATATTAGCTCTCTCAATTCCTAAATATTGTTTTAGCTCAGCTGCTGCAATATCAAACAGCTCTTCATTTTCTTTTGTAATAATTTCGTCTGCATCACTTGTTACTAAAGTTAAATATTCTTTATGATTAAAAACCCAATGGATTGGTGAATCAATTAAGCCATAAAATTTTTCTTGTAATTTGTTTTCTTTTAGAAAAATATGAAACGTTAATATTCCACTTGTAGAATAGTTTAAAGAATTTAGATCTAAAACATTTTCGATATTTTTTATTTTGTTCATAGCATACGATGGCAAAGCGAGGATACAATAATCGAATTCAGAATAGACATTTTTATCAGTAATGAGTTTAACTGCTATTTTATTCTCAAAAATAATTTCTGTTAATCTTTCAGATTTATTCACTTCACAATTTTTTTTCAGAAGAAAATTTTCTGCATCGCTACAAAATAATTCTGATAAGTCAGTCTTTGGAACAATAATAGTCGAACTAAAATTTCCTGTAAAAAATATTTCTCTTAGAATTGATGCGAAAATTTTAGGAGATCCTTTTTGCAACGAAGTGTTTAGAGCACCAATAGCAATTATTTCCCACAATGCTTTGTTGATTTTTTCATTCTGATTATTGAACAGGAGCCATTTATCAATCGAATCAAAGAGTTCATTTTTGTCTAATCTTAAAAAAAGTTTTGCAGCAAAAATCAAAATATTTATTCGGTCAAAAATTGAAACGGCTGAGTAATCTAAAATTCCAAAAAATAAATTTAATGGATAAATAAAATTTGTCGATTCTAAATTGTGTTTTTTTCCGAATGTGTCGATGAAAACAACTTTAAGATTTTCTTGAAATTCAAGTTTATGAAGTGCGCCAATTGTTCTAAGAAAATCAAGAGTGAATTTGTAACAGCCAACCATAATGTGTTGACCGTTGTCTAAGTTTAATCCAGATTTATCATCGTAAAAAGAATAAGTCCTGCCTCCAAGTTTAGGAGTGGCTTCAATCAATTTTATATTGTGATTTTTTTTTGCAAGATGAACAGCAGCAGATAAACCCGCTAGTCCCGCACCAATGACAATTATGTTAGGCATCAATAAACGAGTCTATATTTAGCCCAAACTCCTAATGATATTCCAACTTTTTCCATCTTTGTAAGATTGACATCTTTGTTGAATACATCATAATTATTTTGCATAATCCGTTCGAGTATTCGGCTATAAATATGTTGCATAGCACGTGCGGCAAACATAGAAGATTTGTCTTCAAGATCAAGTGAGTTAGTTGCTAAATCAAAAAAATATTTTGCACGATTTGCTTGAAATTCCATCAAAGAAACAAAATTCAAATTATATTCAGCATTGAATAACGAATTCTCTTCGTATCCAAATTTTATCAAATCTTCTTGAGGTAAATAAATTCTTCCAAGTTCGGAATCTTTTTTAACATCGCGTAAAATATTTGTTAGTTGTAGCGCAATTCCAAGCGATTCAGCAAAGTCTCGTGCGCTTTTGTTTTGATATCCAAAAATTTCGATACACATTAATCCAACAGTAGAAGCAACGCGATAACAATAAAGTTTTAGTTCATCAAAATTTTTATATCGCTTGTTCACTAAATCCATCTCCATTCCGCGAATTAACTCAAAGAAAAGTTCATACGGAATGTTGAATTGTTTTATTGTGTTTGCAACTTTGTTCAGTAAAGAAAATTCCGAATTGTTTGAGAAAGCTTTCTCTAATTGGAGGTGCCACTTAATCAAAGTTTGATATTTAAGTTCATCGTTCCCCTCTTCTGAATCGACAATGTCGTCAGTCTTCCTGCAGAAGGCGTAGATAGTATTCATCGCATCACGCTTGTCTGGAGGTAAAAGATTAAAGGCGTAGTAAAAACTACTCTTACTTTCTTTTGCTATTTGTTGAGCTGATTCCGAATTCATTTTATAAACTTTTTAATAATAATCTGAGATAATCAAATTTATTTAATACTGGTCTATGAACTATAACATTAAAATCATTTTTGATAATTTTATTTAAAATTTCTTTTCCGCCAAAGATAGTCCAACTTATTTCAATTTTCAAATTACCTTTAAGGTATTTAAGAAGCTCTTCCCCGCTATTAAAAAGCTCGTAACATCTATCAACATTGAATTTAATTAATTTCTTAAAATTATCAGAATTATTGTGATTAACAAAATCTTCTTTTTTTATATTGAACAATTTCATCTCATCAATTGGATAATAAATTCTCCCATTCGCAAAATCTCTTTTCGTATCTTGATAAAAATTTGTTAGTTGCAGTGCTGTGCAAATCTTATCTGAAAGTTGAAATAATTTTTCATCGTGATAATTATGAAGTTCTAAAATTAGTCTTCCCACTGGATTTGCAGAACGGAGACAATAATCAAGAACTTCATTAAAGTCTTTATATTCACTCTTGAAAACATCTTGCTTAAATGCAGAAAGTAGGTTTAAAAAATTGTCTGATGAAAGTTTGCGGTTAATAATTGTGTTGTGAAGTGCAGCTTCAAGAGTGGTTTCGTATTCGCCTAATAAGATTTGATTGAATCGCATTTCAAACTGAGTTAACTTTTCCATTCTCTCAGACTCAGAAAAACTTCCTTCATCTGCAATGTCATCTGCAGTTCTTGCAAACCAATAAATTATTGCAACATCTTTTCTTAATTCTTTTTTTATGAAATATGAAATTACAGGAAAATTTTCGTAATGATTTTTTGTAAAAATAATTGCTTGTTGATAAGCAACGTTCAGATCAAAATTATTTCTACTCATCTTAAAAAACATTTGCTGAATGAATTAGACATAATTCAAAATAAAAAAAATATGAGTTCGCGAAAAATTTATTATTGAACATCAAAACAAAATTACCAACCAGAACCTCCGCGAGTGGCTCTACCATTGGAGTGAATGTCGCATGGCAATGGGAGTCTATTTTTATTCACGATATCTGAAACTTTGGATGGGCAATTACCATTAGCAAGTTTTGAGTCGCCTTTTATAATTGACTCTCTACAAAATTCTACTGAAATAACATTTTCAGGAAGCGTAAAATATTCGAGAGGAAGATTTAATTCTTTGTAAGTCTCAGCCATAAATTTTGCCCAAATAGGCATTGCTGCTCTTCCTCCTTGTCCATACCAATTCGTGAATCGAACTCTTCTATCGTCGAATCCAACCCAAACACCACCAGCAAGTTGAGGCGTGAAGCCCGCAAACCAAGCATCTGCAAAATCTTGTGTTGTTCCAGTTTTACCAGCTGCGGGACGGTGAAACCATTTTCTAACTCCTGCGCCCGTTCCATAACTTAAAACATCTTCCATCATATTCGTAACAATTGCTGCAGTCTCTGGAGAAATTGCTTCTCTTATCTCTGGTCTAAATTCATCAATGATAACTCCATTCCTATCTTCAATTCTTAAGATTGAAATTGGACTTATATAAACTCCAGCATTAGCAAGTGTTGCAAAAGCACTTGTCAATTCTAACGGCGATACTTCTGATGTTCCCAATGCAATTGCAGGATAAGGAGTTAGTTTAGTATTTATCCCCATCATCTTCGCATATTTAATTACTTGTTCGGGCGGAGCAATATTTGAAATTGTTAAACGACCCGCAATAACGTTTACAGATTTTGCAAGCGCTTCTCTAAAACTCATGTAGCCGCCATAAGCATCATCACTATTGCCGGGCGACCAACCGTTGTAATCAAATTTTTCATTGAGTAGAGAAAATTTTGGAAAGTAACCATTGTCAATAGCAACCGTATAAATAATGGGTTTAAATGATGAGCCCGGTTGTCTTCTAATTTGTGAAACGTGATTTAAGCCGTGCAATATATTTGGATTTGATCCACCAACCATTGCTCTAATCTCACCCGTTTTTGGATCGATCACAACAAAACCTACTTCAACTGTTGTAGCATCTTTTTTAACTGAATCTACAAATGCAACATTATTTTTTAATTCATTGGAAACAAAAAGTTTGTCACTTGGTGTCGTTGCATTTTTGTATCGTTGATCATTCTTAATTGCTTGATCAATAAATTGATTTAGAGTTGTTTTGTTTCTTTCCCAACTCCAAGATTTGTTGAATAATTCTTGATACTCTCTTATATGTTCAGCAGTAACTCGATTTGCAATTTTTTGCATGCGCATATCGATAGTAGTATAAATCGAAAGTCCATCGCGATAAAGATCGTAGCCATATTCATCAGCCATCGCAGACATCTGTTGACGAATGAATTCTAAGAAATGTGGTGACTCTCCTCTCAACTTAACTCTCTTCCCTCTTGCTAAAACAATAGGTTGAGTAATTAATTTTTCATAGGTAGCTTGATCGAGATATCCTGCATCAACCATAGTATATAAAACTAAATTTCTTCTTCTGAGAGCGTTCTCAGGTCTTCGTTCAGGGTCATAAATTACATGTGATTTAAGTAATGCAACTAAGACTGCTGCTTCATTCAAATTAATTTCAGTTACACGTTTATCGAAATAGATGTTTGATGCAGTTTCAATTCCATATGCACTTTTACCAAAGAATGAAACATTAAAATAAAGTTCAAGGATTTCTTTTTTTGTAAAATTTCTTTCAATCTGAACTGCAGTAATCCATTCGCGAATTTTTCTAATACCTGTCTCAAAAATATTTTCGTCAGAAGATTTCAATCCATAAAGATTTTTTGCCAACTGTTGTGTAATTGTGCTTGCACCTTCTCGCGAGAAAGTAAAAATATTTTTCACAATTGCTTTCATCAATCTATCAAGATCAACTCCCCAATGATTGAAAAATTTTCTATCTTCAGTTGCGATTAGAGCATCAATTAAAAATTTAGGAACACTATCAATATTGGCTTCAATTCTATTCTCGATGAAGAATTGTCCAAGTAACTCGCCGTCAACGGTATAGACTTTGCTTGCGAGTTGAGGAGTTGGATTTTCAAGTTGTTCCAAAGATGGTAGCCCTGAAAAAACGTAATAAGTAAATCCGCCAACAAATAAAACTGTGAATAGAATAAATATTTTTAAATATTTTCTAAAAAAACTTTTAGACGTATTTAATTTTTTGTTAAATTTTTCTTTGCTAATTGCCATTATAAATCAATAATCTCAAATTTTTTGTTTTCAAATAATCCATAACAAGGTTTCTCAATCCAAGAACCCAAGTTTATGTAAAATCCATTTTTATATTTATGGATATTTCTTTTATGTAAGTGACCAAAAATAACGTAATTAAATCCTTCATCAATTTTCTTTTGAGCAGAATCTACTAAGCCATCTTTTTCAATTTTATTTTTTTTTGCTGAATGATTTCTACTTTTTTTACTTGCACCGCTTGCTATTTTTATTGCTAAGTCGGGATGAATTAAGGAATATAAAAATTGCAGAAATTTATTGCGTAAAATAAATTTTAGAATTGTATATCCGAAATCATTTTCAACCATACCATCGCCGTGTGCCAGAAAAAAATTTGTCCCGTTAATATTTTTAGAAATGGAATCGGGATAGAGCTTTATATTTAATTCTTCTTCAAAAAAATTTTTGTGAACGAAATCGTGGTTACCAATAATGTAATGAACAACAACTCCATTTTTTACTAAATCATCAAGAGCAGTAAATGTTCTGAAAAATCCTTTTTGATAAACTCTGTTATACTCAAACCAATAATCAAAAAGATCGCCAAGAATAAACAACTCATTGCCCGTTACGTTTATCGAGTGAAGAAAATTTACTAATACTTCTTCCTTCTCGGCTTCCTCTTGTTTTGATTGAAGCCCTAAATGTAAATCGGAAATAAAATATAATTTTTTATTCACTTAATTATTTTCTTCAGTTAGTTCAGCTAATAACCAATTATCGGGATCGAAAATAATTTTTAATGGTTTACTTTCTACCAATAATATTTGTTTATAATTTCTTTGATTAACAAATATAGTCTTTATTTCCTCGATTTCATTTTCATAAATTAATTTTATGTCAAGCGGAAATTGATACTCATTGTAACCAGTCTGCCTTTGTTCAATCTTTATTTCCAAAGTTTTAACTTCATTTAACTCATTGAAGTTCCAACTAAAATTTGCTTCTATTATTCCTTCACCAACAAAAACCCATTGACTAAAAAATTGAGTCAAATTTTTTTGGCTAACATCTTCACAGACTTTTAAGAAATCTAAAGTTGAAGCATTTGAATATTTATAAAGTTCATAATATTTTCTAAGTAATTTAAAAAAATTCTCGTCACCAATTTTTTTCCGCAACATATGAAGAACCCAAGCGCCTTTATCATAAACTGTTGGCGTGAAAAGGTCATTGCCGGGATTATACAAAGTATTTTGGAAATCATTTCTAAACTTAGATTGCATTGTTGAGATCAAGCCATCTTTTCCACTAATAGATTCGTGATAGAGTGCTTCAGAGTAAGTTGCAAAGCCTTCGTTTAACCAGATGTCTTTCCAAGTTTTTGGTCCAACACTATTTCCCCACCAATGATGAGCTAATTCATGCACATAAATATCAGTAAAAAATTTATTTCCTCCAATGAAGTTTGAGCCAATACCAGTAATGGTTTGATGCTCCATTGCACCAAGCTGCCAAAGAAAAGTAGCGACTCCATATTTCTCTTTTATGAAAGGATAGGGTCCGAAAAGATTTTCAAAAATTCCAAATATTTTTGGATGAACTTCAAAATCTATTTTTGCTTCTTCTAATTGATTTGGCAATACATAATATTCGAGCGGTAGCGTATCGCCTGTAATCGAAACATACTTATCACTGAAATGAATATAGTTCGAAGAATATATTGCAATTAGATAAGTTGAGATTGGATATAAACTTCTCCAATGAAAAGTTTTTCTATTCCCTACAGAAAATGAATCAACTAAAATTCCATTTGAGACAGAAATATTTTCAATGTCATTTGTAATTTTAATATCTAACAATGCTTTGTCGGAAGGGTCGTCGTTACAAGGAAACCACGTTGACGCATAGTTTGGTTGATTCAAATTAAAAACAAGGGATTGTTTATTTATACTTCCGAAAACAAAAGATGATAAGCCGACGCGCTGTGGCGTGCCTCGATAATCAATCATCAAAATTATTGTATCTGAATTACTTTCAGGGCGGTCAATAATAATATTATTCTTCTCGCGTTTATAAAATATTGAATCTTTATTTAAACGCAGAGAATTGATTTGCATATTCTCATAAAAATTAATTACGATTTCGTTCTTTATTTTTGGGACTACGCAAGTGATAATCACTTTCCCTTCGATGATTCTTTTTTTAACGTCGAGGTCAACAGAAATAGAGTAATGTAAAACATCTAAATTTGGTTTTTCATTTTCTGAAAAGAGATGAACATTTTTTAAAATAGTTTTAGGATTTTCAGAATAACTCGTTGTTGAAAAAAATAAAATTCCTGCGGTGAATGTGAGTAGAAAAAAAATAAAAAATCGGTTCAAGTAATTACTTTAATAATTTTTACAAATATAAAATTTTGTTATAAAAAAAATGGTGAAAAAAAAATCGCTGTAAAAAATAAAATAATACTTCTCCAACAGATGAACGTAAAAAAAAATATTTGTCGGAACGGCGGGATTTGAACCCGCGACCCCTACCACCCCAAGGTAGTGCGCTAGCCGGGCTGCGCCACGTTCCGTTTATAGTTTCTTCAAAATTGCTTCTAAAGTATTCTTAATTTCTATCAAGTCTTGCTTTAGATTAACTTCTTTAGGCAGGGAAATTTTATTTTCAATCTTAGTCTCTTTAGCAACTTCTATATTTTTTGGCTCACTCAATTCTTCAGATAAAGTTTTTTTCAACAATGATTCATCTTCAAGAACTTTTTTTGCTCCTTCAATCGTATATTTTTTTTCACGAAGTAAAGTCTTAATTAATAAGATTAACTGTATGTTTTTGTTGGTGTAAGCTCTGTTGCCTGCTCTATTTTTTTGTGGTTTGAGCTGATCAAACACAGACTCCCAATATCTTAACACATATTGTTCTACATCAGTCATTTTACTGACTTCGCTAATCGAGTAGTAAAGTTTCTTTAAATTAAAGTCTGCCATAATCTTTAAAAATATTTCTAATAAACTTAAAAAAATCTTTGCTTATAAGCAATTAAAACTTTTCGCTATTACTCAACTTTAGTTGTTTACTCTAAACCATTTTCTTTCTTTACAATAGATATAATCTCTGAAATATCCTTTAGCTCATAATTTGCATTGTGAGTTTGAGTATTGAAAGTGTCACCATATCTCGCAAAAGCAGTGATCATTCCGAGATTGGAAGCACCGAGAATATCTCGCTCAGCCCAATCACCAACCATCAACGACTCTTCGGGCTTGCAATCAATTTTTTTCAATACTAAAAGGAATGGAGCAGGATTTGGTTTTCTCTCTCTTGCTTCATCATAAGTAACAACTGCGTCAAAGAAGTGATGAAAATTCATATACGCCAATCTTAGCCAAGCTTCTTTTGAAGGAGCATCAGAAACTATTCCGAGTTTTATTCCCATCTTCGTCAATTTGACAAGAGTTTGAGAAACGTGTGGATAAGGAATTAGTGCGGCTTCTCTTGCCTTTCTATAAGCAACAATTCCCGAAGCTAAAATTTTATGATCAAGTTTTGAATCAATTCTTTCCAACAAAACATCAAAAACTTTTTGATATTCGATTCCCTGTTCCTTGTATATTTCTGTTATCATTGCTTGTGCTTCATCATAAGTTATAGTCAAGCCCGCATCAATCATTGCATAGACAGCTCCATCGATTGCTGCTTTTTTCATCTTCATAAAATCGACGAGAGTATTGTCTAAATCGAAAATAACTGCCTTAATCACTTTCCGCTCCATTAATTAATTTATTTAAAAGATATGCTGCTGCTAAATAACTATATTCTTTAAAACCACTTACATAACCATCACAGGATTTAGCAGTTATCAAAGTTTGTCTATACTCTTCTCTGTTCGCTAAATGTGAAAGATGAACTTCTATCTTCGGAATTTTACAAATTTCTAATGCATCTTTAATTGCGACTGAAGTGTGTGAATATCCACCCGGATTAATAATAACGCCATCATGCGAAGTTGATGCTAATTGAATTTTTTCGATTATCGCTCCTTCGTGATTAGACTGAAATAATTCAAAATCAAAATTCTTAAATTCATCTCGCAATAAAGTTTCGATTTTTTCTAAATCTAAATTTCCATACTCATCAGAATTTCTTTTAGCTAACAAATTCAAGTTAGGTCCATTGATTACTAAAATTTTTTTCAAGATAGCTCCTCAATAATTTCTCTAATTTTTGGAGTTAAAAAAATCTGTTCAACACCTAATTCTTTTAACGCTGCAGCCAGTATCATCGCCTTTTTTTGAGTGTTTGCCATTTTGTTTATGACAATAACTTTAGATTCCTTCAGCAAACAATAACCTCCATTGAAATCACCTTTTTCAAATCTAACTGTTGCTCCGAGTTGTTTGGCTAATTCTTTTAGCTCTTCAACGATATCTTCAAATTCTTTTTCTTTAATTTTCATTTTTTATTTTTTGTGTTAATGGTTTGAAAAAAATAAGATATAGAATTGTTAGTCCAGATAAAATATGAATTAGAGGAAAACTCCCGAGTACTTTAAATCTTTTTATTATTAAACTCAACGAATAATTTGCATCATAAGAAGCAGCGTAAAACAATTGAATCAATGAATTATCGATTGTCATCAAATAAATTTCAAATGGTAATAAAATAATAACTAAGACAAGACTTATAAATAACCAACCATTTTCTTTTAATTTAATTTTGCAAGTGAAGAAGAAAAGGAAATAAAAAATTATCATCAAGCAATAAGTAATCATTTGAACAATAACAACAGGAGTTAATGCGATTAATATTCCGCTCAAGTTAGTTTCGTTGATATAATTTTTTAATTGGAATTCAGTTCCAACAAACATTTGATATGTTTGGAACAATCGAACTGAGTAACTTCCTATCCAAAAAATTAGTGCGACAATAAATAGAAAGAGAAATAGTTTAGATGTTTTACTTAAATTATTCATGATTATTTTTTTTATTACAAACATAAGGAAAATTATGAAAATTGCCTCGATTGATATCGGAACAAATACAGTCATAATGGTGGTAGTTGAAATTCTTAGTTCAAAAAAAATTTCAACTCTAAAAAATATTTATTCTATTCCACGAATCGGAAAAGGATTGACAACTGGCGGAAATATTTCGGATGAAAAAATTGACGAATTGTTTTCGGTCTTGACAAATTATGTAAACGAAGCAAATAATTTTAAAGTAGATAAAATATTGCTAACTGCAACAAACGCTTTTAGAATTGCTAGTAATAGCCCCAAAATCGTGGAGCAAGTATTTAATAAGTTTGGAATAGAAATTGAAATTGTGAGTGGAAAAAGAGAGGCAGAACTTGCTTATCTGGGAGCAACTTATGAACTGAATGAAAATTCTTTACTCGGAGTAATTGACATTGGCGGAGGAAGTACAGAACTGACGATTGGAAATAATAAGATATTAGAATTCTCACAAAGTCTGAACTTAGGAGTTGTAAGTCTATCAGAAAAATATTTTAGCATTCATCCACCAAGTCCAGAAGCCTTAAAGAATGCAGAAGCAGAGATAAAATCTGTTATAAAGAAGTTTGATGTTTTCCGTGCTCCTCTGCAATTAATTGCAATTGCAGGAACACCAACTACTCTGGCATGCATTAAAGCAAAATTGGATCAATTCGATGAGGAAAAAATTGCGGGAGCATCTTTGTCACTTGAGGAAATTGCAAATCTAATTGAAATTTTTTCAAGTCTTTCACTTGAGGAGATAAGCAACAGATTTAAAAGCGTCATCAAAAATAGAGAAGATTTAATATTAAGTGGATCTCTTATTTTGTTTCATGTAATGAATTATCTCAAGATTAATAAGGTTTTAGTTAGCACCAAAGGTATTCGATACGGAGCAATCTATGATTATCTTGAAAAAATAAATTAAGTTTTTTGATAAGTATTTTGGAGCACGGTATCCGTTGGCTCTTTTGACATATCTTGCTCTAAGTAATCAATATTATAGTGTAAACCTCGACTCTCTTTTCGAAGTAAAGCAGATTTCACGATAAGATGGGAGCACGTTATTAAATTTCTTAATTCGATTACTGAATCAAATACTTTAGTTTTTTTGTAAAAATCTTCTACTTCAATAAATAAATTATGAATTCGTCTTTGTGCGAAAGTTAATCTCAAATTAGATCTTACAATTCCGACATAATCAAGCATTAATTGTTTTAATTCTTTTGTGCCGTGCGAAATCAAAACTTTTTCATCTGCAGTCAACATTCCCGTATCGTCCCAAGCTGGAATCGGAGGAATATTTTCTGATTCACTTTCTTTAAAAAATTCTTTAATATTTTCTGAAGCTTTGTGAGAAAAAACTAAAGCTTCCAAAAGTGAATTACTTGCGAGTCTATTTGCTCCGTGAACTCCTGTCATCGCAACTTCACCAACAGCGTAAAGATAATTTAAACTTGTTCGAGCAGATTCATCAACTAATACACCTCCGCAAGAATAGTGAGCAGCGGGAACAACTGGAATTAAATCTTTAGAAATATCAATCCCAAATGTGAGACAATGTTCATAAATATTAGGGAAATGCTCAATCAATTCGGCTTTGGATTTGTTGGTAATGTCGAGATAAACAAAATCATCTCCTCGCTTCTTCATTTCAAAATCGATAGCACGTGCGACAATATCTCTTGGCGCCAACTCTTCCCTTTTATCATATTTTTTCATGAACGCAACTCCGTCGGTTGTGCGTAAGATTCCACCGAATCCACGAACTGCTTCAGAGATTAAAAAGGATTGTTTTAAAGTTGAATTATTCGGATTATAAAATGAGGTTGGATGAAATTGAATGAACTCCATGTTAGAAACTTTGGCACCCGCTCTGTAAGCCATTGCAACACCGTCGCCTGTTGCAATTTGCGGATTTGTAGTGTGTAAATAAATTTGTCCTAATCCACCTGTTGCAAGTATTGTAACTTTGGAAACAATTTTCATCACTTGATTATTTAAAATATTAAGGGCATAAGCTCCCCAGCAGTGCCTCGAAGCAATCGGTTTGTCTTTCAGATTTTTCACATAATGTTCAGTAATCAATTCCATTGCGAGAGCGTTTTCGATGATGTTAATATTTTTTATTGAATTTGCTTTTTCAATTAAAGCTCTTTCAACTTCCTTCCCTGTTAAATCGCTCGAGTGAACAATACGCGGAAAAGAATGCCCACCTTCTCTAACAAGATCGAGCTTTCCATTTTTTTGTGTAAACTCTGTTCCAATTTCTATTAGTTCATGAATCCGAGCTGGACCTTCTTTGACAAGAATCTCGACATGTTTTTTATTGCAAAGCCCTGCACCGGCAATCATTGTATCAGCAATATGTTTCTCGAATGTATCAGCAGGATCTAAAACGCCTGCAATCCCACCTTGTGCATAATTTGTGTTCGATTCTGCTTTCTCTTTTTTTGTAACGAGAGTAACATTAGCAAATTGCGAGATTTTTATTGCGGAGTATAAGCCTGCAATCCCGCTTCCAATAATTAGAACATCAGTTTTTATTTCCATTATTTTCTGTTCTTGTAATGATGATTTTTATAGTTATACAATAAGTTGAACAATTTATTTATTCGGTTCAATCTAACAATTTTTTTATGAAACAGATAATCAATTTTTACAACTGCATTAACTGGATAATATTTGAAGTAAAATAAATTGACTCAAGTTAATTAACAAGATTAAAAAAATTGAAAAGACGATTGCAATTTTTTTTGCTCCGAGTTGAATGTTTAGAGCAATAGTTAATAACCCGATTGACCAAATAATTATTCCAATCTCTAAAGCAGAAAATAAAATTGCTAAGCTATTTTTGATTTGAAACGGTGAAGGCGATTGTGAAAATAAATACTCACCAAATAAAGCAACTTCAAGTGGAAATAGAATTACTCCACCAAATAAAAATGGAATTAAACTAAAAAAAATCAATGATAAATTATCCTTAAATCGCGTTTGATAATTCTTTGATTGAGATATTTTTTTCACTACAAATGCAGAAGCTATAATGATTACTAAAGAGATAACAGAACTGAAAAAATATTGCAGAAATATTATTGCAGTTGGTGTGTAGAAGATTGCTAAAAGAAAGTGACCATTAATTAATAACTTAAATGAGATAAGAAAAAATATGAAGTAGATAAAATTTTTATGATCGGATTGAATAATTTGGATGAACAATTGCTTCGGTTCAGTTATTAGTAAAGCAAGTGAATTCCAGAAATCAATATTTGCAATTCTATTTCTTAATATTGCGCTACACTTGGAGCAGTAAAGTTCGTACAACCAATTATTATGATTACAATTTTTACAAACTAAAAATCTTTCCTCAATCATTTTAATTTTATCTTAATGTTAAACATAGGAGTTTTAGTAAAAAAATCTTCAGTTACGTTAAAGTCAAATAGATGAGCATCAACATATGCATCAAGCAAATTTAAAAAATAAGTCAAGCCAAGATAGATAGCGAATAAATCTCGCTGGTCTCTGTAGAATTCTCTAATTCTCCTATTGTTTTCAAGTCCAGTAGTTATAAAAAGCTCGCGATATTCTTTGTAGTAATTATTGTTCTGAATATAATTGTAAATGAACCATCCACTAATACCCCAAACGACTGGAGCTTTCCAATATGATTCATTATAAATTTGTCCTGCTCCTGGGAGTGCTGCGCTCAATAACAGAGCGGTAACGGGAGATTTGCCCATGATAAATTGGGTTGTGTCTTCACTACTCTGCTCAGATAATGAGTCAATTTCTGCCGCAAATAATTGTGAAGAAAAAAATATAATTAAGAGAAATTTAATTGTAATTATTTTCAATAAGTTGAAAAAGTTCAAGGAGTCGCTCAAATTCGTCGTTTGAATAAAATTGAATTACTATTTCGCCAGTTCCATTTTGTTTTTGATAGCAAGAAACTTTAGTTCCTAAAATTTTTCTTAGCTTGTCATCCATACTTGTCAGATTTGCATTTGACTTAACAACTATTTTTTTTGGATTTTGTTTACCCCCTTTGCTCAAGCCATCAGTTACCATAAAATATTTTACTAACTGCTCAACCTTTCGAACAGAAAGATTATCTTCAATAATTTTTTTTAGGATTAATAATTGCTTCTCAGTTGAAGGCAGATTTATCAATGCTCGTGCGTGCCCAATACTAACTTCCTCTTTTACCAATGCGTCTTGAATCTCACTTGGTAGTTTCAATAAACGAATTGTATTTGCAATAGTAGTTCTATCTTTTCCAACTCGCTCAGCAATCAGATCCTGCGTCAAATTACAGTCATCAATCAATCGTTTGTAAGCGACAGCAATCTCAATTGGATTTAATTGTTCTCGCTGCAAATTTTCGATCAATGCCATTGCTAACATTGCTTCGTCACTAAAAACTTCTAACACATAAGCAGGAATATCGAGATAGCCGATTTCCTTAAATGCACGAAATCTTCTTTCACCAGAAATTATCTGATATTTATCAACTTCAATTTTTCTTACTGTTATTGGTTGAATCAATCCATTTGCAAGAATCGATTTTTTTAATTCTTCAAGTGACTCTTGATCAAAATTTGTTCTTGGTTGAAAAGGGTTTGGTAAGATTTTTTCGAGCTTTATTTTTAGAAATATTTCTTTAGCAATTGGTCTTTGATTTTCACTTGGGATTGAAATAACTTCATTCACAGTTCTACTCTGTGGCTTTATCAAAGCGTCTAATCCTCTACCCATAACATTTTTCATTTTCAATCTCTAATAAATAAAATTAATTTCTTCCCAATAATTCTGACGCAAGTGCGATATAATTTTTTGCTCCTGTTGAGAGCGCGTCATAGTATAATACTGGCTTGCCATGACTCGGAGCTTCAGAAAGTTTTACATTTCTATGAATAATAGTTTTGAATACTTTATCTCCAAAAAATTTTTTTACTTCTTCGGCTACTTGTTGAGATAAATTTAAACGCACATCATACATCGTTAAGAGCACACCTTCGATGCTCAAATCTTGGTTGAAGTGTTGCTTTACAATATTGATTGTATTTAACAATTGAGCTAATCCTTCCAGAGCAAAATATTCGCACTGAACTGGAATTAAAACAGAATCTGAAGCAGTGAGAGCATTCAGAGTAAGCAGTCCTAATGAAGGTGGCGAGTCAATGATGATAAAATCATATCTATCACGTAAAGGATCGATCTGTTTCTTTAAAAGTTTTTCGCGATTCTCGAAATCCACCATTTCAATTTCTGCACCAACTAAATCTATATTTGCAGGAATAATATCTAAGAATGGCATTGATGTAGCTACGATAACTTTGGAAGCATCTTCCATTCCGATTAAAACATCATAAACCGAGCTAGTAGTACCTCCGATATTTATTCCAGAAGAAGAATTCGATTGAGGATCAATATCAATTAATAAAACTTTTTTTTCGGCTGCAGCTAAAGAAGCGGATAAATTTATTGCAGTGGTAGTTTTTCCAACTCCACCTTTTTGATTTGCAACAGTTATAATTTTTGCCATTAATTCTTTCAGTTTTTAGAGTTCAATTTCTTCGCCATAATGAAGAATACGGCAATATTTTTTTATCTTCTCACATCCCAACTTAAATTCATTCGGATCAGCTTGAATGATTGGAAAAGTGTTGTAATGAATAGGGATTGCTACATCAGGGTCAACAAAGCTAACTGCTTTAACAGCGTCTTCAATTCCCATCGTAAAATTATCTCCAATTGGAAGTAACATATAATTTATTTTATTCATTTCACGAATAAGTTTCATATCATAAAACAAGCCCGTGTCACCAGTGTGATAAACACTTTTACCATCACAAGTAATAATAACACCAGCAGGCTCACCCGCATAATAATTATCGTCGGTCATTGAGCCGTGGTGAGCAATTGTAAATTTTACTCTTCCGAATTCAAAATTATAACTTCCACCGATGTGCATATTGTGCGCTCGGAAACCTTTTGCGATACAATAATTTGCAAGTTCATTAACACAGATAAAAAGTGAGTTACATCTTTTTGCAATTGCAAATGAATCACCAATATGATCGCCATGTCCGTGAGTTAAAATAATATAATCAGCCACGACATCATCTGATTTAACAGGCGATGTTGGGTTTCCATCTAAAAATGGATCGATTAAAATTCTGATTCCAGAATTAGTTGTAAGTTGAACTGCTGAATGTGAGAAATACCTTAATTTCATATAAACCTCAAAAAAATATTTACGAAAATAATATTTTTATAAATCCTTTAATAGCCATAAATGCTTTCATCTTACTCTTTTCTTCTCCATAAATAGTTGGAATATCAGTAAAACCAATTTGATAATTTTTTCTACCAGCGTTTACTAATATTTCACTTTCTGCTTCAAATCCTTTGGAAGTTGGTAAGATATTTTTTAGACAATCTTTTCGATAAATTCTAAATCCACATTGACTATCTAAAATTTTTTGTTTCACTTTTAAAGTTAATAAATATGACGTAAGTCTATTACTAATAATTCTCTGAATCGGCATTTTTTTTAGATCTTTTTTCCGATTGCCAATTACAATATCATACTCATTAATTTTTTCAATGAAGTTTGAAATATACTCAGGATCGTGTTGTAAATCTGCATCGAGAGTGATAACGCATTCATAATTAGTTAGAAAAGAACTTTTGTAACCTACGTTCAGTGCAAAACCTTTTCCAAAATTTTTTTCAAGATTAATTAAAATTATTCTGTCTGATTGCGGAATATTTCTCAATGAGTTATCTGTTGAGCCATCGTTTATTAAAATAATTTTGTCAACGTGAACTAATGTTTTGTTGATAATTTCAGAAATAAATTTTTCTTCATTAAAGAAAGGGATAACCGCGACACAATTATTTTTTTTGAAAGAAGTTTTCAATTAATCTTTTCCAAACTGAATATTTTGAAATTCTTCCCGTTTTTGTCAATCTCTTTTTGAGTGCTTCCCTTGTAACACCTTTTGTTAACACACCATTTTCTGCAATCGAAATACTTCCTGTTTCTTCAGAGACGATTATACTTACAACGTCGGCTTGTTCAGAAATTCCTAATCCCGCGCGGTGTCTTAATCCAAGAGTTTCTCCATCCACAACTTTTGTTACTGAAATTGGAAGAGTGCAGCGAACAGCTTCAATCACATCATCCTTTATTATCACTGCTCCATCGTGCAAAGGTGAACGTGGATAAAAAATATTTCGAAGTAAATCTTTATTTAACTTCGCTTCTATTATATCTCCTGTTTCACTAAATCCTCTAATGCCCGAAGATTTTATTACAACAATTAATGCTCCGTGTTGATGTTGTGCAAGTTCAACAGCAGCATCTGTAATAATCTGTGCGTTCTCTGGAGACTCGACTTTAAAATTTAATTTGAAGAGAGGGCTTTTAGCAAGAATAACTAAGAGTCTTCTTATCTCTGGCTGAAATAAAATGATGAATGCAATTATCCAAATATCTGTAATAAATTTTAAGAGCCAACTAATTGCTTTTAGATTTACTGCTTGTGCAGTGAATGATAAGATGAAAACAATAATCAGCCCAACAAATATTTGCGACGCAATTGTCCCTCTCAAATAATTATAAAGCTTATAAATTATTAGAGCAACAATTGCAATATCAAGCAGATCTAAAAAAGTAAATTTTAGAAAATCTATCTTAAATATTTCAAACATTGTTTTTTATTATTGCTGAGTAAATTTGTTTCATCTCAAAAGCTAATTTAATATTGTGAGTTCTAATTATTGAGACACCTTTTAGTAACGAATAAAATTCGAGTAATTTAGAACTATAATCTCTCTCTATTGGAGGAATATTCAAAATATTTCCTATCAACGATTTGCGTGATACACCTATCATAATAGGATAACCGAGCAGAATAAATTTTTCTAATTGGTTTATTATTCGATAATTATCTTCGAGTGATTTTGCAAAACCAATTCCCGGATCAATAATTATTTTTTTTACGCCTTCACTAACTGCTCTCTCAATTCGTTTGGAAAGAAATTCAATAATCTCTGATACAATATTTTCATAATGAGTATTGTTCTGCATTGTTTTTGGGCTTCCGCGAGTGTGCATCAACACAATTGGGACTTCATACTTTGCAGCAACAAAAAACATTCTCTCATCAAACGTGCCCGCACTTATATCGTTCAACATCTGTGCCCCAAGTTTAATGCACTCTTCTGCAATTTTAGATTTTGTAGTATCAATTGAAATAAATGCAGAAGGAGATTCTGACAATAAACCTTTGACAACCGGAACAATTCTTTTTAGTTCTTCCTCTTCAGAAATCGAATCAGCATTTGGTCTTGTTGACTCAGCACCAATATCAATAATATCCGCGCCGTCATTCATCAATTGCAGGGAATGTTCAATTGCAAAATCTGAATCAAAATATTTTCCTTTTTCAGAGAATGAATCAGGAGTAACATTTGTGATTCCCATTAAGATTGGTTCACTCAGGAGATCATTAAGTTTTTCAATTGGTGTTTTCATTAAATCGAAATTTAGTTTTTTCTTGTGCAAAAATATTCGAAGCAGCAAAGAGTAATTAGGAATAAATATTAAACCATCTTGTTGCTACTTGATCTTTCATAATAAAAATGGATGAAAAATTTTTCTCATCCAATAGAACTAAAAATTAAGCTTCTCTTTTGAAAACTATTTTCCCTTTTTTTATAGTAAGCTCAACTTCATAATCATTATCCATTACTACAACGTCAGCTTCTTTACCAACTGCTAAAATTCCTTTTTTAGTATGAAGCACCTTTGCACCGTTTAGTGAAGCCATTCTAACGGCGTCAGTAATTTTTGCATTTGCAGATTCGACCATATTTCTAATTGCCATATTTAATGTCAACGTGCTTCCTGCAAGAGTTCCATCGGGTAAGAAAGCGCGATGATCTTTCATAAAAATTTTCTGATCAGCAAATTCATATTCTCCTTCGTGCATTCCACCAGCTCTAATCGAATCAGTAATTAAAATAATTCCGTTCGCACCTTTTAGCTTAAGCAAAAATTCCATTACCGCCGGATGAACATGAAGATTATCAGCAATTAATTCAATCTTTAATTCATTTCTTAAAAGTGCACTAAGCACAACTCCCGGAGTTCGATGATGAAATGGAGACATTGCATTAAACATATGAGTAACGTGAGCAGCACCGTTGTCAATAGCGACTTCAACTTGTTCATAAGAAGCCATTGAATGTCCAATTGACAAGACAACACCTTTCCTTGCAGCGGCTCGCATAACATCTATTGCACCCGGTAACTCAGGAGCAATTGTCATAATTTTTATTAATCCTTTAGAAGCTTCCCACATAGCTTCCCAAGACTCAACACTTGGCGTCCACAAATAATTTTCATTCATTGCTCCTTTCAATTCTTTATTCAAGTATGGACCTTCCATATGAATTCCATAAATGTTTGAATCAGGATTTGCAATAATAAAATCTGAGACTCGAGTTAAATCATCAAGAAGTTGCTGCGTTGGTTTTGCATACAACGAAGCGAGCACAGTTGTTGAGCCATTACTCAAAAAATATTGACTTATATTTTCTATACTCGAAAGGTTTGAATCTGAAAATCCATACCCTCCTCCACCATGAACTAACAAGTCCACAAATCCTGGAGTAACGATTCGTCCGCTAATATCAATGACTTCGCACTGATCGGGAATTTCTATATCAGGAGTTTTCCCAATTTCTGTGATTAATCCATCTTCAATTACTATTGCACCATTTTTTATTATTCTAAATGGCGTGATAATTTTTCCACCTACAAGCGCTAAACTCATTTTATTAAATGCCTTATTTATTAATTAGTTGTTTTAATTCTGCTGTCGAAGCAGTAATGTTATCAGTATTGAAAATTGAATTTCCTGCTACAAAAATATCGCAGCCTGCATCTTTGATTGATGAAATATTTTCTTTGTTTACTCCACCATCAACTTCAATCAAAAAATTCAATCCGTTTTTCTCTCGATAATTTGCAATGTCTGAAATTTTTCTTAATGATGATTTGATAAAGGATTGTCCACCAAATCCGGGATTAACGGACATCACTAAAACGAAATCTACTTCTTCAATAATTTCTGAAAGTAAACAGAATGGAGTAGCGGGATTAATTACAACTCCCGCTTTACATTTTAATTCTTTTATTTTATTTATCGTTCTGTTCAGATGAACAACTTCTTCTTGATGAACGTAAATATTGTTCGCACCCGCTTGAGCAAAGGCTTCGAGCAAGTTATCAGGATTCTTGATCATCAAGTGAACATCGAGTGGTAACTTTGTGATTTTTTTTATTGATTGAATTACAATTGGACCAAAAGTTAAATTTGGTACAAAGTGTCCGTCCATAATATCACAATGAATTAAATCAGCTCCACCCATTTCTATCAACCGAATTTGTTGAGAAAGGTTTGTAAAGTTTGCTGACAATATTGATGGTGCTAATAATTTCATTTTTATTCTGGTACTCCTTCGCTTACTTCGTCCATTTTTTTTGTTACAAATAAATCTACTTTATCACCTTGATTCAATTTACTTCCATAGCTTGGATATTGGTCAATTATAGTATTTGGCAAGAGCGAGAAAGAAGGTTGATAATTAATTTTTCCAACTGTGAGTAAGCTATCGAACAAAGTGCTTTCTGCTTCTGAAAAAGATTTTCCAATCAAATTAGGAACTGTTATTGTTCCTTCAAATGAACCAAGGCTAATCGAAATATTTACGTAGCTTCCTTTTTTCAGTTTTGTTCCCGATGAAAATTGTTGATCTACAATAACATCTCTCGGAGCATTCGATTGAACTTCATAAGTTGAACCTAATTTTAGACCAACTCTTTCTAAAGAAAATTTAGCATCTCTTAAAGATCTACCCTTTAGCAGTGGAACTTGAACAATTGGTTCACCACCACTCAAAACGAGATGAATTCTTCTCCCTTCCTTTACTTTAGCCCCAGCGACAGGTTTCTGGATGATGATAGTTCCTCTTGGAAATCGTAAATCAAAAGTAGTGTCAGCTAAAACGCTTTCTAAATTTGCATTAGTGATTGTTGTAGTTGCAGCTTCAAATTTCATTCCGATAACTTTTGGAACAATAACTTCAGGTGAGTGAACGTACCAAGGCATTATCACAAAATTTAGTACTGCAAGAAAAATAAAAAAACTCGCAACAAGTAGAAGCAATTTTTTTACAATTGGATGTTTAAGTATTGAATTCATTCTCTAAAAAAATTAATGTTATCAAAAAGAGATTTATTTCTTTGCTAATCTTTTAACATAGATTGCGTAGAGGACCATTGCAATAGTTGCAACTACACCAATCAACATCAAAACTAAAAAAATCATCTCAGGTTTATTTGCTCCGCTAATTCCATAAGTCTTATATAACCAACCGCCTAAAGTTCCACCAACAGCCCAAGCAATAGCAACGGGTAAAAATGCGTAGCCTTGAAATAATCCTGCTTGTCCCGGAGGAGCAATGTCTGCGATGTATTCATAAAAACGTGGAGCTTGTGTTTGTTCACCAAGTGAAAAAATAATTATTCCGAGAGCAATTACTAATGTCGAAAGATGAACAGTGTTTCCTAAAATCTGAACGTCAACTCCGTAAGTAATTGGTAAGACCAAGAACCATAATAACCAACACGCAACAGCCATCACAAATCCAATTATTATCGCTGTCGTAGTCGGAATTCCTTTTGTTAAACGGTTAACAGGAATTTGAAAAATTAAAATTGTCCAAGCACCGATTGAAATTATTATTTCTACTGGTGAAAGTGCTGAAATATAATCGACGAGATAAAATGGAATCACAATAAAAAATTGCCAGAACATTATCCAATATAGAGCAAAGATTAATAAGAGTGGCATAACTCTTTTATTTTTCAGAACGAGAAGTAAATTTCTGAAAATTACTTTTAAGTCGGCACGCTTTTCATTTGCTCTTGATGCAGGTTCTTTATAAAAAGCTAATGTTGAAATAAACATTAAAGCACAACTGATAGCACTAACTAAAAATACAAATTCAATTCCATATGCATCTCGCACAAAAAATGCAATCATCGGACCAATAGCAGCACCCATATTAACGAGCCAATAATAAATTGCAAATCCAAGCGATCTGACTTCAGGAGCTGAGGTTAAAGCAACAGTTCCAAGCACGCTGGGCTTAATAAATGAGCCACCAATTGCAGTTAGAATCACAATAAATGTCATCATCCAATAGAGATTAAAGTTGGAATAAAATCCTGAAAAGATTTGCATCCCTGTTGAACCGATTAAGAAATAACCAATTGCAAGTACGAGGAACGCAAATGCAAAAGCCCTTCTAAATCCATATTTATCAGCTAGTGCACCCGCAAAAATTGGAAGCAAATAAATCAGTCCTCCAAAAATTGAAGAGAGTTGTCCTGCTTGCATTTCATTAAACTTTAAGTGATCCCTTAGATAAATACTAAGAATGGTTGCTTGCCCATAATAAGCCAATCTTTCGAAAAGTTCCATTATGTTCGCTACCCAGAAAGGACCTTGGAAGCCTTCCTTCATTTTGGTAACCCAGTTTCGCTTTTCCATTTAACCTCAACGATGTTTGATTTTTTGAAAAATTAATTCCTTAAAATAAAGAATTATTTGATAGTTTATTTAGGAAATGTGATTTTAGTGTATGATTAATAATTATTTTTTTCTCCAAAGACTTATTCACGAATTAAAACCTTTAATTATTGATTCTGAGATTATTGATTTTTTTTCACAAGAGAAAGATAAAATAGTTTTTAGTCTTCAGAAATCAGAAAATAATTTTTTTTTAGAATTCGATACAACACCCAATCAACCATCGCTATTGTTTAGAGATAAATTTTACAGACAGAAAAAAAACACAATAAGTTTTTTCACTGAATTTATTCCACAAAAAATAAAAAATATTTCGATTGCAAAATTTGAACGGATAATTTGGATTGAAGGATCAACTCTCAATCTCTTTTTTATTTTCAGAGGGAAGGATTCTAACCTTATCGTTATTGGCGATGATGCATTCATTTCATTCAAGAGTGTTGATGATAATTTTAACGAAAAATTTCAAAATGAATTATCGAGTACCACTTTCACTAATGATTTTGTACTTCCCTCTCTTGATGAAGTTGATAATTTAGAATTGACAAAAATAAAAACTCACTTCCCTTTTCTAACAAAAGAGATTATTTCTGAATTAGAGTATAGAGCAAAAATTCTGAGTGAAGAGAAAAAATCGGAAATACTGAAAGAGATACTTGAAGAAATATTTTATTCAGATTTTTCAATTTTTAATAATGCAAAACTTGGGACAATTTCAATTGCTCCTTTTTCATTTAAACAATTTGATAACAGTAATAATTCTGGGGCAGAATCTATTTTTGATGGTTCGATAAAATTTATTTCACGTCAGCATCAATTTTCTGAATATCACAACAGATATAAATTGATACAAAAATATTTGGAAAGAGAATTAAGTTTTCTAAATAAAAAAATTTCGAACTTAAAAAAGAGAATTGATGACGGTTCTAAAGAAGAGTATTATAAAAAAATAGCTAATTTAATTCTCATAAATATTTCAAGTTTAGAAAAAGGGCTTGAGAGTATTGTTGTGATTGATATTATTGATGACAGTGAGGAGATAAAAATTATTTTAAATCCTTTACTTACACCAATTGAGAATGCAAATAATTATTTTGAAAAATCTAAGAAAGAAAAAAGTAGTTTTATAATCTCAAAGGAATTGTATGAAAGAACAAATAAACAATTTCTACGAATGTCTGAAATCTACAAAAAATTTAATGAAATAAATAATATAGCTGAGCTTAAAAATTTTATGAGAGAATACGAGATAAAAGAAAATCAGAATGAAAAAGATGAGAACGATTTAACAACAAAATTCCGGCGATATGTAATTGATAACAAATATCATTTCTTTGTCGGAAGAGATTCTAAGAACAATGACTTGCTGACAACAAAATTTGCAAAACAAAATGACTATTGGTTTCATGCACGTGGAGTAAGTGGCTCCCATTGTGTTTTGCGAGTTGACAATACCAAAGAAGGCGTTCCTAAATCGGTAATAAAAAAGGCAGCATCTATTTCAGCTTTTCATAGTAAAGGAAAAACATCTTCATTACTTCCTGTTGCATATGCTTTAAAAAAATATGTCGTGAAGAAAAAAGGAATGGAAATTGGTTCAGTAATTTTGATGAAGGAAGATGTAATTTTAGTTAAACCGGAAATTCCAAACGGGTGTGAAATTTATAGTGATCAAGAGTTATGATATTTTATCTTCTTAAAAACATTTAGTGAAAAATTCTAATTCGATATTTTAATATTTTTTCTTAGGAGTTTATATGCGATTAATCATTCAACCATCATACGATTTAGTATCCAAGTGGACAGCTGCTTATGTTGTAAAAAGTATAAATGAATTTCGTCCAACTGCAAAAAAACGATTTGTTCTCGGATTGCCAACTGGTTCCTCCCCTCTTGGAATGTATAACGAATTAATTAAACTGAATCATAAAGGCGAGGTGAGTTTTAAGTATGTTACAACTTTTAATATGGATGAATACGTTGGCATTGCTGAGGAGCATCCACAAAGTTATCACTATTTTATGTTCAAAAAATTTTTCAACCAAATTGACATCGATAAAAAATTTATAAACATACTTAATGGAAATGCAAAAAATCTTCAGAAAGAGTGCGATGATTATGAAAAGAAAATTAAGTCGTCAGGTGGAATAAATTTATTTCTCGGTGGAATTGGTCCTGATGGACACATTGCATTTAATGAACCCGGTTCCTCGCTTGGTTCATTGACGAGAATAAAAACTTTAACAATGGATACAATCATTGCCAACTCAAGATTTTTCGGGAATGATATTTCTAAAGTTCCAAGGACAGCGTTGACTGTGGGAGTAAAGACAGTTCTTGATGCAGAGGAAGTTTTGATTTTAATTAATGGACACTCAAAAGCGAGAGCATTGGCGAAGGTAATTGAAGAAGGTGTAAATCATATGTGGACAGTCAGTGCGCTTCAACTGCATCCTAAAAGTATAATTGTTTGTGATGATGCATCGACAGTTGAATTAAAAGTCGGAACAGTAAATTATTTTAAAGATATAGAAAAAAAGAATTTGGATTACAAATCCTTGTAGTTAAAAAATAATTAGAAAAAATTGAATTTGTGGAAAGCGATATTGAGGAGATTAATTTTGAATTTTTTCCGATCCGCCTTACTTAATCTATATTTGGTCGTAATTTTTTTTGGCACAAATTATTGAATTTAATTGGTTTACAAATTAACAATTAATGGATATATTTGTAAACCACAATTTGAAAAATAAGATGTTAGGTCAAAGAATTAAACAATTCAGATTAGCAAAGAGCTATTCTTTAGATGAACTAGTTGCTGCCACTGGTGGAATAGTTTCAAAAGTAGCACTCTCCAAGTATGAGCGTGAAATCATTAAACCTTCAACTAAAGTTTTGACAAGCATAGCAAAGGCACTAAACGTAAAAACAATAAATTTAGCAATTGCTCCAACTATTAAAGTTGAGTTTCTTGCCTACAGAAAAGGATCTAGATTTTCTAAAAAAGAACAGATAAGTGTGGAAAGTCTAATTCGTTCAAAACTAGAAGAGAGAGTAAAAATACAAGATTTACTTGATTCAACAACTAAACCTAATCTGCCAATAAAAAAATACAAAATTAAGCGTATTGAAGATGTCGAAAATTATTCGATCGAGTTAAGAAATAATTGGAAACTCGGATTAGATCCTATTGATAATATTACCGAATTACTCGAAAATAACTTTGTTCACGTATTGTTCATTGATAATGAAAAACCTTTCGATGGACTCTCCGCTCTTGCTTTCACTAATAACATTCAGATTAAAGCAGCTGCCGTTGTCTCAAAGAAAAATATTGACGGAGAGAGACAAAGATTAAATCTTGCTCATGAACTTGGACATATTGTACTAGATATAGCCGAAAATTTAGATGTAGAAAAAGTTGTATATAGATTCGCTGGGGCTTTCTTAGCACCTAAGGAAACAGTTTTGAAATTAGTCGGTTCAAGGCGAGAACATTTTCAGGTAAGAGAATTAATTATTCTTAAGAAAATATTTGGGATTAGCATTCAAGCATTATTATTTCGCTTAAAAGACCTTGAAATAATTTCGCAAACATTTTTTACAAATTGGTATCGTATCATCAATAAAAACAATTGGAAAAAAAGCGAACCAATGTCAATGAAAGAAGAAAAATCTTACTGGTTTGAAAAGAATGTATTGCACGCATTTTCGGAAGGATTAATGAGTTCAGATGAAGCAGAGCGATTGCTTTGTGTAGAAATAGATACTCAAGAATTGTCTCTAATTAAAAAGAAAGAATTCTTAAAACTTTCACAGAGCGATAGAGAGAAACTTCTCTTGGAACAAGCAGAAAAATTTATTCAATTTTATAATACAAATAACGAATGGAGAGAAATTGGAGGCGATATAGTTGAGTATTAAGACATCCGACATAAAACGGGGCGAAATATGGCGTGTAAATTTTGACCCAACTATTGGTGCTGAAATAAAAAAAACGCGTCCCGCAGTGGTGATTAGCTCTAACTTAATTGGAAGACTTCCAATTAAATTGATTGTTCCCATTACTGGTTGGGACTCAAGTTATGAAAACTATATTTGGCTTACAAAAATTCAACCTAATTCTAAAAATAACTTGACTAAAATTTCCGCTATTGATGCACTACAAGTTCGAGGAGTTGATATTCAACGATTTATTCCTCCGAAGATGGGCGAAATATCCTTAGAGCAAATCGAAGAAGTTATAGCATCTATCGCTGCTGTAATTGAATTACAATAATTCATAATATTTTCTCGCAAAGCCGC
>PNNF01000027.1 GCA_013824085.1 Chlorobiaceae bacterium | reverse complement strand
CAAATTGAAATTTGAGAAAAAAAACCCAAGTCATAATTAAAAATAAAAAATTCAATGCCTTTGTGACTTTTCGAAATCACAAAGGCATCTATTTTTATTAAAAAAATTTTTTAACAAATAAAAACTATTTATCCAAAATTTTAATATCTATCATTTCATTGTTTCCATAAACTTCAGGATAGTACATTAAGTATGCTTCCGTTGGCATTGCAGTAAAACTTCCGGGTATTTGCGCCTTTAGTATGTATGTAAATTCCATCTCATTATTTCCGTTCGTAACGAAGAATGTAATTTTTTCATCTCTAATTTCTTTGTCAGCAAAAAACCATCTCCAAAATCTTCCTTGCCTTGGATTAATAATATTCCCATAATTTGGCTCTCCTTCAATTATGTAATATTCATCATTCTTAACAATCTCAAATCCACTCGGGAACATATCTTCAATCATTAGATATTGAGGATTATCAATTTTAGACTTCACTTTTATTTTCACAAAAAGATCTGAACCAGAATTTATTTCGCCATCAAATTCTTCTTTGACGTAAATTATTCCACTAGGAGTTGAAACTGGTTGTAGTTCATAATAGACACGAGTTATGTCAAAATATTTATCACTGATTTGATAATTATTTTTAACGAAGTAATTGTTTAACCCGCTGAAATAAAGCTTCCCTTCGCCTTCTTTGATAATCTTAATTCTGTTAATTCCCGTGTTAAGTTTGCGAGTTACACTATTATTAATTTCAATTTTCTTTATCTCATCAAAAACATTTTCCGAAGTAAATTGTTTTGAGAAAACTTCATTCTCATTTACAAAAACTTTTACTTTATAATTTGGAGATAATTCTTTTGTTAATTTTAGATAATCAGTTAATGCAAATAATACTTTTGCTGTTTGTTGAGTTGAGTTCCAAGAAAAACCACGCAGTTTAGAAATTAACCATTGAACATTTTTAGAAATCAATCGCGAATTTGGATCAGCAGCAATTAAAAATTTTAATGAGTAAGCAGTTGTTTGCACATTATCATCTTGCCAAATAAATTTCCAATTTTCATTTCCCCAGAAAGCTAAATTTCCATTCTCATTAACATTTCGATTTATTCTCTCCAAAATATTTTTAATTTTTGATTCATCACCCAACTTCAAATACGTCAGTCCGACCAATGCTAATGCATACGGCGGCAATTCGCGTTCAGAGAGTTGACTTAATTTTGTGTTAAACGGAAATTTATTTTTTTCAACTCCTTGCGAATAGGAATAAATCATATAAGCCAAAGTTGTTAAATCAGTTTCAGAATAATTTTCGATTTGATTTTTAAGATTGTTCATTCCTCTTGAAAGAACTGACTCATCAACTTTGTAACCAAGATTTTTTACGTAGTTCAATCCAAACAAAACATAAGCAGTCATAAAAGAATTTGCAGCATCATTTTGCCACCAGCCCCAACCGCCATCACGATGTTGCAGTGAATAGAGTCTATCAAGTCCTGCTTCAATAACTTTCGGTAATTCAGTTATCGTTTTTGATTTTAGCGGAACATTTAACTCTCTGAAAGTATTATCAACTATAATTGCAGGAAGGAAGCGACTCATCGTTTGCTCAACACAACCATAAGGAAACGCAACAAGATCATCAAGCGATTTCAATAATTTTGTTCCAATTGATGGTGCTACAGAAAAACTTAAGTTTGCCGAACGAAGATCAACCCCAGCTGGAATATTAAAAACGAGTGTTTCGGTTTTATTCGTTTCGGTTATTTCAGTGTTCAATGATTGAACTTGTTTTATTCCTTTTGGTAAAATTGGAACTGATAATTTTAGTGCGTCAGATTCTTCATTCGTGAGAGCTTCAACATAGAGTGAGGCTTCGCCTATTGGATTCACAACTTCTACTTCCCAATCAATTCGCTGTTCAGAATTATTTTGAAGAATAAATTCAAATTCATTTTTTTGAAGATTTTTTATTCTTAGGTTTTCATTTTTATTCGCAAAAGTTCCGCCAATTAATTTCAGATTCTCAACATTAAATTTTATTCTAACAGTTTTTTTCTCGTTCAAATAATTGTGAACGATTGTCGCAATTTTTACTTTATCATCTTCACGGAAGAATCGCGGCGTTTCCATTCTAACCAAAAGATCTTTGCGAGCAATTACAATATTTTTTGCTTCTCCAACTTTCGTATCTTTTGTAATGCCTCTAACAGTAGCTCTCCACGAAGTCAAATTATCGGGAAGGTTCAAACTAATTTTCGCTTCACCATTTTCATCAGTTAAAATTGTTGCATTCCAAAATGGCGCATCTGAAAAATTTTCTCTTACGGCTGGTCTAACAAATTTTTCTTCACTTGAAATTGCTTTTGAAAAAGAAACATTGTCAGCCGAAACTTCTGAAATCATCTCACGTCCATTCCCCGCTATCTGTGTTACTGTCAACAGATTTCTAATCTCATCAATCTCTACACTAAACTCTCTCAATTTTATTTCGTTACTTCCTACATTTATTTTTCTTACGTTATACACTTGTCCATTATTGAAAATTAAAGCGAGGTCATATCTTCCATAAGGAATATTCTTAAAATTAAATTTAAAATCTTTGTCAGTTTTAACCGAAAATATTTCTTTATTGCCAATCAAGAGAACATTGAAATCGTCGTGAATTACAGATCGATTTGAAAATGAAAAACTTCCTGTTATACTTCTCGCCTTTTTGATTTCACCTTTTTTTATTTCATCGAAGAAAAAATTATCAAGTTGCGTTGTGGATCTACTCTGTGAATTAAAATGAAAATTTGTCAATGACGAATAGATCGGAATGAAACTATATCTTGGCGAATAGAAAAAATCTTGAATGCTTTGAATTGCTTCATCTCTAATTGCGTAGATACTTTCATCAACAATTCCGATTGAGAGTTCAGAATTTTTAATTGGGTTACCAAGATTATCAGTTACTCTAATATTGTATTCTGCTAACTCTCCCGGCTTAAAAATATTTTTAGTTGGAGTTATCACAACATTTAAAAATTTATCAATCGCCAAAACGCCCACTTGTTTGGATTGATTATGAAGCTCACCACCAAAACTATAAACAACATTAATGTTAAAACTTGGTGAGAACTCATCAGTTAAAATTTGTTTTACTTCAAAGATATTTTCGCGCACAGAAATTTTTTGATGCGAAATTATTCGATTGATTTCAAACGTGAGCAGCACGTCAACATTCTTGTGAGGTATGAAAACAAACGCTGAGAGAGTGTCTCCTTTGTTGTAAGATTCTTTATCGGTAACAATTTCAATTCCACTTTCTGGACGTTGATAGAAATCGCTTAAGTTTTCAGAGACAACATAAAAAGAACCATGAACAGAAATTTTATTTCCTTTCTCATCATAAGCGGTTGCAGCATATCTATAAAATCCTTCAGCTTCAGGTTTGAAATTAAAAGCTGCTCTTCCTTTCTCATTTGTCTTTGAGTTCAAAGTTGCAACAGTTTCTTCAAATGAATTTTTCTTAAACTCAACTCTGTTAATAATCAGTTTAACATCTGTCAATACTGGCTTCCTGTCGAAATCAATCGCATCAACTCTAATTTCGATATTATCATTTTTATTAATAAAATATTTATCTGTTGAGATCGAAAGATTAAATGCTCCACGCGTTACAAAAGTTTCTGCTGCACCAATTATTGCTCTTCGGGATTGATCAGTAACAGTCGCAACAAATTCATAAGTAAAATCTTGCTCTTCTTTTTCATCTATTGGATAAGAAAAAGAAAATTCTCCTTTATCATTTACAATTCCTTCTACAGAATTAATAAGCTGAGGTTGAGCATTCCAATAAGAAATTTTACTGAAGCGATCATAGAACCAATTGTGTTCTGACCAATACCACCAAGGAATCCAGAAGGCTTTTCTGTAAACACCAACAACAACAGTCGCATTTGTAACAGGCGAACCGAAATAGTAATCTGCATTTACTTTTATATTTATTGTATCTTTTCTTGAATAGCGTTTCTCAGTTGTTTGAACTGTAACTTTAAACTCTGGCTTCTTATATTCTTCAACATTAAACGAACCGAAGAGAGTTGTGCCTTCACCTTCAAAGCTAATAATGTAATCACCAATCTCTGCGTTTTCATCTAACTTAAAATTTCCCGCAAGCGAACCGAAATCATTTGTTCTCATCTCTTCAGAAAAGACTTCATTATTTCGTGGAGATTTTATTGTAACTAAAAACTCTTTTGAGTCAATATTAACAAGCTCATTTCCTCTCTGTTTTCTAATTATCGATTTGAAATTTACTTCTTGCCCTGGTCTGTAAACAGGTTGATTCGTATAAACGTAAGCAATTAAATTTTCACGCTCTCCTGAAAAATAGAGATACGGATTACTCAAAATAATTTCGTTATTTTTTTTTACGATGAGTTGTGAAATTGCATGAGTTTCAAATTTGGGGTCGAGTTTTGTAAATGCAATTCCTTCATCATTAGAAGAAAATTTTACTACTGAATCGATTCCCCTACTCATCAAAGTAAACTCAGCATTTGCCTGAAATTTCCCTGTCCTATTGTCAGATAAAAATCCGAGTAATTCATTATTGCTAACTTTGTAAACAATTGAATAATTACTAACTACAACGGGAGCGTAAGCAACTTTGTTATCTGAGATTGCTTGAACAACATATAACCCGGGCTTGCTTATTATACCTAGATCAATATTATAACTCATCCAGTGATTTGGACTGCTCGGAAAAAAATTCCACTCTTTAACAACAGAAGTAAATTGAAGTAGATGCTCGCCATCAGTAGTTACAACATCAAATTGATTCGCGAATATTTTTTTATTCATCGCTTCAACAAATTTCAATTGATCATCAATCTTCAAAAGTTTTATTCTGTATTTTTTAAATTGCGGTGGCGAGAATAAAGTAACAAATGCTTTTGCATCCGTTGAAAAAGTTTGATGATTCGAGAGATTAAACTTTACATTTTCTCTCTGAGGATGGTTAAAGCTTCCAAAAAAAAATGGAACGAACGAAATTAAAATTATCAATAACATTTTAGACTTAGACATTACAACTCCGCAATTTGAGTTTTATACTCACAAAAAAACTCCCTGTTCCAAAAAAAAAAAATTTATTTAATCAACCAGAGTTCTCGCTGTGGATGAGATAAATACTCGCAGCCATTTTCAGTTACAGTGATAATCTCTTCCATCGTAACAATTCCATGATCTTTCACAAACAAGCGTGGCTCTATTGTAAAAACTTGTCCGACTTCAATTTCTAAAAAAGGCAAATTTCCGTAGCGCTCCCAACGAGGAAACAAACCGCCGCCGCCATCGTGTGCACTTCTGCCAAGTTGGTGTCCTAATCCGTGTTGATATTCATCGAACCCATTCTCTTTAATATAATTTCTTGAAACGTCATCAACTTCGCAACCAGCAACACCGGGCTTAATTTTTTCTTTTGCTTTTTGAATCGAGTCTCTCAAAACCTCAAAACCTTTTTTCACATTTTCAGGTGCTTCAGTTTCATCATCCCGCAAAAAATACCAAGTCCTTTGCATATCCGAACAATAGCCATTGTACTTTATGCCAAAATCGATATTCAGAATGTGACCTTTTTCGATGATAGAATTTGTTGGACCAGCATGAGCACCAGCCGAGTTCGGACCTGTAAATACTGCGGGACAATGATCTTTATCCCAAGCCAATTCAAATCCTTTTACCTCAACTTTTGATAAAATAAATTCCGCTACATCTTTCTCTGATAATCCTGCTTTTAAAAATTTTGTTACTTCATCAAATATTTTTTCAGTTTCAACTATTGCACTTTTTATAAATTCAATTTCTGCTTTTGATTTTCTTCCCCTTAATGCAGAGATAATTTCTTCCGAAGAAATTAATCGCTCCTTAAATTCTGTTCCTTCTAACATTTTGTTTAAGATTAAAAACATTCCGTAGGTAAGTCCATCAGCGAGATTGGAATTGGTCGAATAATTTATTGCAATTTTTTTTGGTTTATATTTATTTAGATAATTCAGTAATGGTTCGCGAACTGATTTTACATATCCTTCGATATTCTCAAACGTTCCGACAGTTTTCATATTCGCTACATCAAGTGAACCAATAATTGCAGTTCTATCTCCATTACTATTAATAAGGAATGCTGACTGCCACGTTACATTTGTCCCGACTATTATTTCTAAAATAGGATCTCTCATAGTAGAACTTTCACGCACAAAGATTAACCAAAGATCAATATTTTTTTCTTTAAGAATAGAAATTGCTTGCTGTTGTTTTTCGAGAATAATTTTATTTTTCATCTCTGGAGTTACCTTCTGTGAATTTTATTTTATTATTATTTTTTTCAGTTTTATGAAATTAGATCTTGATAGCAATTATTAAAAAAAATTAATTAACCAATTGTTAAAATAGTGAAGTTTTTGATTGTTATTAATCCTTATTTACTTTCAAATTTATCAATTAACACTTATGTTTCAATAACAAATTTTTGCTTTTATGAAATAAATCATAAAAGAAATTTAACTTTCAATTGTAATGCGAAATATTAAGTTCCATTATCGAAATATCCCTTTCAAAAAAATTCATTCATACATGAATTCCAAACGTATTATAATTGATACAAACTACTCAATCCTAAAAAATAATAATCGGAGGTATCTGTGACAGAATATATTTCAAAATTATTAGCCGGCGTTAAGGCAAAAAATCCCGCTGAACCTGAATTTCATCAAGCAGTTGAAGAGTTTCTCGAGTCAGTAGCAATCGTAATGGAGCGACATCCAGAATATCGATCAGCAAATATTTTAGAGCGACTAATAGAACCAGAAAGAATAATAATTTTCAGAGTTCCTTGGATGAATGATCAAGGCGACATTCACGTGAATAGAGGAATGCGTGTTGAATATAATTCAGCAATTGGCCCATACAAAGGTGGCATTCGTTTTCATCCATCAGTAACATTGGGAACTTTAAAATTTTTAGGCTTTGAACAAACATTTAAAAATGCACTTACCACACTTCCTATGGGCGGTGGTAAAGGTGGTTCTGACTTTGATCCTAAAGGAAAAAGTGATAACGAAATCATGAGATTTTGTCAGAGTTTTATGAACGAATTATTCAGACACATTGGACCCGACACTGACGTTCCTGCGGGCGATATTGGAGTTGGTGGAAGAGAAGTTGGTTATATGTTTGGACAATACAAAAGAATAAAAAATGAATTCACCGGAGTTTTTACAGGCAAAGGAATTAATTGGGGCGGCTCTCTAATTAGACCAGAAGCTACCGGATTTGGTGCAGTCTATTTTGTTCAAGAGATGTTAAAAACTAAAGGTCAAGGAATTGAAGGAAAAACTTTTGCGCTTTCTGGATTCGGAAATGTTGCTTGGGGTGCTGCATTAAAAATTAATCAATTAGGTGGAAAAGTATTGACTCTCTCCGGACCTGATGGCTTCATTATTGATCCTGATGGCGTTAAAGGAGAAAAAGTTGATTACTTATTGAAACTTAGAAAAAGCAATAAAGATGCTATCGAAGAATATGCAAAAGAATTTAAAGTTGAATTTTTCCCTGGCAAACGTCCTTGGGGCGTTAAAGTTGATGTTGCTATTCCATGTGCAACTCAAAATGAACTGAATGAAAATGATGCAAAAGAATTAGTAAAGAATGGGCTAACTTGTCTTGGAGAAGCTGCTAATATGCCTACAACACTCGAAGGTTACAAAGTCTTTAGAGATGCTGGTGTTTTATTTGCTCCCGGAAAAGCTGCTAACGCAGGTGGAGTTGCAACATCAGGACTCGAAATGTCACAAAACAGTATGCGACTTCCTTGGTCAGCAGTTGAAGTTGATAAACGCTTACATGAAATTATGGTTAGAATCCACAATAACTGTCTCCAAACAGCAGAAAGATTCGGAACTCCCGGAAACTATGTTAATGGTGCAAATATTGCCGGCTTCTTAAAAGTTGCTGATGCTATGATGGATCAAGGACTCGTCTAATTTTTTTTCATTTCAAAATTAAAATCTCGTTTCATCCTATGGAGCGAGATTTTTTTTTATTTATTTTTTTTGATAAACTTTTTGTGATTAAATTCTAACAAAAAAAAATTACTATGAATTCAATACAACGCTTTATTCCATTTGGTCAAGAGGAAGTTTTTGGAAGTAAAATAACGAGCTTTCAAAAATTAATGCGATATAAAATTCGCGATATTTTATTAGTCTCATCAATGTACGATTTTTATTTATTCGAAGAAGATGGAAGACTCTATGATTTGATTCGACAAGAATATCAGAGTCTAAACTTAAGTCATCCGCCTGAAATTACACATGTTACAACAGCGACTGAAGCATTGGAATTAGCGTCTGAAAGTAATTTTGACTTAATCATTACTACTCTCCACATCGAAGACCAACACGTAGTAAATTTTGCACGCAAAGTAAGACAAACAGGAATCAATACTCCTATTGTCCTCCTTGCATATGACAACAATGAACGAAAAGAGATAATAAATAATTTTGACACTTCAATTTTTGAAAGAATTTTTATTTGGAATGGCGATTACAAATTGCTAATCGGGATAATAAAATATGTTGAAGACAAAATGAATGTTGAAGGAGATGTGAAAACTGCAGGTGTGCAAGTGATTCTCCTTGTAGAAGACAATGTAAAATTTTATTCCTCATATCTACCATTGCTCTATGCAGAAATATTTAAACAATCTCAACGCCTAATTTCTGAAGGCGTAAACCTTACTCATAAATTTTTAAGAATGCGTGCAAGACCGAAAATACTGCTCGCATCTAACTTTGAAGAGGCGTGGGAATATTACGAAAAATATCAAGAGTCAATTCTCGGGATGATTTTAGATATCAATTTCAAAATGAATGGTGCAAAAGATCCGAATGCAGGAGTTAAACTTGCTACAAAAGTTAGAGAAAAGCATGACGATATTCCTATCCTTCTGCAATCAAGTAATCCAGATATTGCTGAGCGTGCAAAGGAAGTTGGTGCATCGTTTGTTCAGAAAGGATCGCAAACCCTTCTCTTTGAATTAGGCGAATTCATGAAAACCCGATTAGGCTTCGGTCAATTTATTTTTCGCACTCCAAATGGAGATGAGATTGCTCGTGCAAGTAATTTATTAGAATTAGAAGAAGTTCTGAAAACTGTTCCGGTTGAATGTATTGTTTACCATGCACAACGAAACCATTTTTCAAATTGGCTGAAAGCAAGAACAGAATTTTGGCTTGCACACAAACTTCGACCTAAAAAAGTTACTGACTTTAGTTCTCCAGAAGAATTGAGAAAGTTGTTAATCGACTCACTCTTTTCTTATCGCAATAGCAAACAAAAAGGAATCATTACAGATTTTTCAAAAGAAACTTTTGATCCAATAAATAGTTTTGCAAGAATTGGTAGCGGTTCACTCGGAGGCAAAGCGCGTGGACTTGGATTTATTAATATCTTAATAAACAATTATGGCATTCGGGAAAAATTTGAAAATATTGAAATCTCAGTTCCTTCGGCAATAGTAATTACTACAGATATATTTGATCAGTTCATTGAGGAGAATCAACTTTTTAATTTTGCAATGAATTGTAGTGATGATATTGAAATCACAGAAAAATTTTTAACATCAAAAAATTTTTCACAAGAAGCAATTTCAAAACTTACAGAATTTCTTGACATTATAAATGAACCACTTGCAGTTCGTTCATCGAGTCTCTTAGAGGATTCTCAATTCCAACCTTTTGCCGGCGTTTATGACACTTACATGATTCCAAATAATAATCCTGACAAAAGTGTAAGATTATATGAGCTGCTCGAAGCTATCAAATGTGTTTACGCTTCAACTTTTCATGCAAAAGCAAAAGACTACATGAGAGCAACTACATACAGACTCGAAGAAGAGAAAATGGCTGTGATTGTTCAACGAATGGTTGGTGCTGCACATGAAAATCGTTTTTATCCAGACTTTGCGGGAGTTGCTAAATCATATAATTTTTATCCCGTGCATCCACAAAAAGCAACTGACGGAATTTCTTTAGTTGCACTTGGACTTGGAAAGCAAGTAGTTGATGGGGGCATTGCAGTTCGTTTTTGTCCAAAGTATCCAAGACATCTTTTGCAATTTTATTCCACACAAGAGACGATAAAAAATGCACAACAAAGTTTTTTTGCACTTGATCTAAATTCTAAAATTAATCGTGAGCTGCATGAAACTCCAGATGTATATGTAAAAAAATATGAGATTGAAGTTGCCGAGCAAGACAAGACATTATTTTATGTTGGTTCAACTTACTCATCTGAAAATGATGTTGTGTATGATGGTGTATCTCGAGAAGGTTCAAGGATTGTAACGTTCTCGCCAATCTTGAAACACAAAGTATTTCCACTTGCTGAAATTCTTGACACTCTTTTAGAGCTTGGTAGTTGGGGCATGGGAACGCCAATAGAGATTGAGTTTGCAGTGAATACGCTTGTTGATAAAGGCACACCAAAAGAATTTAGTATGCTTCAAATGCGACCGATGGTAATTGATTATGAATTAGAAGAAATTAATGTGAATGGATATTTGCCGGATGAAATTTTGTGCGAAACTACACAAGTGCTTGGCGTCGGATCTTTCAGAAATATTTTTGATATCGTTTATGTAGATATAAATAAATTTGATCGATCTAAAAGTCGTGAAGTTGCGATTGAAATAAGTATGATAAACACAAAGCTCGTAACTCAAAAACGCCCATATCTATTGATTGGTGTTGGTCGGTGGGGCTCATTAGATAATTGGTTGGGCATTCCTGTTACTTGGGATCAAATAGCTGGTGCAAATGTTATCGTGGAATCAGCGTTTAAGGATTTCAATGTTACGCCATCGCAGGGCTCACACTTTTTTCAAAATATTACATCATTTAAAGTTGGATATTTCACAATAAATTCATTTTCAAAACTTGGCACAATCGATTGGGATTGGTTGCAAAATCAAACTCCATTAGAAGAATACAATTATTGCAGGCATCTTCAATTTGATAAAGAGATACCGATAAGAGTGAGCAGACATCAGAATAGAGGCATTATTCTAAAGCCGGGTAAAGATTAATATTGTGAAATTTTAGATTGAACTTTTTTTTTGCATATAAATGGTTAAATCGAAATCTCTTTTTTACTTCGACAGAAAAACGGTTTGCTGTTTAGAACAAAAAAATTAAAACTTGAGATTCGTGGTAAAAATAATTTCAGTAATATCATTCATTAATATTTTTAATTCATTTTCTTCTCTACTTTATTTTAGAATGAAGTAATTTTATTGTTAATTGCAATTGAAGTTTATAAGTTTTATAAAAAAATATTTGTTAATTTTTTGTTCAATCTTAAAAGCTTTATTAAAAAAGTTTTTTACTAAAATTATTTTTATTGATACTTAAATAACTACGTTTATGTATTGAGCGAATACTTTTTATTCAATTATTTGTTAGGGTTAGATCAGATCTAATTGCTAACTGTTTATTGATTCATTGGGAGATAAAAATGATAAAAAGTTTTAAGTTATCAAACGGTTTAATTATTCCTTCCGACAATGGCGAGAATCAAGTTCTACTTTTTATTAATCCAGATGCGGATGAAAAGCGTCAATTGCTGAATAATTTTGAGATTGATGAACACACGCTCCATTCAGCTCTAGATCCAGATGAAGTCTCAAGAATTGAATTTACTAATTCTGGGTTTAATGTGATCTGGTCACGTCCAATGAATTATTCAGGAAAAAATAATTTTTTGTTTAACGTTACTACAGCGGGAATTTTTTTATTCAAGAAACAGTTGGTATTAGTTCTTTCAGAAGAAATCTCATTCACTGGAGTTAAGAAAGTTCAGCAATTAGATTCACTTCTTGACATCGTATTGAACATTTTATACGATACAATTCACCATTACATTGAACACTTAAAAGTAATTAGAATGATCTCTCGTGAACTTCAGGCAAAAATAAATACTTCATTAGAGAACAAGCACTTAATCCAAATGTTTAACTTGACTGAAAGTCTTGTTTACTATTTGAACGGAATAAATGCTAACAGTGTTGTGCTATCACGACTCAAAACATATGCTGAAAAAAGTAATTACTCTTCCAAATTCGTTGAGTTCATTGATGATTTAGTGATTGAGAATAATCAATGTTACACACAAGCTGAGATATATTCGAGAGTGCTTTCGGGCTTGATGGATGCGCGTGGCAACATCGTAAACAATAATATGAATATGCTTCTAAAAAATCTTATGATAATTACGGTAATATTTTTGCCTCTTAATTTAATTGCAAGTATTGGTGGGATGTCCGAATTCACAATGATGACCGAAGGAATTCATTGGTGGGTATCATATTCATTTTTTATTGTTTCATTAATAATCATTGGTTTATTTACTACTTATTTTTTGCAGTGGTGGACTGTAAATAGAAAAATAAAAAAGAGTAAAAAAAAATAACCATCGCGTATTAGTAATTGCTAATCTACTTGAATTGATGCGATAATCTCTCAGAGAATTTTGTTCCAAAGTGATGAAGCGCCTTGCTACAAATTTTCAATCTTTCTTTTTCCCACAATCTGAAAAATATTTATTTATTGCCATTCTGGGAAGATGAAAGCGGTGGATTTCTTAAATCCTTCAATCATAAATTCTTCAATCTTCAATCCTCAATCCTTCAATCCCCTTGGTTGGATAAAAAAAATGAGTGTTGCAATTTGTTTTAGATATAGATAGATTTAATATTATTTTAATTACGATTAAATCAAATACTACACAGCTCATCAACTATCTGCGTGTTTCGTATCTCATTTTATAAGCATAATTATTTTTATGCGATTGGTTTTTATTTTTTTATAAAAAATATTTTATGATTTATGACTTCGCAAATTGCTCTGAATAAAATGACAGCTGTCATCGTTGATGATGAGTTTCATGGAAGAGAAAATCTTAAGCAGATTATCGAGACTTATTGTCCTGAAATTGAAGTGCTTGGCTTAGCTGATTCTGTTCTCAATGCTAAGGAGCTTGTAACTTCACATAATCCAGAAGTAGTTTTTCTCGACATTAATATGCCTGTGCTCGATGGCTTTGATTTTATTGACGAATATAACGAACCGAAATTTTTGATCGTCTTTGTAAGTGCTCACGAAGAGTTTGGTATCAAAGCTGTAAAAGCTGGCGCAGCAGATTATCTTCTCAAACCAATAAATATTAAAGAATTAAAACTTACCGTAAAAAAACTTTTATCATTAAAAAATAAAAAAATAGATTCCGAAGTAATTCACAAAACTGAAAAAATTATTCTCCCCGATTCACACGGATTTAATGTGCTCGTCCTTGATGAAATAGTTCGACTCGAAGCAGAAGGATGTTATACAAGAGTTGTTACTAAAGAGGGAAAGAGTCAAATTGTTTCTCGAACACTCAAAGATTTTGAAGAGACAATTCCAAAAGAAAAATTTTATAGAGTTCACAAATCGCATCTTATCAATTTGAAGTTTATAAAAGAATTTTCAAGTTTGAGTGGAAATTATGTAACTATGTCGGATGGGAGTAAAATTGAAATTGCACGCAGAAGAGCGTCAGAATTTATTCGTAAAATTAAAGCAGTGTTAAACGCTGTTTAACGTATGATTAAATATTTTTTATCCATAGCGACAATCTCATTTCTGCTTTCTATTTCACTTCACGCACAAACACCTTCCTACTATCACTACACTACATCCGATGGGCTTGCCTCCTCCACTGTTTTTAGTATTGTTCAAGATAGAGACGGATATATTTGGCTTGGGACGTTAAATGGATTAAACAAGTTTGATGGAAAACGATTTACTACATACAGAATGGAAGATGGGCTTAACTCAAATTCCATTACTAATATTGTTGCAGGCGATAAAGATGAGTTGTTCATCGGAAATTTTGAAAAAGGGATTAATGTTTTTAAAGATGGAAAAATCGAAAACTATCGGAATGAAATAGATGGGCAAAATTTTACTACATCATTTTTCGTTTTAGATGATTCAGAAAAAAATCAAAATAAATTATTAGCCAGCTTTAAGTCGGGACCAATTTTTGTCATTAAAGAAAAAACAAAAAATAATCCATCAGAATATGTTTTTAATCCATACCCTATTCGTATTAACAGACTTGCAAAATTAAGCGACAAAAAAATAGTTGTATTAACTACAATAGGTTTGTTCAGTTTCAACGATGATAAACTCACTAAACTAAATATCGCTGGGTTGCCTGATACTAATTTTTATTGCCTCGCTAACGCTATTGATGGAAGTTTTGTAATTGGTAGCAGAGGTATGATTTATCAAATAAAAAATAATCGTGTAATAAAAAATTATAAAATAAATTTATTTGATAACGATGAAGTCAGTCAAATATTTATCGACAGCAAAAACAACATCTGGTTTTCGATTGTAAATAGAGGGTACTTTTTCATTCCGAACGGTTCTGATAAAATCTTAAACCTTGGAAGTAAAATGGACTTGGGAACTACAATGGTGAACGGCTATCTCGAAGATAGTGAAGGAAATATTTGGGTAACTACTTTTGGGAAAGGAGTTTATTGCTTAAATAATCTTTATCTCAGAAATTACAATGAGAATGATGGCTTGTCTAATAACAATGTTTACTCAATCGCAAAAGATAAATCGGGAAGATTATTTTTTGGCACATTCAGTGGAATTAGCATTTTAGAAAATGAAAAATTTTATCGATTAAAAAAAAATAATGGCAAAGCAGTAAATGAATATATCTACAGCATCCAAAGTATTGATGATGTTATCTATGTCTGTTGGTCAACTGAATCTTTAGATATAAAAAAAATTACTCATAAAGAGATAATTTTCAATATGTTCCTTAACCTCTCAATTCTCAAAACCAAAGATGGTTTTTATCTCTTGGGAGGTTGGTTTAATAACATTAAAGTCTCGAGAGAAAAAAAAGATGTGACGGGAATTGGAATACGGTTCCCTGTTTTTGGAGATAGTGCCAAAGCAAACCGCATTACCGAAATTGTCGAAGATAGCAAAAAAAATATCTGGGTTGGAACGAGTCTGGGATTATGCAAACTCACTGACTTCTCATATAAATTGGGTGTGGTAAATTGGAAAAAAACTTTTTTCTTCGATGACCCAGTTTTAAGTTCAAAAATTGCTTCGATTCACCAAGACAATAAAAACAACCTTTGGTTCGCGGGTGGTAAAGGAATAGCACGATATAATCTTGAGAATAATTCAATCACAAATTACACGAAAATATTTGGACACGATTTATCTGCTTCAACTGCAATTATTTCAGATGAGAAGAATAGAATCTGGATCGGAAATATGAAGGGACTTTATTTGTTTGATGGAAATTCAATCAAACATCTTAACACGCAAACTGGGCTTCCATCAGATGAAGTCTATTCTCTTTTTTATGATAAAGAAAAAAATTTTTTATACATCGGAACGAGTAACGGAATTGCATTTCTTGATATCAATATGTTTGACAATTATGTTCCATCTCCACTTGAAATAAAAATTCTAAATATCAGAGCAGGCGATTCTGTCTATACAAATTTTGACAATTTAATTTTTGATCCAAAGCAAAATAATGTTCATTTAGATTTTAGAGCAATTAATTTTTCTTCGCCTAAGTCAGTAAAATATAAATATCAATTAAACGGTGAGTGGACAGAAACTGAACATGATTTTCTTGATTTCGCTTCTCTAAAAAGTGGGCAGTATGATTTTCAGCTAATGGCAAAAGCTCAGAATACAGATTGGAGCAAACCGTATTTTCTTTCCTTCCAAATAAAACCCCGTTTCGTTGAGACAATCTGGTTTACGCTTTTGATTGGTTCGATATTAGTTAGTGTCTCTGTTTTCGTAATAACAAAGCGCTTGAAATTAAATAACAAAAAGATGAAGCAAGAGTTAGAGCTTACTGAAAGAATTAATGAACTTAAACATCAAGCTTTGTCGGCTATGATGAATCCACATTTTATTTTTAATTCACTAAACTCAGTGCAGTATCTCATCAACTCCCAAAGAAATGAAGAAGCAAATGATTACATCGCAATGATGGCAAAGCTTGTAAGAAAAAATCTTGATACTGCGGGAAATGGATTTATTCTTTTATCAGAGGAAATTAATCGACTTCGACTCTATCTCGATCTTGAAAAACTTCGGTTTCAAAATAAATTTTCTTATGAAATAATTTTCAGTGATGACGTTGCGACCGATTCAATAATGATTCCGAATATGATAATCCAACCATTTGTAGAAAATTCATTATGGCATGGTATTCTTAATTCTGGGAAAAACGGACTTCTAACTATTTCATTTGGTTTTGAAAATGTGGAGATTGAATCAATAGTAAGCAGAGCCTTGATAATAAAGGTTTCCGATGATGGAATTGGAATTAAGGAAGCGAAGAAGTACAAAAGAGAAGATCATATATCAAAAGGGATACAGATTATTGAAGAGCGTCTGGCATTGCTCAGCGAAAAGATGAATATTATGAAACCAATAATGTTTGAAGATCTTAGTAACCGAAATGAAAACTCACACGGCACTGAAGTAATTATTTCACTACCAAAACCACTTTATAAAATTATTCCGTAAAATATTTTTACTTGTCGCTGAATTGTGAATGGTGAATGGTGAATGGTGAATGGTTAATGGTGAATGGTGAGTTGTGAAAACTTGCTACGCTAATTCCAACAAAGTCTGGCAATTAAGATTACCATTTTTTTTACTTAGTGACTTCGTGGCTTAATTATTTTGCACGATAGTTAACAATATTTTTTTTTCACTAAGATTCCAAGGCACAAAAACGCACCAACATATTATCGATAAAATTTTTGTTAAACATTTTTTCTGACCGATTACTTACTCAAACCTACCGATAATTTAATAATACCTACCTTTCACTGGTTTGCTATTGTAGCTGCCGCGTGTTAAACATAGTTTTGAACTAAAATTTAATAACACAAATGAAAAGCATAAAAAAAATTATCAGTTACTTCAGGGAAAAAGATGAAAAGTCTCTACCACTTTTAATTATAAAAAAAGAAACTGATGATACAAATGTGAAAGAATATAAATCAATCGAAGAGGCAATTGCCAATCTGGAAAGAGATCCTAATGTGCCTCCGCATAAAATAGAAAAATTACGCTCATCACTCAATCTATTAAAAAACAAAACTTCAATCAAGATTAAAAATGGTGAGATAATAAAATGAATACAATTTTCAACAATCAAAATAAATTTACAAAAGAGGTTAATATGAGAACAAATTTCAAATTGTTTCTGCTTCTTGCAGTCTTGTTTGCTGCGACAAACATATTTGCGCAAGTAGCTTCTGTAACATGGCCACTTACAAGTAATCAGAATCCTAATACATCAATCGGAAATATTCAAGCTACTCCACAAACAATAGTTGGAACTAACCCTTCGATGATATTGTGGCCATTAAATCCATATTCAAGCAATGGTCAAAGTCTAGTTTCAGGTTATCAACAAAACGGCTGGCCAGCCGGACCAGTAGATTCTACACGATATATTCAGTTTGATGTAAGCCCAACTTCTGGAAATACTTTCACTGCTCAGTATGTATCATTCAAATATGGTGATAATCCATTGACCACTAATTTTAACTTGTTGAAATCAGAAGTCTGGTATTCATTTGATGGCTGGAACACTAAAGTACAACTAAACTCAAGTCCATTGGATTATTTGAACACTGCAATGCAAACATTTTCAAAAAGCATTAATGTGCTAGTAGCAAATGGTCAAACATTTTCTTTAAGAATCTTTCTATATACTCCAAACGGAAGTTTAGCGATGACTCCTACTCTTGCAATACATAATAATGTGATTATTGAAGGTAGAACATCTCCGGCAGTTCTGAATAATGGTTCAATTTGCGGAATAAAATTTAATGACTCGAACGGAAATGGTGTGAAAGATCCAAATGAAGTAGTACTTCCAAATTGGAAAATAAATTTGACTTATAGCCGAGTTAATGGAACATTTTCTTTAACTGATACAACCGACGCAAACGGGAACTATTGTTTCAATAATTTATCAGCTGGGACTTACACGGTTTCAGAACTAAATCAGAGTGGATGGCAACAAACTTTCCCAACTTCTCCCGGAACACACGCAGTTACTCTGACATCAGGACAAAATATAGCTAACCTCAATTTTGGTAACAAAATACAAACTGATGCTTGCATAACATGGTCTTTGCTGAGTTCTAATGCAGTAACTTCTACAAATGGTAATGTGAGTGGGCAGCCCCAAACAATTGGTGTTGGAACTTCACCACCATTTATGTCCGTATTCCTGCCTTACAGCAATGGGCAGAGACTTTGGACAGGTAACACCGGTACGGGTTGGCCTGCAGGCACTCAAGACACCGCGCGCTTTATTCAGTTTAACGCGTCGCCTACTTCAGGTAATAATTTGACTGTTACTAATGTTTCTTTTAATTATGGTGACAATCCGTTACCAACCAATTTTAATATTTTGAATTTTAAGGCATATTATTCGACCGATAATTGGGCTACGAGTACTGTTTTGAATTCAACTGCATTGGTTTACTTAAATTCAACTATGTTATCTTTTTCTCGACCCTTAAATGTGTTAGTACCCAATGGTCAAACTTTTTCTTTAAGAATTTATCCTTACTCACCTACGGGGAGTATTGCTATGACTCCTTCGTTTGCAATCCACAATAATGTTGTTATTTGTGGAACAACTGCTCCAAGTGGTAGAACACCATTTTGTACAGATTTTGAAGATAGCTCATCCGGTGGTTGGCAGGTTAATAATGCACAAATGGCTATTCTGCAAGTTGGAAGTAATCGCTTTTTACAAACAACTGACCAATCAGGCCCATCGTTTTTTTTCAATGACAGCCCATCTTATACGGGCAACTGGGGTGATCTAATGGTAGATAGCTGTGGATCGTTATGCTTCGATATCAATTATTTGTACAACGGTAACACTTATCAAGGTACAAATCCACCACTAACAATGACCCCATCAATTACAATTGAAGGGAACGGATTTAGAGCAAGTTTTATTGCATCTACTCAAATTTCGGTAGGAACCGGTTGGTACACGTTCTGCGCCCCGCTTAAGTATCTTAATTCAAATGGTACTTTACCTTCAAATTCTGATGGTCATTGGGTGATGAATGTTGGTACACCAAACGATTGGAATTCTCTTCTAAGTAATGTAACAAGAGTTCGACTCCCTGTTGACCCAACAAGTTTTCAAAGTGAAAGAATTGGGTATGATAATATTTGTATCAAAAATACAGGCGATTGTAATCCCCCAAGTTCAATTTGTGGAGTTAAGTTTAATGACTTGAACGGAAATGGTGTGAAGGATTTGATCGAGCCTGGACTTGCGAACTGGACTATCAATCTGTCATATAACCAAGTAACCGGACTAGTAAATTTATCAACTACAACTGACTCGCTCGGTAATTATTGTTTCAGAAATTTATCTCCTAGAACATACACTGTTTCAGAGACAAACCGAACCGGCTGGCAACAAACTTTCCCAACTGCTCCCGGAACACATTCTGTAACGCTCACAGCGGGACAAAATCTTGGTAACATAAATTTCGGTAACCGCCTTACATCCGGATTTACTTGTGATTCTTTAAGTGGAACAGCAACAAGAGTTACACCCGGTGATTGTGTATGGAATCTTAGTTTAAATCAGCCAGCGAATCTAACCGGGGTAACTTCAATACAAATCTTAGCGCTTGCGCCTAATCTGTTTACAACTGGTACAGGCTTAGGTACAAACTTTCAAAACTGGTTTACTATCGGACCGAATAATTTTACTCCTCCAAGTGGAATAGTGCCTAGTGGCAATCTTAACAACTTCTTTAGAATGAATTTGAATTATGTAACTTCACCACAAACAATTGTAGTGAACTGGTTAAATTCTGCCGGAAGTGTTGTATGTGCTGATACATTGTTATTAAACTGTCAAGCTGCCTGTGTTACTATCCGAAACGATAGCATTTCTTGTTCAGATAACAATTATAATTTATCATATTCGTTTACTAATAATGCTACTTATGCAATATCTAATATCGAATATACATTGCAAAGCCCTTCTACTGTTTCAATTACACCTGCTGCAGTAACTTTATCACCGAATGTATTGCCCAACTCAAATTCAGGTATTCAAAACATTCAACTCTCAGGTGCTATTCCCGGAGATACAGTTAAAATCTTGGCTAAATTTAAGAGTCCTGATGGATGTTGCTGGTGCTATGAAACTATAAGAGTAATAATTCCATCGTGTGCTACGGTATGTGATTCAATAAGCGTTCAAGCTCAAGGCTCAGCAACAGATTGCAATTATTCAATTACATTAACTAACAACAGCAGCACTGTATTTTCGAACATCGAATTTGAATTACTTTCAGGTGGAATGTTTAGTACTATCACAACGACTTCATCACCTGGATGGGGATTCACAAACGTGTCCCCGAATAATCTTATAAATCTAGTAAAATTTCCTCCTTTTCAAGGAATTGGACAAGGAACTTTTAATAACGTCCTGAATATGAGTATAAGACAATATTCCTCCTCATCTCAAGTAATTGAGGTTCGATGGATAAAAGATGGAGAAGTAATTTGTAGAGATACATTAAGATTCGAATGTGTTACACCTAATCTTCCTACAGATAGTTGTTCACAAGTTATTAATGGATCATTGATATGTTTGCCTAACGGAACGATTCAATATAATTTTCAGGTGCAGAATAATTCTAATATAACTTCAAGTGGTTTTGGAATTTATCCATCTACTCCCGGCATAACATTCTCTCAAACTAATTTTCCTGGAATTAGCATTCTACCAGGTCAAGTTTCTCCTATGCAGAGCATAATTATTTCAGGAGCTGGACAAGGAGAGAATATCTGTTTTCAAACTGCTATCTACTCAACTATTACAGCTGGCGGAACTGTATACAATTATTGTTGTCATAGTAATGTAATGTGCATTGTAACACCAACTTGTGGTGAGCAAGTAGGTTCAATTTGTGGAATTAAGTTCAATGATTTGAATGGTAATGGTGTGAAGGATCCAAACGAGCCGACACTTCAAAATTGGACGATAAATTTGGCTGGCGCTACGCCTCTTGATCCTACATTAACCGCAAGAACTGATACTTTAGGTCGCTATTGTTTCACTAATTTGAGACCCGGTCTTTATACAGTTTCAGAAGTAAATAAAAATGGTTGGACTCAAACTGCACCTTCAAGTATTACATACTCATTTCTCCTCAGATCGGGGCAGAATTTAAGTGATATTAACTTTGGAAATAAAGTTGATAGTACTGTTCGGCTTGGATCAATCTGTGGAATTAAATTTAATGACATCAATGGTAATGGTGTGTTGGATAATGCTGAACCAGGGCTACCATACTGGACTATCACATTGACAGGATCAGCATCAATTACTGCCGTCACTGATGTTAGCGGAAATTATTGTTTTGACAATTTGAAAGAAGGTAACTACACCATCTCTGAAGTCTATCAAAATGGATGGGTTCAAACAGCACCTTCAACGAGCACATATTCTTTTGTAATCACAGCAGGACAGAACCGACGTGACATTAATTTTGGAAACAGGGTTAATGACACCGTTAGGGTTGGGTCAATTTGTGGAATCAAATTTAATGACATAAATGGTAATGGTGTTTTGGATGATGGTGAAACAGGGCTACCAAACTGGCCTATTACATTGGTATTGTCAGGCTCAGCAGCTATGACAACTGTCACAGATGCAAGAGGAAACTATTGTTTTACTAAATTGAAGCCCGGTAGTTACACAGTCTCAGAAGTAAACCAAAGTGGATGGATTCAAACAGCGCCTTCCACCCTTACTTACTCATTTAATCTTGGATCAGGGCAGAACAGAACAGGAATCAATTTTGGGAATAAAGTCGATAATAACGTTTCTGTTGGTTCAATTTGTGGTATAAAGTATAATGACTTAAATGGTAATGGCGTGCAAGACAGAGATGAACCTGGTTTACCTGAATGGCAAATTAATATTGGTGGAAGAGTAGATAAAACTGTTATCACTGATAGAAATGGTAATTTCTGTTTTACCGATTTACCTCCTGGAGATTACAAAGTCGCTGAGGAGATGGTGACAGGTTGGATACAAACCGCTCCACCATCACCTGGTGTTTACAATGTTTTACTTGGAGCCGGTCAACGAATTGATACTCTAAAATTTGGAAATAGACTTGAACCAAGAGTCGATTGTGTAGAACCACCACGAGACATGGTACTTTGGTTATCTGGAGATGAAATAGCAAGTGACATTTCAGGATTAAACAATAATGGAAGACTACTAGGCGATGCTAGTTATGCAATTGGTAAAGTAGATAACTCCTTCATTGTCAAAAATTTTAACGATTATATCTCCATTCCGAATCATTCTTCTTTGAATTTTGGAACAGGTAACTTTTCTATTGATGCTTGGGTTAAGACAAAAGATACGTTAAGCACATTATACATTGCTCATAAAATAGTAGTTACAGGAAACATGAGCAATCCCAACTTACTTGGTTATGTCCTTATGATAAGCCAAGGTGGAAAATTAGCTTTACATCTTGGTGAAGGTGAAACGTTTATGTACTTTGTTGCGAATAATGTTTTAGTTGCAGATGGAAATTGGCACTTTGTCGCTGTCTCAGTAGATAGAAAAAGTAGAACTGGCGGAAAGATGTATGTTGATGGTAATTTAGTTTTAACTTTTGATCCAACAAATATATCCAATTCTATTTCAAACAGTTCTGCTTTAGTCGTGGCAAAGAAGGGTATAAACACACTTAATAATTTCTCTGGACAAGTTGATGAGTTAGAAATTTTCAATCGCGCCATAACAGCAATTGAAGTAGCCTCGATATATAACGCAGGAAGTTCAGGAAAATGTAAGCCACTAGGATCAATTTGTGGTATTAAGTTTAATGATGTAAATGGTAATGGCGTACAAGATGGAAGTGAGCGAAGACTTTCAAACTGGCAAATCAAGTTGACCGGTCCAACGACAATGACCACTACAACCGACGAAAAAGGAAATTATTGTTTCCGCAATTTACCAGAAGGTACTTATAGGTTGGAAGAAGTAAACCAAGTTGGTTGGAACCAAACAGCACCAGCTTCACCTGGATATTACACAATTACACTTACTGCTGGACAAAATGTAGCGAATAAAAACTTTGGTAACAGACTCCCACCATGCAATAAAGTTTGGACTCCACTCGGTTCAGGTCTAGATGATGAGGCTTATTGTATCGTAGCAATTGGAACAGACATTTACGCTGGTGGTGATTTTACGGGTGCAGGCGGAATAGCGGCAAATCGTATTGCTAAATGGAATGGTACTAGTTGGTCACCTCTTGGTTCCGGTGTAAATGGACCTGTATATGCACTTACCACAGATGGAACGAATCTCTATGTAGGTGGTCAATTTACAACAGCTGGAGGCGTATCAGCAAGAAATATTGCAAAATGGAATGGTACCAGTTGGTCGGCATTGGGATCAGGAATTAATGGTTCTGTGGAGTCTCTTGCAAGAATAGGAACTGTCATTTATGCTGGAGGAGATTTCAACTCTGCTGGTGGCGTTACTGCAGATAACATAGCTCAATGGAATGGTACTAGTTGGTCAGCACTTGGAAGTGGAATAAATGCTGATGTTGTCGCCCTTGCAACAAGCGGAACTAATCTCTATGCCGGCGGATTTTTCACATATGCTGGCGGCATAAGCGCAAATAACATTGCTAAATGGGATGGCAGTAGTTGGTCAGCACTTGGAAGTGGTGTTTTCGAAAGTTATTTTAACTCGCGTGTAAGAGCTCTCGCAGTCAAAGGAACTGAACTCTATGTGGGAGGTTATTTCACCAAAGCTGGTGGATTGTCGGCAAATTTTATTGCTAAATGGAATATCTCAACATCGAGTTGGTCACCTCTTGGTAGTGGAATTTCTGGCGATGATATTTGGGCACTTGCAACAATAGGTTCAGATCTTTATGCTGGTGGACAATTTTCTTCGGCTGGAAGTGGTAGTGCTAGCCGAGTTGCTAAATGGGATGGCTCAACCTTGAATTGGTCAGCTTTAGGAACTGGAGTTAGTAATATTGTAAGAGGACTTGCTGTCATAGGCACTGACCTCTATGCGTGTGGACGCTTTACTACTGCCGGAGGAGTGACTGTAAGTAATATCGCTAAATATGCTTGTAGTCTGACATCTGTTGGTGACGAAGAGAATAGTGAACAAACTGTGCCACAGAAATTCCAGGTGGAACAGAACTATCCGAATCCGTTTAATCCATCATCAAAAATCCGCTATGATGTTCCAATAACAAGTTTCGTCAAAATTACCGTTTATGACATTCTTGGAAAAGAAATCAGTGTGTTGGTAAATGAGGAAAAAAATCCTGGTCGATACGAAACAATTTTCGATGGGAGAGACCTAGCAAGTGGTGTATATTTCTATACTATCAGAACTGGTAATTTCATGCAAAGCAAAAAAATGATTCTGATGAAATAACAGTTTAGGTTTTTTTATAAACAGCCAGAGCTAAATACTCTGGCTGTTTTTTTTTATTTTATTCAAAGTGAGACTCCGTGACCTAATTCTGAAATAAAAAATTAAAAATGAAGAATTAAAGATCTGTGCTATCTGCGTAAATCTGCGGGAAATAATTCTCCCTAGATATTTGCTGAATGAATTTTAGGAGTGTCTTCAAATAAAAAAATCCGAAAAATAATAGCAAGAAAAACGGCTTTAGCCAAACTGCATTCTCAGTAGTTGAGCTTTGACTCGGTGGTTGAGCGGAGCCGAAACCACATTTTGGTTATTTATTTCACTCAATATCCACGCCCTTAAAGTCGTGGCAATTAGAAATTTATATCTGAGCTAATTCTTTAATCATTTCAATTGTCCCTAACGTCCCAGCAAACAAACGAAAAAATATTTTGCTATCAGTAGTTCGGCTTCTTTTTCCACCACAGATTTTCATTTCCCTCTGTAAGTAATTGGAAGAAAATTTTTCTCCTATTTTTTTCTTTTTTTTCCGTAAATTTGGATGTTTAGTTTTTATCAATAACACTTTAAGCCTTTGTTTTTACAGGGTAGAAACGTATAGATATTAAGAGAAACTATTGGTAACGAGTAGTTGGATTTTATAAAAAATAACTTAAAAAAATATCTAACTCAAAAAACTGATGTCGAAAGAGTACCCAAATAATATTGAATAATTGTAGAAAAATATTCAAATTAGAAAAGTAAGAAAAAAAATTTAACACAAGTTATTACTTGAAAATAAATATTTAACTAATATCGTGGAAAGCATTGCATATGGCTGCAAACACAGAATCAAATTATCAGAAACTTCATAAACCTTCGAGCGAATTTAGCAAAAGAGAAGAGTACCTCGAAAACGAACTCAGGATTATGGAGCCCAAAAGATGGAAACTCAATTTACCCAAACGAGATTTTAATTTTGAAGTTGAAGATTTAGTTCCCGCTATTGCTGGAACAATTGGTAAGATTGTAATGACTACTGCGATTGTAACCGCATTTGCTGTGGGCTTCGGACTCTCCCCTGAATTTATTGTACAAAATGTTAGATACGAAATTTTAATTGCAGCTCTTCTTTTTGTAATTCCGATTTCTGGATTTTTTAATCCAAGAGCAAATTTACCCGGTTGCCACGGACCAATGATTCCACTTATCGCTTCTATAGTTGCTGCTGGTGGGCATCCGTTAGCGCTTGGACTTATGGTTGCAGTTATTGGCTTGATGTTGGGATTTGCAAAAGGTGGTTCGCGTTTGGTGAACTTAACTGGAGTTGGTGTGCGCGGTGGATTGCTAATTTTTTTGGGTGTGGTCGGTTTAATTGGACAGATTGAAGCCTTAAGAGTTTGGGCTGCTGGACTCGGAATTGAACTTGTTTTTTTGATTGTAATTCTCGTTACAATTGTAACGTATGCATTTTTAGGGAAGATTGGGAAAAAATGGTTGGCGATTCCCTTGTGTTCATTGTTTGCGCTCGTGGTTGCTCTGTTGATGGGAGCTCCTTTTAAATTTGAAACTACACCCGGCATTCCGAATCTGAATCCGATGTACTGGTGGGGCGAAAATACTGGATGGATGTTGGGTTTGCCTGACCTATCAAATTTCATTGCCGTTATTCCTTTTGCTTTTCTTGCTATTGCAATGTGGCCGCCAGATTTCTTAGGACATAGAATTTTTCAAGAAATGAATTATCCTAAAGATGCAAAAAAAGTTTTGATGGATGTTGACGACACTACTATTGTTTGCTCGCTAAGACAAGCTGTTGGTAGTGCACTTGGAGGCGGTAATCTTACTTCTTCTTGGGGAACTTATATGATTCCCGCTGGAATAGCAAAACGACCTATTGCAGCTGGTGCAATATTGACAGGTGCATTCTGTGTTATTGCCGTAGTTGTTGGCTATCCAATGGACTTAGCCGTTTTTCCTCCCGTTCTCAGAGTTGCTTTAATTGTCGGGGTTTTTCTCCCATTACTTGAAGCAGGAATGAAAATGATTAAAGATTTAAGAGAAGCCGAAGGTGCTGCAATTTGTATGTTTGGTTCTGTTCTGATTAATCCTGTTTTTGGTTGGGCACTCGCAATGGTGCTTGATAACAGCGGATTAATTGGCGACAAAGAGCGCTCAAAAGCTTTACCTATAATGGATCGGATAATTATTCCTTTAGCTACCTTAATTATTTGTGCAGGAATTATGGCAATTGTTGGGATGACTCCTGGAATTCCACCTCTGATATAATAACATTTTAGAAGCTATTTATTTTTTCGCTTGTGCTCTAAGAATATTAGCACGATTTATTTTCATTAAAGAATTTTTGATCCACTTCATCAATTTTAGATAAATGAAAATATTACATTCACATCAAGGAAATATTTTTTCCTTCGGAAAATGAAATGAAATTTCTAATTTCGAAATAGTTTATAACATTATTATGAGCGTTCGATAATGAAAAAAATTTTTCTTCTCTTTTTGCTCTTTACACTCCTTTCTTTTACTTCTTGCGTAGAGGATGTTCCTACTTCACGAATTAATGATGACTCATACAATAGAATCTTCGTATCAAATCAAACCAATAAATTTTTGTTTCAAGTCTCTGCTCTTAACTTAACTTTGAATGACACTTATAATGTGAATTATTTTAATGATACTCTGACCGTTGAAGTTATTGTGTCAGATTATAAAGGCGGGAGAGGTGCTCTACTATTGATGGAAACTGTTGACACTCTTTTCGTAAAAGAATTTTCACACAATGATTCTTTTGGATTGGTGAGGGAAAAAATTGGCGACCCAAAAAGATTAAAAATTGAATTACAAAATTTTTCTGGTAAATTATCGTTGTCTGTTGCTCATCCATAACTTCTAATTCGATTTTGTCTTGAGGTTTTCACCTCAAATAGTTTGATGATTTCACTTATTTCTTCTCAATCCTTTTTCTTTGTTTGCTTACTGCGTTCAGTGGCGATTCCAAAATCAAAAAAATCTTGCAACCAAGAGCCGGGCTTTATTTTTGCAGATTATGAATTTCTGTGAAACTCTCTATAAAAAAAATTCATTATAAAGTTGAAATATTTAAAACAACAAAGGGCTTGATTGCTCAAGCCCTTTATCTAAAAATCCAAAAAAGAAAATTTACTTAACTAAAAGCATCTTCTTTGTTTGATTGAATTTTTGTGTTCCATCAAGTGATGATGCTTCAATTTTATAGAGATAGATTCCACTTGAGTGAACTTTGCTACCCATATTGAATGTAACATCGTGAATACCACTTGCTCTAACTCCATTTACCAATTCTGCTACAACTTCGCCTGCGATGTTATAAACTGTTAATTTAACTTTACTTTCGTAAGGTAAACTAAATTGAATTTTAGTAGTTGGGTTAAATGGATTAGGATAATTTTGTGCTAACTGATAAGAAGCAACAGAACTACTAAGATCTATTTCAATATCTTTAGTGTAACTGAATTTTCCATCAAAGTCAAGTTGTTTTACTCTGTAAGCAACTTTGCCACCTAAATTGGTAACATTGTCTGTGTATGTATATTTACTTGGTTCAGTAGTTGTTCCTTTTCCTTGAACAAATCCGATAGTTTTCCAAGTATCACCAATTCTTCTTTCAACTTCAAAACCTTTATTGTTGGTTTCGGTTGCAGTTTCCCAATTAACAGTAACTACATTTTTGTTGAGAGAAGCAGTGAAAGAAACAAATTCAACTGGAATAATTCCACCTAATTGTCTTAAAGTTTCTTGAAGAACAGCAACTGAAAATTTAGTGTTATGCATTCCAAAACTTGCGTCGTTCAATATTAGGAGATAGTTCCAATAAGCTCTTTCTAAATGATCTGTAGTAATTAAACTGAAATGAATTGTGTCTAATCCAACTGGAGGAAGAGCCATTCTGATGTGTCTTAATAGACCATGAACTTCAGCTTGAACGCCTTCAACTGTACCGTTGAAATCGTAATCAGCAACTGCTCTAAAATCATCAAAGCTGGTTTTTGGACCGTGACAAGGAGCACATGAAGCAGTGTGGTCATATCCTGTAGCAGGATTAGACATATTAAATGTATGTCCACCAACTCTGAGTCTGTTTGCATTTCCAACTGCTGGTGACGCACCCATATGGCAAGTAACACAAGAGTTTTCAACTGCAAAAATATGTGAAGAAGAATTGTATGCAGCTCCACCTGGCCAAACCGCAGCGTTTCTACCTAACAATACATCAGCTTCAACTGAAGAGTGAGGACCCCAGGTTGAACCCATTGTAACTGTTAATTGAGTAACGTTATTTCTTCTTGATTTATGGCAACTCATACAAGTTTCGCCTGTACCGCCCATACCTGCATAATT
>PNNF01000026.1 GCA_013824085.1 Chlorobiaceae bacterium | reverse complement strand
TAAATCATTCAAAACAAAACTAAAATAAAATTCTCAACAACTCATTTAGTCCTTAGTTTTAATTCATCTCCCCAAATAAATTGCAGCTAAACCAATTATCATATTCAGTTTTAACACTAAACTTAATTTAGAAATATTTTTCTTCGTACTATTGGAATGAATGGAGATCACAAAATAAATCAATAAAGGAATCACTAAAAAGAAAATTATGAATGCAAAAATCTGAGTATAAATTTTTAGGTAAATTGGAATAATTAAAACTACTATAAAAATAAAAGTTAAAATAAGAATTAATTTCGTTGTCTTTTTTATTCCAAAGCGTGAAGGGTATGTAATGACATTGTTTTGTTTATCACCTTCAGTATCCTCGATATCTTTTACTAACTCACGAATTAAGTTTATAAAAAAAGCGAAGAGTGCGGGAAAGATTGCCCCATCCCAATTGTCAACTGCAATGCCACCATAAATAAAAGCAAAGCCAACAGTTAATGCGACAACAAAATTTCCAAGTAATGGAATTTGTTTAAATTTATATGAATAGATAAAAATTACTATTGTCGCACTGACAACAACTATGAGTGCTGATAAATTTATGAATGAAGAAATAAAAAATGATAACGCTACAAAAGTAAAATAAATATTCTGTACATAATTTACACTGATTAATCCTTTGGGCAAAATTCGATTTGGTCTATTAACTTTATCGATTTCAATATCCCGAATATCATTATACACATTGCCTGCAGCACCAACAAACGCCGCTGAAATTGCTGCTAATATTATTTTAAATTCTGAATATGTTTGCGATTCAATACATAAAATTGCTGCGACAATAACAGACAAAAATGTAATGATTAAATTAATCGGGCGAGAAATAAATATTATAGCTTTAATTTTTTCAAACATTAGAATTCACTAATTATTCCGAAATGAATTTTTCCATCTGTGAATGAATCTCCTTTTGCTATTGCAAAACTTACGCTTAACACACCAAGAGCAGATTCAATATTTATTCCTAAACCAAATCCTGTTTTTATCGCTTCTGATTTTTCTATATTTCTTTCAACATCTGCTTTGCGTAAATAGTAACCCGTATCAAAAAATAGAAATCCATAAGATCTATTTGTTAGTAGATATCGATACTCAATATTCGACCACGCAACTCGTGAACCCATAAATTGATTTTCTCTATATCCTCGTAAAGTTTTCATTCCTCCTAAAATAAATAAATCACTTAACTCATAAAAATTACTTCTTAGTTCCCTTCCATTTAATTTTACTGCAACGACTTGCCGATTAAATATTTCCAGATAGTAATGAAAAAGTAATTCGAGTCTTTGCAACTCAACTTTTCTTTCTGTCGCTGGTGTTAAATACTGTTCGGGACCTTTTATTGTCTTCCGAGAAAGGATGTAACTGTTGGAAAAATAAATTCCACTTCTTGTTGAGAGTGGATCATCTCGCGTGTCATATCGAAAATTTATTCCCGTCGATAATGTAGTGGAATTGAAAACAGTGAAACGAGGAACTACATTTATCGTTGGTATTACTGACTCAGTTCCAAGTAAGAGTGAAAATGTAATTACTTCAGTCGCTAAAAATTCCAACTGACTTTCATATTTACTTTGTACAAAAGTTGTGTCTTGTTGGCGTTGAAATAATTCTAACGAAAGATTAATTGGAAAACCAAACAACCACGGCTCAAGATAATTTAGTTGAAGCTCTTGTGAATGTCGATCTAATTTCTGCCATCTAACTGCGCCGCTTCTTCCTGTTCCAAATAAATTTCGCAAACTAATATTTGCTAGTCCAGTAAAAAATCCAGTTTCATTTTGTGTTGCTGGAATAAAACCAATTATGCCATCAAAATTATTTGTCTCTCTCTCTGTAATTTCAATGCGAAGCACTCCTTCGTTAATTGAGTTTATGAAAAATGTAGGCTCTTTGACAGGTGCGAAAAATCTAAGCCGATTTAATTGTCGCGGTAAATTTTCAATCTTTGTTTGCGAATAAACTTCACCTTCAAATAATTTTAACTCACGCAGAATAACATAATTTTTTGTTTTTGTGTTTCCGACAATTTCAATCCTATCGATTCTTGTCTCTTCAATACTGACAAACTTTAAGGTGATGTCAACAATTTCTTTTTGTGAAATGGAATCGTAAAGAAAAAATATTTTGTCAATTTCAATTTTGGCGAAAGGAATTCCGACATCTTCAAAGATTACTAAACTTTTATTAATTGCATTGATTAACTCTCGTTGAATAAAAATTGAACCAAATAAAAATTCAAATTCTTTGGCAATTTTATTTTTATAGATTGAATCAAGTTGTGTAAAAAAAATATTTCTTATTAGGGTCGGATTATTTTCTTCAATCGAAAATATTATTTCAACGCTTGATGAATCATCATTAAAAATATTTTTTGCTTCAATAATTTTAGAATTAAAAAATCCGTTTTCTCTCAATCCACTTAGAACTCTATATGAAATCGTATCTTCGATACCTGTGAAATATCTACTTCCAATTGGAATTTTACTCCATCTTAAAAAATCTTCTTGAGTAAAATTTTTTGTTGCTGAAAAATTTAATTTAGTTACGCTTTGTGAAGATGTTGAATTGCTAATTAACACTAAGAGAGTGGCAAGAACAAAAGAGAAGACTTTTGATATTTTATGTAATCGTTGGGCGATCATCAATCATTTTTATTTTTTTTCCAACACTTTCAATTTCAATTTGATTCATCAAAAAATCTATTTCATCTTTTTTTATATCACAAACTGAATACTTAGTTGCATTAACAGCTCCAAGACTAACTGCAATTTTTAGAGATTCGTCGAATGATAGATCATTGTGCCAGCCATAAATCAACCCGCTAACGAAAGAATCACCACTTCCTGTTGGATCGATTGAATTTACAGAAGGCGGTTTTATTTTATAGATGAAATCATAATTTGAGACGTAGATATCGCCATCGCCATCTGTTAGGAAAATTCTTTTTATTCCTTTTTCAAATAATGATTTTATGAATGAAATTTTTTCTTCTTCAGTATTTAATGAAATACCAAGTGACGACTCAACCTCAGCGATATTATTATGAATAGCGGTTGGGATTGCTTTTAATCCATTCACTAAACTATTTCCATAAGTATCAAGAATGGCAACCTTGTCATATTTTTTTGCGATCTCAATTCCTGATGCGAATAAATTATCTGTCGCTTTGCAAGGAGAGCTTCCTGCGAAAACAACAATCTCATAATTGGGGATCATTTTTTCAAGTTTGATTTTAAATTCTTCAGCTTCAGAAATTAAAATATTTTGATCAGTGCTGAAGAGTGAAGTTACACTTTTACTCTCCTCGTCAATAATAACGCTACAAATTCTTGTTTCAGATTCTGTCCTAATCGAAGTAAAATTAATTTTTTCTTGCTCAAGAATTTCTTTAAGTTTTTTTCCATTCATACCACCAAGAAATGTGAGAGCAATATTTTTTGTATTCAAACAATTTAACTGACGACTAACATTTATTCCTTTTCCACCGGCGAGATAATTCAGAGAGGCATTTCTATTTGTGCCACCAAAAGAGATTATTTTTGATTTGAATCGAAATTCTAAAAGAGGATTAATTGTTACAGTTAGCATCATGACTGTTATCTAAAACGAAAATCATCTCCATAGAGTGGAGTAATGAGTTTGTAATTTCCAAATCCTGTTGTATCCATAAAAATAAATCTTCGATTGATTGTATAATATTGCCAAATTTCATAAGGCTTAGAATCAATATCAAATGGATGTCGATCAACATTATTTGGAGGACCTAATAAAATATAAACCATTCCCATATCTGTTCTCCAGCCTTCGTTGTAATGGGAAAAATTTTTGTTTGCGTATTCTACTCGACGAAAATATTCATTAAAAATTTCATTCTCTTCTGTAGTTGGATTGGGATCTTTCTTTTTCCAAAATTCTATGAATCGCTGCAACTTTTCATTTTTATTTACATCTTCACGCAAAAATTTTAATTCACTAGAAGTAGTAATAAACATCATCTGATCGATTGCTTTGTCGAGATCTTTAATAAACTGTGGGAAGCCCGCATAACGTGAGAAAAATAATTTACTAACACTATATTTATTATTGAATTCATCTCTGATTGTCGCCGTTATTATATAATCTCCTAAACCAATATTCAAAGAATCTATCGAATAGAATATTGAATTTTTTCCTGTCACTATCTCCATATCAAATTTTGTATTGAAGACAATTCTTTTTTCTGAATCGATGATTTCATATTCAACATTCACTTTTCGTGAAGTGTCTGAATTAATTTCATAGTAAAATGGAATTGCTAATTTTTCTATCGTTAAAAAATTTGAGATGTTTGGAAAAATTTTATTATCAGTTTTTTCACTCGGCAGATCTTCCAATAAAATAATATCACTTACAGAAAATTGTTTTCCAAAATTTCTTACAAGGAATTTATTTTCGAATGAATATGTTTTTCGCGAATCTTTGTCTTCCAATTCTATCTTAATAACATAATTTGCGGCGGGAAGTCTAAATGATCTCAAACTAATTTTAAAGTTTGAACTTGAGTTTGTCTTGTTAAAATCTGGAGTGGTAATTTTTTCGTTAAAAATTTTCTCTTGAATAATTCGAGATTTATTTTCATTACGAACAGTAATAATAACCGAATACTCAGCAAGAAATTGATTAGAACTTTTTACAAATTGCAAAACATTAAAAGGTACTTTTACAAAAACATCAACTCTTGTGTTGGCTGAATCTGTTCCAGCAAAATTAAAAATGTCGTAATAAAAAACTGGCAACGCAACAATTGCATCGGTTGGATGTGAACTCTCTACTTGTGCAACTATTACTTTGCCCGATAGAAAGAAAAGAAACAATATAGAAAAGAAAATTTTCATAATTTAAGATAGTGAAAGACTTAATTAGAATAAATAAAATATTAAGAACTAAATAATTTTTCCGAACAAATCATACTCATTAAAATCGACTATTTCAGTAGAATAAAAATTCCCTAAAATTAGATTTTGCCCTTCATTCAAGATTAGAATTTCTCCATCAATTTCAGGTGCATCTCTGTATGAACGACCGATGAAATAATTCCCTTCTTCAGATTCAATAAGTACTTTTAATTTTTTTCCAACAAACGACTGATTCAACTGCAAAGAAATTTCTTTTTGAGTTTCCATCAGATGCTCGCGCCTGAATTCTTTTTCTTCTTCATTAACAGGATCACCAAGAATAAAACTTGGAGTGTTCTCTTCAACTGAATAATGAAATACTCCAACTCTATCAAACTTAAATTCTTCAATAAAATCAATTAGTTCGTTGAAGTCTTCTTTCTTCTCTGCGGGATAACCAACAATGAAAGTAGTGCGAATCGAAACACCCGGAATTTTTTCTCTCAATTTATTCAAGACTTCAATCGTTCTTTTTTTTGTAATTCCTCTCCTCATCGATTTCAAAACATCATCAGAAATATGTTGAAGTGGAATATCGATATACTTACAAATTTTTTCGTTCTTAGCAATTACGTCATAAACATCATCAGGAAAGTGCGAAGGATAAACATACATTAAACGAATCCATTCAATTCCACTAACCTCACTAAGCCGATTTAGCAACTCTGCCAAAACTCTTTTTCCATAAATATCTTTTCCATAATCCGAAAGATCTTGAGCAATTAGAATTAATTCTTTGGTATTATTTTTTGCTAAAAATTCAGTTTCGCGAACCAAATCTTCAATCGATTTCGATTTATGTTTTCCTCTCATCAAAGGGATGGCACAGAAAGAACAAGGGTTGTCGCAGCCTTCTGAAATTTTTAAGTATGCCGTGTGCGAAGGCGTTGTTATTACTCTCTCGCCGAGCAACTCATATTTTAATTCGCCACCTAATTCTTTTAAGATTCCTTCATATTTTTCAGTTCCAAAAAATGCATCGACCTCAGGAATTTCTTTTATCAAATCTTCTTTGTATCGTTCAGATAAACATCCCGCCACAATAATTTTTTTTATGCGTCCTTCTTTTTTCATTCCCACAGCTTCAAAAATTGTATCAATCGATTCTTGTTTCGCTGATTCAATAAATCCGCAAGTATTGATGATTACTGTGTCAATGTCAGTTGTCTCGTTTGTTAAAAAAAAATCATTCACTTTAAGTTGATTCATCAATCGTTCAGAGTCAACAGTATTTTTAGCACAACCAAGAGTAACAACACTAACTTTATTTTTTTTTCTGATGTCCATTTATCTCAATACAAAATAATTTAAGTAAACAAAAACTATAGGCGAAGAAGCAAGCAATGAATCGAATCGATCGAAAATTCCGCCGTGTCCGGGAATAAGATCTGAAGAGTCTTTAATTCCGGAATCTCTTTTAAATAGTGATTCAATCAGATCACCAATCTGTCCAACTGTTCCGATAACAACGCCAATAAAAATCACATCGACCCAAGAAAGAAAACCGAGTAAAATATATTTTGCTGCAATCGCAGTTAAGATTGCGAATACAAATCCAAAGATTGCGCCCTCCCAACTTTTCTTTGGGCTAACGCGTAAGAATAGACGATGCTTCCCAAATTTAACTCCACCAAAAAAAGCTGCTGAGTCACAAATCCAAATAATAACTAAAATTGAAATAATTAGATAACCCCCTTTTAGGTCATCATTAAAAAATTCTCTAATTCCAACCAAACTACTTGCAAATAATCCGATATAAAAAATTCCTAAAAATGTAGTTGAGAGATTTGAAATAGCAGAACCATTGTCTCGATAGAGTTCAATAACCGAAAGGACAATTACGCTCAGAATTATTAGATGAAAAAAATCTATAATTTGAATGAAAGAATTAAAAATTACGAGAGCAATAACAATAAGCCCTGGATACAATAAAGTGTTTCCGCCTTTTCTTTTCGCCATCTTCGTAAATTCATAAAACGAAAAAAGACCAATCAAAAGAGCAAAAGTTAAAAAATATAAACCACCTATGTAACAAATAAAAAGAATAAATGGGATTGTAACTACAGCAACCGCAATTCTTTCTCTAGTATTATTTACAGACATTTAATCAGATTCCTCATCCACAAAATTATTGTTTGTTAAACTGTTAATAAATTCATTTGCCGAAGGAACATCTTTTTTCTTTACAAATATTTTAATAACTGAGAGCGAACCAACCACAGGATAACTACTATCTTTTTGTGAAAGTATTAACGTCTCAATTCCCGCTCCTTCAAGATTTGCTTTAATCATCTGTGCTTCATAAAATTCACTGCAAGAGTAAATCAACTCCCAATCATTCGACTCTTCATTTTCATTATCACCATCAATCGGATCAAAATTATCTAAGTCGGTCTTTTCTTTTTTTTTAACATCATCCATTTGAGAGTTCAGCTTTTTTATTTTTTTCTAATTCTTTTAATTTGTAAAACCGATGAATATATACAATCAGTACAGCGAATAGCAACGATAATAAAAGGAATGTCATTAAAGCAAAATTCACTTCGGTTTGAGTAGCAACTCTTCCATCATCTAAGCTTGCGGGACCAACAATCATAAAATAAATTATGGCAATAAAGTTATTTAAGAAATGCAAAATTACTGGGACTATTATCGAATCGCTTTTATAAACTGAATAACCGAAATATAAACTAAGTGCAAAGAGAGCGATTATGCCATAGGGATTAAAATGAAACACTGCAAAAAATAGGGACGTAATTACTGCAGCCAAGAAGGGTTTAAATTTTAATTCAAAACTTTTTTGTACATATCCCCTAAACATAACTTCTTCGCAAATTGCCGGAGTAATTGCAACTGCGGTTATCACAATAATTACTTCGAAAAAATTTTTTGCTGTTAGAAGACTCACATAAGTTTCTTGAAGCATAGAACTTAAAGAATCAAAAAACTCTTTTATCGATTTCAAAAAAGGAACATAATTTGCTAATTGGTCGATATAAAAATTTTGCACAACGAGAAAACTCTGTAACATTGGATTGAGCAACAACAATCCGAATGTGAACAAACCTAACTCAGTAAATGAAGTTTTCCTAAATCGTATTACAGTTGTAACATCTTCATAAATAAATTTTGCAAAAATTAATGCGGGCAAAAGAATAAATAATATTTGTCCGCCGATAGTCATTAATCGGAGAGCGTTGATATTAGCGTTGCTTATATCTAATCCAAAAATCAAAAGCGAGATTGAGCCACCAACAAATTGGTACAGCACGAATCCACCAAGCAATCCTAGCAATGCGGCTCGAACGGGTGTTATTCTTGGAACTAATTTGGGAGGTTGATTATCGATCTTTTGATCATCAAAATCCAAATCGTTTTTATTGTCTTCTTGAAAATTATTTTTATCGTTATCAATCATAGTGTAAAATAAATAAAGTGAAGTGTTTTAATCTTCCTAATATAATAATTGAAACTGTGGTAAAAGAATTGGAAATTATTTTTTTGTCGTCAGCTTTCCAACTAATCCTTCATATTTTGTCAACTCAGCATCAATAGAACCAATAACAACTTTTGTTTTTACTTTTACGGGCATTCGAACTTCGTCATCAGTCAACCAAACTATTATTGACCCTTCACTCTTAAAGAGTCCCCCTTCTTCAACTAACGGCTCTATAATGATGCAGTCGAATGTTCCTGCACCAACTTTTATTCTTTCTTTGCCGAGATATTTTATATCAAGATTAAAAACTTTGTCTTTATAAAAATTTTGCAATCTAATTTTGTCCCCAACTTTGTAATTTTTTAAGTCTAAAGTTCGCACGTAATAAAAAGCGGAGACGATGTCGTGAACATATTTAGGAATATTAAATTCGCCTTCGGTTGTTTTAGCTTTACCTTTTCTTTGGTCAAAGAAGGCGGAAAAATCGCGTGAAAAATTTCCTTCACGGATATGTTGTTCAAATCGCCAAGGAAAAATTCCTTCAACATCGAGATAAGTTTCGTATCTATCTCTAACCTTAAAAAACCAGTCAAAACTTGGAACAGTATTCACTTCAAACAAAACGTGATAAGCATTTCTTCCAGCTATTCTTTTTATTGATGGTATTTGCATCGTTGCAATTCCTGCTGTTACAAAACCAAACTTTACATCGAATGTTAATTTTTCACCAACGCCAAAAGCATTATTTTCTATTTTTCTAAATTGCTGCGAATAATTTTCCCCGAAGAGTGAAAAAAAAACAACTAATGATAAAATCCAAACTCTACTATTCAAAAAGTTATCTCCATTATTATTTTTGTTCTAACAATTGTTCTAAGTTAAAAAAAACTTTATTCATATCAATACTGTTCATACAATCTAAACGCTCGCACTGTTCCCGATCACAATTATTGCAATCGATTGTTGGAGAGTAAATCATTCGCTTTGATGTAAAAGGTCCCCATCTTTGTGCAGAACATTCTTTAATCTTGGGATAAAATCCAACAACATTTTTTTTCAAAGCTGCTGCAATATGAATTGGTCCAGTTGAATTTGAAATAAAGATTTCGGCTTTATTTATCAAGGCGATAAGCTCACTAAGCTCACACTTACCCGCAAAGTTAAAAATATTTTCGGATATTCTAAGTTGTTCACACAAATCAAATTCTGATTTAGAACCGGTTAATATAATATTGCAGTCTTTATTTTTAATCAATTTTGTAAGCTCAATGAATTTACTCATCGGTAAGTCAACTGAACTTCCCGAGCTTCCTGGATGAATGATAACAATTTTTTTTGATAAAAGATTTGATTCACTCAGTAGTGAGTTTACTTTTTTTTCTGAAGACTTATCAATTGATAAGTTGAAATCAATATTCGTAAAATCAATTTTTTCAGAAACATTTAAAGCCGAAAGCATATTGAGATTATATTCAAGTTCATGCTTTTGAGATTTTTTTCGATGTTCAAATATTTTTTTGTTAAATAAAAATGAATACCATCTGTAACCCGTGCCTATTCGCCATTTAATTCCCGCTAAAAAAAGAATTAACGCGATATTAAATCTTGAATGAACAACTAAGCAAGTATCAAATTTTTTTTCTTTTAGTTGTTGAATGATTTTTCTAAAATTTATTTTTCCTTCAACTTCAGGAAGAGTAATGACTTCATCAATAAACTGATGCTCTGCAACAATTGGCTGAGTATAATTTTTTACAAGAAAAGTAACTCGACACTTTGGGAAATGTTTTTTAATAATTTCAGAGAGTGGAAGAGATAAAATCACATCGCCAATTCTGTCGGTTCTAACTATTAATAAATTTTTTGGGATAATCATTTTTGAGATACAAATAAATTGTCTTTAATATAAAAACGCCAATTCAAATCTAATGATTTTGTAATCCCAATCCTTGATGTTGTGACAATTTCCGATTCAGAAATTCGTTCAGCATCTAAAATATAAATATCATCTCCTAACAGATCAGCTCCATTGAATTTTTTATCAAAGCCAAATGCATTGCATATTTTTGCCGGACCGTTAGTCAAATTAATAATTTCTTTTTGTGATAATTTATCTTTGCGATATCTATTTTGTCCCATAAAATCAATGCCATCAATAGGTTCAACACCTCTTATTAAAACAGCTGCCCCATCATTTATTTTTCCAGTTACAACATTGCATAAATAATGAATACCATAACAGAAATAAACATAAAAATGTCCCCCTTCAAAAAACATAACTTCATTTCTTTTGGAAATTCCCTTGAATGAGTGAGAAGCTTCATCTCCAATTTGTTTATATGCTTCAACTTCAACTATCTTCGCAGAAACAATTTTTTGATTTACAACTCGAACAATAGATTTCCCAAGCAAATCTTTTGCTACTTCAATCGCTGATCTTAGATAAAAATTTCTTGGAAGTTTTGAGGAGTTCATTTGAGGTTAGAAAATAATTTTGAAAATTTAGACAGGTTTAATGAGTCTATTTATTTCATCTATTTTTTCTGCATAAAAATCTTTTTTGTGTGGATTAATTTTTTTTAGTTCTTCGTAAACAAAAATTGCTTCCTTAAATCCGCCTTGAGAAAAATAAATTTTAGCAAGTGTTTCTGAAACAATCATTTTTTCAGGTAAATTTTCTAAATTGTTTTTATTCCAATTTGAGTTCAACTGTGCATCAACACCGGGAATTTTTGCACCTTGAATTTTCTTGGCTAAATCAGGAAGACTATCTTCAAATGCTCTATTTTTATTTAGATATTTTTTTTGAGAAGAGTCATTCTCTTCAAAATCGAAAGGAGCGATATCACTATTTAATGTTGAAAATCTTCCGTTCTCAAACGGTATTCTTTGTTTCTTAAATTTTTCTACTTCGGCAAAATAATAAGCATAGGATTCATTGGAGTTAATTAAGTCACACCCTTTTTTGAAAGCTTCTTTTGCAGCAGAATATTCTCCTGTAAGCATTAATACTCTTCCGAGAATAATATAAGCTGTAGGAGATTCAGGAAATATTTGTAAACCATTTTGCAAAATTTCAATTGCGTTTTCAAGATTATTTGACTTAATCTCTAAGTCTGCTTTCCTTACGAAAAGTGGTGACCGTTTATTAAACTCATAAATGAGATTAATTTTTTCGTCAAATAAATCTTGTTCGCTTGTCTGCAATGTTAAACCTAATTTTTTGAATAAGCATGTTTTATTGATGTAAAAGAGACGAAAGAGAAACCAATAAAAAATAAAATTTGAAATGGCAATACTGCTATTTCAAGAAAATAAATTGACGCTAAAATTCCGATGAAACAATAAATCGCCATCATTAATTCTACAAAAACTGAAGGTTCAATTTTCTTTTCGACGTATTTATTTCCTTTCCAAGAATCTTTATTATCAACAACTTTAAATTTTGGAGTTCTGACAAATTCACTTCTGCGGCTGAGCAACCCTTCAATAACTGCGCGAGAGTTATTAACAGCAAAGCCCATGCTACCCGCCATAAACAAGGGGAAGAGCACTATCTTCTTTCGCCAATCTGTTCTAATATCTTTTTGTGAATAAAGATAAAACATAAATGAACTTACGAAAGCTAAAACAAAAATTGACATCACAGCAAAATATGCTTCGTGTGAGCCGCTATTTTTTACAAAGACTAACGGAACATTTAAAATTGCTGCAAGCAATATAAATGGAAAAACAAAATTGTTTGTTAAATGAAAAGTTGCTTGTAACTTAACTCTCAGCGGAACATCTGATTTCCAAACTAATGGAAGAATTTTTTTGGATGTTTCGATAGCACCTTTTGTCCATCTAAATTGTTGCGATTTTAATGCATTAATTTCTGATGGTAATTCTGCTGGTGAAACTATGTCGCGAAGAAAAACAAATCTCCAACCTTTTAGTTGTGCTCTATAACTTAAATCAAGATCTTCAGTCAAAGTATCTGAATGCCAGTTGCCCGCATTTTCGATACAACTTTTTCTCCAAACGCCACCCGTTCCATTGAAGTTAATAAAAAATCCCGCTTTGTTTCTAACGTTCTGCTCAATCACAAAGTGTCCATCGAGTGCGAGTGCTTGTGCTTTGGTTAGAATTGAGTAATCGCCATTCAAGTGTTCCCAACGTGTTTGAACCATTCCAACTTTATCATCAGTAAAATAGGAAAGTGTTTTTATTAAGAAATCTTTTTTGGGTACAAAATCTGCATCGAAGATTGCGATGAATTCGCCCGTAGCTAATTTCATTCCTTCTTTTAATGCGCCTGCTTTAAATCCTTCTCTGTTATCTCTTCTAACGTGATGAATATTAAATCCTAAAAGCTTTTTTTCTGCAACTTTATTTGCAACGATACTAATTGTTTCATCTGTTGAATCATCAAGCACTTGTATTTCCATCAAATCTTTTGGATACTCGATTTCACAAACAGTATCAATCAATCTTTCAACAACATAAAGCTCGTTATAAAGTGGAAGTTGAATTGTTACTTTTTTATCAGCAACAAAATCTTGTGTTTGTTCGTGACTTACATTTTTGTATTTGTTGTGATAGAAAATCATGATGAAGCCATGACAACCAAAAACAAACAAAATAAAGAGTGAGACGAAATATGAAATTAATACGATTTCTTCCATTGTGCTTTTCTTCCTTAATTTTTACCAACCGCTAACGGTATCTAATAATATATCTTCTGTTATTCTATCAATTGCTAAAGTGATTGAGGCGTTTCTGCTGTCTGTACCACCACCAACGCTATAATCACCATAGTTACTAAATTGTTTTTCAAAAATTGTTTTTCTCTGAACGAGATCTCTATAAACTACTTGAACAGAAATTGTTATTCGTCTTGTCTCAACAGTCTCGCCACTAACCAAGACAGCCGGCGCGTCTTGCAATCCAGTAATCACTGTTTCCAAAATTGCATTTGCTGTTGAACGATCTGCAATTCTTAGTGAATTATCTTGAATAAATTTATCTGTCAATTTTTGAGTAATTAATTCTCTCAACATTGGTTCACCAGCTCCGCTTCTATCATCTGCAAACGGTATTGCTATCGACTTCAAATGCGGAGGAACAGATGCTCCTGTGAAAGAATAAATACATCCAGAACACCCTACAAAATTAAGTAGATAAGGTATTAGGAACAATACCAACACCCCCTTCAGTAGGGAGTTTTTCGCATTAAATTTTCTTAATAATTTATTCATCGTTTATTAATTTTTTGAGTTTCACAAATTATACTCTTTCATTTTTCTGTAAAGAGTTCTTTCACTTAAAGTCAGTAATTGTGCTGCGGCTCGCTTATTGAATTTTGTTTTTGATAGTGCCGCAAGAATTAATTCTTTTTCCATCTCTTTGATATCATAAGTTTCTATCTCTTTTGATTTGCCCGATTCACTCGTTGACTGCGAGTTAATAATTAATTCTTTCACATCTAATATATCCTTCTTCAATTCAAAAAGTGCGCGGTAAAGAAATTCTTTTTCAAGTTCTTCGGAGGATTTTCTTAATGTAATAGGAACATTTTTATTCTGTTCAGTTGATTTATTTTCGCTTATCAATGCGATGAAATCTGATCTATCTAATAAATTTTTTCTCGACAATGCAGCAGCAGTTTCAATCGTATTTTTTAATTCTCTCACATTTCCGGGCCAGGAGTAATTCATTAAAAAATCTATCGCATCTGATGTCAGTTCTATTTGCCCAATATTATTTCGTTTAGAAAAATTTTCTAAAAAATGTTCGGAAAAAATTTGAATATCAGATTTCCTTTTTCGCAATGGTGGTATCGTTATTGTTACTGCTTTAATTCTAAAATAAAAATCTTCGCGAAATCTTTTTGAATCAACTTCAACTTGTAAATTTTTATTAGTTGCAGTAATGAAACGGACATCAACTTTTGTAACCTTCTCAGAACCAATGGACATAAACTCTTTTGATTCAATTGCACGCAAAAGTTTTACTTGAGTTGTAATCGGTAATTCGGCAATCTCATCAAGAAAAAGTGTTCCGCCATCTGCAAGTTCAAAATATCCTTTTCGTGAATCGATCGCTCCTGTGAACGAACCTTTCTTGTGTCCAAACAATTCACTCTCTAAAATACCTTCAGGAATTGCACCGCAGTTCACAGAAATTAATGGCTTCTCTTTTCGCTGACTCAAATGATGAATTGCTCTTGAGAAAACTTCCTTCCCGACTCCACTCTCGCCATAAATAAGAACCGAAATATCCGTTGGCGCAATTTGAGTTAACATATCGAGTAAATCTTTTATTTCTCTCGATTTTCCGATGATTCCAAGTTCGTTTTGAAGTGTCTCTGTCATTTTGTCATAAATTTTCAATTATTATTTAGGAAATTAATGAAAGATTAAAAATCAAGAAAGGTTTATTATTTGCCCGTCGCTGGCTAAACTAATTTTTGAGTTTTTATTTTTAGAAATTTTTTTCTTTATTTGATTTTCAACCTCATCAGTAAAATGAGTAAGAAGAAATTTTTTCACATTTAGTTTTTGTTCAGCTATGCAGATATCGTCATAATTAATGTGAGAAGATTCTGAAATTAATAAATCAAGTTTCTCATCTTTGAAAAGATAAAGATCTTCAGCAGAACCAACATCAGAAGTATAAAATATTTTCGCCTTCTCCACAAAAAACAAAAATGAAGAGGAGCTCAGCTTTTTTTTGCGAACATTTTTCAAAAGTAAATTTGAATTAAGATGTGAATTTTTTTTAGATAAGAATTTTATTTTTTTATTTATTGAGAAAATTTTTTCCCAACTAAAATTTTTATACTCAATCTTAAAACCCATTTTTTCTTCAAAGACCATCGAGTTAAAAATAAATTTTTGAATTACATCTAAAATTGATTCGTGAGCAATTATTAAGATTTTCTTTTTTCTCGGTTCTTTCAACAACTTCATTTGAGTCAATAAAGACGGTAATCCGCAATAATGATCGGCGTGTAGATGTGTAATTAAAATAGCATCAATAGAATTGAAATCAATTTTTTGATTCAATAAAGCACGAGAACTTCCATCACCAGTGTCAACGAGTAGATTAAAATTTTTTGTAGATAAAATAAATGATGAATGAAATTTTTTTAGTGAAGTTAATGCAGAGCTTGTTCCTATAAATTGTAAATGACTCAATTATCTTCTTTCTCAATGGGAACAATGTGCCCAATGATTAGTAAATTATTTTTAAGATTTTCGAGTTCTATATTTGCTTCTTGACGAGTAACGAATTTTCCCGCATGCACAACTGTAAATAAAGTTCCGCCTACATTTCTTTGAGTAGAACTTGTTTCATATCCTTCATTTTCAAGTTTGTTTATCAATACTTTCGCGTTCTTATCATTAGTGAAAGCTCCAACTTGAATCGTGAAATTAAAATTTTTTATTTCCCCTTTTTTCTCTGTGGTTTCAGTTTGCTTCACATCTGTCCATTTATCTTCCTCGTCGGGAATATCTCTATCAGCATTTCTAATGTATGGCGAAGTTGGATAATCAGATTTAAGTCGCTCTAACAATTCACCCGCTCTTTTGTAAGCTCCAAGCGAGTAGTAATAAGAGTACGCTCTGAACATTGATGCGTCTGCATAATTCGATTTAGGAAAGTTGTTGAAAATGAGTTGAAAATTTTTTAACGCATCTTCTCCGTTCTCATTCAATATTGCGTTTAAGAAAATTATAGAAGGATCGTCTGGAAATTTATTTAGGAGAATTTCTGCTTCAACTTTCACTTCGCTTATTTTTCCATCTTCAATTTTTTTTAGCAGCGGAACAATGTTGTATTCATTTGGTTGGCTGTTGATTATCCCAAACAGAAATGATGTTTGAAGGAAAATTAGACTTAAAAATATGTAGATAAAATTTTTCATTTATTAAACTGCAATTGCAGTTAATGATTTCTCTTTTTTATTTGTTAAAGAAATAAATTCACCGAACAACGTAGCCGATGTTCCACCTGTTATTTTTACATTTACGTAATCGCCTTCTTCAATTCCATCGATCAATGGGAACACAACAACTTTGTTGGAGTCAGTTCTTCCTGCTAAAAAATCATTTGACTTTCGACTAAATCCTTCGACTAAAATTTCTTCCTCTTTCCCTATCGTCTCCTGATTAATTTCATTTGATATCGATTGCTGAAGAGAAATTATTTCTTGTAATCTTTTTGATTTTGTTTCTTCATCCACATCATCATTTAATCTGAATGCTTTTGTTCCTTCACGCGGAGAATACTTAAACATATACGCACCATCGAATCTAACTTTTTGCATCACATCAAGTGTTGCTAAGTGATCTTCAAATGTTTCAGAAGGGAAGCCGGAAATAATATCAGTCGAAAACGAAACACCCGGAATTATTTTTCGGGCTTTCTCAATTAGATTTAAGTAGTGTTCAATTGAGTAGGTTCTGTTCATAAGTTCTAGAATTCTATTTGAACCAGACTGAACAGGAAGATGAATATAATTGCAAATGTTTTTATTTGCGGCAATTGTTTCGAGAAGTTTATCAGAAAGATCTTGCGGATGAGAAGTAGTAAATCTAACTCTAAGACTCTTATCGATTTTAGCTGCAGCAGAGAGAAGATCAGCGAAATCATTATTACCATCAAGATAGGAATTTACATTTTGTCCAAGCAAAGTAACTTCGCGAAAGCCTCGCGTAGATAATTGTTTAATTTCATTCAAGATAGAATCGAGTCCACGACTTCTTTCGCGTCCACGAGTGAAAGGGACAACACAGAAGCTACAAAATTTATCGCAGCCACGCATTACGGAAATCCACGCTTGCAATCCATCTTCACGATATGGAATAATATCATCATACGTTTCAGTTTTAGAAAGCTTAACACCAATTCCTTTTTCGCCACCGAGTGCATTGTCAATAAATTCGGGAAGTCTTCTATACTCATCGGGACCAACAACAAGATCGACCAATTTTTTTTCATCGATTAAATCGCTTCTTAGTCGCTCAGCCATACAACCGAGAATACCAATAACTAAATTTTTCTTTTCCCATTTTTTTGCTTTAAGATTTCCGAGTCTTCCATAAATTCTCTGTTCAGCATTGTCTCGAATGCTGCAAGTATTGAGAAGTATGACATCTGCATCATCTATATTTTTAGCGGAGTCAAATCCATTTTTTTGTAAAATGCCTAGCACAACTTCGGTATCAGCCAAATTCATTTGACAGCCGTAAGTTTCAATAAAAACTTTATTTTTCGTCATCATCGCTTTTTGATTATTAATCTGCAAATATAAATTATTCGAGTTTAATGACCAATCTATTAAATTTTACTTTCACTTTTGACTGATAAATTCTGGTAAAAAAAAACCGAATTACGGAGAGGAAAATGTTTATTAGTTTGTTTTGGTGGGACAATGGGGACAAATGGGACGATTGAGAAAATTAAAGTTTCTTTATTCGTGCATTCGTGACAAAAAAATATTCTTAGCGAGAGAGAAAAAATACAGGTCACAAAGTCCCACTACGTAAAGACAAAGTTTCTCAAAGTTATTTTCTTGCAGATCTAAAATCATAAATCGTTGATCGATGTTCTGAAATCATTTTAAAAATATTTTGTTTCGTCGTCTGTTGCCAACATAAATTGCAAATTCATTTTTCTTTATAATTTTTTTTTCTAACAACTGATTTTCTGTTAATCATTGAGACAAAAAACTTGTTAAATTTCAATTATGAAATTATCAGATTATCTACAAAAATATTTTGGTCACAAATCTTTTCGTCCCGGACAAAAAGAAATTATTGAAGCAATAATTGAGAATAAAAATGTATTGGCTGTGCTACCAACTGGTGCGGGCAAATCGTTATGTTATCAGCTCCCCGCTCTGATTCTAAACAACTTTTCGATTGTAATTTCTCCACTCATTGCATTGATGAAAGACCAAGTAGATTCACTTAACAAAACTGACGAGGTAGCTGCGTTTATAAATTCATCGCAAGAGTATTATGAAACTGAAACTGTCTTTAGAAAATTGTCTGAAGGAAAAATTAAACTTCTTTACTTAGCTCCTGAACGGCTTGAGAGTGTTGGCTTTTCTGAAAAAATAAAAAATCTAAAACCAAATTATCTCTTTGTTGATGAAGCACATTGCATAAGCGAGTGGGGACATAATTTTAGACCAAGTTATAGAAAAATTGTTGATTTTATTGAGTACGTCGGCATAAAAAAAGTTTCTGGATTTACAGCAACCGCTACGCCAGAAGTGATAAAAGATATTGTTACTCAACTTAAGATGAAAGAACCGAAAATTTTTGTACGCGGTTTTGAACGCGAAAATCTTTCAATCAATGTCTTTATCACAAACAAAAAAAAAGAAAAATTATTAGAAATACTTCGACTTAATGATAAGCCGGCAATAATTTATTCTTCTTCTCGCAGAGTGACAGAAGAGTTGAGTGATTTTTTAAATTTAAATAAAATTTCAACTTCCTATTATCACGCAGGATTGAATTCATCTCAACGGAAAAAAATTCAAGAAAATTTTATTAATGATAAATCGCCTGTAATTGTTGCTACAAATGCTTTTGGAATGGGAATTGACAAAAAAGATATTCGCACTGTAGTCCATTATAATCTTCCCGGCTCAATTGAAAATTATTATCAAGAAATTGGGCGTGCAGGAAGAGATGGAAAAGAAGCATCAACTTTTTTATTGTTTGATCAATCGGATATTTCGATACAAGAATTTTTTATTAACTCAGCAAATCCTGACAAAGAATTAGTAACAAAAATTTATAACTCCATTTGTAATTATGCGAAAATTTCAATTGGTGAAAAATCTGCTAAAGAGATTCCAATCAATATTGACTACCTTACCGTGACCACGAAAAGAGAAATTACTAAAGGATTACTCTCTTCAACATTAAGAATATTAGAAAATTCTGGTTACATAAAAATTTTATCGGAGTTTGATAAAAAAGATAAACTTGTTTTTTTGTATGACCAAGAGATGTTAAAATCTTTTGTAAAAAAAACTAATGATGAAGAGAAAAAAAATATCATAATGATTTTACTCAGAGAGTTTGGTGGTGCAATTTTTAATGCAAAGACGAACATCTCTATTGCTGGACTTGCTATTGAAACAGGTTTGCCCGAAGATCGTTTGAGTGAAAATTTATTGGAGTTGCATAAAAAAGGAATTGTCGAATTTGAAAAATCATTTACTGACGATGCTATTCTCTTAAAAAGTGAGAGAGTAAAAGGGAGCGATTTAAAAATTAATTCAGTAAAACTGAATGAAATTTATTTTAACTCAAGGAAAAAACTTGACGAAATAATAAACTTAGCTTACGCACAGGAGTGTAGGTTTAAGGTTATTTTACAATACTTTGGTGAAGATGTTACAAATTATAAATGTGGAAAATGTGATAACTGCAATGTTGACAATCGCCTTCCATTTAGCACTTACGAATATCTTGAAGAATTAGTTTTGCGCACAGTTTATGAATCGAAAGAAGCATTAAGAGAGAGAGACATTGTAAATATTCTACTCGGAAAAACTAACTCACAAAAATTAAAAGATGTTCCAACTTTTTCGAGCGGTGCAAATTATTCAAAAAAAGATTTAACTATTGTCCTCAGAAAAGCAATCGAAACAAATCATCTAAAAAAAGACATCTTATCTGAAACCAAAATTTATCTTACCAACAAAGGGAAAGATTTATTGCTTGCAAAAGGTGTTATTCAAGAGACAGAGATTGAATCAAATTATGAAGAGACTTTAGCCCTTTATCATCAGCTTAAAGAAGTTAGAACAAAAGTTGGAATTAAATTTAATCAGCCAAATTATTTAATTATTTCAGATGAGATACTTCAAGAGATTTCGCGCAACAAACCCGAATCGATTACTGAACTTTATAAAATAAAAGGGATAAACGAAAGGACGTTGACTAAAATTGGGAACGAAATTATTGAGTGTATAAAAAACTATGATCTATTTCATTCATCATCGAGTGACATTTCGCAAGAGAAACAAAAATTGCCAACCAATTTAATTGAGACACAAAAATTAGTTACTCAAAATTATTCTCTGAAAGAAATTGCAGAGCTTAGAAATCAATCGATGCCAATTATCTCAATGCAAATCGAAAGTATAATTGAGATATTTCCAGAGACCGACATTACTTATTTAATCGAAAAAGAAAAATTAGAAAAAATAAATAATGCCACTTCTAAAGGGCTTAAAGACTTAAAGACAATAAAATCTATTTTACCACAAAATATCGAATTCGCAGAGATCCGAATCGCATTAGCAAAAATTTACTCAAATTCTAAAAGCAGTTGATCCTTCATAACTTTTTCTCCTTCATTCACATGGATTTTTTTAATAATTCCATCTTTGGGAGACTTAAGATTGTTCTTCATTTTCATTGCTTCAAGAATTAAAAGACTTTCGCCTTCTTTTATTTTTTGTCCATCTTTCACAACTATTTTGCAAATGAGTCCGGGAATAAAAGCTGTAATTTTCTTTGGATCATGAGGTTGATATTTTTTCCGCTGAATAAATTTTTTCGTAAGAAACGTTTGATACTTTGTCTCATCAATGATGAAACTTTTTAATTCATTTTTATTCATAGTTAAAACGGCGCTATTCCATGTTTCTTAAATGGTCTAATATCTTTTTTTGTTTCAGAAACTTTAATTGCGTGAATCAAAAAATCTCTTGTTTCTTTAGGCGAAATAACTGCATCAACATGTCCGTGCGCAGCGGCTACATAAGGATTCGCAAATTTTTCTGTGTACTCTTGAACTTTTTGTTTACGAGTTTCGTCAGGATTAGCTGATTCAGAAATTTCTTGTTTAAAAATAATATTCGCAGCGCCTTCTGGTCCCATCACTGCAATCTCTGCTGAAGGCCAAGCGAAAACAAAATCTGCACCGAGATGTCGAGAGCACATTGCGATATATCCGCCGCCATAAGCTTTTCTCAATATCATAGTAATTTTTGGAACAGTAGCTTCACTATATGAATAGAGAATTTTTGCACCGTGTCTAATCACTCCTGCGTGTTCCTGATCAACTCCTGGAAGATAGCCGGGAAGATCTACGAATGTAATTATCGGAATACTGAAAGCGTCGCAGTATCGAATGAATCTTGCTGCTTTATCAGATGAGTCAACATCAAGCACACCCGCAAGTACCAATGGTTGGTTTGCAACAATGCCAACAGTTTCTCCATCAATTCTACAGAATCCGATAACAATATTTGCAGCCCATCTTTCTTGAATTTCAAAAAAGTCGGAACCATCAGCAACAGCTCTAATGATATCGCGAACATCATAAGGTGTTGATGGCTCTGAAGGAATAATATGTTCAATATCTAAACTTGCTTTGGGTGATTTAGGCGGAAATGCTTTTGCTTTTCGTCTGTTGTTCCAAGGAATAAAAGTTATCAATCGTTTTATCTGTTCAAAGCATTCGAGTTCACTATTAGCAAAGAAATGTGCGTTGCCAGAAATTTCAGTTTGTACTCTTGCACCACCTAAATCTTCCATCGAAATTTCTTCGCCGAGTACAGTTTTAATTACTTCGGGACCTGTGATAAACATTTTAGAAATTTTATCTACAACAAAAACGAAATCAGTTAATGCTGGTGAATAGACTGCGCCTCCTGCACAAGGACCAAGTATAACAGATATTTGTGGGATAACTCCAGAAGCTAAAGTGTTTCGATAAAAAATTTCTCCGTAGCCCGCAAGCGAGTTTACGCCTTCTTGAATTCTTGCACCACCTGAATCGTTAATTCCAATTAGCGGAATTCCCATTTTGATAGCGTGATCCATAATCTTAGTAATTTTTCTTGCGTGCATCAATCCAAGCGAACCACCAGCTACTGTAAAGTCTTGTGCGAAAATACAGATTGGTTGTCCATACACCGTTCCTGTGCCTGTTATAACACCATCGCCGGGCAATTCTTTTTTATCAAGTCCAAAGTCTTTACCAGTATGTTTTACAAATAAATCGTATTCGTGAAAAGAGTTCGCATCAAGGATAGCTTTAATGCGATCACGTGCGGTCATTTTTCCACTTGCATATTGCTTATCAATTGCAGTCTGTCCCCCACCAATAGAGGCTTTATCTCGCTTCTTAAAAAAATCGATAATTTTTTGTGCTAATGACATAATTTTCTTTCTCCTATTAATATTTGGGTTTTGTTCAATTCGTTTTTAAACGAAACAATAACCAAAGACTAATTAATAATAGAGATTATGCAACTCAATTAGTTCTGCTTCAGTGTCTTTTTCTTGTAAATATTTGACAAAGTCATTATTGAAATATTTTTCGTGAGTTTGTTCAAATTCTTTTAGCAATTTTCTTATTTCGATTTTATTATAAGAACATTTGAAATAACTTTTCTGCTCATTGTCGTCATAAATTCTGTAATAATAAATTTTTTTTTCAGTCATAACTTCTCCAACTCATTATTAATTAAATTAAAATTTTATCTGCGTGCAGAATGTCTGAGAATAATTCAGCTTTGATTGATTCTGCATTCTTCTTTGCATTTGCTAATGCATTTATAATGTATCTATTTGCTATGAAAATTTTTCTATCATCTTTTTCAGCTTCATCTAAAAGTAAATAACCGATGTAAATGTAAGAATAAAGTTCGACTAAATCTTTAGAAGCTACATCTTGAAAAGAAGATTCTTTTTTTTCCACAACATATTTTAAACATTCGAGATATATTAGTCTAATCTCTTTTAAGTGATTCTGAAGTTTTATTAATCCCGCTTTGAAATTTTTATTTTCCTTTTCTATAAACAACTCGGCGAACACATCGTTTATTACTCCACCGCTTGCAGCAACAACTTGTAATTGCGAAGTGCCTTCATAAATATTTGTAATACGAGCATCACGCGCCAATCGTTCCACCTTGAATTCACGCATATATCCAGTTCCACCATGAATCTGAAGTGCGTCATAAGTAATTTTATTTGCGGTTTCAGATAAAATAAATTTAGTTAAAGGTGTAAGTAGATTTGCAATTTTTGTAAGATGTTTGAGTTTAATATTTTCTTCCGAAAAAGATTTCCCTTCAGCTTTATATTTCTCAATTAACTCTTCAACTTTTTCTTTTCTATCGACAAATTTAGAAGTGCTATAAAATAAAGTTCTGTTACTCTCGAGCATAACTCTCATATCGATCAACATATTGGTAACAACGGGGATGTTATAAATTGCTTTCCCAAATTGTTCTCTCTCTTTTGCATATTTTAATGCTTCTTCATAAGCAGCTTGAGAAATTCCCAGAGCTTGAGCAGAAACTCCCATTCGTGCTCTAAACATTAAATCAATTACATATTTTATCAGACCAAATTTTCTTTGTCCAATTAATTGTGCGGGCGTGTCGTTAAACTGTAATTCGCAAGTTGGTGAGCCGTGAATTCCAAGCTTATGTTCAATGCGTCTAACTTTCACTGTCTTATCGCCATAACAAGCGAACATACTTAAACCTCGACCATCTTTAGTTCCTGCTTCAGTTCGAGCAAGCACAAGAAGGACATCGCCATTTCCATTAGTAATAAATCTCTTTACACCTTTAAGAAACCATGCACCTTTTTCATCTTGATACGCTTGAAGCTTAACTGCTTGTAAATCAGAACCAGCGTCAGGTTCAGTTAGAGCCATTGCTCCAGTGTATTCGCCTGTGCAAAATTTTGGAAGAAATTCTTGTCGCTGTTCTTCTGTTCCAAATTTTTTAATTGTATCTGCAATATCTTGTAAACCAAAAATATTCATTAGCGAAGCATCAGCACGAGAGATAATTTCCACAGCCATCATATAAATAGTAAACGGGAAATTTATTCCGCCATATTTTCTTGGGAAAATCATTCCCATCAAATCGGCTTGAGCAAGTTGAGTTAAATTTTCTTTTGTTCCTTTAGCATAAGAAACTTTTCCATCTTGAAATACTGCCCCTTCAATATCAACATCAGTCGCACGCTGAGAAATAAAATTTCCTGATAAGTCTCCGACAATTTCAAGAACTTTGCGATAATTTTCTAACGCATCTTCATAGTTGATAGGAGCGTAGTCATATTCTTTTGAATCATGAAAATCATCTTCACAAATTTTTACAACATCTTCAATATTTAAGTTATTAAAGTGAAACTGAATATCTTTATTATCTAAGAAAAAGTTTGGCATCAAAGCTCCTATTTCAATTTATTCTTGTAAGCATCAATCAATTTTGGAATAACGTCAGTAGCATCACCTACAATTCCGTAGTGTGCGACTTGAAAGATTGGTGCATCTGGATCAGTGTTTATCGCTATAATTTTATTCGCGTCTTGCATTCCCGCTCTGTGTTGAATAGCCCCACTAATACCAACGGCGATGTAAAGTTTTGGACGCACTGTAATTCCTGTTTGTCCTACTTGTCTTTCTGAAGGAACAAAGCCCGCATCCACGGCAGCTCTACTCCCAGCTACTTCACCACCGAGAGTCCGGGCAAGTTCATAAATTAATTTAAAATTTTCTTTGTTACTTAGCCCATAACCACCAGCTACAATTATTGGTGCGGCTTTTAAGTTGACTTTACTTTCTTCCAAAAACTGTTCAATGATTTCAACAGCTTCGTCAATTTCTTGCGGAGTAAAATTTACTTCAGTAATTTTTTCGGGAAAAGGTTTTTCAACAAAATGTTTTTCCATCACTCCCTCACGCACAGTTGCCATTTGTGTTTGAGTTTCAGGAGTAATAATTGTAGCGATAATATTGCCGCCAAATGCTGGTCGAATTTGTAAAAGCAAATTGTCATGTTTACGATTTAAGTAAGTTACATCTGCAATTTGTAAATCAGTGCAATCTGCAGTAAGCCCACTCTTTGTTGCTGATGCTACTCGAGGAGCAATATCTCTTCCAATTATTGTTGCACCAAATAAAAATATTCTTGGTTCAAATTTCTTTACCAAGTCAATAAGAATTCTTGAATATGGAATAGTTCGATAAAATTTTAGTGAAGGATGTTGAACAATAACTGTTTCATTGACTCCATACTTAAAAGATTCAACTGCAATTGCTTTAACATTTTCTCCAATAATAATAGCAACCAAACTCCCTTTTGTTTTATCAGCGAGTTTTCGTCCTTTAGATAATAGCTCTAAACTAACATCAGAAGGTTTGTTGTTGCTCTGTTCAATGAACACCCATATTTGATTTAAGTTTTCTGTCATAATTTTCTTTTTGAATTTGTATTAACCAAAAATTCTATCTTCCATTAATTTATCAACTAATTGCGATATTCCTTTTTTCGAGTTTTCAATTTTTGTTTGGTTTCCACCTGCAAGAATAACTGACTCTATTTTGTAAACTTTAGTTGGCGAACCTTTTATTCCACATTTTTCTAAATCAAGTTTAAGATCATCAGAAGTTAAAGTTTTGATAAATAAATTTCTTGATTGAAATTCGTGAACTAATTTATCGATATACAATAATGAATTTCCTTCAGTCATCGCCTCAAGTTCAGTCAATGATTTAGCACCTTTGAAAGCCATAACTTTTTTCGCGGAGAAAGGGCGTGGGTTTGCGGCTTCTTTAATTACTGTAAGCAGAACGGGAAGTTTTGCTTTAAGTATTTCATGTCCACCATCAATTTTCTTTTTTATCGTAACAGATTTTTCTTTTAGATCAATAACTTGTTCGACATAAGAAATTTGTGGAAGGTCAAGTTTTTCAGCAGTCTGCGGACCAACTTGTGCTGTATCGCCATCAATTGCTTGGCGACCCGCAAAAATAAAATCAAAATCACCAATTTTTTTTATTGCTTCACTCAGAACAAAAGAAGTTGCAAGCGTATCAGCACCCGCAAATTTTCTATCTGTAACTAAGTAAACTTCATCGGCGCCCATAAATAAACATTCACGTAAAACATCTGTAGCTCTTGGAGGTCCCATTGTAATTGCAGTAACTTTTCCACCAAATTTATCTTTTAGCTGTAACGCTAACTCGAGTGCAACTTTATCTTCGTGATTAAATATCGCGGGAAGTTTAGAACGATTAACAGTTCCATCATCTTTCATTACAGTGCCCGAAATATTGGCTGTATCTGGAACCTGTTTTACTAACACAATTGAATTATACATGTAATACTTGTCTATAATTTTAAAATTTAGCTCGGTAAAGATAACAAATTTTTACTATTGAAAAATTTCACTTTTAATTCATTTATAAATTTTAATTTTTACCTGCAGCTTTTGAAAGCCGATTCATCAATGCTAATCCAATTCCTTCCATATCAACTTTTTGGCAATAAATTTTTTCTATCCCAATCTCATCACACTTTCTAAAAAAATCGAAGAGATGTTTTGCATAATTTTCTTTTGTGCTAACACGTTTTGATTTAGCAATTCTCCTAACTATCTCAAATCCGATGAACCCAATTTTAGTTGTTGATATTGATTCCAATGGAATTTCACTCGGACTTTTTACTAATATTATTTCCGCTTCGGGAGAATAATGTTTATACTTCATGCCCGGCGATTTTGCAATTCCGTTTTTTGGAATTTTTTCCATCTCAACTTTTGAAAATATTTTTTCTAAATCTTTTATTGATACTGAGCCGGGTCTTAATATTTTTGGAAATTTTCCTGTGCAGTCAACTACAGTAGATTCAATCCCATGTTCAGAATTTTTTCCCCATAAAATACAATCAACTTTTCCATTCAAGTCAGCGTTGACGTGCTTCCAAGAAGTTGGACTTGGTGAACCTGAAATATTTGCTGATGGTGCTGCAACGGGAGTTCCGCAATATTCAATAAATTTTCTTGTTGAAATATCAGAAGGCATTCTGATTGCGATAGTATCTAATCCTGCAGTTACTAAATCTGAAATAATTAAATTTTTCTTGAGAATAATTGTAATTGGACCAGGGAAAAAATTCTCAATTATTTTTTTTGCGATTGGAGTCATTTTTTGAATCAACAAATTTATTTGACTCACATCAGAGATATGAACGATCAAGGGATTATCTGCGGGACGATTTTTTATTTTAAATATTTTTTTTACAGCATCTTCATCAAAGACATTAGCACCAAGCCCATAGACTGTTTCGGTTGGGAAGCCAACTAACTTTCCATTTTTTATAAAAGTAGCAGCAACTTTTTCTGAATGAGTAATTTTTGTTTTCATTGCCACTTTTTCGAAAATGTTCTTAGAAATGTTGGAATTAATTTCATAGCACCATTAAATTTTTTGAATATATCTTTTGAATACAATAAATCCAAACAACCAATAAATCCAAAATATATTTTTTCTGAATAAGGATACCACCACATATTTTTCCGCACGCCCGGCAATAAATCGTCAATAACCACGCGGGGTTGAGTCATTGCTTCTAAACCAAGATAACTATGAGTTCTACCGTAGCTACTCTCTTTCCAACCGCCCCAAGGTGTTTCAGCAAGGCCGTGACTCATCAAGTGATCATTAATAGTTACAGCACCAACTTCAAGTTGTGAAGCTATCTTATGTGCTTTAGATCTATCTTCCGTCCAAACAGATGCGGTTAATCCCAAATTAGAATTGTTCGTTTCACGAATTGCTTCCTCAATACTTTTAACTTTTTTAATTGCAAGCAATGGTCCAAAAGTTTCTTCTTTCATCAAGAGCATTTCATTATTTACGTTTTCAATAATTGTTGGTGAATGAAAAAATCCTTTTTCAAATTCAATCTTTTCGGAATAAACGACTCCACCTTTTTCAATCGCATCGCTTAAATGTCGCTTAACAGTTTCTAATTGATTTTTAGTTGTCAAAGCACCAACATCTACATTATAATTTTTTTCAACTCCAACACGTAATTTTTTCATCTTCTCTTTGAGTGAAGAGATAAAATCCTCATAAATTTTTTCTTCTACATAAATTCTCTCTACACCTCCACAAGATTGTCCCGCATTAGAGAAGCCGCCCCAGAGTGCTCCACCAACGGCTCGCTCAAGATTGGCATCATTACAAACAATCATTCCATCGTTGCCACCAAGCTCAAGTGAAATTGGTAAGAGTTTTTCCGATGCAAGTTTCATCAATTCTTTTCCAACTGAAACAGAGCCAGTAAAAAATAATTTATCTATTCCTGAATCAATGAATGCTTTCCCCGCAATACTTCCCGGAATATTTACATGATTAAATAAACCATCAGGTAACTTTGCCGCTTTAATAATCTCATCAATTAATTTCCCGACTTCAATTGTTTGAGTAGCAACTTTAAGCACAACGCTGTTGCCCGCAATTAACGCCATCGCAATTTCATGAAACGGAATTCCAAATGGATAATTCCAAGGACTAATAATTCCTATCACTCCCATTGGAACGCGATCAACATAAGAACGTTTATTGATTAAAAGAATATTTCCACTTGAAAGTTTTTTTCTTCTTAAAATTTTTTCTGCGGACTTTGCGTAGTAACTAATTGCAAATGCTGACGCAGCAACTTCAGTTACCAGAGCATCCATTTTTGGTTTACCCGTAGTTTTGGAAATTACTTCAGCAATCTTATCAGCATTGTCAGCGATGTAATCTCTAATCTTAAAAATAAATTCTCTTCTCTCGGCGAAAGATTTTTCGCTCCAATTTTTCTGTGCGGCTTTTGCGCTTCTTACTGCAGAATTTAAATCGTCAATACTATTTTCTAACGTGTCGCCGATTAATTCTTCAGTAGCGGGATTATACGATATTGTTTTTTTGTTATTCATAATTTTTTATTTTATTAAAATAAATTTAAGATAGATTTCAATTAATGTTTATGCCCCTTCCATGACTTCATACTTTCAGGAATCCCGAGTAAAATTATTAATCGTTGAAACCACGAATCGGGCATCAATCCTCTTAACCTCAAATTTAGATTTACTGTCAGAGGACGCTTGGGTGAATATCTTCCTTTCTTCAAAGCTGATTCGACGATAGCTTTAGCAATCACATCGTGATCTTTAATTAAAGGCGCAATTAAATTTCCGGGAAATCCGAGCTTCGCACCTTCAAATAAACCGTGTGCAATATAGCTTGGATGAATAGTAGAATATTTTACTCCCGTCTTTCCATTGTTGTATGCTTCAAAACGAAGTGATTCTGTAAGTCCCCAAACTCCCCATTTTGTTGCAGTATAAACTGCTAATCCGGGCACTCCAATTGTAGCAGAAGCAGAAGAGATATTTATTATGTGACCAAAATTTCTTTCATACATTCCGGGCAAGAACGCTTTTATAGTATAAATTAATGAAGTCAGATTTACATCAATTGTTTTTTCCCAATCTTCATCAGAGCGTTCAAGCAGCTCGCCACCATACACAACTCCTGCATTGTTAATAAGGACATCAACTTGTCCCATCTCTTGAATTGCAATTTTTGAAAGTTCATTAACACGATTTTTATCAGTAACATCACATTGGTGACAAAAAACTTTCCCGAGCAATTTTAGTTCATTTTCTGTTTTCGATAATTCAGTTTTATTGAAATCCCAAATTGTTACTATTGCACCTTCTGCTAACAATCTTTTGCAGGTTGCTTTTCCAATTCCCATCGCTCCGCCTGTTACAACAATTTTTTTATTTTTCAAATTCACAAATCACCTTATTTTTGATAAACAAAACTAAAAACTATTTAAATATTTTTTTTAAGTTTGAAATAATAATATTAAGAAAAAAAATTGTCAACCAAATTAAAACCTTCGCTTACTCTTCATGCAAATTTTGCATATTCAATAATAAACTATAATAAAGGTAAATAGAATGGAAGGAAAAACAAGCGGAAGTGGTTTGCCGGAAAATGCATTTAAGGAATTGAAACCCGGTGAATCATATGTTCCAGTTATGCCTGCCTCAACAACTCCAAATGAAGTAACTGTCTGGTCAGTAATGTGGGGATTGTTAATGGCAATAATTTTTTCTGCTGCAGCTGCATATTCAGGATTAAAAATCGGACAAGTCTTTGAAGCAGCAATACCAATAGCGATCCTTGCTGTTGGCCTGTCAGCAGCGACAAAAAGAAAAAATGCTCTTGGCGAAAATGTTATTATTCAATCTATCGGAGCGAGCTCAGGAGTTATTGTAGCAGGTGCAATATTTACAATTCCTGCACTTTATATTTTAAATCTGCCAACAAGTTTTTATCAAATATTTTTAGCTTCATTGCTTGGCGGTTTTCTTGGAATTTTATTTTTAATTCCGTTTAGAAAATATTTTGTAAAAGAGATGCACGGGAAATATCCATTTCCTGAAGCAACAGCAACAACAGAAATTTTAATTGCAGGAGAAAAAGGAGGCAAACAGGCATCAGTTATTGTTACAAGTGGTTTGATTGGTGGTTTCTTTGATTTAATTGTTACATCTTTTGGCTGGTGGGCTGAAGTAGTTTCAACAAGAATTTTTTATCTCGGCGAAGTTGTTGCAGATAAATTTAAAATGGTGTTTAAGATAAATATTCTTGCAATGGTCTTTGGACTTGGCTACATCGTTGGATTAAAATACGCAGCAATTATTTGTGCAGGTTCTTTTATCTCTTGGTTCGTGTTGATTCCATTGATTAATGAAATAGGTCAACATCTCACAACGCCTCTCGGTGCATCTGTTACTAAATTAATTTCTGACATGTCTGCTGAAGAGATTTTTAGAAATTATGTTAGACAAATTGGTATTGGCGGAATTGCAATGGCGGGCATTATTGGAATTATTCGTTCATCAGGAATAATTGGTGGTGCAGTAAAATTAGCTTACAACGAAATATTTCATAAAAAATCTAAGCACGAAGAAAAAGTTGAAAGAACTCAATCAGACATTAAAATGCTTTTTGTAGTTTTATTAGTTTTATTAACAGCAATTTCAATTTTCGTTTTCTTCGTTACTGGAGTTGTGTTTAATGTA
>PNNF01000025.1 GCA_013824085.1 Chlorobiaceae bacterium | reverse complement strand
AACAGCTTGGAAGGCTGTGACTCTAGCCAACTGAGTTACTCCCGCATTAAAAAAAAGAACTGTGGGCGGCGAGGGATTCGAACCCACAAAGGTATACACCAACGGATTTACAGTCCGCCCCGGCTCTCCAACTCCGGCGTCCGCCCAAAATTTTTTTTGAACAAGCAAAGAAAATTATCACTTTTATTCAAGAAACGCAAATTAAAACTTTTTTATTTAATAAACTAATTTTTGAATATAAAAATTTTTCTTCTTTTATTGCTTTTTTTACTTAATTCAATTACATTTTAAAAACGTGAACCGCAAATATAATCAATTATTTTTTACGCACAGCAACAAAATTTTTCTATTTTTAAGTTTTTATCCAAAAGAATAATTGTTTTTTTAAAAATTTCTCTGAAATAATTGTTGTATTAATAAAAATAATATTATATTTAAAGTAATGGCCGAGCCATTTATCAATTAATAACTCAGGAGTCATAATGAAACAAATTTTCTTTTCCTTTCTCTTGGTTTGCGGATTAGCATCTTTTTCTTTCACACAAGAAAAAATTAATCAATCTCGTTTAGATCCCAATAGCAATACTGTCTTATCTGTCGGCAATAGCAATTCTATTGCTTTCGCTTCATTCTTCGAATCTTTTGAAGGCGTTACTTTCCCTCCTACGGGATGGGTTAACACAACCGTTGGTGGCGTAAATATGTGGCGCAGAATTACAGTTGGAACAACACCTTTGCCAGGTTGGACATCGGGAACAATAACTGCTCCTCCAACTATTAATGGGTTTTCATCAGGTTCAGCTATGGCTTACGTAACTTATGATTCCGTTGCTGCTAGCAATGACGAGTGGTTAATTACTCCTCAAATTCAAAACGTACAAGCCAACGATTCACTTTATTTCTGGCTCAGAAAATTCACAACAGCATTTGCGGATACGATTGATATCAGAATTTCAACTACTACAAATGCACTTGCTTCTTTTACCATAAATGCAAGAACACTTGGTTTTGGTACTGGTGGAACAGATACCGCTTGGGTTTTCAGAAGAATTAGTCTTGGAAGTTTAGTGCCCGCTGGTTCTAATATTTTTATTGGATTTAGACAAAGAGTGGAAGATAATTGGAATAATGGCGCAGCTTTTTGTCTGGATTTAGTGAATGTTGGACCGCAAGCAATACCAGTAGAGTTGTCTTCATTTAATGCAATCCACAACCAAAATAATGTGGTACTTACTTGGGAAACAAAGACAGAAAAAAACAATCAAGGCTTTGAAGTTCAAAGAAAATATTTAGATGGCGAATTCGCTACAATTGGTTACGTAACAGGTAGAGGAACAACAACATTAGCTCAGCAATATTCTTTTGTTGATAGAAATGTTTTATCTGGTCAATATCAATACAGATTAAGACAAATTGATTTTGATGGTAGTTCTAACTATTCCAAAGTTGTCAATTTAGATATAGTTAAACCAGCAACATTTTCACTTGAACAAAATTATCCAAACCCATTTAATCCTGTAACAGGAATTAACTATTCAATTCCAAAAGATGGTATTGTTACGTTGAAGGTTTATAATGTAATTGGACAAGCGGTAGCTACACTTTATTCTGGATTCCAAAAAGAAGGAAGTTACTCTATTAATTTTGATGCTTCTGAATTAACGAGTGGAATTTATTTCTATACTCTTAATGCTGAAGGATTCACATCTACAAAGAAAATGATCTTAACAAAATAATTTTCTTTAATTTGCTTTATCAGAAAAAGGCGAGTCGCGAGACTCGCTTTTTTTTTCTATAACTTCAATTCATAAAAATATCTTATTCGTGACATTACTGATTTTGTGAGATACTGAATAAATCCGAGTTGCGTAGCATCCGCTTTATCCGCGTTCTATTTTTTTGTGTTGGGACGCTGGGACTATTGGTGATTGGAGATTAGTAATTGTTAATTATTAATTTCCGCATCAGCAGTGTGCTATTTTTTTTCATTCTGACTCCGAAAGCATTCGTAGGAAGAATCTATTTTCTTAAGGTAATAAACTCTTTTAGCTTTGTTGAGATTCTTTTTATTTCACTTTAGGGAAACAGTAGTAAGCTTTTTATGAATGACTAGTGTAGGCAGAGATTCTTCAGTCGCGGCGCTCCTTCAGAATGACAGTTGTTCTGTTTTTTTTCTATCAGCGATTATCCGTATTCAATCCGCTTTATCCGCGTTCCATTGCTTTTTTTGTTTTGGGACGCTGGTGACACTTGGGACAATTCCACAAATAAACAACTACACGATTCAACAAATACACTTAGCATCTTCTCGAGCAATTTCAATTGGTAATTGGTTTAATAATTTTTTACAGCATAGTTTATTTCAGCAAATTGTCCAATCAAAACTGCAAATATTGTAGCGATTACACCAACCACAATCCCCGCTATAACTTTCTTCTTTTCAGTTCCAAGATCTATACTCGCAAAAATCATGAAAACAAATATCAACAGAGTGAAAGAGCTGTAAGCAATACTATTATAAAAAAGTCCAGTGCCGACAATTAGGATTATTGCTCTTGCTAAGTATGTGTCAAAATTTTTGTAGAAGAAATAAACTGCTGCCAATATTAAAGCAGCTGAGCCAAGTTGAATAAGTAGCAATAAATATGGTTCAATTAATGCGCGCCCAATTACAAGGAAATAAAAAACAACTCCTCCAAGTGCAAGAACATCACGCTCTACGGTTTTTATCCATGAATTTTTCATTTTATTCTCTCCCAAAATTGGTGAACAAATAGAATCTGCAGTTTATCTGATTACCGTTTCCAAAGTTCTCTATCCAAACTCCGATACTGAATTGCTTCGCTTATATGATGAGGTAAAATTGAATCTGAAGATTCTAAGTCTGCAATTGTTCTACTCACTTTTAATATTCTATCATAAGCTCTTGCAGATAGTCCAAATTTATTCATCGCCATTTTTAATAACTCTGAGCAAGTGTTGTCAAGCTTGCAATAATTTCTGACTTCTTTTGAGCCCATTCCAGAATTACTAAAAATATGTGCGTTACTCTTAAAACGGCTCTGTTGAATCTCTCTTGCTTTTACAACTCGTTCTCTAATTTGTTCCGAATTTTCGCTCTTATTTTCAGAGGACAATTCTTTATACTTTACCGCGGGCACTTCGATATGAATATCAATCCTGTCTAAAAGTGGTCCGGAAATTTTAGACATATATTTTTGAATCTGTATTGAGTTACAACTACACTCTCGAGTTGGGTCAGTAAAAAAGCCGCAAGGACAAGGATTCATAGCTGCAGCAAGCATAACATTTGCGGGAAACTCCAAAGACATTTTTGAACGAGATACTGTAACTCTGCCATCTTCCAATGGTTGTCGCAATACTTCAAGAACATTTTTTTTGAACTCTGGTAACTCATCAAGAAACAAAACTCCATGATTTGCAAAAGAGACTTCGCCCGGTCGGGGAAAAGAGCCACCACCAACGAGAGCAGCATCAGATACAGTGTGATGTGGTGATCGAAATGGACGCTCTGTAATTAACGCTTGGTTCTTCTGAAGTATGCCGGCGACGGAGTGAATTTTTGTGGTGTGCAATGCTTCTTCAAATGTGAGTGGAGGAAGTATTGAAGGCAATCTTTTAGCGAGCATTGTCTTTCCTGAGCCGGGAGGACCAATCATAATAATGTTATGACCACCAGCAGCTGCAACTTCCAATGCTCTCTTTACATTTTCTTGTCCTTTTACATCTGCAAAATCAAGTTGATATTTATTTGCGATTGAAAATACTTCTTTGAGATCAACATAAATTTTTTCTTTTTTTATTGTCCCATTTAAGAAATCTATTACTTCCCCAAGATTTTCAAAACCGAAGACATCAACACCATCAACAATAGCGGCTTCTTTTGCACACTCGAGAGGAAGAATTAATTTATTGATATTATTTTTTTTACATTCAACTGCAATTGGGAGCGCTCCTTTTATTGGTCGCAACATTCCGTCTAATGCAAGTTCACCAAGTATAACTGTTGACTGAAGTGTATCAAGTGGAATTTTTTCAAGACTCGCCAATATTCCGATAGCAATCGAAAGATCAAATGCACTTCCCTCTTTTTTGAAATCAGCGGGCGCGAGGTTAATGGTAATTTTTTTTATGGGGAATTCATAACCAGAATTTTTTATTGCAGCGGCTACTCGTTCTTTGCTTTCTTTGATTGCACTGTCTGGTAGTCCAACAATCGAAAAGAGAGGGATGCCTTTTTCAACATGTGTTTCTACTTCAACTAAAAGAGCATCGATTCCGTAGGTAGAGGACGCGAAAACTTTTGAAAGCATTTTTCCCTCATCAACAAGATTAAGAGTTATTTATATTTTCTTAAAAACTGAATTCTTTCTTGAAGTTCTGAAACAGGAACTAATAATTTATCTAAACCTAAAATTCCATCTTCCCTATTCGTATATGCGAGTTCATAATCTTTACTCATAATAATTGCTTCTTCAGGGCAGACTTCTTCACAGAAACCGCAGAAGATGCATCTCAACATATTTATTTCAAATCTTTCGGGATATCTTTCTTTTTCTTTATCAGTATCGTTTGCTTGCACTTCTATTGCTATTGCAGGGCAAACTCTCGAGCACAAACCACAAGCTACGCATCTCTCATCACCATTTTCTTCCATCACTAAAACTGGGCGTCCTCTATATGAAGCTCCCGGTTCAAACTTTACTTCCGGATACTCCATCGTAAAACTTGGCTTGAACATATTCTTCATCGTCAATGCCAATCCTTTAACAATTTCAGGGAGATAAATTTGTTCTAATAAGGATAAATCTTTTAATCTTTTTTTCTTTGCCATTTTCTGAATTTCCTGAATTAATTCATCAACATAACTAAAATTGCAACCCAAATTAAATTTAATAATGAAAGAGGGAACATAACTTTCCAACCAATATTCATTAATTGATCATAACGAAATCTTGGTAAACTCCATCTCACCCAAATTATAAAAAACAGAACTGCTGCCATCTTCACAAAAAATCCTAAAATCTGAAGCGACGTTGTTAAGGTATATGAAAGTCCGAGATTTTCGATATAAGGAATTTGCCAACCGCCGAGATAGAGAGTAACGATTAAACCTGCTGCGATTATCATGTTTGCATATTCCGCCAAGAAAAAAGCCGCAAATTTCATGCTGCTATATTCTGTATGATATCCACCAACTAATTCGGGCTCAGCTTCGGGAAGATCAAATGGTAATCTGTTCGTCTCAGCAAAAGCAGCAACAACAAAAGTAATAAATCCAATCGGCTGAACAAAAGCATTCCACATAAAGCCAGCTTGCGAGTTTACAATTTCCATCGGTCTTAATGATTCAGAAAAAATCAAAACTCCCGCAATCGAAAAACCCATCGATATTTCGTAGGAAATCATTTGAGCTGAAGATCGAATGCCACCTAATAACGAATACTTGCTGCCAGAGGACCATCCAGAAAATGTAATCGCATAAACTCCAACTGAAGTTAGTGCAAGGATGTATAAAATTCCCATATTCACATCAGCAACTACCAAAGGAATTTTTAAGTCGAATATATAAATTGGAGGACCTATTGGAATTACCGCAAATGTGCTAAGAGCAATTACAAGCGCTAATATTGGGGCTAATGTGTGGATTGGTTTGTTTGCTGCATGAGGAACAATATCTTCTTTGAAAAATAATTTTAGAACATCCGCAAATGGTTGTAACAGACCATAAGGACCAACACGATTTGGACCAATTCTATTTTGTGCCCAAGCCGATATCTTTCGTTCAAAGTAAACAAGGTAAGCAACAGTTACTAAAATTATGCTCGCAGTGAACAATATTTGAACTAATGAAATTAATATTTGTAACCAGATTGACATGCAATTAATTCTCCATTAAACTTTTACTTTAGCTAAAGTAGTAACATTTAGTTTTACACCCAACTCACCGACACGTTGATAATCCAAACCTTTGAAGAGGTCTATTGTTTTTGACATCTCATCAAAAATTTCTTCTGACGTTTGATATTTATATTTTGTGCCAAGTGCATTGGCTAAGCTCGTAATTATTTTCCAAATCGGACGAGCATTCATTTTTTTTGATTTACCCCATCTATCAAATTCTGTCCCAAATTTATCTAATCGACTCATCGCCATTCCATCTAAAGATCTATCCATTTCAACTGTCATAACCGCAGGAAGTAATTTCTGTATTCTTCCTTGAAAATTTATCCAAGTTCCATTTTTTTCAGCATAAGTTGCCGCGGGAAATACTATGTCAGCTAATTCAGTTGTCGAATTAAAGTTTGATGAATGTACAATAAATAATTCAAGCTTTGACAATATTTTTTTATAATCTTCATCAAGTGAAACGAGATCATCTTCGACTAAATACAAAGCTTTAATTTTTTTCTCATCAATTGCACGCATAATATTTTGGAAATTTAATCCATCTTTCAAAGGATGAATCCCCGCTAATTCAGCACCGAAAGAATTTGGAGATTTATCATCTCTAATTAAAATATCGTCACCAGAATTTGGTTTTTCATGTTTTGCAAAATCGATATTCTTAATTCCGAGCACAGACTTAGCGAATTTAGCGAGCACAAAATTTTCTTCACACGTTGCAAAAGCAGAACCGAGCACAGCAATTTCACTTTTGTTGTAGCTCTTCAATTCTGATGTCGCCAATGCAAATACTTCATCCCACCCAGCTTTTACAAGGGTTCCATCACGTTTGATGTGTGGACCATTTACTCTTATATCAGCGTTTACAGATTTGAAAGTGTTTAATCTACCTTCATCGCACATCCAATAAGAATTTACTTCTTCATTGTAGCGAGGAGTTAATCTTAATATTTCATTGTTGCGAACCCACATCTCAACGTTACAACCGCGTGAACAGCCGCTACAAATTGTCTTTGTTGACGACATATCCCATACGCGTGACTTAAATCTAAAATCTTTACTCGTTAAAGCTCCAACTGGACAAATGTCTGTTACGCATAATGAATAAGGATTGCTGAGTTCTTTGCCAGGGAATGTGTCGATTGTTACTTTGTCACCTCGGTTAATAAAAGTAAGTTCATTCACTCCTGCAATCTCATCGCAAAATCTTATGCAACGTGAGCAAGAGATACATCTTTCACCATCAAACATAACATGAGTTCCTAATGAAACTCTTTTCTCTTTATGAACTTTATTTTCAACAAAACGACTTTCACCAACACTATGATCAAAAGCGTAATCTTGTAATTTACATTCACCAGCTTCATCACAAATTGGACAATCAAGTGGATGATTGATTAACAAAAATTCCATAACTGCATTGCGCGCTGAGAGTGCTTTTACGGAATTTGTATTTACTACCATTCCGTCAGATGCTAATGTTGAACAAGCGATTGCTAACTTTGGCATTTTTTCAATTTCAACTAAACATACACGACAGTTTCCAGAAACTGTTAGTGATGGATGCCAACAAAAATGTGGAATATCTATTCCAACTTTTGCAGCCGCTTCAATTATTGTTTGTCCCTGAATAAATTGAATTTCTTTTCCATCAAGAATAAAATGTGGCATTGTAAGATCCTTTATGCAGCTTTCTTTATTAGTTTGGAATTAGATTTAATAATTACTTTTGTCATATTTTTTTCATCAAACAATTCAGATGAAATTTGTTGAATCTGTTCTTCATTAACAATATCTATTTGAGAAATTATCTCATCAATTGAAATAACTCTACCAAAATAGAGATATGAATTAGCAGCTCTAATCATTCTGTTGGTTGTGTTTTCTAGTCCCAGTGTGATGCTGCCTTTAATATATTCTTTCACGCGCATCAATTCTTTTTTGCTAACATTTGTATCAATCAATTTTTTAAACTCTGTTGAGATTAGTCGCAACACTTTGTCCAATTGTTTTTCACTCGTTGAAAAATAAATTCCAAATACAGAAGTATCGTAATAAGAGTTTACAAAACTATTTATCTGATAAGCAATTCCATGCTTCTCACGAATTTGTTGGAAGATTCTCGAGCTACTTCCGTCACCAATAATATTCGATAACAAATTCAATGGAATTCTGCGCTCATCGTTGTAGCCATAACTTGCTTTACCAACTATACAATAAACTTGCTGTATTTCTTTATCAACAATTAATTCCGTTGAAGAATTATTTAAGATTAAATTTTCTCGCACGTGCAATGGATTTAAATTTTTCTTAAAATATTTTTCTGCAAGTGAGCAGAGAAAATCATGATCAATGTTTCCGCTTGCTACAATCAATGGCTGATTGAATTTTATTTTATTTTCATGAAATTCAATCAACTGTTGACGCGAAAAATTTTTAATAACTTCTTCTCTACCAATTATTGGTTGAGCTAAAGATTTTCCTTTGTACAAGACTTCTTCAAACTTATCGAAAATTAAATCCTCAGGATTATCATTAATATCATTCAACTCATCAATAACAACACGCGATTCTTTTTTAATATCAGTCTCTTTGAAGAGTGGGTTTTGAATCATATCAGAAATTACTTCAAAAGTTTTCTCAACATTTTTTGCTAAGCCACGTCCATAAAAACAAATTTGCTCTTTTGAAGTGAATGCATTTAAGTAACCACCGAGCGATTCAATCTCTTCAGAAATTTTTTTTGAAGAACGATTTATTGTTCCCTTAAAAAGCATATGCTCATAGAAATGAGAAATTCCGTTCTCTTCAAACGACTCATCTCTTGTTCCAACATTGAACCAAAAACCAAGTGAGAAAGATTGCACATAAGGCAGATTCTCAGAGATTAAAGTAACATTGTTCTGTAATTTTGTAATTTTGAAATTATTCAATCTAAATTTTTTGCTTTAATTAAATATAAATGGCAAATATAGATAAAGCCCTCTTAGTATTCAAACCAAAGGGATTAAAAAAATATTTTTAAGGAAAATTTTTTTAATGATTTACCAAGTCATTTTTCTTTTCAAACTTCTCTAAATATTTTTCATTAAAAATCGAAATTTGTCTATACGCTTTTTCTAAAATATTTTCATTTGGTAAAAAGACAATTCTAAAATGAGATGTTCCTGGAACTTGTCCAAAGCCACTGCCGTGCACAACAACAACGCCGGTTTCTTTAATAAGTTCAGCAACCCAATGCGCATCATTCGTAACATTTTCTAATTTCGGAAAAGCGTAAAATGCTCCTTCAGGTTTTACACAAGAAATTCCGGGAATCTGATTCATCATTTGCACAGTCAAGTCTCTTCGCTTTGTCAATTTATTTATTGCTTCAGTAATGTGAGATTGATCTCCATCCAGTGCAGCAACAATGCCATATTGTTCTGGATGATTTGCAGAAAGTCTAGCACGAAGAATGCGATTGATAGCATCGATATAATCTTTTAGAATTTCAATACGTCCACTCACTATTCCCCAACCAATTCTAAATCCGGGCACCATATAATTTTTTGAAAGTCCGCCGAAAGTAATACACGAAACATCTTTGTTCATACTCGCAATTGAGATGTGTGCATTTTCATCGAACAAAATTTTATCGTAAATCTCGTCAGCAAAAATTATAAGATTATGTTCAACTGCTAAATCAATTATCTGTTGTAAAATTTCTTTTGAGTAGAGAGAGCCAGTAGGATTATTTGGATTGATTAAAATAATTCCTCTTGTCTTCTCATTTATCTTACTCTTGATGTCTTCAATATCTGGTTGCCAATTATTTTTTTCATCTAAGAAATAAGGGTTCTCAATTGCAGCAAGTTTACTTTGAATTGCCGAATAAAGCGGATAACCCGGTGTTGGTGTTAAGACATTTTCGCCTTCATTAACAAGTGCAGTAAGACAGATATCAATCGCTTCACTTGCTCCCGTTGTAACAAAAATATCTTGAATACTTTTAATTCCTTTTTGTGTAGCTTCATTTTCTATTGATTTTATTGCTTGCGGAATGCCTGACGATGGCGAATAACCATTTTTATTTTTTAACATTGCATCGTAAGTAGCTTCTATCATATGGCGAGGAGGTTCAAAATCATAAATATTTGGGTCACCAATATTTAAGTACAACATCTCTTTTCCACTCTTTGCAGTCTCGTTAGCAAGAACGACAATATCTCTAATTGCGTAAATTATTCCTTCAGTTCTCTTGGCTGGTTTTATTTTATTCAAATGCACAAAAACTCCTTTTTTACATTATCAAAATTATTGATATAAAACGGGAAATCAAATAGAAAGAAAATTTAACTTTGTTTTCTTTGTCGATTTATTTCGAAGAGAATTATTCCACTTGCAACAGAAACGTTGAGCGAACCGATTGAGCCAAGCATTGGAATCCTAACTAAGAAATCACACTTTTCAAGAACGAGTTTTCTAATCCCCTTCTCTTCATTACCAACGACGAGTGCAATTGGCGAGTTGTAATCGACATCATAAATTTCTTTTGAATCTTGCAGCGATGAACCAACAATCCAAAATCCATTTTTCTTCAGTTCTTCAATTGTTGGAATAATGTTACTCACTTGAACGAGCTTGATATGTGAAACAGCTCCTGCAGATGTTTTAACTACAGTTTCGTTAATTGGTGCGTTGTTATGTTTTGAAAAAATTACTCCATCAACTCCTGCACATTCTGCAGTTCTTAATATTGCACCAAAGTTGTGTGTATCTTGAATTGAGTCGAGAATTAAAATCAGTGGAAGTTTTTTCTGTTTGCACTTCGATAAAATTTCTTCCATCGATGAAAATTTTTGTTCAGTTCTAACCGCAACAACGCCTTGTGTATTAGTGTTGGTTGTGATTGAAGAAAATTTAGCTTGATCAACAAGTGAGCATTTTATTCCACGTTTTTTTGCAGCGATTCTGATAACCTCAATTATTCCGCCTTGTTGTCCATAAAGAATAAAAACATTATCGATAACTGTGTTAGAATTTAATGCTTCTAAAACCGGTTTGCGACCGATAATTAAATTCATTTAGGTTTCTTCTTTGCAGTTGTAATAATAATTGGTGCAGGCACATACTTCGGGCGATTGGAATTTTTGCGGAGATAAATTATTCCAACAATTCCAATAAGAATAAGAATTACAGAAATTATTTGCGCTTCGGATAGACCAAAAACATAGCGTGGATTAATTCGAATTATTTCGATTAGAAATCTTGGAACTCCAGTACCAATCAGATAAAACATAAAAAGCATTCCATCAGGCGTCTCTTTTTTTCTTAATTTCCATAAAAAATAAAACGCTATTGCAGCAAAAAGAAATTCATAAATTGGTGTTGGATGAAGTGGCGTATTGTCTGGAACAATTCCATTTTCAAATCCCAAAGCAATTTCAGTATTTAGAAAAGCTTCAGATGGTTTTACAATTCCATTCTCATAATTTACTCCCCAAGGAAGCGAGGTTGGAATTCCATAATCACCATCGCCAGAAAAATGGCAGCCCGTTCTACCAATGCCGTAACCAAGCATCAATGCTGGTGCTGCTGCATCTGCAATGTAAAGAAAAGAAATTTTTTTAATTTTTAGATAAATTGCAATAACAAAAGTTGCAACGATAAGTCCGCCGTAAAAAGTAAGTCCACCAGGAGAGAGCGACATTTGAATTGGATCTCTCAAAAAAGCATCCCAATTTTCAAAAAGATGAAAAAGTTTACTTCCAATTATTCCAAAAATAATTGCAAGCAGAGTAATTTCTGTTGCAAAATTTGTAGGAAGTTTTTTTCTTTCAAATTCTTTTGACAGCAGATAAGAGCCAGTAATAAAGGCTATCCCGAGCATCAGACCATAGCTGTAAATTGTAAAAGGACCAATACTAAAAAGTTCTGGTTGTACCATTAAACTTCCAAAAATGTATTTAAATTATTATCTACTCCGAACTTACAAAACTTACGATTAAATTTTTTCTTTGGAAGAATTTCTTCAACCAATCTTAATTCTTTTTTGAAGACATTAAAATAATAAATCCCAGTATTAATGCTACCGTCTTGCTTTATTACATTTATTTTAAAATTTCCAAAAAGTTCTTCAAAGAATAAATCCGTAACAGCAGCAGATGGTTTTACAAGATAAGATTGTTTTGTGTTCAGCCCTAAAATGCTAATGTCTATGGAATCTTTATTTTTTCTAACATCAACAGAAAGTTCATAATTGAGTTGCGAAAATTCTTTTATTGTAGAAAGAGAGACCACATAAAATTGTTTTTTTTGCAATACATCATAATTATAAAACGCAACAACACGATATTCGATTTCACTCTTTTTTTTAGCAGGAGTAGCGTCAAATTGTGAATCAATTGTTTTTACTCTTGCTTTAGGAATTTTTGGGATTTCTGTTACTTTTCTTAAAGCCATTTATTTCTCCAAAATCTTTTTAATTTCAGAAGAAAAATTTTTCAAACTTATTTTTGATTGTTCTCCACCGGACATATTTTTAACCATCACTGAGTCATCTTTGTATTCATCGCCCCCAACCCAAAGAGTAAACTTTGCATTGAGTCTATTTGCTTCGCGCATTTGAGCTTTTACACTTCTGTTTGAATAATCCATTTCAACTAAATAATTATTTCGTCGTAAGAGAGTTGCGAGTTCAAACGCCTTACTTTCTAAGTCGCTCTCAATTCTTATTAAATAAAAATCAATGACATCATAATTTTTTGTAATTACATTTTCATTTTCCATCGCCAAAAGGATGCGTTCAATTCCTGCCGCAAATCCAACTCCGGGAGTAGGTTTACCACCTAACTCTTCAATCAAGTTATCATATCTTCCACCACCGCACAAAGCAGATTGTGAACCCACTTTGCCACTAATAATTTCAAATGCGGTGTGTGTGTAATAATCTAATCCACGCACAAGTTTTGGATCTACTTCAAATGGAACAGAATTTTCTACCAACGCGACTTTAACTGAATTGAAATGGAGCAAACTTTCTTCGTCTAAAAAATCGATTAGAAGAGGAGCGTTAGACATTACAGCAATATCATTTTCTGATTTGCTATCGAACAAGCGAAGAATATTTTTTTCTAATCTAACTTTACTTTCTTGAGAGAGTAAATCAGATTTGTCGCTGAGATAATTTTTTAATTCAGTTTTATATTTTTCTCGAATGGCAGGAGTACCGAGGGAATTTATTTTTACAGTTAAATCTTTCAGTCCAAGTTTAGACAAAATATCATAAGCGATAACAATTATTTCCGCATCAATAAAGGGTGAAACGCTTCCAATGGCTTCTGCACCGAATTGATGAAATTGTCTGAGCCGCCCCGCTTGTGGTCTTTCTTGTCGGAACATTTGTGAAATATAAAAAAGTTTATTTATCGATTGCTGTGCACCGAGCGAATGTTCAATGAATGCTCTTACAACTGCGGCGGTCATTTCAGGTTTTAGTGTTAGACTTGTATTTCCACGATCAACGAAAGTGTACATCTCTTTAGAAACAATATCTGTCTCTTCTCCAATTCCCCTTCCAAACAAAGAAGTCTCTTCAAAAATTGGAGTGCGAATTTCTCTATAATTAAAATTTGTAAAAATTTCTTTTACGAGCGACTCAACATAATACCAATTTTTTATTTCTGATGGGAGAACATCTTTTGTACCAGTAACTGCCTTAATCATTTTTTCTCTTATAAATCGAAATAAGATTCTTCTTCTTTAATAAATACGTTAATTATCTCTTTTGTAGTTTCAGCTTTCAACAGAGATTCTCTAAAATCATCTTTTGTCATCATTCTTGATATTCTACTTAGTAATTTTATATGAGTGTTAACCATTTCATCTGTACCAATAAGTAGGACAACTAAAAACACAGGTTGACCATCGAGTGAATTGAAATCGATAGGAAGAGTAGAACGACCGAAAGCGCAGATAATATCTTTAACTGCATCAGTTTTGCCGTGAGGAATGGCGAAATTTTTTCCAACTCCAGTTGACATTATTTTTTCTCTTCCTAAAACAATTGTCTTAGCTTTTGAGAGATCAATAATTCGTGGGTCATCTTGGAACAGATTTATTAATTCGTCAATTACTCCCTCCTTGCTTCTATTTTGAAGCTGAGGTATGATGTGATTTTCATCAAGTAATTCGCAGAGTTTCATGGTAAAAACGAAAAAGTGTAAAAAAAATTAGATTAAGAATGAATTCTTTGTGTTACCAAAATAAAAAAACCGTCATTAAAGACGGTTATAAAATTATCTTTTTTTAGCTTTAATCTTTGCGGCTTTACCGGAAAGATTTCTTAGATAATAAAGTTTTGCTCTTCTAACTTCACCTTCTTTTAATACTTCTACCTTAGCAATTTTAGGAGAGTCATAAGGAAAAATTCTTTCAACGCCAACACCGCCTGAAATTTTTCTTACAGTAAAAGTTCTATTCTCTTTACTGCCACGAATACTAATGACGTGTCCTTCAAAAGGCTGAATTCTTTCTTTATCGCCTTCAATAACTCTAACATGAACTTTAATATGATCGCCCGCTCTAAATGAAGGAAATTCATTTTTGTGCATATCAGTTAATATTTCATTCAAGCTAAACATTTTTCTTACTCCGAAATTTTATTAATTCTTTTCCAATTTTTAGTTAACTCTTTTGATTGCTCTTGTTTCCATTTTTTTATTTCGCCATGATTTCCAGTAAGTAGTATATCAGGAACTCTTTGTCCGTTATACTCTGCTGGCCTTGTATAAGTTGGTGCAGCAATCATTTCACCATCTTGAAATGAGTCATTCAACGCAGACTCACTATCATTAAGAACACCCGGAATTACTCTGATGATAGCATCAATAATAATTAATGCGGGTAATTCGCCACCACTTAAAATAAAATTTCCAATCGAATACTCAGCAGTTGCGAATGTCTCAACAACTCTTTCGTCTATTCCTTTGTAATGTCCTGCGACAAACAATAAATTTTTACAAAGCGAAAGTTTGTTTGCATCAGCTTGATTAAATAATTTCCCTTTAGGAGAAGGAAAAATTATTTCATCATATTCTCTTTCACTTTTTAATTTTCCAATACATTCAAAAAACGGTTCAGGTTTTAATACCATTCCGGGTTCACCCCCAAATGGTCTATCATCTATCATTCTATGTTTATCAAACGCATAATCTCTCAGATTATGAATATAGATTTCAACTTTTTCTTTTTGTTGACTTCGTTTAATTATACTTGTATTAAGCGGACTAACTATCAACTCAGGAACAGCACTAATGATATCAATTCTAATCATCAAAACTTATTGAATTATTCAGCAAAATCTTTTTATTAGTAAGATCAATTTTTTCAATCAAACTTTTTACTACAGGTATTAAAATTTCTTTTCCGTCAAGACTTTCAACCACATAGATATCATTTGCAGGAAACTGCATAACATCTTTCACTACTCCAAGTCTTCTATCAACTTGAAAAACTTCTAAGCCGATAAGGTCATGAATAAAGTTATAACCTTTCGGAAGTTTCACTAGATTGTCCGAATCAACAAATAGCTCTTTGCCAATTAATAAAGAACAATTATCAGAATCTAAAAAATTTTCCAATTTCAAGAGTAAAGAATTTTTATGCCATTTACTTTCAATGACTTTAATTTTTTTCTTTTCTCCAAAAAAATCCATGTAAACAAATTTCAGATTACTGAATCTTTCCGGAAAGTCTGAAAAAGAAATAACTCTTAACCAACCTTCATTATTAAAAATTGAGTGAATAATTCCAATTAAGAAATAATCATTCACTTGGTGGTTTAGGTCTTTTATCAGCAATTTCAAGAAAAGCTTTTTTTCCTTCCTTCGCAGCAATCGCTGTCAAGAGAGTCCGCAAAGCTTGCGCAGTTCTTCCTTGTCGCCCGATAACTTTACCGATATCTTTTTCATTCACATCTAAAGTAAGGACAATTTTTTTATCCTCTTCAACTTTAACTGCGACGACAACTCCGTCAGGATTGTCAACAAGGTGTCGAGCAATGTATTCAATGAATTCTTTCATGAAAGATACCTCCTACAATTAGAACTAAGAGCTGACAAAATAAGCTAAAGAGAAGTAAATTTACTTACTCTTCAGATTTAACTTCAGAAGCAGCTCCCTTTTCTTCTGAAGAAACTGTTTGCTTTTTCTTACCTTTTAGCAAAGATGATTTTCTAAGAACTTTTGCATCTTTTGATTTTTGCCATTTATCTAATTCTTCATTGACTCTCTCTTCACTGAAGCCTCGTCTCTGAAGTTCTTGCTTTAAGGTTATTCCTTTTTGTCTAAGCAAGCTTTTCACAGTTTCAGTCGGTTGTGCTCCAACGCCAAGCCAATACATCACTCTCAATTCATTTAGTTCAAGTGTGAGTGGCTCGGTTTTAGGATTATACAAACCGATCGATTCTAAATATTTACCATCTCTTGGTGAACGAGCATCTGCAGCAACAATTTTGTAAATAGGTTGCTTCTTCTTTCCCATTCTTCTCAGTCTTAATCTAACCGCCAATTAAATAGCCTCCAAATAATTATCAATTAAAATTTAATTTTTTATTGTTTAACATGTTATTAAAAAATCCTTTTTGGTTCATCTTCTTCACCATCGACTGCATTTCACCAAACTGTTTTAAGAGTCTATTAACGTCTTGGATTGAAGTGCCACTTCCTTTTGCAATTCTTAATCTTCTACTTCCATTCAATACTTTGGGATCTCTACGTTCCTTCATAGTCATCGAACTAATTATTGCTTCAACTTTTACTAAGGCTTTGTCATCAATATTAGCATTTTTCATGTTATTTCCTACTCCCGGCATCATAGAAAGTAAAGAAGACAAAGAACCCATTTTTTTTATCATCCGAATCTGTCGAAGAAAATCATCAAAATCAAATTTATTTTTCTTAAGTTTTTCTTCCAGCTTAGTAGCTTCATCTTCATCAAAGTTAGCTTGTGCTTTTTCAACAAGACTAATCACATCACCTTTGCCAAGGATTCTTGAAGCTAAACGCTCGGGAAAAAATGCCTCAATTGAATCGAGTTTTTCTCCGTTGCTACTATACTTAATTGGTTTACCAACAACAGCTCTAATCGACAGCGCACATCCACCTTTAGAATCGCCATCCAGCTTCGTTAATACTATTCCATCAAAATTTACTTTATCATTAAACGCTTTAGCAGAGTTCACTGCATCTTGTCCCGTCATCGAATCAACAACAAAAAGAATTTCAGTTGGATTTACAATCTGCTTAATGTCAACAACTTCAACCATCATCTCTTCATCAACGTGAAGTCTTCCGGCGGTATCAATAATTATAGTGTCGCAATTTTTTTCTTTTGCGAATTGAATCGAATCTTTAGCAATTTTTCTTGCATCTTTTTCTTCAATCGAAAAGACAGGCACTTTAACTTGCTCACCCAGAATTTTCAATTGTTGAATAGCAGCAGGCCTATAAATATCGCACGCAACAAGCAACGGCTTTCTGCCATTTGCTAAAAACTTCTTTGCTAACTTACCACAAAAAGTTGTCTTACCTGAACCTTGAAGTCCAACAACTAAAATTATTGTTGGTCCATTCGGATTAAGTTTAAGTTCTTGATTTGAACTTCCGAGTAGTTCAGTTAATTCATCATAAATAATTTTAGTAATTAATTGTCCCGGAGTAATTGAACTTAGGACATCAGTCCCAAGTGCTTTTTGCGAAACTTTTTCGATGAAGTCTTTGGCTACTTTATAATTTACATCAGCATCAAGAAGAACACGGCGAATCTCTCTAATTGAATCGGAGATATTTTTTTCAGAAAGTTTTCCTTGACCTCTAATTTTTTTTAAAGCAGATTCAAGTTTTTGAGAAATATCTTCTAACATATTATTTCGTTATCAATTCCTAATTATAAAATCTAATTTGCTCTAAGAGCATTTGCACCTGAAACAACTTCGAGTAACTCTTTTGTAATTGCTGCTTGTCTTGCCTTGTTATAATTTAATTTCAATACTCTAATTAATTCTTTAGCATTCGTTGTAGCATTGTCCATAGCGGTCATTCTTGCTCCAAACTCAGCAGCATTTGATTCAAGTAATATTCTCCAAATATGTGCTCTTAAATGTTTTTGCAACATTCTTTCAAAAATCATTATTTTGTCAGGTTCAAAGATATAATTATCTGCCTTCAATTCAACTTCTTTTTTATACTCAAATGGTATTGGAAGAAAAGTTTCTCTTACAACTTTTTGCTGAATGACAGACTTAAATTCATTATAAATTATTACAACTTCATCAAAGTCGCCCTTCAAATAATTCGTAACCAAAAAATTTGAGATAGTTAAAGCATTTTCAAATTTTAGTTTTCCAAAAATACCACTTATGTAGTTAACAATTGGATAGGGTCTTTTCTTAAAAAAATCATAACTCTTGCGACCGACACAAAAAATTGAAGGAACAATAGAATTAGCTTCACATTCATTTTTAATAAAATTATTTGCTTCACGCAAAATATTTGTATTAAATGCTCCGCATAAACCTCTATCAGAAGTAACAACAACAAGAGCTACTTTAAGCACTTCTCTTTTTAAAATCAAGGGATTATTTAATCTATCACTTTCAATCACAAGATGATTGAGCATTTCAAAAACTTTTCTTGCATAAGGACGAGCATTAACAATACTCTCCTGAGCACGCTTTAATCTTGATGCTGCAACCATTTTCATTGCACTCGTAATTTTCTGAGTGCTTTGAACACCTTTTATCCTGATTCGTAAATCTCTTAAAGTTGGCATTATCTTAATTCACTAATTACTACGTTTGAAAATTTGTAAATATTCTTGACAAGCTTTATTTATTAATTCTGCATTATCAGCTAGAAGGTCTTTTGTCTCTTGAATCGAAACAAATATTTGTGGATATTTTAAGTCGATAAATTCCAGCAATTCTTTTTCAAATCTTTTTACATCCATAATTGGGAGCGTATCAAGGAAACCATTTGTGCCAACAAAAATAGAAACTACTTGCCGATAAACTGTTACAGGGGCATATTGTCCTTGCTTCAATAATTCTACAAGTCTAATTCCACGAGCAAGAGTTTTTTGAGTTGAGGCATCCAGATCAGAACCAAATTTTGAGAAAGCTTCAAGCTCTCTAAATTGAGCTAAACCTAATTTCAAACTGCCAGCAACTTTTTTCATTGCTTTTATTTGAGCAGATCCACCTACACGAGAAACAGAAATACCAACGTTAATTGCAGGTCTAACACCCGCATTAAATAAGCTCGACTCAAGATAAATCTGTCCATCCGTAATAGAAATTACGTTGGTTGGAATGTAAGCCGAAACGTCGCCTTGTTGTGTTTCGATAATTGGTAGAGCGGTTAAACTTCCGCCTCCTAAATCATCACTAAGCTTAGAAGCTCTTTCGAGCAGACGTGAGTGAAGATAAAAAACGTCACCGGGATATGCTTCACGTCCTGGAGGTCTTCTCAATAATAAAGAAAGCTCGCGATAAGAAGCTGCTTGTTTAGAAAGATCATCATAAATACAAAGAGCATGTTTTCCGTTATCTCTAAAAAATTCACCAAGAGTTGCGCCTGAATAAGGAGCAATAAATTGTAGTGGTGCAGGATCAGAAGCTGCGGCAATAATAACAATAGTGTAATCCATTGCATCGCTCTCGCGCAGTTTTGCAACTACTTGAGCAACTGTCGATTGCTTTTGTCCGATAGCAACATAGATACAATAAACTGGTTTTACGCCAAGTCTTTTTGCTTCTTCAGTGTGTGTAAATTTCTGATTAATAATTGTATCAACAGCAACAGCGGTTTTTCCCGTCTGCCTATCACCAATAATTAATTCTCTTTGTCCTCTACCAATCGGAATCATCGAATCGATTGCAGTAATTCCCGTTTGAAGTGGCTCTTTTACGGGTTGGCGTTGAATAACTCCAAGTGCTTTTCTTTCGATTGGGAGAAACTTGGAAGTGTTAATACTTCCTTTTCCATCAACTGGAATTCCGAGCGGTGAAATAACTCTTCCGAGCATTTCATCACCAACAGGAATTGAAGTAACTCGCTTTGTACGTCTTACAGTATCGCCTTCTTTAACTAATCTCGACTCGCCAAACAAAACACATCCAACGCTATCTTCGTCAAGATTTAACACCATTCCAAAAACATCGTTTGGAAACTCGACGAGTTCGTTAGCCATAACATTAGACAAGCCATAAACTTTAGCGATACCATCACCTACCTGAAGTACAGTGCCAACGTCATAGACATCAATTTCGTTTTCATAACCAGAAAGTTGTTTCCGGATAATTTTTGTTATTTCGTCGGGTCTAATTTCTACCATTTCCTAGTTCCTCATAAATATTAATTTAGATTAACTCCACCTTGCAAAAATTGTTTCTTCAACAAATCTAACTGGTGTTTTAATGAAGCGTCAATAACGAGGTCATCTACTTTTGCGACGAAGCCTCCAATTATTTTGTCATCTAAATGAAATTCAAGTTCTAATTTTTTGTTTAGTATTTTTTCTAACTGCGATTCAAATAATTTTTTTTGTTCAACTGAAAATTCAACTGAAGTAAAAACCTCAACTCTTGCAATTCCCATTTTTACATTTTTGCGTTCAAGGAATGTTTTCAATATCGAATAAATTATTTCTTCTCTTTTTTTATCAAAAATAAACTGAACAAATTTTTGAAAATCTTCTGATAGATGATTAACAAAAATTTCATTAAAGATAGCTAATTTCTTATCCGACTTTAAGATCGGATTTTCCATAATTCTTAAAAGTTCTTGATTATCGTCAAAAGTTTTCAAGACAAATCGGACATCTGTTGCAATTTTGTCGATGATTTTTTTTTCAAAAGATACATCAACAAGCGAGTCGGCATATTTTACAGAAACTTTTCTAATTGACATAGTTAATTTTTCTGAATTTCATCTATATAATTGCTAACAATTTTATTTTGTGTCTCTCTGTCAAGATTTTTTCTGATCACTTTTTCAGCAATTTCGATAGAAAGATTTGCCACTTGAATTTTTAATTCTTCAAATGTTTCCAACTTCTTTCGGTCGATTTCAGCAGAAGCGTTCTCGATCAATTTTTTGGCTTGATCTTTACTTTCGTCTATAATCTGATTTTTTAATTTTTCAGCAAATTCTTTACTCTGTTCAATAATTTTCTTTGACTCTTCTTCAGCTCTCAGAAGATTAGATTTATTTTCGAGCATCATTTTTTCAGCATCTTCTTTGGCTCTCTGTGCAAGCTCAAGAGATTCTTTAATCTTTTTTTCTCTCTCATCAAGTGCTTTAAGAATTGGTTTCCAAGCAAATTTTTTGAGTAGGAAAAGCAGAATCAAAAAAGTTAATGTAGTCCAAAAAGCTAAACCAGCGTTAACAGAGAGCAAACCTCCGCTGCCACCCGATTCAGTTTCGGCATACATCATCGAAAAAGCTAAAATATTCGTAAGCATAAAAATAAATCCTAATAGAAAAATTTTTTATTTGAGCAATAATGCTCAGATTTAAATTATTTACCTGCTAATAAAAAGCAAACTACTAAAGCGAAGAGAGCAATACCTTCAATTAGAGCTGCTGCAATAATCATTGAAGTTCTGATTGCGCCCGCTGCTTCAGGTTGTCTTCCGCTTGCTTCCATAGCCGCACTAGCGAGTTTGCCAATTCCAAAAGCGCCGCCTAAAATTGTTAATCCTGCGCCTAATCCAGCTGCTAAATATGCTAATCCAAGTTCCATATTAGATTTCCTTATTTTATATATTGATTAATGATCTTGATGAACTGCCATCCCAATAAATAGAGATGAGAGCATTGTAAAAATAAATGCCTGCAATAAACAGACTAATAGTTCAAGTGTATAAATAAACAAAGCCATACCAATAGAAATTGGCACAACAGCAAAAGTTTGCATAACAAATATTAAACTTATGAGTGCATAAATTATGATGTGTCCTGCAGTTAAATTTGCAAAAAGACGAATCGCAAGCGCAAATGGCTTTGTGAATAATCCTAAAAATTCAACTATCATCATAATCGGCAGTAGAAAAACTGGTACGCCATGCGGAATCAATCCCTTAAAATATCCAAAGAACCCATTCTTTTTTATTCCACCAATTTGAATAACTCCAAATGAAAAAATTGCCAGAACTGCAGTCACTGAAATATTGCTCGTTATCGTTGCTGAGAATGGAACTAATCCTAAAAAATTTGAAATGAGAATAAAAAAGAATACCGATAATAAATAAGGTAAAAACTTTTCGTATCCTTTTCCTATAGTAGGTTTAGCAATTTCATCTCTAACAAAAATTATAAAAACTTCAAAGAAATTTGTAACACCTTTTGGCACTAATGATTTCGTATAACTTTTTGAAATCATTCTGAATAGAAAAAAAACTATTAACGCAGCAATCCATAAAAAAACTACGTGCCGAGTAATTGAAATATCGATTCCCATAAATTGGATTTCAGGAAGATAAATTTTTCCGAAAGGAGAAAAATCCAGATAGTTCCCATCCATAATATGTAGTAGTATCCAGCTGTTGTCAGCACTTTTGTCCGCTGTATTTTTTACGCTGTCAACCGCAGTTTGTAAAGTATCGTTCATTCAGTTTTAGGATTTACGTCAGTTATGTGTAAATAATAAATTTCAACAATTAAATAATAAGTGTAACAAATAAAGATTGTAAAGATAAAGTAATTCTGGTTAAGTTTCAAGAAATTTAAGAAGAGAAAAATAAGTATTAATGAAAAAAATAATCTTACCACCATACCGCCAAAAACCATGATTTGGAAAGTTTTTTCTCTTTTGTCGATAGAATATTTTATTAAAGAGACTCCAACAGCATAATTAACAAAGCATAAAGCTGCACCAAAAAAAATTGATTGCAAAATTTTTGCATCAAACCATTGCAAAAATAGGAGTGGAACTAACAATAATAAAATTGCTGAAGGCAAAAAAATTATTTTAAGATAACTTGTTTTTTTCATTTGAATTTTTTTTTTCGTTGTAAAGAACAGTTTTTATTAGACTATAGAGTCCAACAAAAACTCCTAAGATAGCAAAGATGATAGTGTACAAAGGTGAGGTTAAATATTTTTTATCTAACCAATCTCCAAAAAAAACTGCTGCAACTATTGTAACCGCTAATTGCAACCCCAAGCCTAAATATGGAGAAACTTCTCTAAAAGTTTTTTCAAGGTTATCATCTTTTTTCTTATCATTTGGGCTTAACATTTTCTGAGCCTTTGGTCACTTCACTTTTTCCTTCAAACCTAGCTCCTTCTTGAACGACGAGTATTTTGGAAATAATATCTCCCTTTAAAGCAGAAGTCGCTTCTAACATAATTTTTGAATCCGAGTGAACAGTCCCTTGCACTTGTCCCGCGATTGTTACATTCTTCCCTCTGATGTCACCGATAATTACTCCCTTATCTCCAAGAATAATATTTCCTGTCGATGCAACGTTTCCTTTGACTTTTCCATCAATTCTGATATCACTATTTGCGCTTATGTTCCCTTCGATATCCACGCCAACACTGATAATACTGATTCCATCTAATGGTGCGTTACTTCCGATTAACTTCATTCTATACCTCTAAAATTTAACTAAAATTTTTTCTGGATCAATTGGCATACCATCTTTCCAAATTTCAAAATGCAAATGTGGACCAGAAGTTTGATATCCTGAATTACCACTTAAAGCAATTATTTCTCCCTGCGTAACAATATCTCTTTCTTTTTTTAGTAACTGCGAACAATGTTTGTAAAATGAGAGATAACCTTCTGCGTGAGCAAGAATTATCATAAACCCATCATCCACAGTATAATCTGAAAATATGACATATCCATTTGTCGTTGCAAAAATTGGAGTTCCTTCTTTTGCTGAATAGTCGATTCCAAAATGTCCTTTAGTTGGTTCAAATCCTCTACTTCTAAAGCCTTGCATCGGTCTATGAAAAATTACATTTTCGGAATCAAAAAAATATTTTTCGATAAAATCAAAAAAGACTCTCTGAACATTACCACCAACTTTAGGCGTATCTTTTTTATTATTCAATAAAGTTGGGTCTGCTAACTCGATTGCCTTCCTCAAATTTTCATTAGATTTTTTTAGCTGATCTAATTCATTCAACAAGGTCAATACTCTCTGATTAAGATTGTGAATCATTTCTTCTTCTGATGTAGAAAATTCGCGGTCAACATTTCCCAACATAGAATTTGCTGGAGTATATTTGAAGAAGAGAAATGAGACTAAAAAAATTGAAACAAAAAAGAAAAAAAATAAAAGCGATATTTTTTTTGAATTAATTTTTTTACTTCTTACCAACGAAGTAGATGACTCTGGAACTACTAAAAGTGAGAAACTAAAAATATCGAAAAGTCGTTTTATTTTTTTTTTGAAATATTCTAATGTGACAGATATTTTATCCATAACACTCTATAAATTTTTTTTCAATTGTAGAAAATTTATACTTGCCTTCATTTACCAATATTGGTCGGTCTGTTGTCAAGTCAATTGTAGTTGGGAACTGGTCGAAAATTTTTTTCTTTGTATAAAAGATTGCTTCCACTTCGCTATTAAATTCTTCATTCAAAAATGTGAAGTCATTATGAATTGGTTCATTTTTCCGAACAGCATCGCTTGTCAATACGGGCGAATCATAAGCTGATAAAAATTTAAGACAAAAATTATTATTGGGAATTCTAAAAAATGCACTCTCTTTGTTGAGATTTTTTTTCCCATCTTTACTTAAATTAAATTTTATTGAAATTGGATTTGGCCAAACTGAAATTAAGAAATCAAACATTTTGTCATCGAACAATAAAATATTTTTTCTTAGAATTTCAATGCTCCCAACAAAATAAATTGCTTCTTCATCTATTTTTTTTCGAGTGATTCTAAAAAATTGGTCGTAAGTTTCTTTTTTCGAGTCCAAAAAAAATCGATAACCAGTATCAGAAGTAGAAATAAATATTCCACCATTCTTCAGAATAGATACTGCTTCAACTACTGAATTCGCATTAGCGTCATCGACTAACAATGTTTTTGTAGCTAAATTATTTTTCATTTAACATCTCATTTGCTGTTCTCAAAACATCTTTCACTTCTAACTTATTGCCACACTCAAAATTATTTAATGGACATTCTTTGTAACCGTGAATACCACAGGGCTTACATCTCAAATTATCCAAACTCAAAAATCTACTTTTTGAATTATAAGGATAAAATCCAAACTTAGGAGACGTTGAACAATAAATTGTTAATACTTTAATATCTGCAGCCATAGCAAAGTGAGTTGGTGCACTATCATTTGAAATTAGCAATTTAGTTTTTCTTAACAATTCAATAGTTTCAACTATCGATAATTTACCTGCCAAATTTATAACCGAACTAGAACTTTTTGAAATTATTTCTTCACATAATTCAGTCTCTTTTTCGCTACCGATTAAAATAATCTTATGATTTTTAGAAAGCTCTTCAATCAGTAGTGAAAAATTCTCACTTGGGTATTGCTTAGTTTCCCATTCTGTACCTGGAGCAATTGCGATGAACTCATTTAATTTATTTTCTGAAATAAGAATATCAATTTTTTCTTTTACTGCTTTTTCAGAATTTATTAATGGCTGAATTTTCCAATTTTCATTTTCAAATGAATAATTAATTAGGCATAAATTTCTTTTCACTTCATGGAAATCGTAATTATATTTTTTAACTTCTGTAAATACAAATGGAATTGCACTATTCGTAAAACCAATTTTTCTCGGTGCGTTAATCAACATAACCAACAAGCAAGTTCTGATTGAACGATGCGGAGTAATTATTTCGGAATAATTTTTTTCTGAAATTTCTTTAGCAAATTTATTTAAGGAAAAAATAGAGTTATGTTTTTTCTTTTTATCTAAAATAAAAACTTCATTAACAAATGGTGATGAAGAAAAAATTTCAAAAGTTTTTTCAATACAGATTACGTCGATTAATAAATTCTCATCTCTTTTTTTTAATTCTTGAATCATCGGTAAACTTAAAATTGCATCACCAATAAACGCTGATTGAATTACTAAAATTCTATTCATCAATACTTCCAAATATTATGCATCCAAAACCAACTTGCAGGATTTTTTTTAATCATCATTTCTAAATTATTAAATTGTCTTTGACAAATTTCTTTTATTTTTTCATTCTCATCTTCTGGTAAATTCTCTTGGTTGATTTCAGCAAGCTCGACTAAATATGAGTAATCTGGTTGCCTTACTGGTAAACCCATAATTAAAGGCGCTCCCATTTTTAATGCCAACACTGCTGGGCCTGAATAAACTGAAGTATTGTTATTAAAAAAATTAATTTTTATTCCTTCTTTAGGTCCGCGTTGATCAGCGATAATACCTACAATTTTTTTTTCTTTAATAGCAGCAAAAATATGTCGAATAGAAACACCGAGAGGAATTGTTTTGTTATTAAATTTTGTTCTACAATCATTCATCCACTTGTCAACGAAAGGATTTCGTAAATGTTTGACAACAACATTAATATTTTCTTTAGCATAAAATCCCGCTGCAAGTGCTGCATATTCCCAATTGTTAAAATGAGCCGATAAAAGTATTACACCTTTTCCTTCATCATATTTTTTATTTAGCAATTCAATGTTCGCAATTTTTACTATCTCTTTAATTGATTCAGATGTAACTGCTGGCATTGATAAAATTTCGATCAGACAGATAGCAAAATTTTGATAAGACTTTAAAGTTAGTTCATCAATTTCTTTTTTGGATAAATTCGGGAAAGCTTTTTGTAAATTCTCTTCTGTTACACGTCTTCTTAATTTCAATATTCTATAAAAAATTAGGACTAAAAAATTCACAAATTTTCGAGATTTTTTTAGCCCTATAAAACAAAATAATTTACTAAAAATAATAAAGAGAAAATATTCAAATTGATTTTTCAATTTATGTTATTCTAAAAATGCAATAATCTTCTCTGCCAATTTTCATCTCTAAGCTCGCCCCTCTTAGTTGAATGAATCAATCGGTAATCTGAAAAGCCGGTAAGATCAGCAAAAATAAAAATTACTCCACCTTCTATGCTATTAAATTGCCAAATTTCATACGGCTTAGAATCTATTTGATTTGGATATCTGTCAATCTCGCTTGGGTCACCATAGATTGTAAATATTCTGCCTCTATCAGTTTTCCAACCTTGCTTTGCTAGTGTATTGTATCTAACATTTGCTAAGTCGATTCTTTTAAAATATTCTGTGAAATAATCTTTATCATCAGCTTGAAAAGGATCATCTCTATTACTCCAGAAATTGAATAAGAATTCTCGTTTAGATTCAACGGCAGTTAATTCTAAATATTTTGCGATGTCTGCAGTTGTTGCAATGTATTTTGATTTTTCAAAAATTTCATCACACTCTTCAACTGACATAACGCCAAATTGCGAACTTAAAAAATCTCTTGATGATGAAGCAAACGTTGTTGAATCAATTATGTCAGGATTGTAAACAAAAAATTTCTTGAACGATGAAACATTATAATTTGCTGCACTATCGATTAACGATACTACGAGACTGTAAGTATCAGTTGGATATTTTGTAAGTGTAATCGCACCCATCTCAACGCGTGAGTCAACATTGGGCAATATTTTTTTTGTTCTATTATAAATAACTCTGCCACGACTATTCAAAACAACAGTTGTAATTTTATATGGATCAGGATTTTCTTTCAGTAAGAGATTATAAAGCTCTGTGTAGTAAAATAAAACTGGTTGATTAATTCCAAAAATTGAGCTTGGCAATGGAGTAATCTCTAAAGAATTTTTGTAGAAGATAGAATTAACATTTGGACTTTCTTGAACAATTCGAGACGCTATTTGCAAATCACTAATTGATAATCTATTTTTTGGATAGATATTCACTCTAAACAATTCAGAATAAAATCTTGAGAAGGAAGTATCAACTGCATCTTTTCCGCCTACAATAGCTCTGTAAGTGCCTTCTGGGAGAAGAAATCCGATTTGACCGATTAACGATTTATAAAGGTCAGTAGTGTCTTTATGCGTCCCGCGAACTTTCCACTCTCTATCGATAAAAACATTTTGTTCTGAACTATCCATAATAGTGACTTTCAAAATTCCTTCGACAAACATCATTGTATCATTAGATTGAATTGTCAAATCTTTTTGATTGAAAGAGTAATACAATTCTAAATAGTTTGATGTTGAATCGTGTCTAAAAAGTGCATAGTCAAATTCAAACCCAAAATTTTTATTTTGTGTAAAAATGTTTGTTGAAAGAAGAAAAAAAATAAATAGCGCCAAATATCTTTTCATTCGATAACTCAAAAAAAAATTAATGATTAAGAAAAATTACACAAATAAAAATCAAATATAAATGAAAAAGGCATCCCATTTCTAGGATGCCTTTTTTTATTCCCATAGGGAGAAAATATTACCTGAAACCAAGTTTTACTGTGAAGATATGATTTGCTGTAGGGAAATCTTTAACATCTCTGAAAGCATAATCAATAGCGATGTTCATTCCTTCTTGGAAATCATATTTAACACCAGCACCGAAATTGAGGCCATAAATCGATTGTGCTTGGTTTTCTACTAACATATTATAGCCAGATCTCAAGAAGAAATTGTTCATGAAATTATATTCCAAACCTAATAATATTTGGTCTTCCATAGCATTATTGCTTCTGAAAGTGCTACCAACTAAGATGTTGTTTTGTTCATTAATTTCATAATCATATGCTAAGCTAAGTTCAAAATAACTTGGCAATTGAAATTCTTCAGTAACTGGCATAAACGAACCTAAACGTGTTCCAGGCAGTGCACCCGGAACAACTGTTTTTTGTTGTAAATCTTGACCAGAGTATGACATATTGCTACCGAGGTTCTTTAAGGTTACACCAAGTGAGAGGACAGGTGAAAAACGATATTGAACGCCGAAGTCAAAAGCAGCACCATTAGCAGAAGTGCTCATAATTCCTTCGTGAATTAATTTTGCATTAACGCCAATCGCTACTCTATCAGTAACTATTTTTGAATAAGTCAAACCAACAGTATAAAACGCAGGAGAGAATGTAGCACCTGTTCCATCTGGAGCATCATTCGTTGTAACAGGAATTTCACCGAAATCAAAGCCTTTAAAGCTTAATCCAAAAGTTCCTATTTCCCCTAAGTTTGCTGCTGCAGCAAAATAAGAGACGTTGATATCTGCGATATATGTCATATAAGAAAACATGACTTCAGAATTTTGTGAGAGGCAGACACCAGCTGGATTAAAATAAATAGCTTCAACTCCTGTTGTGTTGGCTAAGAAAGCACCGGCTGTAGCAATACTTCTAGCTCCAACAGGAACCAAAAGCTGATCAGCTCCTGTAGTTCCTTTTCTTGACACATCTCCAGCAAATGTTTGAACTGCTAAAAATAATATCAGTACTAATAAATTAATTTTTTTCATAATAAACCTTTCTTTATTTGTTTAATAAAGGGTGAAGATTTAACTCCACCCAATATCTTACCTTTAACAGATTCATTAAAATCTTGGTAATTGCTTTTGTGGCATTATGATAGCCAACTTCAATATCTTTTCACCATACTTTGGTGAACTCACTATCGCCAAATACATACCTGATGCAGCTCTCAATCCAGCTTCATTTTCAATATCCCATCTTAAAAATGGTGAATTTACTCCACCAATTTTATCAGATTCGTTTAGTGTTCTGATTAACTGACCACCTAATGTGTAAATCTTTACTGTAACTTCAGTAGGAAGATTGGTAAAGGTTACAAACGGATCATCAGGATTTGCTGTTGCATCAAAACTTGTAGCAGGATTAAACGCAAAGAGTGGATTTGGGAAAACATTGACATTCTCAAAAATCTCTCTTTCCTGAGCTTCAGAAATTTGTCCTTGAGCCAAAGTCCTAAATGTAAATTTATCCAAATCTGTATAAGGATAAACTCTCATCGGAATTCTTAAAATATCACCTGCAGTTGGATATGAAGTTGAAGTTCTTTGTTGTAATCCAACAATGTAAAGCGCATTAAACCAAGGGGATCTTGCAGTTCTTACTTGGAAAGGTGTTAGGGTCGCATCATTGTTGATATAACCTCTAATATCTGACCAGTTTGTACTTCCTGATCCAGTAATAATTTTATTGGTCGGAGTAGCGCTATAAGGAGAATCAAATACAATAATATATTCTTGAGTATTCAATAAAGCTGTGTCAGTATCCCAAATTCCGTCAGGTCTTCCACGAGCAGCCACACTATGTTCAATGAAAGCAACTTCTAATTGTCTTTCTTCACCGAACACTGTGTCTTTTACCCAAGCAGTGAATGGCACATCTACGAAACCTTCACCTAATTTTCCGACAGTACCACCACCGAAAGCATTTCGGGTTGTATCAGCAGCAGTAACAACACCAGCATAAACTACTGTTGCTCTTCTACCAATGCCTGCGCCTTTGTATCCTCTTAGGAATCTATAAGCTTTGCCAGGAGTACCGAATCTAATTTCGATTGTTCTCAATCTATCTGCAGTGATAACATTAGATTTTAAATTTAGATTAACTGCTGTTGGTAGTCCTCCTGCAGGTTGTTGCAAAAGGTCTTGTCCTGCATAGAATACTCCAAGCCCTCCTGGATCACTAAAATCAGAGAACCATCTTGGGTTTGGTGAAATGTACTGAATCTGAACGTTATTATTTGTTGGGTAAACTGGTAATTGTGGTTCTACTTTAGGTATGAAACCTTGGAAAACTTTTCCTGAATAACTTGTCGTGTCAAAATCGTAAACTTTAGAAGAATCGATTAATGTTGTGCCACGAGTAACATTTCTTAATCTCCAGAACGGAGCGTAAGGAATTGCTGTTGTATCAGGGAAAAATTCTACTACATATTCATCACCAGTTAAAGCAGCTTTATCAACAACTAATAGCTTTACATTGCCTTTTGATTTTCCAGAAGTTTGGGTTGAAGGCGTTGGAGCTAATGCTGGAGTATATAAATTTTCTCCAAATGTGATAGGATAGATAGGGCTTTCATAATAATCTATTCCTGCACCTGTCATATCGATATATTCGCCAATTCCACCGTAAGTATTAGTTGCACGATTTACAATTACAGAATGATTTAATGTATAGGTTGTAATTGTATAATAATAATCTCGTCCTTTAATAAAAGGAGTAGCAGTGAATGCATCTTTGTTCAATCTAACTTTTATTCTTCCTGTGGAAGGATTAGAATACAATAGACTGTCGAGCTTAAATTCTGACGCTAAATCTTCTATGACAAGATCTATTCCGCCATTACCTTTTCGTTGAAAGACGCCTCTAACCTGATTATGAATCTGATAGTGAGCAACAATTTTAGCCGCTTCAACTCCTTGAATAGAAGAGGTTTTTGCATTAGTTAAATACTGAGTTACAAAAAATCCTTGGAATCTTCTATCAACGTCAAGGACTGTATCTCTTGCTCTATATTTGATTAAATCAGCGGTTGGCCAATCTAAATCAATAAAATTAGCACCAGTAGTTAATGCAACATTAACTGGAGGAGGTGGAGGAGGTGAAGGGAAATTATTATCAAAAACTAATTGAGCAGTTCTTGAGTATTCTTTAGCGACAGTAACGCTATTAAGTGGATTTGTTCCACGACCAGCAATATAAACTGCAACTATATCAATAGGTTTCCCTTTTTCTAAAGCAAAAGGACCAGTGTTTGACATTTGTCTTTGATCAATTGGCTGTGTATTGATCCAACCTGTCCGTGTTTCAGGATCACCTGAATACATAAATTTAGGATCAATAGCAGCGCAATTTGGAAGTGATGCACCATTTCCAAAAGTCCAGGTACAAACGTTTACCAAATCTCCGAGTTTACCACGACCCCCTTTTATATAATTTCTTAACTCAAAAATATTATCAGGATCACCGTGTGACGGGTGACTCTGCATATATTGAGTGAAAGACGTTAATGGAAGATTTTTAGCTCCAATAATTTCCTGTTTACCAAGAAATTTTCCTTTAACATCCCAAGCA
>PNNF01000024.1 GCA_013824085.1 Chlorobiaceae bacterium | reverse complement strand
GATCTCGGCGTTACTGAAGTTTCCGATACTGCATTTTGGAGTGGATTAGTTTTCGCTGGTCCTTTTATTATCTCTTTTTTTACTACTTCTATCTGGGGAAGTCTCGGCGATAAATATGGAAGAAAGTTAATGACATTGCGAGCAATTTTCGGTCTATCAATTGCAATGATGCTTACTTCCACTGCACAAAATGAATATCAACTTTTTTTATTTAGATTACTTCAAGGTGCTCTAAGTGGCTTCTATCCCGCTGCTATTGGTTTAATTGGTGCAAATACTCCAAAAGAAAAAGTTGGTTATGCGCTGGGACTAACGCAATCAGCTTACACAGCAGGAAATATTTTTGGTCCGTTAATTGGCGGACTGATTTCTAACGTATTGGGTTTTAGAAATGTCTTCCTTGTAATTGGTGCTTTAATTTTTCTAGTCGGAATTGTTACTTTCTTTTTAATGAAGGAAGAAACCAAGCCTGCACCAAATGAATCAAGACATAATTTCCTTGCTAATTGGAAATATCTATTTACAAATAAAATCTTGTTGCGCGTTTCACTCTTGATTTTATTGACTTCGTTCGGTGTTCAGCTAATAAGTCCAATATTCGTTTTATACATTGAAACATTTTCAATTGATGAAAAATCACTTCCACTCGTAACAGGAGTCTTATTCAGCATTCTCGGAATTTTTTCTACAATTTCTGCGGCGTGGCTCGGAAGTCGAATTGATAAAACAGGAATAAGAAAAAATTTATTGATAGCAACAGCAATTACTTCAGTCATGTATTTGCTCCACGCTATTGTTGAAAATATTTATCTATTGATTCCGATCAGAATATTGCTCGGGCTGGGGTATGGATTAATTATTCCACTTCTCTTCACAGCGATAAGTAAAAATTCAGAGTCAAATAGAAAAGGAGGACTGATAAGTATTGGTTCGAGCTTTCAAATATTGGGTAATATGTTGGGACCAATAAGCTCAGGAATAATTGTCGGATACTTTGGACTAAATTTTTCTTTTGTATTAGCATCAATAATTTTTGTAATTGTTTTTTTACTTACATATCGAACAAAGTCATTCACTACTTATTTACAAAATTAAATTTTCATTAATGATTTCCACTTGCCATACTTAAACTTAATTAAAATAATAGCAGCATAAATAATTATATAAACTGGCAATGCTAACCAAGCACCTTCTAATCCAAATCCCCAAACAACTCCGAACAAATATGAAAGCGGAACGAACAAAGCTAAGTTTGCAAAAATTTCTGCTCGCATAACAAACGCAGATTTACCAATTGCTTGAAGTCCATTTGCAAGAACAACTCCCGTTGCATAAAACACTTGAGCAAAGCCCGCAATACGCATCGCAGGTATAGCTATATCGATAATACTTTGATCTGTAGTAATTAAATTAAGCATCCAATGTGGAATGAAAATAAATAAGAGCGCTAAGGAAACAGTATAGTAAGTCGCAATCTTTGCTGTTTCTAAACCATAAATTTTTGCAAGAAGTTTTTTACCTTTTCCAACAGACGTTCCGACCAATGTTTGCACGGCTATTCCGAATCCATAACATGGTAAGAAGGAAAGAAATAGGAGACTAATAATTGCTTGTGTAGCTGCTTGTTCAGCAACTCCTATTAATCCAGTAACAGAAATGAATGAAAGAAATCCAACAAGAATGAAGACGTTCTGAAATGAAATTGGTAAAGCGATTTTATAAATTGATTTTAATATTTGAGGAATGATTTTTAGATTTTGATACAAACTAAACTTCACCCTAAAATTTGCATTTAAGGAAACTATCAAATAGAAAATTGCATCACAAAGCGTAGCTAGACTTGAGCCAATACCAGCACCAGCTAAACCCATTTTTGGCAGCCCAAAATTTCCATAGATAAAACCATAATTAAAAATTATGTTAAATATGTTTGTAAGAATTCCGGATATCATAAAAATTTTGGTGTTCCCCAATCCAAAGAAAAATCCGCGATAAGAAACTGTCATCAAAAAAAATGGAATTCCTAATAGACGAAAAAAAATATACTCCGAAGCGAGGTCACCAACTTTAGGATCTTTAGCAAAAAAATGTCCCACCGTTGTCGATAAAAAAACTCCGAACAAAACAATTATTGTACCAATCAATAAAGCCATATAAAGCGAGTTGATTAAAGTTTCGCCGCACTCTTTATATTTTTTTTCTCCGAATCTTCTTGCAACAATTAGATGAGTTCCTGAAGCAAGCGACGAAAAAAAACTTACGATAGCCCAAGTCGCAAGCACACCAACTCCCATAGCTGCCAATGCAAATTTTGGATTCTCGAGTCTTCCAACCATTGCAGCATCCACTAATGATACGACCATTTGAGTTGACAGTCCCGCAACTGCAGGAATAGCAATTTTTAAGATGTCTTTATAATAATAATTTACAGGTAGAAAACTCATCCAGAATACCTAATAATAAACTCTTTGTTTTTTGTAGAATAAAAATAAACTAAATTTTTTACAAAAAAATAGATTGAATATCTCTCTCTACTTAATTAAGTTTGAATCATAGAAAAAATATTGGGGCTATAGCTCAGCTGGGAGAGCGTCTGAATGGCATTCAGAAGGTCAGCGGTTCGATCCCGCTTAGCTCCACAATTATTTCTCTTCAATTCTTTTTTTATATTCAATAATTTGGAAATTAAAATGGAACTTTTATTAGCAATTGAAAATAGATTTTCTGCTCGTCATTTTAAGTCAGATCCAGTACCGAAAAAAGTCCTCGAAGAGATGGTGAGAAGTGCTGCACTTGCTCCAAGTATCAATAACTCGCAGCCATATAAATTTTTGGCGATCACAAACAAAAAAATCATTAATCAAATAGCTGATGTAATACACGCAAAAATAGAAGCGATATTTCCTACAACTGATGAAAAAGAAATTGAACGAATAAAATTAGCTGTTGATATTTCCTCGACTTTTTTTGTAAATGCCCCTGCAATAATATTAGTATTGTCCCAACCTTATGAAGCTGTAATTGATAAGATTGCTACAAAAATAAATTTAACACATGATGAAATAAATAAAATTAGAAATTATCCAAATGTTCAGAGCATAGGTGCAGCAGTTCAAAATTTATTATTGACCGCAGTTGATTTGGATTACGCAGGCTGCTGGATTACTGGACTTTTAATTGCTCGCGAAGAGATTGAAAATTTGTTAGAGATAAAATCACCCTTTACTATTGCGGCTTGTATAGCTGTTGGAAAATCTTCAACAGAAAAACCAATCAAAGAAAAAAAATCTTTTAACGAAATTTTTGAAATATTAGAATAATGAAAAATTTAAAATTTCTTTCGATGACTATATTTCTGTCTGCACTAATTATTTTTAGTTCCTGTGATGATACAATAACAATTCATGATTTAGATAATAGAGTAATTCCAGAACAAAATGTAAAATTTGGAGAGCATCTCCTCCCTGTCTTCGATATGAAATGCAATAGTAGTGGCTGTCATAATGACAAAGACAGAGCTGGCTCATTAGCTTTTACTTCTTGGACAAATACTGTTGTGCCCGGAATTGTTAATCCTGGTGATACTTTAACTTCAAGAATGATTTGGTCTATAACAGGTGCAAGCGTTAGACCAATGCCACCATTGGGTTTCCCGCCATTGACTATAAATCAAATACAAGGAATTAGAACTTGGATAAAAGAAGGGGCAAAAAATAATTAATCTGATTTTTGTTCGGTGAAATTATTTTTCTATCGTTTGATTCTTTATCTCTCTTTTCTTTGCACATAAGTTTTTTAAGATATTTTTCGACGTCGATTAAGTTTGGAAAAAAATATTTTTGAGATAAAGTTTATTTTTCTTTTTAATTTGCATTCTAAATTTTAACATAATTTCATAGGCACAAAATGTCGTTTAATCTGCTTCCAAAAGAATATGAATTTTTTAATCTCCTCGATATTTTATCATACGAGTGTATTCACGCATCGAAGCAATTTTCAACTATGATTCGTAATGGCGAACTGAATGATATTGAAGTAAAAAAGTTGAAAGATATTGAGAGAGTTGCTGACACCGCAGTTTTCGATTTAGTAGAGAAACTTGATAATTCTTTTATCACTCCGTTAGCAAAAAAGGATATGTATGAGTTAGCTAATGAGATGGATTCGATAATAGATTTGCATCTGAAGTTAGCGAACATAATGAAATCATATAAAATTACTGAGATCAATCATAATTTTTTTCAAGTTGTAGATCTTATTGAAAAGTCTGTTGATGCTGTGTCAAAATCAGTAAATGGTTTAAGAACGATGAAAAATGTTTCTGAAATAAAAATTGCTATAGCAGAAGCAAATAGAATTGAAGATGAAGGTGATCAACTGCGTAACGATATTATTGCTGAATTATTTTCTGAAAGCACTGACGCGATTTATATAATGAAATGGAAAGATATTTTTCAAACTACGGAAAAAATATTAGACAAATGTGATGAAGTCGCAAAAATTGTCGAATCAATTTTAGTAAAACAAGAATAGTTTTTTTGTAAAAATAAAGTTCCTTCCTGATGAAATTTTTATTTCTGTGTCAATTTTTTTGGCTGCTGAACTAAATCCGCGTTGCGCAGCATCCGCTTTATCCGCGTTCTCTTACTGCTGAATTGTAACGCTGATGACGCTGATTTTCAAACGCTGATAATCGCTGATTTAAATCCGCGTTGCGTAGCATCCGCTTTATCCGCGTTCTATTTCTGCTGAATTGGAACGCTGATGACGCTGATTTTCAAACGCTGATAATCGCTGATTTAAATCCGCGTTCTCTTACTGCTAAATTGGAACGCTGATGACGCTGATTTCCAACCGCTGATAATCGCTGATCTAAAAAATCCGAGTTCTATTATAGAATAATCATTACAAGATATGAAACATAGAGTATGAGCAATATCAATCCCCTTCTTCTTTGGATTTCTCCTTGTCGTGTTGGTAAAATTACTATTACCATGATAATTCCAAAAACTAATACGATAGCTAAATGCACTGCGTGAATTGAAATTGGATTAATAATAGCAGCCACACCAATAATCCACAATCCATTGAAAATATTGCTCCCAAGAATAGTTCCTATCCCTAACTCGTCATGCCCACGAAGTTTTGCAACTATAACTGTTGCAAGTTCTGGAGCTGATGTACCAATAGCTACAATGGTGGCTCCAATAATAAATTCGTCTAACGCAAAAGAGAGTGCAATTCCTTTTGCTCCAACAACAATCAACTGTCCAGCAGCAACTAAAAATAACATCCCAATAAGTGAATAAATTATTACATGACTTTTTTTATATTCCCCACGAACTTCAATTTCTTTATTTCGTTGTTTCCGTGCATTGGTAATTGCAATTACTAACCAGATTATAAACAGAGTTATCAATAACATCCCATCAATTAAGGATAATACTCCATCTATAGCTAACAGTCCTGTAAACAAAGGAATAATTAGAGCTAATGGAAAATCTCGTTTTATATTGTCGCGAGAAGATTTAATTCTTGAAATTAATAATGCAATCGCTAAAATTAAACCAATATTTACAATGTTACTCCCGAGAGCATCTCCCATAGCAATCTCTGGCTTTCCAGCTAATGCAGCGCTTATGGCAACAGATAATTCGGGACTTGAAGTTGCGAATGCAGCAATTGTTATTCCTATAATTCCTGAGGATACTCTAGCCCAATTGGCAAGTCCAACAAGACCTCTAACAAAAAATTCGCCACCAAAACCAGCGCACAAAACTCCTGCAGCTAAAATAACAAAATCATTCATGATGAATTCCTCGTGAATTTTCGATTACTCACAATTTAAATTATTTTTTAAATTCACCTCTTAAGATAACATAATGATTTCTTAATTACATAAATAGTCACTTTCAGTACTTAACTGTTTTTTTAATTCTCATTATTTTGATAAAAGCAAATGTGAGTAAGTTATATGAGATTGGAAAATTTTTCAATAAAATATTTTTATTGATGACTTTCCACGAAGGAATAATATTTATTTAGCGATTTGGAATGAGCGAAGAAAATTTTCTTTAGCAGAAAATAATTTCGCATTAAGTTTCAAAAAAAATGTTCGTCTCGTTCAGTATCAAGTTGAAATTTGTTCTATCTATTCGAGTTGCACAACGAATCACAAACCGAACAATTTCAATTTTGAACTGGAGAAAGAGGATTTGCAGTTTTTCTCATCGAATGAACTTTATTTAAAACAGGAATCATTATCTCATCTTTAACTCTGGCGTCAAATTCATCTCTGAATCTTTGAATCATAAATTTAACAGGCCAAGCTGCTGCTTCACCAAGTGCACAAACTGTGTTTCCATCGATGTTGTTCGCAACACTTATTAACAAATCAACATCTTTTTTAGAGCCTTCACCACGCACAATTCTGTTCAATAATTTCAGCATCCAACCAGTGCCTTCTCTACAAGGAGTGCATTGTCCACAACTTTCATGATAATAAAATTTAGCAATGCGAGCTAAAACTTTTACTAAATCGGTATCTTCATCCATCACAATTACTCCGCCCGTTCCAATAGCAGAGCCAGCAATCTTCAACGATTCAGCATCCATTTTGATACCTTCAATCTGATCACCTCTGAGTGGCGGCATTGAAGAACCACCTGGAATTACGCATTTAACTTTTTTATTTCCCGGAACTCCACCAGCATAATTAAAAATTAATTCAGTCAACAATGTTCCTGATGGCAATTCATAAACTCCCGGCTTATTCACATGTCCACTAATTCCAAAAAGAATTGTTCCCGGATGCTTCGGCTCACCAATTGATGCGAACCACTCCCACCCTTTGTTTATAATTGGTGGAATGTTCGTAATGGTTTCGACGTTGTTAATAGTGGTTGGATTGCCCCACAAACCCGACTGTGCAGGAAATGGTGGCTTTATTCTTGGGTATCCACGCTTCCCTTCAATTGAATTCATCAAAGAAGTTTCTTCACCACAAATGTAGGCGCCAGCTCCTTTGTGAATATAAATATCGCAAGAAAAATCAGTTCCAAATTTTTGTTTCATTCCTTCGCCGACAAAATTATTTGCATAAGCATCATCCAAAGCTTTTTGAAATAACTTTATCCACTTATGATATTCACCACGAATGTAAACGTAACTTACTTTTGCACCAATAGCGAAGCAGGAAATAATTGTGCCTTCAATTAATTGATGCGGGTTAAACTCGAATACTTGTCTATCCTTAAAAGAACCCGGCTCACTCTCATCACCATTGATACATAAATATTTTGGCTTGTCGTTAGACTTTGGCATGAAGCTCCATTTTATTCCCGCTGAAAAAGCAGCGCCGCCTCTACCTCTTAATCCCGACTTTTTAACTTGATCAATAATTTCATCACTTGTCAAACTAAAAGCTTTTTGAGCCGCTGAGTATCCACCATTTTTTAAGTAAACATCGAGTTGGTGAAGGTTTTCAATATCTGGTAATACAATTTTTTCCATTGTCATTCTATTTGAGTGATTCAATAATTTGAAGTGCTTTTTCTTTATCCAAGTTTTCGTAGTAATCTTCGTTGATCGCCAACATTGGTGCAGTTCCGCAAGAGCCCATACATTCAACTTCTTCGAGTGAAAATTTTTGATCTTCTGTTACACCAAGATTTCCAATACCAATTTTATCTTTCATCGAATTCCAAATTTCGTATCCTCCGCGCAGCATACAAGAGACATTAGTACAAACTTGGATATGATATTTCCCCATCGGTTTTTGATGATACATCGTGTAAAAAGTAACAACACCAAAAACTTCTTCTTCAGTTACTTCTAAAATATTCGAAATTTCTTTAATCACTTCCATCGAGATCCAGCCATTCTGTTCTTGAGCAATGTATAGAATGCCCATAACTGCAGGGAGTTTCGTTGGATATTTAGAAATTTCTTTATTTACTTTTTCAATATTTTCAGTAGTGAATTTAAATTCCATCATAATACTTTTTTTATTTTTATTTATCGGCTTCGCCCATTATCGGGTCAATACTTCCAATAATTGCAACGACATCAGAAAGCATATGTCCGACAACTAATTTTGGAAGAGATTGCAAATTTACAAAAGACGGTGAACGAATTTTTAATCTCCAAGGATGTCCTTCGCCTTTACTTACAATGTAAAAGCCCAACTCTCCTTTTGGATTTTCTACAGCACTATAAATTTCTCCTGCAGGTGGATTGATTCCATAATTAACAATCATAAAATCATGAATTAATTCTTCCATCTTCGAATAGATTTCAGTTTTTTTCGGTAAAACTTTTTTCGGACTATTTAAGATAATTTCGCCTTTGGGCATTTTATCCATTACTTGCAAAATAATTTTGGCGCTTTCTCGCAACTCATCGCACCGGACAAAATATCGTGCTAAGCAATCGCCTTCTTTATAAGTAGGAACATTAAAATCCATTTCATTATAAAACAGATATGGAGTTGCTCTTCTTAAATCGTGCTCAACACCCGAGCCTCTTAATAAAGGTCCAGTCAAACCTAAATTAATTGCATCCTCTGCAGAAACAACTCCAACACCTTCGAGTCTTGAAATAAAAATTTTATTCGAGTTAAGGAGTTTTTCAATTTCATCAATTTTTTCTTCAAACTGATCGATAAAATTTTTCGTTAATTTTAATGCTTCATCAGTTACATCAAATGCAACTCCGCCAATTCGTGTATAGCTTGTGGTGAAACGAGCACCGCAAATAATATCAAACAAATCGAGAATTTTTTCTCTCTCTCTTAAAGTCCATAAGAATACAGTAAGAGCACCAACATCCATTGCAAGAGCACCAATAGCAACTAAATGTGAACCCATTCTTGTTAGTTCTGCAACAAGCATTCTAATATAATTTGCACGAACCGGAGCTTCGAGTCCTGCTAATTTTTCGCAAGCTAAAACGAAAGCTACATTGTTCGCTGGTGGTGATAGATAATCAAGACGATCTGTATGTGGAATAAATTCATAGTAAGTCATGTTCTCAGCCATCTTTTCATAACCACGATGGAGATAACCCAATTCAGGCACACACGCAACAACAGTCTCACCATCGAGTCGCAGTACTAATCTCAGCACTCCGTGAGTAGCTGGGTGTTGCGGACCCATATTCAAAACCATTTCATTTTCTAAAGCGTCATCAAATGAAATTTCAGTTTCAGAACTTAGTAATCTCTGAATTATTTTTGGATGAATATCTTCTTTTACTAATTTTTTCATAAACTTTTTTATTTAGGTAGGGAGAGTGATCCAGGAATTCCCATCACAGGAAATTCTTTTCTCAAAGGATGATATTCAAATTCTTCTGGCATATACATTCTTCTGAGATCTGGGTGGTTATTAAATTCTATTCCGAACATATCATAAGTTTCTCTTTCTGCCCAATTTGCTGAGTTCCAAATTGCAGAAATCGAATCGACTTTTTCCCCTTCTTCTAAATCTACTTTAAGTTTTATTCTGAATTTATTACTTAAAGAGAAGAGGATATAAATCATTGAGAAGCGATTATTACTTGTTGCCCAATCTATGGCAGTAAGATCTTCGCACATACTGAAAGATAAGCGTGGATCGTCTTTCAAAAAAAGTGCAACTTCTGTCAAATATTTCTTATCAAATTTTATTTCGATAAGATTTTTGTACTCGGAAAAAACAAATTTTATTTCCGGAAATTTTGTTTGTAACGATTGTTCTAATATTGTCTGCATTTATTTTTCTAAATATGGAGCGTCTTGAAATTGACTCACTCTAGTTTTTTCAATTTTTGCTTGAATCTGAATTAACGCATTTAATAAATTGTCGGGTCTCGGTGGACATCCGGCTAAATAAATATCAACTGGTAAAAATTGATCAATCCCTTGCACTACAGAATATGAACGATACATTCCACCCGTTGATGTACAAGCTCCCATTGCTATTACCCATTTTGGTCCGGGCATTTGGTCATAAATTTTTTTTACAACTTTTGCCATTTTATAAGTTACTGTTCCGGCAACAATCATCAAATCGCATTGACGAGGAGTGAACCGCATAACTTCAGAACCGAAGCGGGCGATATCGTATTTAGGTCCGCCTGAAGACATCATTTCGATAGCACAGCAAGAAATTCCCATCGGCATTGGCCATACTGAACTTTTTCTTGCCCAAGCAGCTAAGAAGTCCACAGAAGTTGTGATAAATCCATCTTGATTTAATCTGGCTTCTAATCCCAATTAAAGCCTCCTTTTTTGTAAGCATATAAATAACCAATCTCAAAAACAATCAAGAAGACCAACATAGAATAAAAAGCAAACATTCCAAATTCGTTATAAAGAGATCTGAATTGTACTGCCCAAGGGTAAACAAAAATTACTTCGAGATCAAAAATTATAAATAACATAGCTACCATATAATATTTAATCGAAATTCGTTCTGTCGTTGTTCCTATTGGTTTCATTCCACTTTCATAAGTAGAAAGTTTTTCTGAGGTAGGACGTTTTGGTCCAAAAATCTCAGATGAAAAAACTGTAACCACTCCAAAAGTGATTGCAAATGCTAACACTAAAAAAATCGGTATGTATTGTTCAATCATATTATCTATTTTTAGAAAATTTAAGTAATTAAGTTATCACAAAACAAGTTTATTGTCAATTTAAATTCTTCTTGAAAAATGAAATTATATTTGTTTATTCAATACGAAAAAAGTTAAGTAAATTTATTTCTCCTTTTATTCAATAAATAGTAAAGAAGTAAAATATGGAATTACAATTTATCGGCGCAGCTAAAACAGTTACTGGTTCTATGCACTATCTAAAAGTTGGGAACAAAAAATTTTTATTGGATTGCGGTTTGTATCAAGGCAAGCGTAAAGAAGCTTTTGAATTGAATAGAAATTTTGAATTCTTTGACCCCGCTGAAATTGATTTTGTTGTTCTCTCCCACGCTCATATTGACCACTCAGGTAATTTACCAAATCTTGTCAAGCACGGATTTACAGGCGACATCTATTCAACTTACGCCACACGCGATATTACTGCATTGATGTTAAAAGATAGCGCACACATTCAGAATAAAGATGTTGAGTTCGTGAATAAAAAAAGAAAACGGGATGGGAAAAATTTATTCGAGCTTTTGTATAGCCAAAAAGATGTTGATGCAACTAACAAACTTTTTGTTGGAGTTGGCTACGACAGAGAATTTAAAATCGCAAATAATATTTCTCTTTTATTTAAAGATGCAGGACACATTCTGGGATCTGCGGTAACTTATTTAGAAATTGTTTCAGACAATAAATTATACCGCATCGGTTTTTCCGGAGACTTAGGTAGAAAGAATACTCCAATCTTAAAAGACCCTCAACCAATTCCGCAAGTTGATTTATTTATTTGTGAAAGTACTTACGGCTCAAGGTTGCACGAAGATATTCGTCTTTCTCAAAACTCGATGCGCGATGTTATTAAAAAAGCAAAATCAAATGGAGGGAAAATTATAATTCCTTCTTTCAGTTTGGGTAGAACACAAGAAGTAGTTTACTTGTTGAATAAAATTTTTGAAGACGACCCCGCTGTAAAAATACCAGTTTATGTTGACAGTCCTTTGAGTGTTAATGCAACTGAAATATTCCGACTGCATCCAGAATGTTTTGACGAAGAGACCGTAAATTTTATGAATAAGCATGATGACCCATTCGGATTTTATAAATTAACTTTTATTCGGGATGTTGAAGATTCAAAAAAATTAAATTCGATTACAGAGTCTTGCATAATTATCTCCTCTTCAGGTATGGCAGAAGCGGGCAGAGTGCTGCATCACCTTGCGAACAACATTCATAACCCAAATAATATTATTTTGTTTGTCGGTTACTGCGCTGAAAATACTTTAGGAAGAAAATTGATTGATGGTGCAACTAATGTAAGAATTTTTGGAGAGGACTACAAAGTAAATTCAGAAGTTATTTTTATGAATTCACTGAGTGGACACGCAGATTACAAAGAGATAATTGAATATTGTGAGAACTTTGATAAATCAATTTTAAAAAATATTTTTCTCGTGCACGGCGAGTCAGCTCAACAACAATCTCTCATTGAAAAATTAAATGCGAATGGCTTTACTAATGTTGTTGCTCCCAGTCGAGGCGATATAATTTCAATTTGATTAAAGCAAATGATTAGAAAATATTTTTCATTTTTATTTTTTAATAGAAATGCTCCTGCATTTATTCTTTTTCTTTGCTCACTTTTTTTTATGAGCTGCGGTAGAGAGCAACCAATTGATTTTGTTGATGACTCTTTGCCGCCAGCTGTTCCTACTAATTTAAGAATAATTTTTTCTGAAGATGGCGAAGCACTCATTGCTTGGGATACTAACTCCGAATATGATTTTCAAGGTTATAAAATTTTCTTAAGTAAAAATGATACGCTCAATTGGTTCTTGATTGCTACAACTCCAAACAATTATTATTTCATCGACTCTCTTGATTATGACTCAATCTATTATATCCGCGTTTCTGCATTTGACAGAACGGAAAGAGAAAGTAAATTTTCAATTTCAGTAAGTCTGATTTCACCCAATATTCACGCACCAATAACGCCACGTGGATTGGAAGTCTTCGGAAGAAATTGGCTTAACGAAAAAAGTTTTTTTTTACGATGGCGAAAAAATATTGAGTCTGATGTTAAGCACTATCAAATTTTTAGAAGTACAATTGAAAATTTTATTCCCGACTCATCAAATTTAATTGCATCAACAAGTCTAACATCTTTTATCGATTCTTCACTCGACTTCGAAAATTACAAATATTATTTCTACCGCATTGTTGCTGTCGATAAAGGCGGACTCAGAAGTCTTCCGACAAATCAAGTGGCAGATAAAATTCTTCCAATTCCAGAAATAATTTTTCCTCAAAATAATTATAATGATAAGTATTTTAGATATTTTAGAATTAGAACATTAAACGTTCCAACTACTTATAAAATAATTGTTCAAACAAACGAATTCTTCGGAGAGATTTGGAGTAAGGAAATTAATACTGATTTGACGAATGATACTTTGAGTATTTTATTTGATGCTGATTTTATTTATCCAGCACGCGATTATTTTTGGCGAATCATTACCTATACAAAAGATGAAACTCAACCAAACAGCATCTCTCCCCTTTTTAAGTTTCGAGTAAATTAATTGAAAACATTTTTCATAATAATTTTCATTAGTAATTTTATCTTTGCACAAAGTGGAAGAGACACGCTCTTATTTAATTATGATAACCTCACAAACAATTTTTTTAGTCGCTTCGGAAAACAATTAAACACTTATAATTTTAGTTCGGGATTTCTTGTTTCAAAAAAATTCAATTCAATAAATTTATTTGTTGATGAAAATTATTCTTCGACGATTGTTAAAATTGCGGAGAAAAGTATTAAAGACGAACAGAATTTTAGAATGGGTTTCTCTGGAGATTTGTTGGACAATTTTTCGCTGGGCTTATCAGCGATAAATAATATCCTTTCAGACTCAAGAAGAATAGAAATAAATTCTGCATCAACTGCAAATGTTTCGCTCTTTGGTAAGTATGTAATAAATCAAAAAAATTATTTCGCTCCCTATTTTGGCTTCTCAAGCAATCGACAAGTTGGTGAAAAAGATGAAGGTTTTATTTATGGATTTGAAGGAATAATTGCAGATGAAAAATTGAGTGACTTCACCATTAACACTGCTGCTCGATTTTACAACGAAGATATTTCGCCACGAAAAAATTTATTGCGAGAGATTCGTTTCTCCGCTGAAAATTCAATAGACAATTACATTCGGAATAAAATTATTTTTTCATTTGAAAATTATAAAAAAGATTTTTACTTCGCCGCTGATTCAATTACGAACAGAGAATTTGACATCGTTAATAATATTCAAAGCAGAGTTGAAACCAATTACAAAATAGAGAACAATTTTTTTCACTCTCGATTATTCAACAATACATTGTTCAATGCAAGAGGAGCTGTATTTTTTAGAAATGTTGATAGAGGGCTTCGCTACAAAACTCTCAAAGTTAATTCAGCTTCAATACTTGATAGCAGACTCGAAGAGATTAGATTTGAATTTGAATCTAACATTGCTTATTCAACAACTAATTTTTTTTCAATGTTAAAAATTCATCATTACGAGAAGGACGAAAAATTTTCTGTTTCGAGCTTTCCCGGAATAAATGAAATTTTATTAACACAACGAGAAGAACTCGAATCACAAAAAAATAATAAATCATTTCGAACTTCAATCTCAATTGAAACGTCATTCATCCTGAGCAAATCTGATCGAATATCTATAAGCTTTTTACAAAATAAATTTTTGTATGATACACCAAATGAGCGTAACTTCGATGACCGCGACGAGCTGTTATCAATCGCCAAAATCCGTTACAGCAGAATAATTAATCCTTTGTTTGAATTTTTTATTTCGACTGAAGGCAACTTGAATAAGCTCGTTTACATCTCTGCAAAAAGAAGTTCAAACAATAACGTGAACAGAGTTTTGAAATTAACTTCAGGAGGAAATTTTTCTTCAAATTATTTTTCTTCATTCAATAGTTTTGAAGTCTCAGCAAATTATACTGTTTTTGATTTTGAAGACTTAAATCCAAATTTGAGAAGTTTTTCTTTCAGACAATTTTCTTTTGTCGATTCATCAACATTAAAGATTAACAAGAATGTTGACTTGAAATTTAACGGATACTTAAAGTTGTCAGAGCAAGGCGATTTTAAGTGGAAAGATTTTAAGACAAGACCAATTAGATTTTTAGAAGAAATTTATTTTTTGACATATATTCAATCGCGATACAATAAAATAATTACATCAATTGGTTTAAGAAAATTTTCACTCAAAACATTTTCGTACCAAGCTGCAAATAAAAAAATTGATTCATATTATTCAAGTGTCGGTCCCTACTCAAGTATAAGTTATTTTATTTTAGAAAAAATTAATCTTAGCGTCTCTGGTTGGTATGATTTTATTGAAGTTACAAATCAAGGACGAACAAATCAAGCTACACTTTATATCGACCTTTTGTGGAATTTTTAATTGTAGTGTAATTACTTTTTATTAACTTAGAAAAACAAAAAGAAAATTCTGTGGCAAATAGTAAGTACGAAATAGAAATACAAAGTAACCCGACAAACTTAATTACTATAGAAGAGTTTATTAGTTACGTAGCAAAAGAGGAAGGATTAGATCCCGACAAACTTCCCGGCTTATTGATTGCTATTACAGAAGCCACTACCAACGCTATCATCCACGCCAACAAAAAAGATGAATCAAAAAAAGTTTTCATTTCTGTTGATCGCGAAGAGAATAAATTAATTTTTGTCATTAAGGATGAAGGATTGGGATTTGACCCAGAAAATATTCCTGATCCAACTGCTCCAGAAAATTTGATGAAGGATTCGGGACGAGGATTATACTTGATGAGAATTTTTTGCGATGAATTAAAGTATAACATTACTCCAACTGGCACAGAAACAATTCTGATAGTTTCCGTTTAAAATAAAAAAGGCTGCCAACCGACAGCCTCAAAATTCACTTTTCTAAAAAATTATAAATTCAATTTCTTTATATTATCAGCTACATCATTTGCAGAAATTTGGAAAGCTTTCATCTCATCATCATTTAATTTCAATTGAAGAATTTCTTCAATTCCATTAACACCCAATTTTACGGGAACCCCACAGTAAACATTATTCATGCCGTACTCGCCATTTAATAAAGCAGAAGAAGGCAGAATACGTTTTGTATTTTTCGCAATAGCTTCAACCATTTCTACAACAGAAGAAGAAGGTGCATAATACGCACTACCAGTTTTTAAGAAATTAACTATTTCGATTCCACCATTCCGAGCACGTTTAACTAAATCATCAATTTTAGTTTGTGATAACAATTCCGATAGAGGAATGCCTTCAACAGTTGTGTATCTAACTAAAGGAACCATTGAGTCGCCGTGTCCACCAAGAATCATTGTAGTGATATTTTTTACAGAGACATTTAATTCTCGAGAAATAAAATTCTTGAATCGTGAAGTGTCGAGCACTCCCGCCATTCCAAAAACTCTATTTTTTGGGAATCCGCTTTTTGTTAATGCAACATAACACATCACATCAAGTGGGTTAGAGACAACAATAATAATTGAATTAGGTGAAACTGCTGCAGATTGTTCAACGACGGAAGCAACAATTTTTGCATTAGCTAATAACAAGTCATCTCTACTCATTCCGGGTTTTCTTGCTAAGCCAGCAGTAACAACAATGACATCAGAATTCGCTGTATCTTTGTAGTCATTTGTTCCAATAACTTTTGTATCGAACATTTCAACTGCAGCGCTTTGCCAAATATCAAGAGCTTTTCCTTGCGGAATTCCTTCCAAGATATCTATTAAAACTATCTCTTCAGCGACTTCTTTTTCAGCTAGTCTCTGAGCTGCTGTTGAGCCAACATTTCCTGCACCAATAACCGTTATTTTTTTCATGATGCCTCCTATATTTCAATTATATTTATTTATTGAGTTTCAATAGAAATATATTGTCTATCTCCTCGTCCAACGGAAAATCTGACAATACCATCAGCTACTGCAAAAAGTGTGTCATCGCCACCTCTTTTTACATTTAAGCCGGGATGAAATTTTGTTCCTCTTTGTCTAACAAGAATTGCTCCAGCTAATACAGATTGACCACCGAATCTTTTTACTCCGAGTCTCTGTGCATTACTGTCGCGACCGTTTTTAGTTGAGCCTTGCCCTTTCTTATGAGCCATAACATTCTCCTATAAAATTTTATCCGATTTTTGTTACTTCAATCCTTGACAATTGTTGTCTATGATTGTTTAATTTTTGGTAACCTTTTCTTCTCTTCTTCTTGAACACTGTAACTTTTTCATCTTTAAGATGAGCAATAACTTTTGCAGTTACTTTAATTGTATCAAGATAAGGAGTTCCAATTTTTGTTCCTTTATCGTCAGCCAGAACTAATACTTTATCGAAAGTAATTTCGCTATCAGCTTCAGCTTTTAATTTGGGAACATAATATTTTGCATTCTCAGTTACTTTAATCTGTTGTCCTAAAATATCAACAATAGCAAACATTTAATCCTCTTTACTTTTTTTTGAACACCAAAGTTAATAAATACTTCATTTTAAGTCAATTTTATTTTGTGAATAAAAAACAAAATTTGTTACTTTACATACTTAATTAACTAAAATTTATAAAAACGTATCAACTTTTTTAAATTAAACTATAAGTTAGGAGAAAAAATGAAATTATTCATTAGTTTTTTATTGTTAATGTCCTTTGTATTAATCGGTTGTGGTAAAGAAAAAGAAACTCCGAAAGAACTTCCTGCAGGAGTAAGAGCAGTTACAGTCGTTAGTACACAAGATGCAGCAGGTTACACATATGTAGAAGGTGAAGAAAATGGCGTCGAGATTTGGTTGGCAACTACACCGATGGAAGTAAAAAAAGGTGAGACCATTTATTTTTCAAGAGCAATGGAGATGAAAGATTTTAAGAGTGAAGAATTAAATAAAACTTTTGCTTCGCTTCTTTTTGTTGAAGATGCTTCTAAAACTCCAGAGCTTGGCATAAGTAAAGATGTGATGGGAACAATGCATTCTCAAGCATCTAAAACAGAAAAGATTTCTGAAGTGATAACACCTTTAGCAGGCGGTAAAACAGTGGCTGAAATGATTACTGGTGCTGAATCTTTAAATGGACAAACTGTAAAATTTAGAGGTAAAGCAGTTAAAGTAAATGAAGGAATTATGGATCTAAATTGGATTCATATTCAAGATGGAACTGCAGCAGGCGATGCGTTCAGTATTGTTGCTACTTCAAACGATTTAGTTACAGTCGGACAAATAGTTACTGTAGAAGGAACTTTGGTTACTAACAAAGATTTTGGTTCTGGATATGTTTATAAATATATTGTTGAAAAAGCAAAAATTAAAGCTGAATAATTTTCAGTGAGGTTCAGATAAATTTATTTAGATTTTTATTTATTAAATAGAAGTGGAAAATTTTTTATTAATTTTTCGCTTCTATAATTTGAGAGAAAAATGAGAAGTGAAATAAAAAAAATTGCGATTAACACAGGCGGTGGAGATGCCCCCGGATTAAACGCAGTTATTAAAGCTGCAGTAATCTCAGCACTCAACAGAGGCTGGGAGATAATTGGTATTCGCGAAGGATACAACGGAATTTATCATCTCGATCAGTTCCCAAACGGAACAGGATTGATTAAACTCACTTACGATTTAGTTAGAACTATTACAAGTGATGGCGGAACAATTCTTGGAACTACAAACAGAGGAAACCCTTTTAGATTTCCGATGAAAACTACTGATGGTAAAATTGTTGAAGTAGATCGTTCAGATGAAATTATGGCGGGCTTCAAACGAAATGATATCGATGCACTTATTGCTATTGGTGGTGATGGCTCTTTGACAATGGCAAATCTTTTTGCAAAAAAAGGATTGCGCGTTGTTGGTGTTCCTAAAACTATTGACAACGATTTAGAACAAACTGCAATGACTTTCGGATTTGATACTGCAGTCTCGTTCGCTACTGAATGTATTGACCGATTGCACACCACAGCTCAATCACACAGCAGAATAATGGTCGTTGAAGTAATGGGAAGATACGCAGGATGGATTGCACTCAACTCAGGAATTTCCGCTTCTGCAGATGTGATTCTAATTCCTGAAATTCCTTATGACAAAAACGTAATTGCAGATTTTATTAACAACAAAGTTTCAAAGTCAAAAAATTATTGCATTGTTGTGGTTGCAGAAGGCGCTAGATCTAAAGGTGGAGATATTTCTATTATCGAACATGAAGCTGGTAAATCTGAAAGACTCGGAGGAGCGGGAGAAAAAATTGCACGAGACTTAAGCAATCTTTGCAAACTTGAAGTTCGTGCTGCAATTCTTGGACACTTGCTACGCGGTGGAAGCCCAACTACATTTGACAGACTTCTATCACTACGATTTGGAGCTGCTGCTGTGCGTGCTTTAGAACAAGGACATTCTGGAGTGATGGTTGCATACGATCCGCCAGCAGGCATGAAATATGTGCAGCTTGATGAAGTTGCAAACAAAACAAAAATGGTAAAATTAAATAGTGACACATTACAAACGGCTCGCGATCTTGGAATCTGTTTTGGTGATTAATTTTATTCAAAGGATTTGCTATATGAAAATAAATTCGATTTTTTTTATAATATTCTTTTTTGGTTCCGTCATGATTTTTCCGCAAAGGGAAAATCATGATTGGAAACCATTAATTGTAGAAGAGAGACAAAAAATTTGGTACGACGCTAATCAAATTGATACTGTTACTACTTCCCCATTTGATGTTTGGATCTTAGAGCTGCACAGACCAGTCTTGAAGCTCGAACAAATTTCTGATAACATTATGAGAACGAAAACTCTTTATACAGTAAACTTAAAAGCAAATGCATTCGGACTTAAAGAAGCCGTCTATTATGACCCGGCAAATAAAGAGATAAAAAGATTTTCTTATGATTTATTAAAATATTCAGAAGAACAAAAATATATTTTTCCGATAACTCCAAATTCTTTTATGGAAAAATTGGTGGGCATACTTGTAAAGAGAAGTAAATTGCGGGCTGGTTCTTAAATATGAGTTTAGAAAATTTTCTGCAAGTTTCAGATTCAGGAATTCACGGTTTTGGAATCTTTACAAATATTTTTATCAAAGAGGGTGAAAAGATATTATTAATAAAGGGTGAAGTCATCTCTGAATCAGAATGTATTAAGCGTGAAGAAAATGATGGAAATGTTTATATCTTTTGGAATGGTGATAATTATATTGATGCTTCGAATGAACCAATAATAAAATTCATTAACCACGATTGCAATTACAACTGCGAAATTATTGACAATGATGAAAACTCACTCTGGTTAATTGCGAGTCGGAATATAAATCCATGTGAAGAATTGTCTATCGACTATGGCTACGATGAAATTTACGAATCTTGTACCTGCCTTTATTGTAACGCTGAAAGCATTAGGAAAAGCGTTTAAACCCTTTAGAATCAAGCTCATTTGAATAACTGCCGTTCTGTTTTTATTTCTATCCGCGATTATCCGTTTTTTATCCGCGTCATCCGCGTTCTATTTTTTTTTGTTGGGACAGATGTGACGATTGGGAAGATGGATAAAAAGTTTTATTTGCGGCAAAGCGTCTTCGCGAGCAATTGCAATTTTTTCTTGAAGAGCCGATAAGGTCAAAGAGATTCTTTTTATTTCACTTTAGGGAAACAGTCGCTGCGCTCCTTCAGAATGACAATCGTCAATTTTATTTCTATCCGCGATTATCCGCTTTCTATCAGCGTCATCCGCGTTCTATTGTTTTTTGTTGGGACTGTTGTGACGATTGGGAAGATGGATTAAAAGTTTTATTTGAGGCAAAGCGTCTTCGTGAGCAATTGCAATTTTTTCTTGAAGAGCCGATAAGGTCAAAGAGATTCTTTTTATTTCACTTTAGGGAAACAGTCGCGGCGCTTCTTTAGAATGACAATCGTTATTTTTTTTCTATCCGCGATTATCCGTTTTTTATCCGCGTCATCCGCGTTCTATTGTTTTTTGTTGGGACTGTTGTGACGATTGGGAAGATGGATTAAAAGTTTTATTTGAGGCAAAGCGTCTTCGCGAGCAATTGTAATTTTTTCTTGAAGAGCCGATAAGGTCAAAGAGATTCTTTTTATTTCACTTTAGGGAAACAGTCGCTGCGCTCCTTCAGCATGACAGTTACTTTTTTGTTTTTGTAGAACGTTGGAGTCACTGGCGACAATTGGAACTAATACACGATTCAACGATTCAACAATTCCACTAAATTTTTCTATCCACGTTCTCAGAATAAGTAACAAGTTCTAAAAAACTTTAGAGATTTAGTTAGAAGAATTTTCCTGTTTTTTCTGATTCATCAATGCATTTTTCTTATCTAACTCAGTCAGATATTTTTTTCTAATTCTTATTGATTGCGGAGTAACTTCAACATACTCATCATCAGTAACCCATTCAAGACTGCGTTCAAGATTCATAGCTCTTGGTGGTTCTAAACGAATTGCTTCGTCAGTTCCCGATGCTCTAAAATTTGTGAGCTGTTTTGTTTTAGTAACATTAACTCGCATATCATTTTCTTTTGAGTTTTCTCCAACTACCATTCCTTCATAAACTTTAGTTCCATTATCTACAAAGAAGACAGCTCTCTCTTGAAGCTTATACATCGCATAAGCCGACGCAAGCCCTGAATCCATCGCTATCAAAGCTCCTCTTTGTCGTTGAACTATTTCACCTTTGAATGGTTCATAACAATGAAAATTATGATGTAAAATTCCATTCCCCTTTGTATCAGTTAAAAATTCTGATCTGTATCCGATTAATCCTCTTGATGGAATAAAAAATTCAAGACGAGTATTATCATTGAAGGTAATCATATTTCTGAGTTCAGCTTTTCTTTTGCCAAGTTTTTCAATAACTGTTCCAACAAATTCTTCAGGGACATCAATAATAACGTGCTCAATTGGTTCTGATAAAACTCCGAGAATTTTTTTCATAATTACTTGTGGCTTACTAACTTGAAGTTCGTAACCTTCGCGTCTCATGTTTTCAATCAAAATTGAGAGATGAAGTTCGCCTCTTCCACTAACTTTGAAACAATCAGGCGAGTCAGTCATTTCAACTCTTAAGCTAACATTTGATTTTAATTCTTTAGATAATCTCTCGCTCAAATTACGTGTTGTAACATACTTACCTTCTAGTCCTGCGAAAGGAGAATTGTTCACAATAAAATTCATTGTAATTCTTGGCTCTTCAATTGCTGATGATGGAAGTGCTTCTGGATTTAATGGACTTGCAAGCGTATCACTAATATCAACATCTTCTAAACCTGCTATAGCACCAATATCTCCCGCAAAAAGTTCATCAATTTCAACTTTTTTAATATTTTCGAATGTATAAAGTTTGGTCACTTTTGCAGCTTGTTTTTCCCCTTCGCGAGTAATCAAAAAAATGTTATCGCCAACTCTAACTTTTCCATTAAGAATTTTTCCGATTCCAATTCTTCCAAGATAATCATTGTAATCAATCGAGGAGATAAGCATCTGGAAAGGATTATCTTCACCTGCAGCAGGAGCAGGAATTTTTTCGATGATTATATCGAGCAAAGGAATTAGTGAATCACTCTCATCTGTCAATTCAATTTTTGCAATTCCCTGCTTAGCAATTGCATAAACATAAGGGAAATCGAGTTGTTCTTCATCAGCACCTAAGGCAACGAATAAATCAAATATCTCATTCAATACTTCATTTGCTCGAGCATCTTTTCTATCGATTTTATTTATGACAACAATTGGTTTTAATCTAAGTTCAAGAGATTTTTTTAGAACGAATTTAGTTTGTGGAAGTGGACCTTCAGCAGCATCAACCAAGAGTAAAACTCCATCTACCATTTTTAAAGTCCGCTCAACTTCACCACCAAAATCAGCGTGACCGGGAGTATCAATAATATTAATTTTATAGTCTAAATATTTTACACTTAAATTTTTTGCAAGTATTGTAATTCCTCTCTCCTTTTCGAGATCATTAGAATCCATCACACGTTTTTCAACTATTTGATTGTCTCTGAACGCACCAGTTTGTCTTAGGATATGATCAACAAGAGTAGTTTTGCCATGATCAACATGCGCAATAATTGCAATGTTACGAATCTTTTCTGCTTTAAACACAAATCACCTTATAAATAAAAAAATTATAGAAATTGCCCGTGGAGTGGATAAAATTAATTATGTCGTATTGTTAAAATATCGCCATCTTTAACGATGTATTCTTTTCCTTCTAAACGCCATGCACCAAATTCTTTGCACTTGGCAAATGACCCATACTTTATGAAATCTTCATAATGAACTGTTTCTGCTCTAATAAATCTGTCGAAAAAATCTGTATGAATTACGCCTGCTGCATCTTGAGCAGTAAATTTTTTCTTGATAGTCCAAGCTCTTGTTTCATCTTCACCAACTGTAAAGAATGATTGTAGTCCAAGCAGCTCATAAATAATTCTTAAAATACGATCGAGTGCAGATTCAACAATTCCGAAATCAGACATAAATATTTCTGCTTCGTCAGCAGGTAGTTGAGAAAGTTCATATTCAAATTTTGCGAAGAAAGGAATAATATGAAAATTATTTTTTGAAAATCTTGTTTCGATTGCTTTGATAAGACCATCAACTTTTTCTTTTGAGTTTTCGTCAAAATTAATTCCAACAACGAGTGGTTTTAATGTCAATAATTGATAACCTGCTAAAACTTTTCTTTCGTTCTCATCTAACTTCATATCGCGAATTGGTTTTTCTGTTTCGATATGCTCTTGTAATTTTTTGAAAAGTGGAAGCTCTCGTTCCAACTGTTGATTTTTTGTTTTCAATAATTCTTTATTAATTTTTTCTATACGGTTTTCAATCATCGCCATATCAGAAAACAAAAATTCAGTCTCAAGAAATTCAATATCTTTAATTGGATTTATTTCTTCGTGTGGATGTGGAACTGTATCATTTTCAAATTGACGAACAACGTGTATGAGTGCATCACTATTTTTTACTTTCGTTAAAAAGTCTGAGGAAATTTTTATTCTTCCTTCATCAGAGAGTTGAAGTCCTGGAATATCAACAACTTCAAGAGTCGCATTCACTTGTTTTTTAGGATTAAATATTTTTGATAAATTATCTAATCTGGTATCAGGAATTTTTACAACTGTTCTATTTCCAATTGAGTGACTTATTGATTCATCAATAGTTGTTCTTGCGAGAGTATTAAATAATGTCGTTTTACCACTGTTCTGTAATCCGATCAATCCGATTTGCATATTGTCCAATCTTATTTTTTCATATTGAGATTTTAAATATACTTATGAAAAAGAAGTTTATCAATAAAAAATAATTCCCCTAAAAATGTTTTGATGAAATGCTTTGATTTTTTCTTGAATAATTTTCACTCTTTATTTTTAATAATATCTTGTAGAAACTGTTAATTCGCAATTTCTAATTTTTCTTTTCTGTCAAGTTCAGTAAACAGAAACATCTCAGTTAATATTGATCTGAGACTCTGCCGAATGCTTTCGGAGTTCGGAGTAACAAAGGAATATATTTTTCAGCTACTAGTAAATGAATGCTTTCTTTTTGAAAATTTTTGCTTTATTTTGGATTGCAAATTCATTACAATACTTCGACAGGTGAAAATATGATGTTTCCAGGTTCATCAGTACTAAGAGATACAACAACAATGATTTTAGCGGGTGGCCAAGGTGAGCGTCTTCATCCTTTGACTGCACACAGAAGTAAGCCTGCGGTTCCATTCGGAGGCAAATATAGAATTATCGATTTTGCACTTTCGAATTGCTTAAATTCAGGACTAAGAAAAATTTACGTCCTTGTGCAATATAAATCTGATTCGCTTAATCAACATCTGTTTGAAGGCTGGAGCATTTTTAATCCAGAGTTGGGCGAATTTGTTTATGCTGTCCCACCACAAAGAAAATTTAATAACGATTGGTATCTTGGCACTGCGAATGCAATTCATCAAAACATGAATTTGTTTAGCGCTGATAAAAAAAGTAAATGGGTTTTGCTACTTAGTGGCGATCATATTTATAAAATGGATTATCTAAAAATGCTTCAGTATCATATCGATCAAAATGCTGATTTATCAATCTCTTGTATCGATGTTCCAGTTGAGGAAGCAAGTAGATTTGGTATTGTGAATGTTGACGCAAATAATAAAGTAGTTGAGTTTATTGAGAAGCCAGCCAATCCAATTGAAGTTCCAAGTAAGCCGGGATTTTCTTACGTCAATATGGGAATTTATGTTTTTAATGCTACGTTGCTTCGAGATGTCTTAAATGATATGCACGCTAAGAAAATAAAAAATCATGATTTCGGACAAGATGTAATTCCGTATATGATAAAAGAAAATATGACTGTTTTCGCTTATGAATTTGTTGATGAAAATAAAAAACCAAAACCGTATTGGAAAGATATTGGAACGCTCGATAGTTTGTATGAAGCAAGCATGGATTTAATTTCTATAGATCCCGAATTTAATCTTTATGATTTTGATTGGCCACTCAGAACTTATCAGTCTCAAAGTCCACCAGCTAAAACTGTTTCGCATAGCGGCGACAGAATTGGTAGAACGCTAAACTCAATCATTAGTGACGGGACTATCGTTTCGGGAGGATTGGTAGAAAGATCAATAATTGGAAACAACGTAAAGATAAATTCTTATGCTTACGTAACTGATTCGATTATTATGAACAACGTAAATGTTGGACGCAGAACAAAATTAAGAAAAGTTATTATTGATAAAAATGTTACTATCCCCGAAGGTATGGAAATTGGCTTTGATCCAACTGAAGATAATAAAAAATTTACCGTAACTGAATCTGGAATTGTAGTAATACCAAAGAATTATGTTTTTGGCTAAGTTAAATGAATGAAATTCTTGAAAGTAAATTAGAGCATTTGCCTGATTCACCCGGAGTTTATCAATTTAAAAATAATAAGGGGAAAACAATTTATGTCGGTAAAGCAAAAAACTTAAAATACCGCGTTAAAAGTTATTTCCAAAATGCAATGACGAGTCTGAAAACTGCCGTCTTGATAAAAAAAATTTTTGATTTAGAACTCATCATTACTGATTCTGAAATTGAGGCATTAGTTCTCGAGAATAATTTAATCAAAGAATTTAAGCCGCGCTACAATATCAATCTAAAAGATGATAAATCTTTTCCCTACATAAAAGTTACGAACGAAATTTTTCCAAGAATTTTTCCGACAAGAAGATTTATTCGTGATGGTTCAAAATATTTTGGTCCATATACGAATGTGCGTGATATGAAATCTGCACTGCGAATGATAAATCAAATTTTCAAAATTAGAAGTTGCAAATTAAACATCGACCAAAATTCAATCGATAAGAAAAAGTTCAAGATCTGTTTAGATTATCATATAAAAAAATGTGATGGTCCTTGTGAAGGTTTAGTTTCTGAAGTTGAATATAAATCGATGGTGAATCAAGTCATTAAGCTCTTAAAAGGTAAGACTGAAAATTTGATTGATGAACTGAAACTCGAAATGGAAGAGAATGTAAGAATTTTAAATTTTGAAAAAGCTGCAGAGCTGAGAGATAAAATTTCTCAATTAAGTTCTATTTCGGAAAAGCAAAAAATTGTAAATACTGACAGAGAAGACCGTGACATTGTTTCGCTTGCATTTGAAGGTAAGGATGCTGCCTGTTCAATCTTTGTTATTCGTGACGGAAAATTTATTTCAAAAAAGCAGATAAAAATTTCTATCGAAGAAGGAGAATCACTCGAAGAAATTTATGCAGCTGTAATTAAACAATATTATGATGAGCTTGTTGAAATCCCAAACGAATTAGTATTGGAGACGGAGCCATCTGATTTTGAAGCAATCTTTGATTGGCTTTCATTACGATTAGGAAAAAAAATAAAGATAACAGTTCCGAAAAGAGAAGGCGACTTAAAATCACTTCTAAAAATGTGTAAAGAAAATGCAATCCTTCAGTTGAAAGAATTACAAACACAAAAAATGAAAAAAGAAGGAAATGTTCCTTATACTTTGGCTGCGTTGCAGCGAGATTTAAGATTGAAGCATCTACCGAAACATATTGAATGTTTTGATATTTCAAATCTGCAAGGAACTGATAGTGTTGCAAGTATGGTTGTGTTTATTGATGGAAAACCAAAAAGAAGTTTGAACAGAAAATATATTATTCGAACTGTTACGGGACCTGACGACTTTGCAAGTATGCGAGAAGTTATTGAAAGAAGATTTTCCAAACTCATAAATGAAAAATCAAAACTACCTGATTTGATTATGATTGACGGCGGCAAAGGACAACTTTCAAGTGCTATTGAAATTTTGGAAAAGCTTGAAATAAAAGATTACACCGCAATTGGATTGGCAAAAAAATTAGAAGAGATCTATTTGAAGGATGAAAAAGATTCAGTGCTTTTGCCCAAAACATCTTCAAGCTTAAAATTACTTCAGCAGATAAGAGATGAAGCACATAGATTTGCTGTTACTTTTCATAAATTGCGAAGGGAGAAAAGAACTATTACTACCGAATTGCTGGATGTTCCCGGAATTGGTAATTCATTAGCAAAAAAATTGTTATCAGAAATAGGAAGTCTAAGCCAAGTTCGGAGCACTGATATTGGAACATTAACCAAAATAATTGGTAAAAAAAGAGCGATAAAATTAATCGAATACTTCAATGCAAAAAAAGAATAATATATTTGTCATCATACTGCTTCAAATTTTTGTAAGTGATTTTTTGTTTTCACAGAACAGCTCGCAAAAAAATATTAGCAGTAATAATATTGCAAAAGAAGTAATATCGGAATTTCATCTCCTCCCTTTCCCGAACTTAAAAGATACAATTTATACACGCGATGATGCTTTCATTATTGTAAATCTAAAAACACAAATGGCTCAACTTTTTATTCGAGGGGAAAAACCTTTCGACTTTAAAGTATCAACCGGAAATGTGAAATTAGAAGAAGCTGTTGAAACAAAAGAAGGACTATTTGTAATTCAGTCTAAACTTCCTCGCTGGCATTCGGTACAATTTGATAGCACTTTGTTGCTGAATTGGATGGGCTTTAATCACGGCATTGGATTTCACGCGTTGCTTGGAAATAGATATTATAGATATTTGGGCAAACGTGTAAGTTCTCACGGCTGTGTTAGAATTAGTCGCGAAGACGCTTTACACATTTATGATAAAGTAAATTTTGGAACGCCAGTTTTAGTAGTTAATGAAGAGCCTGCAGTTACAATTGCATTTGCTGATAAGAATAAAAAATATGTGAAGCTTAAAGCAGGAGAAATGTTAAACTTGGTTAGAAGAAGAATAGAGACTTTGTATGCTGGAAATTTTTTCTTAACTAATCCTCAGCCACTTGTGATTGATCGGAGCAATGTTGGGCACAATGGGTTGCCAATAGGATTTAGAAAAAATATTCCTGTAAATCAAAAAGTACCAAATTTTTCATTTGATAAATTAGAGCCAAGAGAGACCAAAATTCCAAAACGTAAGTTCGAAATTTTACTGACTCCAATTATTTTAGAGGAACAATTTTCGAATAAATAATTCTTATCAAAGTTTCACTAATTAATTTTATTTTAGCAATTAATAATTTTCTCAATATAGATGACTTCAAGATTACATATTTCACTACTCAAAATTTTACTTTTATTTTTTGTAAGTTTAACCGGCTGCACTGAAAAAAAAGTTGAAACGTTTGATGTAAATAAATTTGAGAATTTAGTTTTCGAGGCAATAAAAGGAAATGTCACAGCGAACGATACACTTGGGAATTTGTTTGATTTAACTCTCCCTCCTCCAAAGGTCATAAATAAATTAAAAATCGATAGTGTAAAAAGTTTTGATAATAAGCAATTTTATACTTTGTTAATTGAATCTGAAAATCCAATCTACAATCGATTCGCTGTTTATGATTCCTCGCTTGTTCTTTACTTGAAAGATCTTTCGTTGAATGGATATTTGTCTTGGAGAAAAATAGGAAATAATTATCTCTCGTTTTTTGAAGTGACAGAAGAGTTCAGAACCAAAGATAGAATTAATTTAAAGAGAAAAAGTTTTTACAGAATTACAAAAGATACTGTCACACTCTCACTAAGAATTTTTTCTGATTTCGATGATGGAGTAATAAAAATAAATCAAACAATTGATAATATTACTCCGGAAGTGATAAGCACAATTTTGAATGGTCACCCAGATTTTCCTTTGTCGAAGATGTGGAGTAATTTTTTATTTGATCCAAATAGTTTAATGTACAAAGAGTATCCAATTTATTTTGATAGTTTAGTAACTATATTGATTAATAAAAGTGCTGATGGAATTGAACCTGCAATAAGAGATATTAACTCTGCGCATCAGTCGCTCGGCATTGAAAAATCAGCTTCAGATAAGGATGAGATAAAAAATGGGAATGATCAGTTTACAATGTTCGTTCCTGAAGGTTGGCGACTGCTTCGCAATGTTTCTATTTCAAAACAACTATTATCTCCGCAGACTGGAACTTATATTCTCAATCCAAGTTTAGGTGCAAGTTTTAGTATAATTAAAATTGAAGAGAGTCAACGTATCGAAGATTTTATCCAAACGACTGTTACTGACTCTGTCGCTGGCAACTATATTGTTAGATTCAGTGAAAAAATTCGGAAGGGAAATAATTATTTTAGATTTTTTGAAATAAGTTGTCTCTCATTAAAATTTGTGATTGTATTTGAATCACCGATGCGAACATACGAGAATAATAAAAAAATATTTGAAGAAATGATAAGTTCATTCGGAGTAAAATGTTGATGTATAAAATGTTGCTCTTATTAAAAAAAACTGAAGATGAGTTTCAAGAAAAAATATTTGAAGAGAATATTGTTAATCAATTATCGGAAGCAACTGGAAAAAAATTGTTGATAGGAAAAGTTGATTCTTCTCTCCTTCTTGAGAATGAATATCTAAAATTTTGTGAAGTGAACTTTGCATCAAAAGATGAAATGGATGAGTTACTCGCATCAGCAAAGGGAAAAGAGTTTAGCAAAAATTTTAGTCAATTGGCAAAATTGGTAACTGTAATATTAGTAAACTACGAAAATTAAAAAAATGAATATCTATTTTATTAGGCACGGCGAAGCAGAAGATAGTTCCCTTACGAAATTAGATTTTGATAGAGAGCTAACGAATGAAGGAAGAATAAAACTCGAAAGAGCTGCACAAAATTGGAAAAATTTGGTTCCACATTTTGACCAAATAATTTCTTCCCCACTTACAAGAGCGTTACAAACCGCAGAAATAATTGTTCAGGTTTATAATTACTCGAAGAAATTAATTGTAGATAAAAAGCTTGGACTCGGAAGTGATACATTAGATATTATTGAAATTGCAAATTCATTGAAGGCTATGAATATTGCCTTCGTTGGACATGAGCCAGATTTTTCAAGGCATGTATCATCTTTAATTTCAAACTCGGGAGCAAATATTAATTACAAGAAAGGAATGATTGCTAAAATTTCTTTTCATGGAAAAGTACGAATTGGTTCTGGTCAACTTGAGTTTTTAATTCCAACAAAAGCGTACAAATAAAAACCGGATAAAAATTACACAAGTTGAATACTTACCGTTGCTTCCTTTCAGATCTGGCGGAATTGGGTACCAAAATGTTAACTTTATCCGGCTTGCAAATTTAACAAAATTTTTCGTCTTCGCTATCAAAATTCTTTTCTATTTATTTCTTTTCCCATTTCAAATTGGATTTCAAATTTTACTCTTCCATCCAAAAAAAATTCTAAATATTTTCCATCAGGTTTGTCATTTATATAATTCACTTCCCAAAATTTTTGTCCCGTTGGAAAATAACCAATCCAAATTCCATCTTTAAAATCATCTTTAAAATTTCCTGAAGTCTCAATATTTCCATTCTCAAAAAAATAAATCCATCTCCCATTCATCTTTCCAAAACTGTAATTCCCTTCTATCATCAATTTATCATTTTGATAAAAATAATTTTTTCCATGTTTTTTTCCATCAGTTACTTCAGATTTAATCAGCGTCTTCTCGCCTTCATCAACCATCAAACCAGTGAATGGAGTTTTACTCTCGTTCTTAAAAATTAATCCATCACGTATTACGAAATTGCTTTGATCACTCTCGTTGCAGCTTACGACTGAAAATAATATTAGGAACGAAAAAATTGTTTTGAAAAAAATTATTAAAAATTTGTGCATCTTATTTTTGAAAAAAATTTGGGAAAATAAATTGATTAGAGATAAAGTTACAAGAAATATAAATTGTAAATTTTATTCGGAGAAAAAATCTGATTAAAAATGATTTGAAAAACAAATAGATGAAAAAAATTATTTTAAAATTTTAGTGTTATAAATTTCTGTATATTTTTCTTTCAGTCCTTCCAACTCTTTAACTGCAACAGTCAAAATATTATTTATCTCATTTAAAATATTAGAAGATTCTTCAAACTCATTTCTCTTAGAATTATTCTCTAATGATTGACAAAGCTCAGAAAATTTTTCTATTCCAAGTGAAAGACTACTACCTTTTAATTTGTGAGCTATAAAAACCAATTGTTTATAATCTTTCTCTTTGAGGGATTCAAATGCACTCTGAATAACTTTTGGAGTTTCTTTGATGTAGATGTCTATCAATTCAAACAAGAATACAATATCTTCCTCCGTCTGAAGATCACTCAAGAAAGAAATTTTGTCTTCATCAATTACAGTAAAATCAGATTTTGCTTTTCTATAATTGTCAATGACGTTTCCTTTTTTGGCGGTTATTTTTATTCCCCACTTTTCGAGCATTGCTTGCAGACTTTCAATTCTCACTGGCTTACTCGTATAATCATCCATTCCTGCTGCAATACAAATTTCTTTGTCACCTTGCATCGCATCAGCCGTCATAGCTACAATTATTGGTCGCTCATGCTGATCATATTTTTCAACGAGAATTTTTGTTGTCGTCAATCCATCCATATCAGGCATATGCACATCCATAAAAATTAAATCATATGGAACTTGCTTAACCGATTCAAGCACCTCAAAACCATTTGCAACAACGTCTGCTCTGTAACCAAGTCGCTCAAGCATTCTTATTGCAACTTTTTGATTTATGGTATTATCTTCAGCAACTAATAATTTCAATGGATATTTTTTACCGAGTTCAGAGTCAAGCGCAAAAGTTTTTTCTTGTCGAATTTGTTTAGCAGTGCCACTAAAAATTGCGTTTAAGGAATTGAATAATTGCGACTGTTTAATTGGCTTATTTAGAAAGCTCGAAATCTTTAATTCATCTAAAAGTTTTTGGTCTTCTTTTCTACCAAGTGAAGTTAAAATAATTATTGGAAAATTTTGATTTCCTAATTCTCTTATTTTTTTTGCTAAAGTTATTCCATCAATTTCCGGCATTTGAAAATCGAGAATAGCGATGTCGAATTTTTTTCCCGCTTTCAATAATTCGAGTGCTGCACTTGGAGTCTCGACTTCCGTCGGAATTAATCCCCAATTTTCAGTTTGAATTTTTAAGATTCTTCTATTATTAAAATTATCATCTACAATTAAAATCGATTTACTTTTTAATTGAGGAGCATTTCCTTTCAAGAAAATTTTTGGCTTGGTTTCATCTTTTTCAACTTTTATTGTAAAGCTAAAGTTAGAACCCTCTCCAAAAACAGATTCTACCCACATCGCTCCATTCATAAGTTCGGCTAATCTTCTACTGATTACTAACCCTAATCCTGTACCTCCATACATTCGAGTTGTTGAAGAATCGACTTGACTGAAAGGTTTAAAAAGTTTATCTATTTTTTCTTTACGGATTCCAATTCCAGTATCTTTTACTTGAAATTTAATTTCATATTCTTTCTCAGAGATTTCTTTTGAATCGACTGAAACAAAAACTTCTCCATGCTGAGTAAATTTAATCGCATTAGAAATTAGATTAATTAAGATCTGCCGAAGTCTTGTGATATCACTCTTTATTGTTTGCGGAGTATTGGCGTCAATAAAATATAAAAGGTCAAGTCCCTTTTCCGAAGCTCGGGAGCTAAGTAAATCAAGGGCTTCCTCAATACAATCGCGAATATCAAAAGGATGATTTTCAAATTCAAGTTTTCCTGATTCAATTTTTGAGAAGTCAAGAATATCATTTATGATTACGAGTAACTGCTCACCACTGACTCTAATAGTCTCAACAAAATCAATCTGCTCGTTAGTTAGTTTAGTGTCCAGCAAAATTCCCGTCATTCCAATTACTGCATTCATTGGCGTTCTGATTTCGTGACTCATAACAGCTAAGAATTCACTTTTTGCACGAGCTGCTGACTGTGCTTCGATTAGAGCAGCATCAAGCTCAATATTCTTCTGTTTTAGCTGATGAGCAACATAATATCTTTCAAGTGCACCGCCATAGCTTACAGCAAGCGTTGCTAATACTGACTCCTCCCCGAATGTCCACTCTCGAACAAACTGACAAGCATCAAATCCTAAAAATCCATAAAATTTATTCTGAGCAAATATAGGAGCTATCAGTATTGATTTTAATGTAGGATCGATGAACGCATTTA
>PNNF01000023.1 GCA_013824085.1 Chlorobiaceae bacterium | reverse complement strand
ATTGAAAAAAATGATAATGGTTTCTACTATTTTGAATATAAAGACGATGCTGAAATAGAGTTCTACAAAGATATAAATAGAGTTATCGGAAAAGAAGCAAACCCATTCAAAATTCAACAAATATTGTTCAGTTCAGTCTATAGAATTTCGCAAAAATTTGTTGGCTGGGAAGCAAGAGTTGGATACTCAAATGTTTTCTTAGATGAAGGCACATATATGATTGCTGGCGAAGATTACAGCACTAAAGGTTCTTTAGCTCTTTCTTTCAGATATGCAAAACCTATCGACTTTAATCAACAATTTTATGGAAGTCTCGAATACTTAATGAGTTTGGAAGATAAAGATAAAATGAATCCCGCAAATACTATTGCATTGAATCTCTCTTACTCATATGACCATTCATACAAATGGGCTTCATCTGTAAATCTGATGTATGAAATGTATTCATTCGACCAACCAGTTGCTGGCGAAGATTCATACACGAGCTATGGCATAAACGCAAGAACAGATTATTATATCTTAAATAAACTCGGCGTTTATGGGTCACTTTCTTATGAACTTATGGAAGCTGATAGATTTGGAAACGTTGTTATTCCTACAGGAATAGAAGACGCAACAATTAGGTTTACGGTTGGATTTAGATATTGGGTGTTCTAGTTAAATTGTTATAAAATAAAAAAAGGGACTTGAGAAAGTCCCTTTTCTTTTTTAAAGAGAAAATAAATTTCGCTTATTGTCCTTGAGCTAAAGTATATCCAACTTCTCCATCAAAATTGTAAAGATGCTCTGTTTTGATAAACTCGAAACCCGAGTCATTAATTGCTGTAAGCAGGTCAATAATATTTTTGTGATTAATTATTTCGCCTTCGTTCACAGAATAAAATCTACATCTCCAATGATCTGTGCAGAAAGTTTCTGGTTGTCCGTTCGGCCACACTTTTACGCCTCTGTTGCTAATTAACTTTAGTTTCATTCCACCACCGGTTACCTTGCTAAAAGCATTTCCTAACTCTTCTGCAGTTCCATTGTCCCAATGCAAGAAAACATCAATACCAACTAAATCTTTTTTTGCTTTTGGTCTTTTCTTATATACAATCGGTTTCATTTTCTTTTCATCGTCTGCATGATAGCTAACTACTTTTAATTTAGAAGGAACTTGTCCAACTCTTGCAATAACTGCATCGGCAAATTCTCTTGTTCCAACTTTTTCTTTACTAACACCTTCTTTATAAATATCGTAAGTATGAATTCCATCTTCAAGAGTTTTGAGCCAAGCATTATGAACTTTAGTTGCAACATCTTGTTGATTGATATGATTCAACATCAATACTGCACCGAGCAGAAGTCCTGAAGGATTCGCTAAATTTTGTCCTGCTCTTCTTGGTGCTGAGCCGTGAATAGCTTCAAACATAGCGCCGTGGTCACCAACATTAGCCGAACCCGCCAAACCAACTGAACCCGCGATTTGTGCAGCAACATCAGAAAGAATATCTCCGTAAAGATTTTGCATTACAATTACATCAAAGTTTTCGGGAGTGTCAGCAAGCTTTGCAGCACCAATATCCACAATCCATGTTTCACTTATAAGTTCAGGATATTCAAGTGCTACTTCATCAAAAATTTTGTGGAAAAGTCCATCGGTCATTTTCATAATATTGTCTTTAACAAAGCAAGTAACTTTTTTTCTACCATTTGCTCTTGCATATTCAAACGCATAACGAATAATTTTTTCGCTACCTGGATGAGAAATTAATTTTAAGCATTGATAAACTTCATCAGTTTGTCGATGTTCAATTCCCGCATAAAGATCTTCTTCATTTTCGCGAATAATAACAACGTCCATAACGGGATGTTTTGTTGCTACGTATGGATGAAACGAAACACAAGGACGCACATTAGCATAAAGCCCAAGCGATTTTCTTGTAGTTACATTCAAGCTCTTAAATCCGCCACCTTGCGGAGTAGTTATTGGTGCTTTCAAAAAAACTTTTGTTCTTCGTAATGAATCCCAAGAACTTTCAGCGATACCTGCGGAGTTTCCGCTAAGATAGACTTTTTCACCAATGTCAATAGTTTCAATTTCGATTCGAGCTCCTGCAGCTTGAATAATTCTTAACGTTGCATCCATAATTTCTGGACCTATACCATCACCGTGTGCAACAGTTATTGGAATATTTTTGGACATAAACAGACTCCTAAAAAAATTATTTTTATTTTTAATTTGGTTTAAAGATAATAAATAAGTTGTGAATTTTAATTATTAATTATTTTATTTTGTACTGCTTCATAATACTTTCTGATTAGATCTTCATAATCTTTGGTGAACCCTTCTTGAATTGCTCTGTTTAATAAATCACGTAAATTTTCTCTTCCCCTAAGTTTATCAAAATTTAATTCGGCAGGTGTGTCGCCAACAACATTTTGCCCTGTTCTGCCTTCTCTTTTCTGCTCAAAGTCTCTTTCGTTAATCGATCTTTGCGCATCAAGTAACTTTGATAATATTTTCTCTTGCTTCTGAATTAATTCATCACTTAGTTTTTCAGTTTTCATATTAGTTACAACTTCTCGAAGCTGTCGATTTATTTCCTCAAGATTTTGAGTTAAAGTTTTTGATTTACCAGACTCCATCGCTTCACGATTAAGTTGGTCAATCGATTTTCTAATCATCTCTTGTTCTTGTGAAATCCGTTGCAACTGCGATTGTTGTTCTGGGGAAAGTCCTCCTTGCTTCATTGCTTGTTGCAACATTTGTGTAAGACTATTCAGTCCCATTTGTTGTTGTGACAATTGCTGAAGCTGTTGCATAAGCGACATCATTCCACTTCCACCTTCACCGCCTTGCATCATATTTTCCATCTGATTTTTCATCATAGAAGCCGCATCATTTAGTGACTTCATAGCTTGGTTCTGATTCATCGTAGCATTTGAAGAATTATTTTCTTGCAAATCTTGTTGTGCTTGGTCCATTCTTCTATGAGCATCACCAAGTGACTTTCCCATTTCAGGAGTAACTGCAAAAGTTTTTTGTGCAAGTTGATTCATCTGCTTAAAAATAGATTCGAGATTTCTTTTTATACCTTCTTGATCTCGAGCATTCTCGTTCTTGTTCGAATTAAAATTATTTTTCTTAGCTAAATTTTCTTGTTCCTTAGAGAGCGAAATAATATTGTCAAGAATTTTTAACATCTCTGTAAATGTTTTCACTTCATTTTGTCGTTGCATCGACTGCTGCAAGTTCTCTAAACTTTTTTTATTCTTCTGAATATTTTTTTTCAACTGACTTTGAGTTTTCTGTGCTTCACTTTTTTGCTGCTTCTTAATTTGTTCAGAGCTCTGTTCAGATAATTCTGAATTTTGTTGTTTCTCAAATTCCTCTCTTAATTTTTCAAGTTCTTCCTTTGGCATATCTTTAAGTTTTTCCATCTTCTTTTGGAGGTCTTTCAATTCTTCTTCAAGTTTTTCAAGTGATTTTGTCTGTTCTTCATTCTGTTTGGATAACTCATTACGCTCTTTCTCATCGCTCAAATTTTTCTGCTCAAGTTCTTTCTCTAAATTTTCTTGTTTCTCAGAAATCGATTCATTCCGCTTAATTACTTCATCAAGTTTTTGTTGAACTTTAATTCTGTTGAGTAGATTTATCGTTCGTTCCAGACTTTTTCTAAACGCTTCTTCATCGAGTTTCATATTTTCAAGAGATTGTTGGATCTGCTTTCTATCCATATTTTTCAGGAGATTTTGCATCTGTTCCATTGCTTTTTTCATCTCATCATTTGACATTTCACTAAATAATTTTTGAAGTTCAAAATATTTGTTCATCGTCTCTTTGGATAGAAGGTTGTTATCTTGAAGCTCTCTTTTAGATTCGTCAATTTTTTTACTCAACTCATCAACTTTACTTTGCAGCTGTTCAAATTGTTCGAGTGATTTTTCAATCTTCTCTTTCTCTTCCCAACTAATTTCTCTTCTATCTTGCTTCAACTCTTGAGAAATTTTTTCTAAATTATTTTTCAACTCTTCAGCTTCTTTGAGAGTTTCAGTTAGCTGTTGTTCAATTTTTTCTTGATCACTTTCGGTTTGAGAAAATAATTCATCTAATGAAGGAAGCCGCACATTAAACTCAGAAGTGCGAGTAGATTTTGGACCGCTTATATTATCGTTATCAAAAATTTCAAGATAGTAAGTAATCACATCATTTGTAGCCAGATTCAGATTGCTCAAATTCCAGACGTGATTTACGAGTTCTTCTTTAGTTGTTTTGCTAATTGGAATTTCTAATGTTGTAAATTTTTCTTGAACGAAATCAAATTGTGATGCTGACAAACGATAGTTTAATGTCAGTTTACTAAATCCAAAATCATCTGAAATTTTAACACTCAAAGGAAGGCGCTGATCTTCATTTAGATTTACATTTTTATTCGGCTCAATTATTTCTATCTGTGGATTTGAATCAAAAAAGATTTTTATGTTGTAAGTAATTGGTGAAAGATTTTCACTGCCGTCTAAATCTCTTGTGATAATTTTATAATCAGTCTCTTGTTTTAGTGTAAATCCGCCGTCAGCAAAATTCGAAGAAGTTTTTAAGTTCACTTTTGAGCTATCATTAAAGAGGATGTGAGCGTCTTTTAATTCTTTATTAAAAATAATTTCAAAATTAATTTTGCTTCCAAATAAAGCAGAAATATTTCCATTATCTTTTTGTGCAAATGATTGCAAACCAGAATACGCTGGCGGAGTTACAACAAGCTCCATCGACTTTATTATCAATGGGTCATCTACTTCTATTACGTATTCCTCGCTATTTATTCCTTCGGCGGTTAAGTAGTAAAAAGTTTTTCTTTGAATTGATTTCAATTCATGTTGAAAATTTCCATTACTATCTTTTGCTAAAGTTACAGATTCATAATTTGTCTGCGAAATATCTCTAAACATCAGAAGCACTTTTTCTGGTTTCGTTCCAATAGTGCTAACGAAGAGTGGCAAGTTCATTCCTTTAGATACTGAAGCGTCACCCGGCTCAACTACAAACTTAAATTTTTGTGGAGGAACAAATTCGAGATTGTAATTTATCATTCTGAATGAGGCGGCTTGAAGCGATGGAACCATTGTTACGAGTGCGATTGAAAAAAGAAGAATTGGAATTGAGATAAAAAGAAGTTTCAAAGTCTTATCAAATGTTACTACAGATTCAAACTTGAAATCTTTTACTTTATTATAGGTATTAAAAAATGCTGCATCAATTAATTTATTCGAGTAAAGTTTTTTGTTCTCAATCGAAACCAACTGCATTGCATTAATCAAATCATCTTTAACTGTAGGGAAAAAACTTCCAACCTTTACTGCAATATTTTGATAATCAGTTTTTACAATTGGAATAATTTGCTTAACCAATGGGAGTATAAAATAATATACTATCGCACAGAATGATAAGACAAACCAACTGCTAAATAAAATAGTTCGCACAAGTATTGGGAAATAGAAGATGCTTTCGAGCAAAGAAATCAATAGAAACAAGAGTGCAGAGCCGATGAGATAAAATTGTATTCCCGTTAAAGCAGAAACACTAAGTTCACGATTTTCAAGGCGCTTTAACTTGTTGAGTATTTCGGAATAATATTTTTTTTCGTTTGACATTAATTTGACAAAGCCCAAATTACTATATTCATTCCAAACTTAAGTGACTCTTCTCTTTTTTCAGGAGTGTTATTATGAACTTCTTTATCAGCCCAACCGTCGCTTGGATTTGTTTCGTAAGTATAATAGAGAACTAATCGGTTATTGATAAAAATTCCGAAGCCCTGTGGCGGTTTGTTGTCGTGTTCATGCGTTTTGGGAACTCCATTTGGAAATGAGAAAAAAGAATTATACAAACCAAAATTGTGTGGGAGTTCAACAAGGTTATTATTGGGAAATATTTTTTTTAATTCACGTCTAAAAGATTTATCAAAACCATAATCATCATCAACATATAAAAATCCTCCCGACTCAAGATAAGTTCTTAATCTTTCTGCTTCAGATGAAGTGAGAATAATATTTCCGTGACCCGTCATAAAAATAAATGGATAATTAAAAATCTCGTCAGTAGCTAAATCGACAAATTTATATTCAGCATTAACTTTAATGTTGCTATTCGTCCGAATAAAATTAAGCAGATTCACTTCTGATGATGGATCGTTATACCAATCGCCACCGCCGCCATATTTTAAGCGTGCAATCGAAAACTCTTGTGCTTGCATCAACGTTTGTGATGATAAGAAAAGAGCGAATAAAAAATATAAAATAATTTTCATCTAAACTTTTAATGGTTTCAAATTTTTGCTTTACAAAATGACAATCTATTCAACTAAATTATATGATTCAAGTTATTAAATGAATCATAAAAAAATATTTTTATTGATTGACTGAAATGCAAAATGATAAATTTATTTGGGCGATAAAATTTAGCAATGAGAAAATATTTATGAAAGAGTTCTCAGTAGAAATTGATTTTCAACAAATGAAATTATTTGATGAATAAAAAAAAATTTTATCCTCGCAAGAAGACGACAATTAATTAGGTAATCTGCTAATCAATTAAAATAATTTGGAAATTTTTTTCTGAGAGAAAAAGTAATTAGCTCAGTCACTTCTTCATCGTTAAACAAATTAATATTTATTATTAGATGATAAAGTTGTGGATCATCAATATCTTTAAGGAAATTTTTTTTGATATATTTTTTTCTTGCTTCCTCTTCAGTCTCAATAAATTCAATCGCTTCTGCTGGACTCAATTTATGATAATCTACGAGGTGGTTAATTCGCTTCTCCAATGATGCTGTTATCCTAATATGAAATGAGTTAGACATTTTTGCCGTGATAATATTGGCTCCTCGACCAACAATAATAACATTTCCTTGTTCAGCAAGGCGCACTATTGACTTCACAATTTTTCTTTGGATAGCATACATTCCAGTGTGTAGTCCGAGTAATTCGTTTATGTAATCACCAAAGACAGAGGAGTTTTTATCAAAAAGATATTCAGAATATCTCTGTGGCCAATCGTGGTCGTTGATAATTTTGTCGATCAATTCCTTATCGAAATAAGCCCAAGGAGAAGTAGAATGTTTTTGAAATTGGGGAAGCTGCAGTAAGAGTTGTTCTCCATATTTACGAGCGTTGGCTCCGGTCTCTCGGGAGATTGTAATGCAAGGACCTCTTAATTTATCTCTCTCTTGTTCGCTGCGTGCAGAAATCAAATCAAGATATTTTTTTGCTTTTGCTAAGTTTCCATCGATAATCATTTCTAAATCCTTTCTTAGGATTAAGGACCTGATGTAAAAATAAAGATGTACTGACTTAAATTTATCTAAAATTTTTCCTTAATTCAAGACAAAATATTATTGACAAGGAATAAATTTTGCACAAAAGATATTTCTCGATCTCAATGAAGTAAGAAAAAAAATACAAAAATGATTTTATGCAAGAGAGAAATTATTGAATTTAGAAAAATTTTTTGGCTGACTTGTTTTTAGATATTTTTGAAGCAGCACTAATGACATAACTAGCGCATTAGAAATAATTATCAAAAAATAAAAAACAATTTTAAATAGGAAATTTTTATGAAAAATTTACACGAGATTTATAATCGAATCGATCCACGCATTACAAACTGGATGGGAGTTTATGGAATTGTACTTTTAAGAATAAGTCTGGGAATAATATTTCTTTGGTTTGGGTTCTTAAAATTTTTTCCTGGACTCAGTCCCGCACAAGAATTAGCAACACGAACAATTGGTTTACTTTCATTTGGTATCATTACTCCGAACATTTCAATTTTTATTCTTGCAGCTTGGGAGTCGTTAATTGGGCTTGGGTTAATCGCAGGAAAATTTTTACGTTTTACACTTTTGCTTTTGTTTCTACAAATGCTTGGGACTTTCACTCCAATCGTACTTTTTCCGTATGAAGTATTTTCACACATTCCATATGCACCAACGCTTGAAGGACAATACATTATCAAAAATTTAGTATTGATTGCAGCGGGCTTGGTTATTGGGGCTACAGTTCGTAACAAGGATTGATAATTTGGTCATCGGCGGTAATGCGGGGGAAAAATCCTCCCGCTGATCTCGCAGATTTTCGCTGATTTTTTTCTGCGGTCATCTGCGCGATCTGCGGGAAAATAAAATCCGTTCTCGCAGAGAAGCGGAGACGCTAAGAAAAGTAATTCGTGTTTTTGTGATTGGATAAAACGTAAAAAAAAGTTGACAAAGTATTTCAGATATTAAAAAATATTGACGCGAGAAAATCCCTGTAATAGTATTCTTTTAGTTAAAGCTTGCTGCAAGTCCATCTAATGATTGAGAACGTGCATGAATTTCATTCAGCTTCTGAATTATTTTTAAAATCTCTTGTCTTCTTGCATCAATAATATCAGATAAAAAATTTCTGACTTCAGGTGTATTACATTCTTCAAAAACACTTTCATAAAATCTTACAGAAGAAGTTTCTTTTCGTAATGCTTCGTTTAACATGGCACATGTATTTCTACAGTCACGTCCACAATTAATATTTTTATCGTTCATCTTTCTACCTCTTTGGTTCGTTGCAGATTAAAGTTCAAACTAAAGAATGATGCAGTTTACTTATTATTTCTCTCCCTTTGCTCAACGCTGCTTCGTTCATAGGAATTAAATGATGATGTCTTTCAGGGAGTACTTTTGCTAACGCTTTCAAAATGCTTTCTGATTTTAGTAACTGCTTAACTTCAAGAAATGCTCCAAGCATAATCATATTAGCAACTTGTTTCTTTTCCATTAGATTAGCTTCTTCAATTGCATTCACCTTAAAGCTTTCAATATCTTTTCGAGTCGGTGGCTCTAATACGGTTGATTCTTCATAAAAAATAAATCCACCCGGTTTTACTGCTTTCTCAAATTTTTCTAAAGAAGGTTGATTAAGAATTATTGCAGAATCAAATTTAGAAATTATTGGAGAACTAATTTTTTTATCAGAAATAATTACAATACAATTCGCTGTTCCGCCACGCATTTCAGGTCCATAAGAAGGCATCCAACTTGTTTCTTTTCCTTCCATTAATGCTGCGTATGCAAGCATCTGTCCAAGAGATAAAACTCCTTGTCCACCAAAACCAGCTATTATTATTTCATCTGTTCTAATCATCTACTACCTCAATTTTTAGAAATATTTGTTGGAACTTTAAGATCACCAAGAGGATAAATTGGTAACATTTTTTCTTCAATGAAATCGATTGTTTCTCGGGGTGTTAATTTCCAACCTGAAGGACAATTTGTAACAACTTCAATCAGACTTGTACCAAGTTTTTGCTTTTGATATTCAAACGCATTCTTGATCGCTTTCTTAAGTTTTCTAACTCCGTTTGGAGTGTGAACTATATGGCGAGTAACATAGCAAGCGCCACCAAGTTGAGCAACGAGGTCTGACATTTTTAATGGTGAGCCAACATGTTTTACATCTCTTCCATAAGGACAAGTTGATGTAACCATTCCTTCGAGAGTTGTTGGTGCCATCTGTCCGCCGGTCATTCCGTAGATTGCATTGTTAATGAACATTATCAAAATATTTTCGCCACGATTTACTGTGTGGATTGTTTCAGCAGTTCCAATAGCAGCTAAGTCGCCATCGCCTTGATAAGTGAAGACATATTTGTCAGGGAGTACTCTTTTAATTCCAGTTGCAACAGCAGTAGCTCTACCGTGAGCAGCTTCTTGCATATCAATGTTCATATATTGATAAGCAAAGACAGAACAGCCAACAGGAGCAACGCCAATCGTATCTTCTGTAATTCCCATTTCTTCAACAACTTCCATTAACAACCGATGTGCAACTCCGTGTCCACAACCTGGGCAATAATGAAAATTTAATTCTGTTAATGCTTCAGTTTTTTGAAATACTATTTCCATATCATCTAAATTTTGATTTTCTTTCATCACTTCTCCTAATCTTGCAAAACTTGTTTAGGTATAACAATTTTTTCTATCTCGACTAAAATTTCTTCAGGGGTAGGAATCATTCCACCCTTTCTACCTTTGAAATGAACAGGAACTTTTCCATTGACAGCTAATCTAACATCTTCAACCATTTGTCCCGCATTCATTTCCACAACTAAAAACGCATCAATTTTTTCAGCGAGTTCAGCAAGAATATTTGATGGATATGGGAAGAGAGTCATTGGTCTGATTATGCCGGCTTTAATTCCTTTTTCTCGAGCAAGGTCACAAGCTTTTTGTGAGATTCTTGCAGAGAGTCCGAAAGCAACCAAAATAATTTCAGCATCACTTGTATTTATTTCTTCATAACGAACTTCACATTGCATTTCAGCATATTTTTTCTCCAACCTTAAGTTCATTGCTTCCATCTCTTCAGGTTGAATATGCAAAGTTGTAATTACATTTCTTTCACGATCTTTTGTTTTTCCTGTTGTAGCCCAAGCAGGCACAACCTTTGGGAGAGAACCTTCTGCTGGCAGTTCAACTTTTTCCATCATTTGTCCGAGTGCACCATCAGCAAGAATGAGAGCAGGGTTACGATATTTTTCAGCGAGTCTAAATCCTTCAAAAACAAAATCGACCATCTCTTGAACAGTCGCAGGAGCAAGCACTATTAGTCTATAGTCGCCGTGTCCGCCACCTTTTACTGCTTGGAAATAATCTCCTTGTGAAGGTTGAATAGTTCCTAAGCCAGGGCCGCCTCTAACGACATTAACCAATAAGCAAGGAAGTTCTGCAGCAGCGATGTATGAAATTCCTTCTTGCATCAAACTGATTCCGGGAGAAGATGAAGAAGTCATTACTCTTGCACCAGCGCCAGCCGCACCATAAATCATATTTATAGATGCAAGCTCACTTTCAGTTTGCAGCACAACACAATTTCTTTTTGGTGATTGTTCTTCAAGATATTCTAAAATTTCGGATTGAGGAGTGATTGGGTATCCAAAGTAAGCATCCATTCCCGCACGAATAGCGGCTTCTGCAAGTGCTTCGTTCCCTTTCATTAATCTAATTTCTTTTTCCATATTTTCTTTCATACTTTCTATTAACTCAATAGTTAAGCTGCTTTCGGATCTTTTTTTCTTCGATAAACTGTAATTATAGCATCAGGACAAACCAGAGCGCAATTTGTGCAGCCCGTGCAAGTTTCATCCTTCAATTCTGCAAATCTATATCCTTTAGGATTTATTTTTGTCGAAAGTTGTAAGCTGTTTTGCGGACAAGCAATAATGCAAAGCTCACATCCTTTACAATTTTCTGTTGATATTACAACTGTTCCTTTGACCACGGCAATCTCTTAATTTATTTCTTTACAAGAATAAAGCAAAGTATGTGCCAGATATAATTCTTCATATTTATTTGGATTTTGAACTTTAATTTGGCTTTTTTATGAACTGTATTTGCCATAATCAAGAAAAAACGGGCTTTTTTTCAAATTATAGAAATGATTACGAAAAGCAATTATTGACAGTTACACTATGTTAGCGGACTGATTCCAATTTTTTGAGGACTGTCTCAATTGAAAATGTTTCGCCATCCCAATCGCCAAGTATATTTCCGTTCACTAAATAAACTACTCGCGGCGGACTAGTTTGGATTAATGGAAAAAATGTTTGTGCATCTAAAATTTTATATGGAAACTTTGCCCCAGCTTGTTGAAAAAATAATTCGACCTGATTCTCTTCACCTAAAAACAAAATAAAAAGTTGTTGATTTTTTTCTTTCCAGTTTGAGATACCAAATTTTTTTGTAACTTCAATACAATGGTCACAATCAAGACTCAGAATCGCAATCAACTTTTCTCCTCTGTTTAAGTTCACTTTTTTAATTTCAGAATTTTTGGGATTAATAAATTCTTTAAAATCAGAAAAAATAGAATTAACGGGAGGATATTTTTTTTGAAATTCTTTATTCGGATCAACTATAATTTTCGCAGTGTCTGCTTTAGATTTTTCTTCTTGTTTACTTAAAGTATCAACATCTGTTTCAATATTATGAACATTGGGTAAACTCTCGCTTGCAGTTTTATATTCTTTGACGGGCTTGAGAATGAAAGTTAACCCGATTACTACGAGGAGCAAAAGCAGAGGAAGTAGATATTTTTTATCAGTTTCTTTTTTCGCTACAGTGAAAAGAAAAATCAATATTGCCATCGTAAGAATATTTTTTATCAATGCTTCGGTTTGCGTCATTGGAATTAATTGTCCGAAGCAACCACAACTGCCAGTATTTCCAGTTGTAAAGAGCGTAAAAATTAAGTGGAGATTAAACACCAATAAAATCAGTAATGAAACAGGAATAAAAATTTCTCGAAGCATTTTTTTTTGAAGAAATGCGAGTCCAAGAAAAATTTCAAAAGCAATTAAAGAACGTGAAAAATAAGGGGCGAGATTCCAATCTAAAATTCCCTGAGTAACGAGTAGAAATTCAAAATACTCAATCGGAAATAATTTAGACACTCCTGAAAAAATGAACATTGCGCCAATAATAATTTGAAGTGTTATGATTAAGATATTTTTCATAAAAATTTTTTATTTTTTTCTTGGAAATTCATCTTTCATTTCATCAATATGAGTTTTGTGCCACAGTGGAAGCCCTTCCAAGTATGCTGCTCTCCCAATCATATGAGCCGCAACGGGTGCTGTAAGTCCCAAGAACATTATGATGATAACTACTCTTGTTAATATTCCAAAGTCTTGATAAAACATTGCTGTTCCAATTAGAACAACGCATATACCAAGCGTTGCTGCTTTTGTAGTTGCGGACATTCGCAGAAAAATATCGGGCATTCTCAAAATACCTATCGTCGCAATTAAAATAAAGAGCGAACCAATTATTAATAATAGACCTGCAATTATTTCAAACATTTTTTTTAAGTCCTTTGTGTAAGTAATAAGCAAGAGCAACTGTTCCGATAAAAGATAAAATTGCAAGCATTATTCCGATATCGATTAAAAGTGGTGTTTGAGTTAAAACTGAATAAACCGAAATAATTGCAATACCAATCACTGATAATACATCGAGTGCAACTATTCTGTCTTCAATACTCGGTCCTCTGAAAAGACGAATCAAGACAAGAACCACTGAGCAAATCAGCAGAACCATTGATATATTTGCTGCAACATAAATGAAGCTCATCTTAATATTTCCAAAAGTGGTTTTTCAAATTTTTCTTTTATCTCTCTTATTAATTCTTCTTTGTTCAAAGTATAAACTGCGTGAATGTATAAAATTTTTCTGTCCTTCGAAACATCTAAACTCAATGTGCCGGGAGTTAGAGTAATTAAATTTGCGAGTAGAGTAATTTCAATATCTGTTTCACAATCAAGCGGAATACCAATAATGGCGGGACTCATATGATGTTTTGGTGTAATGATGTCATAGGTGATTATGAAATTTGCGACAATAATTTCTTTAATCATGAAAAGTGTAAACCAAATCAACTTAGGAATTTTTTCAAAGTAACTAAGCGATGTTGATGAATATCTTACAAGCCAGATTACCACAAAACCGACAATAAATCCTTCAACAAAAACTTTAAAATCTTTTTCGCCGAGGAGACCAACCCATACAATTGCTAATATAAAATTCAATGCAAGTTTTTTCATTTTACTTTTCCTAAAACCGCTTCAATATAAATCTGTGGATTTAACAACTGCTCAGCAGCATCGCGTGAAAGCGAAAAAAGAAATTCGGGGAAGAAGCCGATTGATATTGTTATTAATGCAAGTAAGACTATAGGTGAAAGAAAAAATATTTTTTTTACTTTGCTCATCGACTTAAACTGATTTACTTCTTCTTCAGATTCTGAATCAATTTTATCTTTCCAAAAAGCATCGTTCCAAATTTTTATCATTGATAGAAGAGTCAATAAACTTACGAACAACGCAACTGCAACTGAGATTAAATCTTCTACTTCTAATGCTGCTTTAATCACAATAAACTTTGCCCAAAAACCAGACAGAGGTGGAATTCCCGCAAGTGCAAATGCAGAAATTAAAAATAAAATTCCGAGCATCGGATAAGGTTTATACAAGCCACCTAATTTTTTCAAAGAATAACTTCCTGAAATTGATCGCACAACACCACTTATAAAAAATAAATTTGTTTTCGCAAAGATGTTATGAGCTATGTAAAATATGGTTCCTGCAATTGAGAGAGGCGTAAATATTGCGAGACCTAAAATCATATAACCAATCTGACTAACGATGTGGAACGACAAAATTCTTCTAAACTCAGTTTGTGCAAAAGCGCCTAAGACTCCTGTTACCATTGTGAAAGAAGCGAGTACTAAAATTATTGTGTGCGTATAACCGATGTCGTGATTGAAGAGAAGCGTGTAAACTCTAATCAAAGAATAGACACCAACTTTCGTCATCATTCCGCCGAAGATTGCAGATACTGCAGCAGGCGGAGTGTGATATGAAGCGGGTAACCAAAAGAAGAGTGGGAAAATTCCTGCTTTAATTCCAAATGAAACTAAAAATAACATTCCAATTACTGTTACTAATCCGGGGTTATTTAGCTCAGCTAATTTTATTGATAAGTCGGCGAGATTAAGCGTTCCCGCAACACCATATAAAATTCCGCAGCCAGTAAGAAAAAAAGCTGACGACAATAAATTTAACGTTACATATTTTATTGCTCCTTCAATTTGTGGTTTGGTACCTCCGAGAGCAATTAATACAAACGAAGACATCAGCATCACTTCAAACCAGACGTATAAATTGAAAATATCACCCGTTAAAAAAGCGCCACTAATTCCCATAATTAAAAATTGAAGTAACGGATAAAATCCATACTGAGCTCTTTTTTCATCAATGCTTCCGACAGCGTAAATAGCGGTCGCAAAGCCAATGATACCATTGATCAGAATCATTATTGCGCTGAATAAATCTCCGACAAATGTTATTCCAAATGGTGCAACCCAATCTCCAACTTGTGTAACTAAAATTCCATTTGTTCTCACTTCAGAAAATAAGACGAAGGAAAAAATCAAATAGAGAAAAGCACCTGAGAGATGAAAAATTCTTTGCGCTTTAATATTTTTCCAAAAGAACAAACAAAGAATTGCAGTTGTAAATGGAATTAAAATTGGTAATACTAAAATTAAATTCATGACTTACTCAATCCTATCCGTGCTATTCATTTTATCGACATCATCTGTTCCAACTGTGTGATAAGCTTTCTTAAATAAAATTATTGCAAAAGCTTGAACTCCGAATCCGATGATGATTGCAGTCAATATTAATGCCTGTGGAAGTGGATCTGCAAAAGGTTCAACAACAGATGTAGCTCCTGCCGCAACAAACGGTGGCTTGCCTGTTGTAATTCTACCGAGAGTAAAAATTAGTAAGTTAGCTGCGTGCCCGAGAAAAACTAATCCAAAAATAACTTTGACAAGACTTCTACGAAGCATCATATAAATGCCTGCAGTGTAAAGCACTCCAATCACAATAGCTAAAAGTGCTTCCATTAATCTTTATCCTCTTCAGCTAATGAAAAAATAATTTTTAAAATTACTCCAATTACCAAAAAATAAACTCCTATGTCAAACAAAAATGGAGTTCCAAATTTTCCGAGTATTGGAATTTCTTCTTTCAACCAAAACCCTTTCATAAATTCTTCTTGAAAGAAAAGTCCGAACAGACTACTAACTAAAGTAATTAATAAACCAAGCGCAATTAAAAATAATGGCTCAATGCGTAAGAGTCTTTTTACTCTCAGAACTCCGAATGCAATCAAGTAGAGTAAGAACGCCGTAGCTGCAACTAATCCGCCAACAAATCCACCGCCGGGTTCGTTGTGTCCTCTTATCAAAAGAAAAAATGAAAAGAGTAGTAACAGTGGCGTAACTATTCTTGTAGTTGAAGAGAGAATTATCGAATACATTAATTCTTTTCCTCCCGCAAAATTAATTTCAACATAGAGAAGACACCGATTGCAGCAATACCAAGAACTGTAATTTCTCCTAACGTATCTAGCGCTCTAAAATCAACAATGATAACGTTCACTACATTTCTGCCCATCCCAATTGGAAGACTTGTTTCTGAAAAGAATTTTTTTACTTCAGATTGAAGTTGTATTGAAGTTACATAAAAAACGATTAGCGTAATGATTAATCCTGAAGATCCCGCAATTAAAAAATCTCTCATCCTTCTTGTGGGATGACTAAAATTTTGATACTTCGGTAATTTGTAAAGCACGAAGACAAAAAGTATAACACTCAAAGTTTCAATTGCGAATTGTGTTAATGCTAAATCTGGTGCTCCATATAAAACAAAAATTATTGCGATTGAATATCCAACCACGCCCATCGAAATAATTGCATATAATCTTGACTTAGCTTTTACAACAAAGAATGCAGAAATTACAATTACTCCTGCAAGAATTTTTTCATAGGTTGTAGAGTTAAAGTTTGGATTAATTTCTGACAATGGAATATTTCTAAAAAACGTATAACCCACAAAAACTATGAACGCAAGCATGATAATTATTATGTAATGTCGCAGAAATCCAGTTTGCAATAATGAAGTTTGAGTAGTAGCTAATTTATTTAATCCACTTATAAATTTATCATACCAGAAAGAGGGCTTAACATAATTTATTATTGCTGAGTGAGAAACTATTTTTATAAAAATATTTCTATAACGATAAAAGACTAAACCAACCAATACAATCAGCACACTTAAAAAGAAATTTAGATTAAATCCATACCAAAGTTTTATTGTGTAATCAGAATTAAAATTAAATATTGATGCCGAAACAGAATTAACAATACTCGTCAATGAATACGTTGCCGAAATTCCGAAGACCAATCCAAGCAATGATAACAACGCTGGACCAATCCACATTCGAAATGGAGCTTCGGTTACATCTCTCGGCGTTTTTTTGAATGCAAACAAGAAAGGACGCAGCACAACTATTGAAGCAACAGCAATTACAAAAACACTCGATACAAAAACTATAATTGGAAGAAATGGGAAATAAAGGCCAGATCTAATTACAGAATCGAGTAATGTCTCTTTTCCAATAAATCCGAGGAATGGAATTATTCCAAACATCGACAACATTGCCAAAATTGCAGTCGCAAATGTAATTGGCATTTTATCTTTTAAACCTCGCAACTTCGTAACATCTCTTGTTCCTGTTTGCGAATCAATTGTTCCTGAAATTAAAAACAGAGTAGCTTTATAAATTGCGTGTGCAATCAAAGTGATTATCATTGCTCTTATGGCAAAGTCAGTTCCAATTCCAATCAGCATTACCAATGTTCCGAGAATACTTACTGTTGAGTAAGCAAGAATTTTTTTTAAGTCAGTTTGTTTTACTGCTGTAAGAATTGCAAAGAGCATTGTGATTGTGCCAAAAAGTATTAATGAGTTCTGCCACAATTCTGTTCCGCCTAAAATTGGATTCATCCTAGCAAGCAAAAAGACACCAGCTTTAACCATTGTAGCCGAGTGTAGATAAGCACTAACAGGAGTAGGAGCTTCCATTGCGCTTGGCAACCAAAAATGAAATGGAAACTGTGCTGATTTTGTAAACGCTCCCAAAAGAAAAGTAAATAAAATTAATCCATATGCTGAGTGTTGAACAATTAATTGTTGATTGCTCAATAAATCAGAAATATTAAATGTTCCCGCAATAATTCCTATCGCAATAATTCCCGCGAACAAAATTAATCCACCAGTGCCAGTAACAATTAGAGCTTGAAGTGCTGCATATCTTGACGATTCTTTTTCGTGCTTAAATCCGATTAACAAGAATGAGGTTACACTTGTAAGTTCCAAAAAAATAAAAAGTAAAATAAGATTATCCGAAAGGACTAAACCGAGCATCGACGCCATAAACGAAGTGAGATAAACGAAGAAGCGCGCAGAATATTTGTAGTCCTCCATATACTTACTTGCATAAAGAAATACAACTGTTCCAATGCCTGTAATCAAAAGGGCAAACAATAAACTAAGTCCATCTAAATAAAAAGAAAAATTTATTCCAACAGCAGGAAACCAAGGAGTAGATTCTTTAATTACATTACCAGAAAGGATGGTTGGCAAAGTAGATGCAAAATAGATGAAAAGAAAAAAAGCAACTAAAGTTGAAATAATTCCCGGCAGTTTTTTATTGAATCTAAAAAACAGTGGCAATAAGAATGCAGATAGAAAACTTAGTAGAATAACTTCAATCATTGATTAACACTATCTTAAATAACCTTTAAACGATTTTTATAAAAAATTTATTACGAAAAATAAACTTTATCATATTATAGATGATTATTAAATGTTATTTTTCTATTAGTTAAAAAAAATTAGAAATAATATATCAAAAAAATAATTTGAGTAAAAAATGATAATTAATTTACTCCAATATGCTCCAGCATGGGAAAATAAAGAAATAAATTCAAAAAAAATTTTATCTCTGCTTGAAAAAAAATCTTCACTTGGCGATGTCTTAATTCTACCCGAATTAACTCTTACCGGTTTCTCTATGAACGTTACTTCAATTGGCGAAACTTTGAACGAGAAGAGTGTAGATTTTTTTTCTTATCTCGCTACAAAATATAAAACAAATGTTTTGGGTGGAATGGTTCTAAAAGAAGGAAATAAATATTTCAATGCTCTTCTGCATATAAATAAAAATGGGGAACTAAAAGAGGTTTATAAAAAAATTCATCCATTCACACTTGCAGAAGAAGATAAATATTACACTGCGGGTGAACGCTTTATTATTGCAGAGATTGAGAATGTGAGATTTGGTTTGTCGATTTGTTACGATTTACGTTTTCCTGAACTTTATCGGTTTTATGCAAAACAAAATGTGCAAGTGATGGTGAACATTGCAAATTGGCCTGTTAAAAGAGCCGAGCATTGGCGTGTGTTATTGAAAGCACGTGCAATTGAAAATCAATTTTTTATGATTGGCGTAAATAGAGTTGGTGACGACAACTTAAATCTGCATTATGATGGCTCTAGTTCTGTATATGACCCGAAAGGCGAAAAAATGATTGAACTGCTTGAGACTGAAGCACTTCTGACGGTTGAGATTGATCCCGAAGTTGTTAGAGTTACAAGAGAAGTTTTGCCCTTCTTAAAAGATATGAAGTTGATCTGATTTTTTGTTTTTCTATTTTGTTATTCTTTGGAAAAATCTTTTAATATTTCTGAGTAAAGAAAATCACAATGATTTACAATTTTGGATTTCGCTGAATACATTTTAAAAAAATATTTTCAATAAATTTTTACTAAAGAATTATCTTTAGCAACAACTTTTTTCAAAACAAATAAATTTAAGATGACTGATTTTACTATCATAAAAGAAATTGTAATAATACTTGCTTTTGCAATTCTCATCTTATTTATTTCAAAAAAAATTAATGTACCCAGCATCGTCGGCTTATTAATTGTGGGTGTAGTCATTGGTCCATTCGGTTTACAATTAATAGAACAGTCGGAAAGAATTCAAGTCCTTGCTGAAATTGGAGTTGTAATGTTAATGTTTAGCATTGGACTCGAGTTATCAATCAGCAAATTACTTGAGATGAAAAAAATTTTGTTAAGGATTGCAATTCCACAAGTCCTTGTAACAATAATCGTCTTTGCAATTATTTTTTCTTTCTTAAATGTCGAATTGAATAAAGCAATTTTTTATGGAATGTTGATTGCAATTTCCAGCACTTCAATAATATTAAAAATTTTCCTTGACAAAAATGAACTTGACACTCCACATGCAAAAATTGGAGTTGTTGTTTCTATCTTTCAAGACATTATGGTTGTGCCATTTCTTTTGCTTGTTCCAATATTGGGGAGTTCTGAGCCGATAAATTTTGGTCCACTTATGTTAAAATTATTTTTTGCATTTGGCTCAGTTGGAGTAATAATTTTGTTGGCAAAATTTTTAATTCCAAAAATATTGTATCAAATCGCAAATCTTAGAATTAGAGAAGTATTCACTATTGGAATTCTTTTACTAATTCTTGGAACTGCATACATTACGCAGTCACTCGGCATGACGCTTGGTATTGGTGCATTCATTGCAGGTTTGATAATTTCAGATTCTGAATATAGTCATCAAGTAGTTGCCGAAGCTCTTCCATTCAAAGACGCATTTAACAGTCTATTTTTTATCTCCGTTGGGATGTTGCTCAATTTACAATTCGTTGTTGAAAATAATTTATTGGTGATAATTCTGGTTGTTGGAATAATTTTTATAAAAGGACTAATTGTAACTTTGTTAGTTTTGTTCACAAAATTTCCAATCAGAACATCACTTTTAAGTGGATTTGCTTTGGCTCAAATTGGAGAGTTCGCATTTGTATTATCTATTGCAGGAGCAAAATTTAATTTACTTGATACTTTTGCATCGAATGCTTTTCTTGCTTCATCAATATTCACAATGATACTCGCTCCATTTTTATACCAGCTCGCGCCTCTTCTAATTAAATTTATTTCATCAAAAGATAGAAGCGATATTTCCGAGCAGAGTAATAATCCAAATTCTTTTTCGGGACACGTTGTAATTGTTGGTTACGGATTGAATGGAAAAAATCTTGCACGAGTATTAAAGGAGACGGGAATAAGTTATGTCGTAATAGAATTAAATCCCGAAATTGTTCTGATGAATAAACAACTTGGGGAAAATATTATTTATGGTGATGTTACAAAAAAGCAGATTATGAGAGAAGCTTTTGTTCACCAAGCAAATATTATTGTCTTTGCTATCTCTGATCCAACGGCTACAAAAATTGGATTAAAAAATGTCGAGCAATTAAATCCCAAAATTATCTCAATCGTAAGGACGAGATATCTCAATGAAATCAATGAGTTTATCAGTTTAGGTGCGGATGAAGTTATTCCTGAAGAATTTGAAACTTCATTACAAATCTTTGCTCGTGTGCTTGCTCGATACCACATCCCTTTAAATATTATTATGAAGCAGATTGGAATGTTGAGAAGCGAGTCTTACAGCTTGATGCGATCAACTATAATGACTCATAAACCGTTTATTCAACTTGATGAAATTCTTGCTGCAGGATTAACCGAAACTTTCTACGTAGCAGAGAATAATATTTTCGTTGGCAAATCAATCAAAGAAATTGATCTGCGTGCAAAAACAGATGCAACAATAATTGCAATAGTCAGAGGCGATAATCCTATTACAAACATTGGTCCGAATGAATTAATTTTGGCAAAAGATACTTTAGTAATTACTGGCACACACAAATCAGTTGATGACGCAATAAATTACCTTTCTAATAATTTGGAGCAGGAAGAAAAAATATGAAGATGATAAATGGTCTCCCCGTTTTTGAAGTAGGCAACACAAGCAACCCAGCAATTTTTTTCGTACATGGTTTTTTACTTGATAATACTATGTGGAATTACCAAATCGAATTTCTAAAAAATAAATATTATTGCGTCTCTTATGATTTCAGAGGAATGGGAAAATCATTAGTCGAAGATGGACAATATACGATTGAAGCCTTTGTCGATGAGATTGAATTAATATTGAATGAATTAAAAATTGAGAAGACAATTATTTGTGGACTTTCAATGGGTGGTTACATTTCGTTCCGTGCAATCGAAAAATTTTATGACCGGTTTAACGGAGCAATTTTTTGCGATACTCGTGCAACTGCTGATTCTAATCAAGGTAAATTGAAAAGAGCCGCAGCAATCAAGCAAATAAATTCTGAGGGATTAGATTCATACGTCGAAAGTTTTTTTTCTAATATTTTTGGTAAAAAATTTAAGTCAATAAATAGTGTTGCTTATGAACAACATCTTAACGCAGCAAAAAAAATAAATCCGATTGGAGTTAAAGGTTGTCAGCTTGCAATGATGGGACGAAATGATTCACTCGATTTCTTACCACAAATAAATTTTCCCGTACTTGCAATCTGTGGCGAAGAAGATTCTTTAACTCCTCCGATTGAGATGAAATATTTCGCAGATAAAATTCCAAATTGCAATTTCCATATAATCAAAGAAGCTGGACATATGTCGCCAGTAGAAGAACCAATAATTGTAAATAAAATTATTGAAGATTTTCTAAAAAAATCTTTTTAACTGATTAATTTTGTTAAACGAAATAAATAGATTTATAATATGACTTTAGAACTTTTTTTACTCTCATTCATTCCACTTTTTGTTGCAATTGATATAATTGGAACTGTCCCTTTATTCTTGGGCTTTACGAGCGATCTATCAGAAAAGGAAAAAAAGAGATTAGTTAGAGATTCAATTGCGGCTGCTTTTGTTATAGCTCTACTTTTTCTTTTTGCAGGAAAATTGGTTCTCAATTTCCTTGGTGTTACAATTGACGATTTTAGAATTGCGGGCGGAATCATTCTGTTAATTCTTTCAATAAACGATATAATGTTTTCATCTGATGTAAGAAAAAAGCCGGGAACAAAAATTGGAATCGTCCCCCTCGGCATCCCACTTATTATTGGTCCTGCTGCATTAACAACAATAATGATTCTGATTGACCAATATGGATTTACTCCAACAATAGTTTCAATGCTTTTAAATTTTGTTATCGCTTGGTTTGTACTCCACAATTCCGAATGGGTAATAAAAATTATGGGAGAAGCAGGCACGAAAGCATTTGCAAAAATTGCATCTCTGTTCCTTGCAGCAATTGCAATAATGATGATACGCGTCGGAATAACTAACATAATCATAAACTATTAACTAATAATTCAGTTATGAATTTAGGATTGAGAAATAAAGTTGTGCTCGTTACTGCAGCAAGTAGCGGCATTGGAAAATCAACTGCTGAACTCTTTTTGAAAGAAGATGCAAAAGTTGTTATCTGTTCACGTAGCAAAGAAAAACTTCTCGAAACTTTTTCTGAACTTTCACAATATGGTAATAATAATTTATTCTGGACTATTTGCGATATCAATGAAATCAGCGACATTAATAATACCGTAAACTTGGTGAAAGAAAAATTTGGTGACATAGATATTCTTGTAAACAATTGTGGTGGACCAACGGCTGGATTTTTTGAAGATCTTGATGAGGCAGAATTTGAGTTCGCTTATAAACAAGTATTAATGAGTGTCGTTAGATTTACAAAACTTGTTATACCAAAAATGAAAATAAAAAATTGGGGAAGAATCATTAACATAACTTCAATTGCAGTTCATCAACCAGTTGAAAATCTTATTCTCTCAAATACATTTCGAACTGCATTGCTCGGCTTAAGTAAAACGCTCAGCACACAACTTGCAAAGAATAATATCACAGTAAATTCAGTGGCGCCGGGTTATACTTTAACTCAACGCATTTATGAATTAGCTTTACACAAAGCAAAACAAACCAACGAGTCACACGAAACAATTCTTGCAAACATGACCAAAGAAATTCCGATGCAAAGAATGGCAATGCCTGAAGAGATTGCTGCGGCAATCGTTTTTTTAGCATCAGAACAAGCCGCATACATAACTGGAAACTCAATTCACGTTGACGGTGGAAGGGTAAAAAGTTTATTCTAATCGTGAGAATAATTAATAAATAATTCTGAATTTTATGAAAAATATTTTGATAATTTTTACCGGCGGAACTATTTCAATGAAGATTGATGAAACCACCGGCGGAGCTATTCCACATTTTTCTGGCAATGATTTAATTAATCTTATACCGGCTCTTAATGAGATTGCAAATATTGAGGCATTCGACTTTGGTAATTATCCCGGTCCGCATATGACTCCACGATTAATGTTTTTGCTCTCAAAAAAAATAAAAACTTTTTTAGAACTAAATAAATTTGATGGCATTGTAATTACTCACGGAACTGACACACTTGAGGAGACTGCTTATCTGCTTGATCTTACAATTCAGACATCAACTCCAATTGTAATTACTGGCTCAATGAAAAATAGTTCCGAGAGAGATTGGGACGGTCCGAAAAATTTGTTGGACTCAATAAACATTTGTTTGAATGAAAACAGTAAAAATATGGGCGTGCTCGTTTGTCTAAATGGTGAAATAAATGCAGCAAGCGAAGTAACAAAAACTCATACTGACAATATTGAAACTTTTCACAGTCTCGATTTTGGTTCGCTCGGATTTATTGATAAAGGCAGAGTTGTGTTTAATCGGCTACCAAGAAAATTAGAAACTATCGATGCAGATAAAATAAATGCTAATGTTGATTTGATAAAATGTTATGCTGGAATGGATGAAAAATTTTTCAAATTTTCTGCTGAGAGTGGGGCTGAAGGAATAATCGTTGAAGCGCTTGGAGTTGGCAATGTTCCGCCATCTGCATTTGAAGGAATTAAATTTGCAGTAGAAAAAAATATTCCTGTCGTTTTAGTTTCTCGCTGTCCTGCTGGCGAAACGCTTGATGTTTATAGTTATCCCGGTGCTGGCAAATGGCTACACCAAATGGGCGTTATATTTACTGATTACTTGAATGGACAAAAAGCAAGAATAAAACTGATGCTTGCGTTAGGAAAAACATCTGACAAAATTGAACTTAAAAAAATGTTTGAAGAAAATTAAAAAATAAATTCAATCGAAAAAAATTATTAAAAAGTTTTCTCTATTAACCCAAACTAACTAAATGTTCAACATCAACTTTCTGAACATTTTTTATTTCTCTGCCCAAAAATAATTCTGCAATTTCCTTAAATTTTATTGGAAGATCACTCACATAAAAATTTTGATTCCCCAATGTATTTGAGTTCGTCGTTAATCCAATTCTATCAATCTCTGCTCTCACTATTTCTGATGAAGCAACTCCTGAATCGATTAACATTACATCGTCACCAATAACTTCTTGAATAACTTTTGCTAATATCGGATAGTGCGTGCAACCAAGAACTAAAGTATCAATCCCAAATTCTTTAAAAGGTTTTAAGTATTCTTCGGCAATTTCATAAGTAGCTTTGTGATCGATCCAACCCTCTTCTGCCAACGGAACGAAAAGCGGACAAGCAACTTCAAAGACTTCTACATTCTCATTAAATTTTTTTATCTCTTTAGAATACGCTTTGTTATTGATCGTTGCTCGTGTTCCTATCACACCAATTTTATTATTCCTTGTTGCTTTTAATGCAGCAGTAGCGCCGGGATTTATCATCTCAATAATTGGTATCGAAAATCTTTTTCGCAATTCAGGAATAGCAACTGATGAAGCAGTGTTACAAGCAACTACAACAGCTTTAACATTTTTTTCAATCAAAAATTTTGTGTTCTGAATTGAATATTCAATGACAGTTTCGTTTGACTTAGAGCCATAAGGCACACGAGCAGTATCACCAAAATAAACTATATTTTCGTTTGGCAATGTTGATGAAAGTTTTCGCACTACTGTAAGTCCACCAATTCCAGAATCAAAAACTCCAATCGGTTTTGCTTTTTCCATAAAGTTCAATAGACGTTTCCTTATAAAATTTGATTAATCGCTTCTGTAAGTTGCATCTCAATAAAATTATAATAATTCTTTGAGATTTTTTTTTGATCACGATCTAAAACATAAAAAGCATCTACAATCTCATCACCTTTAGTCGCAATTTTTGCAAAATAAATTATGAGTCCAAGATCATACATCTTGCTTGTAACTTGATACAAAAATCCAAGTCTATCGGGTGAATGCACATCGATGATTGTGAACTTCTCTTGCTCCTCGAACTTTATTCTTACCTGTCCCTGCTTTTTTAAAAATCTATTTTCAATTCTCCACCAACGCGATTTCATATTTGAAATTTCAACATTCAGTTGAAGCAGATCGGATAGAACTGAGTAAAAATTTTCTTCGAGTTTTTTATAACGCTCGGGGTCAATTTTTTTATGCGAACGAAAATCTGTTACATTGAAATTATCAATTACAATTCCATCTTTGCGAGTAAATATTTTTGCGTCGTGAATATTACAATCATTAATTGCGAAGACGCCGCAAAGTTTCGACAACAAGCCAGATGAATCATTTGTTATTATTGTAACGTTGGTAAAATTTTCTAACTCCTTAAACAATACAGACACAGTCAAGCCCGCATTGATTTCTTCAATATGTTTTGCAATTTCTTCTTCTGAAAAGTGAGATAAATAAGTTATATCATTTATCGAATTGATATGTTCTTGAACATGTAAATCAGAAATATTTTCAGAATGTTTACTTACTTCGTGCGGTAAAATTGAGGTTGTCGTAAAAAGCAAATCTTCGCCGGAGAGTTTCTCTTCAATCATAGATTTTGCTTTTCTGTAAAGTTCGTTCAGCAAATCATATTTCCAACTTGTCCAGAGTGCTGGATTTACAGCTGATAAATCGGCATAAGTCAGCAGATAAAGATAGTCGAGCAATTCAACAGAATCAAAAATTGAAACAAATGAATTTAATGTTTCAGGATCATTCAAGTTTCTTCTGAATGCAATTTTTTCCATCATCAAATGGTTTTGCACAAGGAAAGCAACTTTATCAATTTCATCATCATCATAACCCAAACGCCCCATTATTGTTCGAGCCATATCTGCACCAATTATTTCGTGGCCGACAATATTAATCGGCTTTGCAATGTCATGAAACAATAGTGCTAAATAAAGTATCTCTCTATTTTCCATCCGAATAAATAATTGATAGAAAGGAGAATGAACATCATCTAATTTTTCAATATTTGAAATTGTTTTCAATGTGTGTTCGTCGGCAGTGTAACAATGATAAACTCCGTGCTGAATAAATCCATTCATCTCTTTGAATTCAGAAATAAAAACTTCGAGCACTCCCAACTCATTCATTGTTGTTAAAGTATTACCCACATTTTTTTGTAATGCTAATAATTTTCTGAAATAGATTGCAGAGCCTGGACCTACTCTTTGCTCTTTATTATCAATGCTGTCAATGATTATCGTTCTTAGATTTTCGTCAAATCTTGCGTTGTGAAAAGCGCGATGATAAAAAACCTTTAGTATTGAAGCCATATTTAAAAATTGTTTTCCTTGATAGGAAATAATTCCGGCTTTTATCGTAAACTCTGGGTCAAGCTCTATCTGAAGTAAATCGGGAAGCTTGTAATTAAACTCGATGCGATATCTTTTAAGAATTGATTTTTTTAATCTAAAAATTACATTTGATGCGTGGAAATAATCTTTCATAAAAGATCGATAACCTTCTTTTTTATGTTGAAGGTATCTTGCAATTTTTATTTGATCTTCAAATTCAAGTCTATCGTTTCTTTGTTTATGAATAAAGTGGAGTAAATTTCTAACAGTCAAAATAAATTTGTAACTGTTGTGTAATCTTTCACATTCTTTTTCTGTAGTAATTTTTTCTTCCGCCAACACTTTAATAAAAATTTCGGACTGCGTTAATTCTTTTTGTTTGTTCAGTGGTTCTTCATGATGAATTAAATAAAGCCATTCAAGGAGTTGAAGATCGCGAAGCCCGCCAGCAGTTTGCTTAACGTTAGGTTCAATTACTTTTGGAGAGTTCCCAAATTTTTGATATCGTCTTTCAGCGTCTTCAATCAAGGCTTTGACGAGTTTCTCTTTTACTTCGTGTGTAACAGAGTCAAGCAGGGCTTGATTCCAATTATCATAAACATTCATAGCGCCAACAATAAATCGCGTTTCAAAAAGTTGAGTAAATGAATGTAAATCTTCATCCAAGAATTTTTTTATATCCGAAGCATCTCGCACTGTATGAGAAATTTCTATTCCACTATCCCACAACTGTGTAACAAGAATATTAATCTCGGGATCTAAATCTTTTCCGTTTTCAACTATAAAAAAAAGATCGATGTCGGAGTATTGCGATAATTCTCTTCGAGAAAAAGAGCCACTTGAAGCGATTGCAAAATCTAATTTTTTTGTCCCGACAATTTCAATAATTATTTGCTCGATGAAAACGCTATATTCAAGAGAAGTCTGAAAAGAGTTTTCTATAATCTTACGAAGAGAAAAGAAAGTTTCTTTTTTCTCTTTGAATAATTTTTTTATATCAGCCGGCTCCGGCATATTATTTCTTCTTGTTTGATTTTTTATATTCTGCTTCAATTACTGAAGTAATGCCGCCTCTAACATTAAAGTCAGCTGTTACTCTCATATACTTTGGTTTACAAACTGCAACTAAATCATCCAGAATTTTATTAGTTACACCTTCAAAATATATTCCATCATTTCGATAAGCATTGTAATAAAATTTCAATGATTTTAATTCGACACAAAAGGAATCTGGAATATACTCAACTGAAATTGTTGCAAAATCTGGTTGTCCCGTTTTTGGACAGACAGAAGTGAACTCTGGTGCGATATGAGTAATTAAGTAGTCTCTTCCTTTTTTTGGATTAGGAAAAATTTCAAGAATATTTTTTTTGTCGTTCATATTAGTGCCTTATTTTTTTACAAATAATTTGGTTTAGTTTTATATTTAATTAAGTCGTCAATTCCTGCTTGTTGAAAACCACGCAATCGAAAAGCACAACTATCACAAACTCCACAAGCTTCCTCATCGCTTTGATAACAAGACCAAGTTAGTGATAAAGGAGCGTTGTGTAGAATTCCTTTTTTAACAATTTCAGTTTTTGAAAGATGAATAATTGGTGTAACAATTTTTATTTTTGTTTCGGGTCTTGTTCCAAGCTCAACCATTTTTTCAAATGCTTCAAAAAATTCTGGACGACAATCGGGGTAACCGCTTGCGTCTTCATACACAGCACCAATAAAGACCGCATCGGCTCCAATGACTTCTGCCCAACTAACGCAAGCCGTTAAAATATTTGCATTGCGAAAAGGAACATACGAATTTGGAATAACTTTACTTGATAAGTTCGCCTTTATTAATTCTATCGATTGATCAGTAAGAGATGAGCCTCCAATTTTTGAGAAGTGTGAATAATCGATAACGATTTTATTTTTCACTCCATAAAATTCCGTGATCTCATTGAAAGCTTTTAACTCTCGCTTCTCTGTTCTTTGGCCATAATTAAAATGTGCACAAGCAATTTCGTAATCTTCTCTTGCGATAGCTGCAGTTACACAACTATCCATTCCACCGCTTAGTGCAACAACTGCAATTTTTTTTTTCATCTACTCTGTTTAATTAATAAGAAAAATGTTTACAAAAATATGAATCAATGCTTAAGAAAGGAAATCTAAATATTGATTAATGCATAATCACAAAAAAATATTGTAACTTAAATTGTTTCTATATTTTTGCACTCTAATAAAATCTCGAAAAATGGAATCAGTTTACTAAATTACTAAAACAATTTTTTAAAAAATGGATCCTATAAATATAATAATTGGAATTAATGTGATTGCTCTTTTCGGTGCAAATATTAGCACCGCTAAGAGAGGATTAATTTCAGCTGTTGGTCAATATAAAGAAAAACCTTCTACCTATTTGCAAGCGCTGCCAACTGCATTAGCAACGCTCTCGCTGATAGCATTGATATTTGCTCTTTTTCAAATCGGAACACTCGGCTATTCAAATGAAAATATTACACTAAGAATTATTGCTCTGATAATTTATTTGATTTCTTCTTGGTTACAAATAGTTGTACAAAAATCTTTGAAAGGAAATTATTCTCAAGATGTAATTATTTTTAAGAAGCATACTTTGATTACAACTGGCTTATTTAAGTGGATCAGACACCCACAATATTTTTTTCAAATCATAATTGAGTTTGCTGTTGCTATTGCTGTGCTGAGCTACGTTGTCTTTGCGTTTGCATTAGTTCAAATTCCGTTTTTAATTTTGCGTGCACGCTTAGAAGAAAAAATTCTTGAAAAACATTTTAAGGATGAATTTGTAAGTTATAAAAAATCCACTGGTTTTATTATTCCTTTTATAAAATGAAATCAATGAGAAATAAATCCACCATTATTTTTGCGTTTATCATACTTTCATTTTTTATTGATTCGTATGCACAATCATTTTCTAAAATTTATGTCAAAGTTAATAATCAGTCTGTTGAACTAAACGCATTCAAGAGAAACGATATTGTTTTTATCTCAGCCAAAGAATTTGCAAGTAAACTTCGCTTGCGATATGCATATAGTGAAGAACATCAAAAAGCCGAAATAATTTTTCCAAAGTTCAATTTAAAATTTACTGCAAGAAATCCGTTCGTTGCACTGTTCAATAAAGAAGAGCAGAAAAAAGAAATCGTTCAACTTCCAATTTCAACTATTGTAATTCAGAATGATATTTTATTTCCACTTGATTTTATGAGGTCAACGTTGTCTCGTTGTTTTAATTCGGTTGTTACTTATTCAGAAACGAAACCCGATATTGTAGATTTGCCCAATCAGACTGAGCAATCTGACGCAACAGAAAAAGAAGAAGAGATAAATTTTGCTGATATCAAATTTGATGTTGATGAAAAAGTTAATGGCACTTTGCTCGAAATAAATTTCAACAAAAAAATTCGGAATGTCAAAAATTCATTAAGGAACAATATTCTTACTCTTGATGTTACAGAATTAAGAATAGATGAAAAAAAATTTCCAATAAATTTTACTGAAGGATTAGTTCGAGAAGTCAGAGCAACTAATACAAACAATGGTGCTCGCTTGCAATTCACTCTTCATAAAGATTTTGGCGATTATGAAGTTCTGCATAATCGAAATGAGCAAAAGATTTTTGTTACGATTCATAACAAATCTTTTCAAGCAAAAAAAAATAGAATCCGTTCTAATCGCGATCGTTGGAATTTTGATGTGATTGTTCTTGATGCGGGGCACGGTGGCAAAGACCCTGGAGCAATTGGAAGAAATAAAAGTGTCGAAAAAAATATTACTCTTGCAATTACTTTAAAGTTAGGCAAAATGCTCGAAGAAAATATGAAGGACGTTAAAGTAGTTTATACACGGAAAGATGATCGTTTTGTTGAGCTTTATAGACGCGGAAAAATTGCTAATGATAATGACGGAAAATTATTTATCTCAATTCATTGCAATTCGACGCCTAATAAAAAATCTAATGCAAGTGGTTCGGAAGTATATTTATTGCGTCCTGGAAGAACTGACGACGCAATTGAAATTGCAGCGAGAGAAAATAGTGTAATTGAATTTGAAGCTGATCCCAAGCGCTATCAGAAATTAACGGATGAGAATTTTATTCTTGTCAGTATGGCACAAGCAGCACATATGCAGTATTCAGAGAAGTTTGCTGAAATGTTAGATAAACAGTTTAGACAAAATCTTGACATTCCTTCGCGTGGAGTTAAGCAAGCTGGATTTTTTGTTCTTGTTGGTGCATCAATGCCAAGCGTGCTTGTTGAAGCTGGATATCTTTCTAATCCAACAGATGAAAAATATTTGATGAGTAAAAAAGGTCAAGAGGAGGTTGCACAATCAATCTTCAATGCAATTAAATCTTTCAAGAATTATTATGATTTAATAATTAGGGAAGAATAAATTTTTAATTTAAATTAAACAAACTAAAATAGATGAGTAAACTATGACAAAAACACAAATATGGACCGCTGGCTTTCTACTATTATTTACTTTGCTCTTTTTCCTTCAGAAAGCTACATCAACAGGTGAGGCTGAATTGACAACACTTTCAGAGAACTATGGAACTACACAGAGCAACGTTCCTACAGGTGATATACTTGTAAAACAATTTACTTGTACAACGTGTCACGGTGGCAATTTACAAGGAACTGCGATGGGACCAACTCTATATAATTTGAGCGAACATTATGATCGAGATAAATTGATTAATTATTTGCGTAATCCTCAGTCGTTCATCGCTTCTGATAGAATGAAAGCATTTAGAGAAAAATATAAAAATGTTATTATGCCTTCATACAATAATAAGGACGTTAAAGAATTAGGAAAAATTGCAGATTATTTATTGCAATTGAAATAATAACACAATTGTTTTAATCGTTAATTATTTTTTAACGCATCACTAAAATTCTCACCATTAATTGATAAATACTCAGCATAAACTTTTATAGAGTTAGCTGAGTATTTTTATTTCATCATTTATTTCGACGTCTCTAATCAACTCTAATACGGGTTAAATCATTATTTTTATTCTTTGATCAACTCGCTTATAGATATCTTCTGCACTAAAAATTTCATTACTAATACTAAAGTCACCTTTCCAATTTTAACGTCACAATTCCTCTCTAATGCAGTCGAGTGAGTAATTTTACTTCACCAATCAGTTTCCATTATTTATTTGACTGTCAATATTTCTTAAGAATAATAAAACTCAATCAGTAAATTTCGTTTAGATAATTTTCATAAAGGAGATTTTGAGGATAGTAAAGAAATGGAACGATTATTTGAAAAATTTTCTGACCCAAATGAGCGACTCAATAAAACATGTTCTTAATGTGGATCAAATCAAATTTCTTTTTTATTCTACGGCTTGTCTTGGGATGAAGAATTGCAGCCATTATTTGTCTCAGGAGAAATTAGACACTTAGGATGCCTCGTCGGCAAAAATAATTAGCTATGCAAAAATTGTTAGTTTAGTTGGTCCTCATTACAAACCTCAGAATAACAAGGAAATATCTGAGACAATTTATTGATAGACTTCTAACTGCCAAGTTTGTCACTTTTCATTCAACTTCAGAATATTACTTTGCAATTTCCGAATTACTTGTTTCATTTTACTTATTCCAAACAAAAACTTTCTACTCAGAATGATTTTACACTTTACTTCTTGTGGAGAGTTACAAAGGAATAGATTTTTAAACTTTCATAAAAAAAAATCTCAAATTTTTTAAAATAAAAAAGGTTGCTATTAACAACCTTAACTTAGTAGCGGGGGCAGGACTTGAACCTACAACCTTCGGGTTATGAGCCCGACGAGCTACCAATTGCTCCACCCCGCGATATTTTAATTTTTAGACTTTAAAATACAAAAAAATTTACTAATATCCTATAGACTTAAAAAGAAAGGCAGATTTTGTCTGCCTTTCTTAATGAGGGATATAAGTAAATACTACTTGAGCAATGTCATTTTTTTAGTCTGAACTAAGTCGTTTGCTTCTAATTTATAGATATAAACGCCAGTATTCAGATTTTCGGCTTTAAAAGTAACATTATGAAACCCAGCTTGCATTGTGCCATCAACTAATCTTGCAACCTCTTGACCTAACAAATTGAATACACTCAATTTAACAAAACCTGATTGAGGGATTGAAAAACTGATATTCGTTGTAGGGTTAAAAGGATTAGGATAATTCTGATTCAAAGAAAATGTCTCAGGGTTACCAACATTAACTTGAATAATTGATGAATATTCAAACTGACCATCAAAATCAACTTGCTTTAGTCTGTAAGAAAATGTTCCAGGAACAACTCTGTCAGTAAAAGAATAACTTTGAGGTTGAACTGTAGTACCATTTCCATTTACGAAACCAATTTTATTCCAAACATTATTTCCAGAAGATTTTTCTATTTCAAAACCTAAGTTATTTCTTTCGGTAGCAGTAGTCCAAGAAATATTTACTACATTACCAATAACTGCGGCTTTAAAGGAAGTCAATTCAACAGGAATAGAATTAACATTTACACCACCGTTAATCAAATTAACGCTAAACGAAGGAGGAACTAATCCTTCTACGATAGTACCAGGTCTAAACGTTACAGATGCTGGAGAAGTTGATAAAGTTAAAAACTGAAGATCAAACAATTTTCCAGAAGGAACATTTAATAAACTAGTTAAATCATATTCCCAATAGAACAATATTTCTCTTCTTGTAGTAGCAGGAACATTTACTGTAGTAACACTAGTAAATGTTGAAGGTGCATTTAATGCAGCAATCCTATTTATGACACCAGTTAAAGGATTAAAGGATATTCTCGTCGTATCGTATTCCATACGAAACAAGAAAGAAGAGACATTATTAAACCCAACTACTGTTACAGGAAGACCTACACTAACACCACTTGCGACTGGGGCTTGCGCTCCAATTTGAGCTTGCATCGTATTTACACCACCATTAACAAATCTTG
>PNNF01000022.1 GCA_013824085.1 Chlorobiaceae bacterium | reverse complement strand
CAGTTTACCTCGCGATAAATCACGTGGCAATTGATTATTAATTCTCGAGTTAAGAATCAAATAAAAACAATTATCTAAAATCGCTTCTAATTAACTTCGTCAATAATCAATCCTAAAATCGTCAATCCTTCAATCCCGATTCTTGCGTTTTATAAAATTTTTATTTCGCCTTCTTCAGTATGTATCCCGTTGATGGCGCAACATTAATTTTTTTAGAAATTTTTCCGAGTGATTTTACACCCGCAGTTTTATCGTTCACTAAAATTTCCCAATTACCCGCAGGCAAATCAAACTTTTGACTTTTTTCTTTATTCGCATTCATCACAACAACAAAATTTTCATCTTTATGTTTTATCTGAAATCCAATTGCAAATTCGTTATTCGAAATATCAAAGAATGAAACTTCTTCATATTCGGCTCTTCTGAAGGAATCATATTTGTTGCGAAGTGCTATCAATCCTTGATAATAATTTAATAGCTCACTGTTTGCTTTTGCATGATTATAATCGATAAAATTTGTGTTGTTGTCTTTTTCATAACTGTTGTGATCTAACATCCCAATTCTTTTGTCTGGAGCCGTGGTAGCCGCATCAATTACTTTTGTTCGTGCATATTCTTGTCCAGAGTGAATCATAATAATTCCTTGCGAAGTAAAAAGAAACAACGCTCCGAGTTTATTTAGTTTCAATTGCAATGGAGTAAGTTTTTGAAATTTATCTACATCGGTTATTACAGAATCAGGATTAATTCCCAAACCAATTCGGATAAAATCACCAAGAGTATAACCATCGTGCGACTCGAGATAATTTACCGAATGTTCTTTCTTTTGAAACAATCCGTGCTCGTCACGAATTAGAGTTCCATTCACATAACTTTTTATTCTGTCGGGATTATTATTTCCGTACCATTTACCAAAGAGCCAGCCGTGTCCGGTTTTCGGATTTTCACCTTTGACTCCATTTCTAATCTGATCATTCCAACTTCCCCAACCTCTCAAAGAAAAACCTTTCGGATCATATCCACCGCCCCAAGGTTCAGCAACGAAAATAACATGTGGATTAATTTTTCTTGCTTCATAAATTATAGTTTCGAGAGTTTCCCAATCAATCAATTTTCCAAGATCAAATCTGAAGCCATCAACTTTGTATTCAGTCATCCAATAAAGAACACTCTCAACAATCATTCTTCTCATCATTGGACTTTCAGTTCTAATATCATTGCCGCAGCCACTATTAGCAATATAATTTCCCTGCTCATCGAGTCTAAAATAATATTCTCTATCAATTTCTTTTAAGTTTCCCAATTCGTATTCGGAGATATGATTATAGACAACATCCATAATTACAGCAATGCCTTCTTTATGAAATCCTTTTACCATCTCCTTAAAATCGTTGATTTGTTTTTTTGATTGCCCCTTCCACTTGTTCCACTCAAGCCCTTTGTAACTATCGACATAATAAGATTCTGGTGCAAAGAACGCCGCAGTCATATATCCCCAATGATTTCTTTCATAAGGATTCCAAGTGTTGAATCTGCCTTTTAATGAATCGCGATAAGGGATTTCAATATTTGCAAATTCTTGTGCGGGAAGAAATTCAACAGCGTTAACACCGAGCGATTTTATATAATCGATTCCGCCAGTTATTCCTTTTTCAATTAAGCCCTTGTAAGTGCCGGGCGATTTTGCTCCTGCAGTTGGATGAGCAGTTTGGTCTTTGATGTGCATTTCATAAATAACAAGGTCGCGCCAATCTAATTTAACCCAATCTGTGCCTTCCCAATCAAAATTTCCTTCACGAACAATTATTCCTTTTCGCGGAGTAAAATAAGTGTTCAACGAAGCGACTGCTTTTGCATACGGATCTAAACAAAGGACATTGTCAGAGCGGTCAGAATCACCTTCGTGTAAAACTTTGAATCCATAAAACAATCCTTCCTTTTCACCATCTAAAAATATTTCCCACACACCGTCTTCATCTCTTGACATTAATATTTCGTTGCCTTGAAGTTGCTCGACGTGATCAAAAGTTACGAGATAAACTTGATTTGCTTGTGGAGCAAAAAGTCTGAAAAATGTCTTGCCATTTTCAATAAATCCCCCAAGTTTTTTACTTGAAAAATATTTATCGAGTTTAGCATGTTTTTCTTGAACGCTTAAAATGCGTGAACTATTTTCTTTTTTTAAGTCAGTGATAAACAATGTGGCACCTAATATGTTATTACTTAAAATTATCGTTATAAATAAAAAAAAGATTAGTGAAAATTGGAGGGTAAAATTATTTGTACTTTTATTTTTTGAATGATTCATAACCGCTCTACTTTAATTTAAAAATTATTCATACTAAAAAAAATATTTATATCGCAATTCAAGATACCAAAACTTTGTCAACTCTATTTCTATCCATATCGACAATTTCAAAACAGAGATTATTAAAATAAAATTTATCGCCAGATTTTGGAACTTTCCCCAGCTTCATCATAACAAATCCGCCAAGTGTTTGAAAAGCTCCCGTCTCTTCTCCATCTATCGATTCAATTTTTAATATTTCCTTAAATTGATTTAAGCCGATTGCACCGTCAAGCAACCAAGAACCATCTTCTCTCTGAATTGCGAGTGGCTCAGGCAATTCTTCCTCAATAGGCATAGTTCCAACAAGCTCTTCTACAATGTCGTTGATAGTGATTAATCCTTGCACGCCACCAAATTCATTAATGATAATTGCAAAATGTTTTTTATTCTCTTTAAAAATTTCCAGAAGTTTTAGTGCCTTTGTTCCTTCGGGAATTATAATCGGAATAATAACTCTCTCTCTTAAATTCAAATTATTTTCCCAATTAGGATCAGAAAGCAAACTATTAACTCGAATTATCCCAACAATGTTTTCAATATCTCCATCGCACACAGGAATTTTGGAGTAAATCGATTTTTTTATTTTCTTTATATTCTCTTCATCAGGTGCATTTAGATCGAGCCATTCTATTTTAGCTCTCGGAGTCATGAAAGCTTCTACGCGTTTATCACCAAGACTAAAAACAGATTCAAATAATTCTTGTTCCGTTTTTTCAATCTCGCCAGTTTTAGTTCCTTCAGAAATTAACATCTTAATTTCATCTTCTGCAACTGAGACTTCGGATTTTTGTTTTATGTTTAGAATTTTTAAGATGAGTTCAGTTGAGAAACCTAAAATTTTTATTATTGGTTTTCCAATATTTGCAAGTAGTAGCATTGCAGGAGCAACGATAATTGCAAATTTTTCTGGATTGTTCATTGCAATTCTTTTGGGAACTAATTCACCAATGATCAATGAAAAATAAGTGATAATAATTACAATTAAGATAAATCCCAACAGCTCTGAATAAGGCTGGAGCGGAGGAATCAAATTTATAACAGCTGCAAATTCATCAGCCATAGTTGCACCGCTAAAGACACCCGCAAAAATTCCAATCAACGTAATTCCAGTTTGAATTGTTGAAAGAAAAATTGAAGGAGAGTTAGCAAGAATTAATGCCGTCTCTGCTCTTTTATTCCCTTTTTTTGCGAGGGTTTCTAATTTAGTTTTTCTGGAAGAAACTATAGCAATTTCTGAAAGTGCAAAAACTCCATTAGCAATTAAGAGAATTAAAATAATAATTATTTCAGCAAGCATAATTAAAACTAAAAACTACTTTTCGATAAATTAATAAAGAGAAAATAGAGGACATAAATATATTTACGTTTTTATAAATGCTTGTTAATCCTAAAAAAAATTCTTAAAAAATTACTTGAGTCCGATAATATCATTATAAATAATAAACGCCATTAGAAGCAGTAACAACACTACTCCAAAATTTTGTATGGCGATTTTTATTTTTATTGGAATTTCTCTTTTCGCAATTCCTTCAATAATTATTATTATTAAATGTCCGCCGTCAAGAACAGGAAATGGAAGAATGTTAATAATAGCTAAACTTAAACTCAAGAGAGCAAGGAACATCAAGAAACTCATTATTCCAGAGTCCGCAGAGCGAGCTGCGAACTGTGCGATTTTAATTGGCCCACCAAATGCTTGTCCGAATTGGATATCGCCACTAATAACTTTTCCGAGCATTAAAAATGTTAGTTGTGTCATTCTTACAATATCGCTTCCAGCCATACTAAACGATGCGAAGAAACCATAAGTAATTTTTTCTGTTTCACCTAAGAAAGCATAACCACCAAGTGCAATACCGATTTTTCCATCTTTGTTTGGAACTGCAACAGTTTGTATTGTATCAACTCCTCTTAAATAAGCGAGCGAAATTGTATCAAGTTTTTTTGAAGTAATAATTGCTTGAGTCTGAGGAATGCTGTTTAATTCAGTTCCATTGATGGTTAAGAAAATATCGCCGGGTTTTATTCCTGCAGAATCTGCGGGAGAATTTTGTAGAACATCTGCAATAGCTGGTTTTAGTCCTGCAGCTACAAGGAACAATCCGGTTGACTCATCTCTTGGAATTATTTTTCTTGGAATATTTAACTCAACATTGTTTCCATCTCTTGAGACAACAACGTCCAGATCTTTTCCTAATTCATTAATAAAAATTGAAGTGCGAACTTCTTCCCAATAATTTATTTCGACACCATTTATTGATAAAATTTTATCGCCAGATTTGAAACCTGCGGAGTCTGCGGGGCTATTTTGATCAACTTGTGCGATAGTTGTAGTTTTAGAAAAGTTTTTTCCGTGAAAGAAATTAATTCCCCAGAAAATTAAAACTGCTAACAGCAGATTCATCAACACTCCAGCGGTGATAACAAAAATTTTCTTGGGTGTTGACTTCGCTCTGAACTCATAATCTTTTGGTGGTTGTTTAGCAAATTCAGTATCCATGCTTTCGTCAACCATTCCAGCAATTTTAACATACCCGCCCAAAGGAAGCAGACACAATCTGTAATCAGTCTTCCCTTCGCAGTCAAAATCTTTTTCTAATCTACCAAACGAGAAACCAGTTTTTTTATTGTAGCCAAAAAGTCGATAACCAAAACCGATAGCGAATGCATCAACTCTCATCCCGCTCATCTTGGCAGCAGCAAAATGTCCAAACTCATGGACAAAAACTAAGATGCCTATAGTAATTATAAAATAAAGTATTTCTTCCATTATATCTCCTTAATCAATCAATTTTTCAGAAAATTCTCTCGTCACATTATCGCATTCAAATATTGTCTCGAGATCGGGCAATAAGTGATTCTCAATCTCATCAAGTGCTCTTTTATTTATTTCACTTATTTGAGAGAATTTAATTTTTCCTTGTAAAAATTTTTCAACAGCCACTTCATTAGATGCGTTTAGAATACAAGGAGTAGTTCCACCAGCTTGCAGAACTTGATAAGCCAAATTCAAACATTCAAATTTATCAAAATCGGGCTCAAAAAATGTCATATTTTTTATTGCTGCAAAATTAGTTTTTACAAATTCAGCTTTCAGTCTTTCTGGAAAAGTAAGTGCATACTGAATCGGTAATCTCATATCAGGCAAACTTAATTGTGCTTTTATTGATCCATCAACAAACTCAACCATCGAATGAATTATTGATTGTGGATGAATGACAACTTCAATTTGTTCTTTAGAAAGATTAAACAACCAATGAGCTTCAATTACTTCAAGCCCTTTATTCATCATAGTTGCAGAGTCTATCGAAATTTTATTTCCCATTTTCCAGTTGGGATGATTCAATGCTTCTTCAAGTGTTACTTTTTTAAATTCTTCTTTTGCTCGAGTTAAAAAAGGTCCACCAGAAGCTGTTAAAATAAGTTTAGAAACTTCGGAAATTTTTTCACCAACGAGGCATTGAAAAATTGCAGAGTGTTCTGAGTCAACAGGAATTATTTCAGAGCCAAATTCTTTGCAAAGCTTAGTTACAATTTCACCCGCAACGACTAAAGTTTCTTTATTAGCTAAAGCAATTCGCTTTCCTTTTTTAATTGCTTCAAGCGTAGGTTCTAATCCTGAAAAGCCAACCATTGCACCAACTAAAATATCGTAATCGTAATCTGCAGCAATTTTTACTAATCCGCTTTTTCCCGAAAGCACTTCACATTTGTTACCAATTCTCTTCTTTAATTCAACTGCAAATTTTTCTTCGCAAACACAAACAACACGCGGTTTAAATTCGTTTATCTGTTGTTCAAGAATATCGATTCCAGAATTTACGGAAAGCCCCTCAACTGAAAATAATTCGGGAAATTCTCTGATAACGTTCAAAGTATTTATACCAATGGAGCCCGTCGAACCTAATATTAAAACTCTTTTCATCTAATCTCTAATTAATATAACAACTATTCAAAACAATTTTGAAGATAAAACAATTCACTAAATTAAAATTTCTAAGCAATAAATCTTCTTGATAAAGCAAGCAAGAAATTAACAAGGACGAGAATATTCATTACTGTCAAAAGATTTTTTAATTTATTAAAATTTGAATAAACTTCTTCACTTAAATTATTTGTTGATTCAAGTTCACTACCAATTGCAATGCGTAATTTTTTTGCAGTAGGAATAATTAAAATTCCGATAATTAAAATTAAAATAACTGTAAGAAATTGTTTTGTGTAGAGCCAATGATTCCCACCTCCATCAGCAAATTGAAAAAATCCATATCCAAATTGCATAGTTAGAAAAAATCCAGTAACCAAAACACCTGTTAAACCAATCATTCCAGAAATGTTAGAAATTTTTAACCAGAGAGAAATTAATTTCTTTTCTCCACTCAAATTTTTATTTTTCTTTATTTCTCCTCTAAAGAAATAATCAGTCGGCAACAAGCCAAGCCAAATAACTGCTGAAAGAACGTGAACAACTAACATTATTGCGTAGATAGTCATATTTTTTTTCCTTTTTAGACTATAAATTTAGCAAAAAGTATCTATTAAAAAGAAATTAAAAAATTGGTATTGTTCAAGAATATTTTTTTTCCTTTGAGTTTTCGGAAATATTTTGAATTAATGGAGCAGAATAAAATTTTTTGTTTTGCTTTGAATTAAATCTGTCGGAACTTTGTAACAATTAATTCATGAAAAAAATGGAGTAATAATGTTCGATCCAAAATATCAATTTATTTGTGTTGACAGATTTTTAAATTATGTAAAATACGATACACAATCAGATGACAATGCTACAACTTTTCCGAGTACTTCAAAACAAAAAATATTATCTCAAGCACTCGCCGATGAGTTGAAACAGCTTGGACTCACTGACGCACATATGGATGAGAACGGATACGTAATTGCTACACTGCCATCAAACGTTGACAAAGAGGTTCCAGTAATTGGTTTTATCTCTCACGTTGATACTTCTCCTGCAGTTTCTGGCGAAAATGTAAATCCAATCATTCATAAAAATTATCAAGGCGGCGATATTGTTTTACCGAAAGATGATCAAATAATAAAAGCAAATGAAAATCCCGATCTTCAAACAATGATTGGCTTTGATATTATTACCTCAGATGGCTCTACGTTGCTTGGAGCTGATAATAAAGCTGGAGTTGCAGAAATTGTTGATGCGGTAAATTATTTATTAACGCATCCCGAAGTTAAGCATGGCACAATAAAAATTTGTTTCACTCCTGATGAAGAGATTGGAAGAGGAACAGAAAAATTCGATGTGAAAAAATTCGGTGCAAGTTACGCATACACGGTTGATGGACAAACACGCGGTGAAATTGAAACTGAAACTTTTTCAGCCGATGCACTCGTGCTAAATTTTCATGGAAAAAATATTCATCCCGGATACGCAAAAGGGAAAATGATAAACTCGATTAAGCTCGCTGCAAAATTTATTGAGTCGTTGCCAAAAGATTCATTCTCGCCTGAAACTACTGAAGGGCGCGAAGGATATGTTCATCCTTTCATCATTAATGGAAATGAAGAATTAACAACAGTAAAATTTATCATAAGAGATTTTGAACAAGAAAAATTAAAAGAGTATGAAGATTTTCTAATCTCAAAAGCTGAAGAAATTGTAAAACAATTTCCGGGTGCAAGAGTTTCTCATCAGATTATTAATCAGTATAAAAACATGAAATATATTCTTCAGCATCATCCACAAGTTAGTGATTACGCTAAGGAAGCAATGTTACGATTAGGAATAACTCCTCTTGTTCACCCAATACGTGGCGGAACAGATGGCTCAAGACTTTCATTTATGGGATTGCCAACTCCAAATATTTTTGCAGGCGAACATGCGTTTCACTCAAAGACAGAATGGGTTTCTATTCAAGATATGGAAATGGCTGTTAAATTAATTGTAGAAATTTGTAAAGTCTGGGAAGAAAAACATTAGCGAATATTTTTATGGGTGCGAGTTGATGAGAGAAATGTCTTTCGTTTTTTTCATTACTCCCCCCAACTGAAAAATTTTCTCCAAAAAAAGTTAGACCGAAATAAATTACATCCTCACTCAGTAATTATTAAATCGGATTAGATTTGAGAAGTGAATAAGTTTAGTTAATTTTCAGAAAGAAATTATTTCGTTTATAACTAAATCACAATTACTCTCACAAACAAAAAAACAATATGGCAACAAATCTCATTTCATCTTGCAATCAATTAATCAGCAAACATAAAATTGAAGTTATTGATCTGAAAAGTGTTGACTTAACGGGAAGACTGCACCACATCTCATTACCAGTTACAGATAATCTTTTATCGACACTATTAAGAGAGGGCGTTGGTTTTGATGGCTCAAGTTATGGCTTCCGTAAAGTTGAAAACAGTGACATGATTTTGATACCCGATTTAACTACTGCTGTTATTGATCCTTTTAGAGATGCTCCGACTCTAAGTTTTTATTGTAACATTCATTTAGCAGATGGACACAAAACTCCATTCAAACAGGATGGAAGACTAATCGCAAAGCAAACCGAAAAAATTCTATTTGAAACTACGGGTTGCGACCAATCATTTTGGGGACCAGAATTTGAATTTTATATTTTTTCAAAAGTTAAATACGATACAAGAACAGCGTCATCATTTTATGAAATTGAGCACGGTGAAGAATTTCATCGCAATGCTTATCACGCAGCAAATCCATTTGATGTGTATGATGATTTCAGAGATGAAGCATGTAAAATATTAAAACAATTTGGAATCAAAGTAAAATATCATCATCACGAAGTTGGTGAAAGAGGACAGCAAGAAATCGAAACATATTTTACTGATTTATTATTAACTGCTGACCATATAATAACAGCTAAATATGCGTTGTTCAATTTCGCGCGCAAAAAAGATTTATATGTTACATTTATGCCAAAGCCGATGTATCACCAAGCGGGCAACGGAATGCACTTACATTTGTTCCTTTCAAAAAAAGGAAAAAATGCCTTCTATAAAAAAGGTGAATACGGAAATATTAATGAACTTGGTAGATTTTTTATTGGTGGAATTTTAAAACATGGTTCTGCACTTTCTGCATTTACAAATCCAAGTACAAATTCTTACAAGAGACTCGTGCCGGGATTTGAAGCTCCCGTTGGATTAACTTATGGACAAGGAAATCGTGCAAGTGCAATTCGAATTCCTAAATATGTTTCTAATCCCGATGAAACAAGATTTGAATATCGACCACCCGATGCAACTGCAAATCCATATTTCTGTTTATCCGCGATTCTATTGGCTGGAATTGATGGCGTCGTAAATAAAATTGATCCTGTTAAAGAAGGATTCGGACCATACGACAAAAATGTTGATGAATACTTAAAAGATAATATAAAGTTTCTTCCAAGAAATTTAGACGAATCACTTGATGCATTAAAAAGTGATAATGATTTTTTACGAAGAGGAAATATTTTTACTGATGAGTTGTTAAATCAATGGGTTAAAATTAAACAGGAAGATATTCGTTCAATAGGCACAATGCCACATCCATTTGAATTTAAGTTATACTTTAATTTATAATTCAGAAACAACAGTTCTAAAAAAAATAAAAATCCCTATTTGCTTGTTACAACAGGCAGATAGGGAATCTTAAAAAACCAAACACTTCTAATAATAATATCCGATTGAAAAATAAAAATTTATCGGACCATAATTAATTATCGTTTCATTTGGATTTCTCAAAAGCAAAAAACTTCTGCCAACTGAAAAGTCAGCAGGACCAATCGGAGTATCAAAAGATAAAGTTGCACCAACTCCATGTTTTAAGTCTTTAAATCTAATCGCTTCTTGAACATTCCACATCGAGCCTAAGTCATAACGAATCATTAAATAAGTATCAAAAAATATTTTCACGGGAAGATGATATTGGTATTCGTATGAAGTTACAAAAATTTGTCTTCCTCTATACTCGTCTTGGCGCATTCCAAAAAAAGAATTTTGTCCACCGAGCGAATATTGTTTTGACAACGGAAGAGTTTTGTCAGCAAAACCTAATTTCAAACTTGACGAAAAAGTATGCGACTTCGCCAATGTAAAGTAGCCTTTGTATTCAAGTCCAAGATTAGAAAAACCAATTTTGCTTCCCAATAATTCTTGAGCGGTTTCATAGTAAACGTTGAATCTTAATCCCGTTGTTGGATATGGATATTTATCTTGAGTATCAATTGTTGATGAAGCTCTTAAGCTCAGTATAGTAATGTTGTAAGGATTTACAGTTGCTTGATGCAAATTTTTTACTTCATTAATTTCATATCGACCAGTAAAAATTAAATTCCCAAGTCTTCTAACTTGTGTGCCTAAAGAGAATGATGCACCATAATAAATTTGCCTGTATTCACCGAAGCTAATTCTATTAAACGTCTTTGGATTAAAAGTTGGTTCGTATCGATAGCTAAGCGCATCAATTAGTTTATAATAAGCGTTGAAATTAAAAGTTAGATAAGTATTAAAAACTCGATTTGCTTTATGTTCAAATACTGTTGAGCGTTCTTTGTTAGAAATGAAAAACATCAATCCTAATTCAGTTCCAGTTCCAAAAATATTTTCATCACGAACATCAACACTAAGCTGGGCACGACTTTCATTATCAATCTTAAATCCGAAGCGTGCAACGTTTGTTGTCTTCTCTTGAACTTCAATCACTAATAAATTAGTTCCATTAATTTCTTCAATATCAATATTTACATTCTCAAATAAATTTGTGCTTCTAAGATTTGTCATGCCCTGTTGAACATTTTCATAAAGAAATAAATCGCCAACACTGATTGGAAGCTCTCTATAAATTACTGTCGCATTTGTTACATGGTTTCCTAATATTATTATTGAATCAATTTTTCCTTCATTGATTCTTAATCTTAATACTCCACTTGCCTCATCAAATTTTACTTCTTTAAGCTCAGCTAAAGAGAAACCGTTTTTCCGATATTGTAACAATAATTTTTTTATCGCAGATAAAACTTTCTCTCCCGAATAAGGTGTTCCTTCTAAGTTTTGAAAAATATTTTGAATCTCTACTTCTGCTAAAAGAGTAATGTCCTCAACTTCAATCTCCTTTATTAAGAAGGGTTCATCATAGTCAAACGAGATAAAATTATTTCCGTTCCTATTTATAATTACGGCTCTTAGATTGTTGAAGTATCCTTCCTGATTTATTTTATGGAGATCAAAAAGTATTTCGGATGATGCAACTGAATCTTTTGTTAGATATTTTTTTAAGAATTCTCTGCCGATATTTTTTGCTGTATCAATTACAATATTATTTAGATAAAAATTATTTTCGTGAAGCCTTGAAATAAAAATTGAATCAAGTTGGTGTTTCAAATATTTTATATTTTTTTTTGCTTCATTGTAACCGATTAAAATAATCGAATCGATCTCTGAAAATTCTGTAGAAATTTGATTTTGAAAATCTGGCTCAATGACAAAATCAGCGTATTGCAATTGATTTTCATTCAACAACCTCATCGGAATACTAACTATCTGGTCGGCAACGAACCAAGGCAATTCTAATTGTTCACGATTGTTCAACTGACTTGTAGTATTAACTGCAACTACAAATTCGGCACCAAGTTCTTTCGTAATTTTTGCGGGAATGTTTGCGACAAGTCCACCATCGACTAAAAGTAGCGAATCAATTTTTACGGGTGTTAAAAAAAATGTTACGCTTGAGCTTGCGCGCATCGCTTGACTTAAACTACCTCGTGAGATTATCGCTGGCTCACCAGTTTCGAGATTAGTGCTAACTGCACGAAATTTTATTTCAATATCATCGAATGAATCTTCAACTTTTGTGGGAGCTTGAAGGACTAACAAATTTAAATAATTTGCAAATTTTTGTCCATCATTTATTGATGTAGGAAGCACCGGTTTAAATCCATCTAGCCGAAGAGTAAAAACTGCTTTATCTTCAGAAATTTTTTGATCAACAAAAAGAGAACGCCTGTCAGTTTTTTTTCCAACAGTTAAGAGATCTTCCCAAGCAATAGTTTTTGCAATTGAATCAAGTTCATCCACTTCGTAACCGCTTGAATAAAGCCCGCCGACAATAGAGCCCATGCTTGTTCCAACAATTAAATCGATCGGAATGTTATATTCATCAAAAACTTTGAGTACACCAATTTGTGCCAATCCCCTCGCACCGCCGCCACTCAACGCTAACCCAACAACAGGTTTTTGAGCGGGGATTTTTTTTGTTAATCCGAAAGGAAGTTTTTTTTCGACATAATCAAATTTTAAAATTCTTATGGAATCTTGCGGAAGGATTGACGGTGAAAACAGAAATAAAAAGATAAAAATATGTAAGCAGATTTTTTTCATTTGACTCAATAAATTATAAAAAAGGCGAACCAAAGATTCGCCTTCAAAAATAACACTTAAAAAATTAAATTACTTTTTCTTCCCCTTGTTTTGTGTCTGCTTAGATTGCTTCTCTGCAGCATCCATCATTCTTTGCATGAATCCTTTTTTCTTATTTGGATTTGCAACAGGAACAAGCTCAACCGATTTTGAATACTTGTTAATGTAGTGTTGATGAGCAATTGACAAAAGGTTAAACATAAAGTAATAGAGATTTAAACCAGATGGAAATGTCATAAATAAAATTGTTAACATCACTGGCATTATGTAAATAAGTGCTTGTTGCTGGGGATCTTTAATCGTCATCTTTTGTTGAACGAATGTTGTAACACCCATTAACAAAGCCAAACCAGCTACAGTATCAACACCAAACAGAGGGATTTTAAATCCAAGATGAAATATTGTATCGGGTCTTGATAGATCAGTAATCCACCAAATAAATGGTTGTTGACGCAGCTCAACTGCAGCTTGGAACATTCCCCACAGCGCTATAAATATTGGCATTTGCAACAACATCGGCAAACAACCGCCAGCGGGATTAACTCCATACGTCGAATAAAGTTTCATTGTTTCTTTATTTATCTTCTGCGGATCGTCTTTAAACTTCTCTTTTAGTTCTTGAATTTTTGGTTGTAGAAGTTGCATCCGCTTCATCGATGTATAAGTGCTTTTTGTAAGAGGATGAACCGCAAGCTTTATTATCAATGAAAAAACAATAATTACTAATCCGTAATTTGGTATGAACGAGTGAAGAAACTTAAACAAAGGTAGTAGCACATATTCTGCGATAGGTCTGATAATAAATTTTAATCCTAAGAAACTACCGAAGTCAACAATTTTGTCAAGATTTTTTCCGTGCGCTTTTAAGATGTTATAATCAATTGGACCTAAATAAATTGTAAATGATTTTTTAAGATTCGCTTCATTATTGAAAGGCATCTTAAATCCGGCAGCATAAAATTCGTTAATTCCATTGTTTGGTCTGGGTTCACTTGTGCCGTGTAGATAAGCGCCATTCACCTTTTCAGGGCTGTGTGGAATCATAATCGCAACGAAATATTTATTTCTTACAGCAACCCAATCAACTTGTCCATTAAAATCTTCTTCATATGTTTGGTCAAATTTTGCTGCGTCCAGTTTAACTTTTTCGCCACCATAAAAAACAGATGAATTTGCAAAGAGAGATTCATCCGCAGAATTTTCTTCAACGCTACGAATACCCGCATTCCAAACTACATCATAAGTTTTGTTGCTTATGATATTTCCCATATTGATTAATTCAAGATCAAATTCCGAATCGTATTTATTTCCGAAGATGGTGTAGTGCTTTACTATCTCACCGTTTTCTCCAGCGGGCACAGAAAATTTAATGTTGAGTGAATCGTCACCAGTTAATTTGTAATAGTAGTTTGTCGCATCAGTATTAAAAATTAAATCGCCAGTTGAAATTGATTTTCCATCTGTAGTAATGAACTCAATATCAAAGCTTCCTGATTTGGAAAAATTTAATAATTGAATATATTTCTCAATCGGACTTGCATCTTCAGGTAAGTCATGAATGTACCAATTATTAAAATTCTTGAGATAATATTTATGGAACTTTCCTCCATTTGTAGTCATCTCGATAATAGCTAAATCAGTTTCGATTGTAATGATTTGCGGAGTGGCGGTTGGTAAATCAAAAAAATGTCCAAAATCTTCAGTCGGTTCTACTATTTTTTTTGCGTCAGTTTTTGTTTGAGTTCTTGCAGGCGTTGGACTCGCAGTGTCTTGATTAACAATAGTCGTATCGTTCTGTTGCGTTTTATCTGTAGGTGGTGGTGGAGTTGGCGCACTGATATAGAGCCAAACCATTAGCACGATAAAAATTAAAATAAAACCTAGAGTTGCTTGTTTATCCATAAAATTCTTTCTTAGTTAAACTAAAGGGTCTTCGCCCCCTTTATTCAAGGGGTTGCATCGTAAAATTCGCCAAATCGATTTTGCTCCGCCCTTAAACACACCATACTTGATGAATGCTTGTTTAGAGTATTCTGAACAAGTTGGATAAAATCTACAAGACGGTGGCAAAAGAGGAGAAATCAATTTTTGATAAATAGAAATAAAAAAAATAAAAAGATACTTCATCTGAGAATTGATTTTAATTTATTCATGAGATCTACAATTCCCGGAGTTATCTCAAAAAGCTCAATTTTTTTATTTTGTTTTTCATTCAAAACATAAGGAGAAAAAACTATCAGTACCGATTTGTTCTCTTGCTTACAAAATTCAAGAAGTTCTAATTTGTTTAAGCGGTAAGCCTCTCTAACCAATCTTTTCATTCTATTTCTCCAGACAGCTTTGCCCGCTTTTTTTGAGACTGCTACTGCTATTTGAACAATTTCTTTTTCATCAAAATTATTTTCTAAATAAATCAGCTTTAACTTTTTATCTGAGGAGATTAAAAACCTACCACCTAAATAGATTTGTTCAAAGCTCTTTCTTTTTTTTATTCGTTCATTCTTTGAAAGAGAGAACTTTTTCACATCAAAATACTATTCGTCACTTACTGACAATTTTTTTCGACCTTTTGCTCTGCGTCTTGACAAAACTCTTCTTCCGTTTTTAGTTGACATTCTCTCGCGGAAGCCGTGTTTGTTCTTTCTTTTCCGATTGCTCGGCTGATATGTTCTTTTCATAACCTATAAATTTCCTTTTAAAATAAAGAAAACAAAAATAGTTAGTTCAAGTCTGATTTACAATAAATTCTTGCAACCAAATTTTATCCATCTTTTTCTTTTTGTTCGATTTTTCGCTAAAAATTGAATTTTTAAAAAATATTTTTTTCTCTATCAAAAATTTTTTTCGTTTTTTTTCTCTTTTTTTATCAAAACTGACAAAAATTGATTTTTAACAAAATTGGTGCGTTAAAAATTTAATTTCTCACTACTCAAATTTTTCCGTTTGAAAAAATTAAAATGGATGTTCAAATGATAAATAACCGAAATATGAAATACTATTTTCATCTGATAAATTTATTGGAAATGCAAAACCCGGTACAATTTGCAAATTCCCTAAATCAATTGCTAAACGAAAACCGGGACTTAAAATTGTCTCTGATGCTAAATTGCTTTCACCTAAAATATCATATTCAGTTGTAAAAGAATTTAGAAACTCAATCATAAAATTTAAATTATAACTATAGAGATAAATCAAACTGCCGCCAACATGATACTGTGAAAAAAGTTTTTCCTCATTTAAAATTTTTATAGCATTAGGAATCAATGTAACTCCCGCATTTGCATGAACAACAAAATCATTTGATAATCTTTTGCTCGCAGGTAGATTAATCTCAAAACCTAATTTCCCATCTCCTAAACCTTTTTCTCTATTTCCAGTAGGAAGAATTAATGAAAAGCGTGGTGAGACTGCAGCCCAATTTTCTTTATTAAAAAGCTGATATCTATAATTCAACATAGCATCACCAATTCCTTTTGCAGTGCCGCTTACAAGTGAAGTAAATGGTAATGAAATACTTAGCTGAGATGTTTGTCCAAACAGTGGCCACTCTTGTGTGAAATCAAAATATACATCTTTAGATTCAGCATCTAAATATTGCATTGAAAAAATATGCTGAACAACACGATCTTCTTGATTGTATGCTTCTTCAATTAAGAATGAATTATCTTCGATTGCTTTTGTGAATTTCTGTGAAAAAGAAATGCTTGAGCAAATCAAACAGCAAATTAACGTAATAGTAAGTTTCATTTCCCCTCCGTTAGTTTTTTTGTGGAATTGGTGAGCCGTGTGGATCAAATTTTGGGAAGCCTAATTCCAAATCAATTTCATCTAATAATTCATCCGTCAATAAATGTTCAAGTTCTTCTGCACTTGAGTGAATGATGTCAAGGTTCATATTAGTTTCGTGATTTAAGTAAGTCTCCCACAATCGATGCGACCTAATTAATCTTAATGCAAATGATTTCCCCTTTTCAGTAATTCTGATTTGATCACCTTCAATTGAAATCAAATCTTCTTTTTTCAAATTTGCTAATGCTTTCTTAAATTTTTTTCCGCGTGAACCCAACAAATTTTTTAGATCAGAAATATCGATAACTTCTCTAATAATTTTTAACTGGTGATGATCAATACAATTCTTAAATAAATTTTTTAATGCATCCTGAGCGAGATTTTTTTCTGCAATTTTTCTTTTCTTTATGTAACGACTTAAAATTCCTTGTGTTGGAGAAAAAATTAGAGTGAAAAGAAAAATCAACATTCCGAAAATCACCATTGAAGCGCCTGATGCAAAATTGAAATGATAAGAAAAAAAGAGCCCAACAGTAGCAGTGAATATTCCGATCATTACTGAATAGATTAACATTTTGTGCAATCGATCTGTCAAAAGATATGCAGTTGCTGCAGGTGTAATTAACATAGCAACTACAAGTATCACTCCAACACTCTGAAGAGAAGCGACAATTGTCATCGACAGTAATCCCATCAACAAGTAATGGACAAGTCCTGTAGATAGCCCCATCACCGCTGCCATTGTTGGGTCAAATGATGTTACTAACAATTGTCTATAAAAAATAATTACTGTAACAAAAACAAGAATTGCGATTAGTCCCGATAAAACTAAATCGTCTGATGAGACTCCAAGAATATCGCCAAACAAATAGCTCGACAAATCGATATGCACATGTTTTAGTTGACTGACCATCAAAACACCAAGTGCAAAAAATCCTGTAAAGACAACACCAATTGCAGTGTCTTCTTTTATTTTTGAATTTCGACTTACGAATCCAATTAACAAAGATGTAACCAAACCTGAAAAGACAGCACCAATAAACATTGCGAGTTGTCCTTTGCCTGCAATAATAAATCCGATAATTACTCCCGGCAAAACTGCGTGAGCGAGTGCATCACCAATTAACGAGAGTCGCCTTAGCATTATGAATGTCCCAACAAGCCCACAAGTTATGCCCACAATTACAGAAGCCAGCATTGCTCTCTGCATAAATTCATATTGAAAAGGTTCAATAAATATTTTATAAATCAATTCCATATTAATTAATAGTTTGAGATCGTAGTTGTTCGGTTTTGTCGAGAATAGTCAATCTTCCGCCATAAGTTTTAATTAAATTATCACGATTAAATTTTTCTGAAGTTTTTCCATAAGCAATTAAACGTTGATTTATCAATATCACCAAATCAAAATAATCAGTCACTCTTCCCAAATCGTGATGCACAACCAAAATTGTTTTTCCTTCAGATTTTAATTTTCTCATGATTGCAAAAATTGTTGTCTCTGTTGCTGCGTCAATTCCAACAAACGGCTCATCTAAAAATAAAATATCAGATTCTTGTGCGAGTGCTCTTGCAATGAAAATTCTTTGTTGCTGTCCACCAGAGAGTAATCTAATTTGTCGCTCAGCATATTCGAGCATATCAACTTTTTGTAATGCTGCTTTAACTTTTGCTTTATCTTCATCAGAAATTTTTTGAAATAATTTTAAGTGCGGATATCGTCCCATCATTACTACATCCTGAACTACAACAGGAAAGTCCCAATCAAAAGATTCTCTCTGCGGAATGTATGAAATGCGTGGGAAATTTTCTTTCAACGATTTTCCAAATACTTTTATCTCGCCACTATCAAGTGGAATTAACCCAAGCATTCCCTTAATGAGAGTGGATTTGCCCGCACCATTTGGCCCAATTATTCCAACAATTTTTCCATGTGGAATTTTTAAGTCAATCCCTTTTAATGCAGGTTTCTTTGAGTAAGAAACTGTTAAATTATTTACTTCTATTGCAAAATTATTGTTCATGTTTTTTTTGTTACTTCAGTTTTCCTGATAACCCGTTCATAATAGTTTCTACATTTTTCTTGAACGCACCAACAAATGTTCCCGCTTCTGAATTTGGCTCGCCGATAGAATCAGAAAAAAGTGCTCCACCAATTTTAGCGTTTGTTTCAGATGCAATTTGTTCAATCATTTTTGGATTAACACTTGTCTCAATAAAAACTGCAGGAATATTTTGTTTTTTTATTAAGTCAACTAATCGTGCTACATCACTTGTTTGAGCTTTTGCTTCAGTGCTAATTCCTTGAATTCCGTGCACTTCAATTCCGTATGCTTTCCCAAAATATCGAAACGCATCGTGAGAAGTAATTAAGACTCTCTGCGGCTCTGGAATTGATTTTATTTTTTTCTTTGTCCAATTGTGAAGTGAGTCTAATTCTATCTTAAACTTTTTCGCATTCTCTGTATAAAAATTTTTGTTTAACGAATCAATCTCAATCAAACCAATTAAAATATTATCGACATAAATTTTTACATTCATAAGATCAAACCAAGCGTGTGGGTCAGGATCGCCGTGTCCATATTGGTCACGCAAAGGATCGACGCCATCGGATACTGTTTTGACAATGCTCTGACCACCTGCTGATTCAATCAGTTTAGTAATCCAACCTTCAAGCCCTAAACCGTTTACGAAAACGAGATCTGCTCTTGCAATCAATCTTGAATCTTCAGGTTTTGATTTATACGAATGTGGATCAATTCCAATATCGCAAATACTAAATGTTTCAACTTTATCTTTGGCGATTTGTTTCACTAAATCGTTTATGATTGTGATGCTTGAGACTACAACTGGTTTTTGATTTTCTTCCTCAGGTTTAGTTTTACAACTTGAAAAAAATAAAGTCATCACTAACAATAATATTGCACTAAAATATTTTTTCATTTTACAAATTCCCTTTATCAATAATTTCAATAAAAATATTGTCTGCAATTTTTTGACTGATGTTCCAGTCTTTATTGCCAACAAGAATGTGCATCGATTTATCAAACTCTCTAATTTCTTTCACTTTTAATTTTGCATTTAGTTCAATTCCAATTTTTGAGATGTAGCTTAAAAATTCATTATCAAAATCATTCACTCTTACGACTCTTCCCTTTTGATTTATTTTCATTAAAGAAAGTTTTACAGATTTTTTTTGTTTAGGTAATTTTAAATCTTTTGCGGGAATAGGATCGCCGTGTGGATCGAACTCAGGAAAATTAAGCATCTCTTCGATCTTGTTAATTAAATAGTCCGATGATGAATGCTCAAGTTTTTCGGCTTCTTCGTGAACTTTGTCCCAAGGAATTCCCACGACTTGATGCAAAAACATCTCCCAAATTCTATGTCTGCGAACCATATTTTTTGCATAGAGAAAGCCATTCTCTGTCAGCTTAATCGATTTATACTTTTCATAAATTACCAAATCTTCATTTGACAATTTTTTTAACATATCTGTTACTGCTGCATTTGAAATAGAAAGCTTCTCGGCAATAACATTTGCTTTTACTTCATTCTTGTCGTCAAGATTTTTGAAAATGACGCTAAGATAATCTTCTTTTGAAACGGTAGCCATATTTAAGTAATTTTTGTTTTTAATTTAAGTAAGCTTAAATTAAAAGTCAAGTTAGTTTAATTTATTTCAGCGTTCATTTAATTAACTACAACTCTATATTTTTTCCATCTCAAAAATTCGATTTAGAATTTCAAAATATTTAGTGTTGAACTATTCCTCTTAATAATTTGAAACGGTTTTTACATTTGATACATTTTCTCGAAAAATATTTTGTTATTAACTTTTGATTTCCCTAATTTAGATTAAACAACATAAAGTCAATTTTGAAAAAATTAATCTTTTTAATCGCTTCACTAACTACATTAATTTTTGCTCAGCAAAAACCAATTGTTGAAGAAATTTTTGAAACTGTTTTGCTGAAGAATGTGAACATTGTTTTTAGCTCTGATAACATCTTAAAAGATGGAATGGTTTTAATTGAAGACGGTTTTATAAAAGAGATCGGGAAGGATTTAACACTAAGAAGAAATTCTTTTGTTGTTGATGGCAATAACTATTATTTATATCCCGGTCTCATCGATGCTACATTTTTGCATTCTCACAAAATTCCAAAACCACGTGATACTGTTGCATTCACTCCGGGAACTGCGCCTAATTTTATTGCTGGCATTCAACCTGAAATTGAGAGCAGATTATTTATAGATGGCAATTTCAAAAAACATCATGAGTTTGGTTTTACAAATGCTCTTTTCTCTTTTGATGGCGGATTAATTAGCGGACAGCCGACATTCTTAGATTTACACTCCAAAGAAAATCAAATTCTTTTATCACACTTTGGAATTTTATATCGCTTCAAAAACACAAATAGAGTTTATCCTTCAGCGTTAATTGGAATGATGGCAAAAATTCGGCAACTCTTTTATGACGCAAAATATTATGGCGAAAGAAAGGAAAAATTTTTCCGCGATAATTCCCAACCAAAAGTTGAATTCGACGAAACATCAGAAATATTGCTGAAAGTTTTGAGCAAAGAAATTCCTGTAATGTTTGAAGCACAAACTGCAAACCAAATCAGAAGAGCGCTGCAATTAAAAAAAGAATTCAATTTCGAGTTGATTTTATTGGGTGCAGATGAAGCATTCAAAGTAATTGATGAAATTAAATCAGCAAATGTTCCGTTGATACTTTCACTTGACTTCCCACAAAAGCCATTAGATAAGATTACGACTGATACTCTAAAATATTTTTCAAAAGATTATTCAAGTTATTTTATCAAAGAAGAAGTTAGTCATTTACGAAAGCGACAAGAAGAAGTTCGATTAAATCTTTTATCGAATCCTAAAATTTTGAAATCAAATAATATTCCATTCACGTTCGGATCATTCAAGACAAACCTTGATACTGCGAAGATAAATTTACGGCTCTTGTTAAAGCACGGAATGAGTGAAGATGATTTATTCAAAGCTCTAACTACAAGTGCTGCAACAATTTTCAATCTGGATGGAAAAATTGGAAAGTTGGAAGCAGGATACTTTGCAAATTTTATTCTTACAGATCTTCCTTTCTTTCAAGAAAAAAGTAAAGTTAAAATGTTATTTATAAATGGGCGTAAGTATGAAATCGAATAAATTGCTACTCATAATTTTTTTATTGCTGAATTCATTTTTAGTCTCACAAGAATATACTCTAATCAAAAATGGGAATTTACTAACTGTTGCCAACGGAAAAATGCTCGCAACGGATTTGTTAATTAAAGATGGAAAAATTTATAAAATTGGAAAAAATTTAAGTTCTCCCGCAGGAACAAAAATTATTGATGCTTCAGATTATTTTGTAATGCCTGGAATTATCGACGCTCATTCTCATATGGCGATAGAAGATGGCGTAAACGAAGCGACCAATCCAATTACTTCTGAAGTTAAGATAGAAGATGCAATAGAACACGATGACATAAGCTTGTATCGTGCCTTAGCGGGCGGCGTTACTACAATTCACACAATGCACGGCTCTGCAAATGTGATTGGTGGGCAATGCGAAACTTTAAAACTTCGATATGGAAAAAATCCCGCCGAATTAATTTTTCAAAATGCTCCACGAACAATAAAGTTTGCGTTGGGCGAAAACCCAATCAGAGTGCATGGAAGAGGTAATAATATTCATCCAAGAAGCAGAATGGGAATTGAGCAAATCATTCGACAAGCTTTTCTTGATGCTAAGCAATATAAAAAAGAGTGGGAAGATTTTAAGAACAATCAAACTTTAATTCAACCAAAAAAAGATTTGCGCCTCGAAGCTCTTGTTGATGTGTTAGATGGTGAAATGATAATTCATTGTCACGCATATCGCTCTGATGAAATCATAATGCTGCTGAATGTTCTCAAGGAATTTGATATTAAGAAAGTAATTTTTCAGCATGTGCTTGAAGGTTACAAAGTGGCAAAAGAATTAGCAGAGTTTGGAGCTTACGCTTCTTCATTCGCTGATTGGTGGTCTTATAAATTTGAAGTCTATTACGCAATTGCGCACAACCCCGCAATACTTACAAACTATGGAGTGATAACTTCAATCAATTCTGATTCGCCTAACTTGGTTCGATACTTAAATCTTGAAGCTGCAAAATCGATGCGATACGGAAACTTGAATGAAGATGAGGCATTGCGTCTAATCACTATCAATCCTGCAATTCAACTCGGCATCGACAAAAGCGTTGGTAGTCTTGAAGTTGGTAAGGATGCTGACATTGCAATTTTTAATCGTCATCCATTGAGTAGTTTTTCAAGATGCGAAATGACTCTGATAGATGGAAAAATTTATTTCGATCGCAAAAATGATCCCAACGATATGCGACTAAATGTTAATCCAAATTTACCAGTTGGATTTGATTCTTTCAGCAACACATTAAATGATTTTTTTTACAACTTCTGTATGGACGAGTTTGATTAATGATTAAAAAAATTTTTATCTTTTTTCTTTCTTCTTTTGTTTCGTTACTTGCGCAAAATTATGCTCTAGTACATGGTGAAGTTTACACAGTAACAAACGGAATAATTAAGCAAGGAACAGTTTTAATTTCTGATGGAAAAATTATAGACGTCGGAAAAAATATTTCTATCCCCGATGACTATGAAAAAATTGATTGCACAAATTTAAAAATTTATCCCGGCTTAATTGATGCTGGCAGTGCAATTGGTTTAGTTGAAATTGGCTCGCTTCCCGAAACAATTGACAATTTGGAATTAGGCGACTTCAATCCGAACGTTCAGACACTTACAGCTATAAATCCAAATAGTGTTTTAATTCCCGTCAATAGAGCCGGCGGCGTTACTACTGTTTTGTCCGAGCCACAAGGAAGTTTATTTACGGGACAAAGTAGCTTGATAAATCTTTTCGGATTTACTCCTGAACAAATGGCGGTAAAAAAAATTGCGGGACTTCATCTCGTCTTTCCATCCAAAGGACGCGTTTCTTCTTTTGATAAATCAGCACTGAAAGAGAGAGAAAAAAGATTTACTCGGCAAATGGAAAATTTAGATGAGCTGTGGGTAATGGCAGAAAACTATAATCGCAATTATCAAAAAGCAAAACTCAATAACGAATTACATCTGTTCAAAAAAAATTTCCGCTTCGATCCATTTATTTCACTCTTTGAAAAAGAAGTTGCTTTGGTTATAACTGTTAATCGCGATACTGATATTTTAAGAGCAATCGATTGGACGAAGAATAAAAATATTAATGTAATTTTTAGTGGAGTAACGGAAGGTTGGCGAGTAGCAAAACAAATTGCAGATGCAAAAATTCCATGCTTAGTTGGACCAATATTATCACTGCCAACAAGACCCGAAGATAGATACGACAGACCTTATACGAATCCAAAATTTCTTTATGAAGCTGGAGTAACAATTGCTTTCAGAACAGGCGAAAGTTCTAATGTTAGAAATTTACCTTTTCACACTGCTAAATCTATTGCTTACGGATTGCCTGAAGATGTTGGTTTGAAAGCGTTAACTATTTTTCCTGCACAAATTTTCGGAGTTGATAATTTAATTGGCAGCATCGAAAAAGGGAAAATCGCAAATATTGTTGTTACAGATAATAATATTCTTGAGATAAATTCTCAGACAAAATATCTTTTTATAAATGGAAAAAATGTTTCGTTAGAAAATAGACAACAAGAATTATATGAAAAATTTAGGAAGCGTGATTAATAAAATCTATCGAATGAATTTTTCCAAAAATAATTTTTGAGTTCAGCGAATAAGATGATTTTGTTTTTGTTACAAGAAATGATGAAGCGAAATGAAGTAAATCGTTAAACTATTTATTTAACTTTTCTTCCAATTCAGAAATTTTCTTTTCAAGTGCTTTAATTCTTTCAACATAATTTTCGAGATTGCGCAAATGTCCTTCAGTTCTGAACGCTTCAGTTCTATCTTTTGCAGGTGAACCAAAATAAATTCCGGGTTTAGTAATTGATTTTGCAACTCCAGATTGTGCAGCGAGCATTACGCCATCACCAATTTCCAAATGTCCCGCCAATCCAACTTGTCCACCAAAGACACAGTAATTCCCAACTTTAGAACTTCCTGAAATTCCTGTTTGTCCCGAGATTGCAGTGTGTTCACCAATTACAACATTGTGCGCCACTTGAACTAAGTTATCTATCTTTGTCCCTTTTTTTATTAACGTTGAACCGAGTGCTGCTCTATCTAACGAAACGTTAGAACCGATTTCAACATTATCTTCAATAACAACATTTCCGATTTGCGGAATTTTTTGATACTCTTTTTTTTCATTCTGAATATATCCAAAGCCATCAGAGCCAATCACTGAATTTGCATGGATGATTACACCATCTCCAATTTTGCAATTTTCTCTAACGCTAATGTTTTGATAAAGAAGCGAGTTGCTTCCAACTTCAACATTTTCGAGTAAAACTGTGTTGTGAAAAATTTTTGTGTTGTCACCAATTTTACAATTTGCACTTATCACAACATTTTTCCCGATTGAAACATTATTCCCAATTGTGGCGGTTGCGTCGATGAAGGCAGATTTATCAATTCCAATTAATTCGGAGACGTTATTGAAAAAATGAATGAGAACTTTTGCGAATGCTTTGTTAGGATCTTTTACTTCTAAGTAGGTAATATCTTTTCTTGTTTTTTGGAAACCCGGTTTTACAAAAATTGCAGCGGCTTTTGTTGACTCCAAATATTTTGCATACTGACTAAGATACAAGAAAGTCAAATCACCTGTTTCAGCTTCTTCAATACGTGCGGGCTTATTAATAAAGAGCCCTTCGTCACCAAAAATTTCTGATTCAGTTAGAAGGGCAATTTCTTTTAGACTAATAATCATTTTATTGTTTGAGTTTACTTAATACAAGAGAAGTTAAATCGAACTCTTCTTTAGCAAAGAGGATAGAAAGTTCACTGCTTCTATCGAAAATATAATCGTAATTTTCTTCAGTGGCAACTTCTTTTATTACTGCAAACACTTTATTCAAAATTGGTTTCATTAATTCTTCTTGCTTAAGGAATAATTCGCCATTCGTGCCGAATTTTTTTTCTCGATATTGCGTAATATTTTGTTCCATCTGAACTAATTCTTTTTCAAGATCTGCTCTCGTCTGATCACTCATAATTAATTTTCTACGCTCATAATCTTCATACTTCGTCTTCCACTCAGCTTCAAGTTTGCGTAGTTCAGCTTGCCACTCTTGAATCAAATTGTCAATCTCTTTTCGTGCATCTTGTGCATCGGGTAGCTGACTCATTATTGCATCAGAGTCAACGTAACCAATTCTAAGTTGTGCAAAAGAAAAACTTGAGACAGCAAAAAAAAGAATCAACGCCAATACAAATCTGTATTTCATAACATCACCTATTTAAGTCAACATTAAATTAAATAATAAAAAAAATTATCAAAGAGTAAAAGCGAACTATTTTCCTCTTTTAAGACTATCAAGAACTTTGAAAGTAATATCAAACGCAGTATCAGCATAGAGTAAAAGAATGTCACCTGTTTTATCAAAAACAAAATTCATTCCTTCTTCTTTAGCCACAACTTCAATCATCTTCATAACTTTTTCTTTTACAGGTTTTAGGAGTTCTTCTTGTTTTTGGAAAATCTCACCAGAACCTTGAGCAAATTTTCCTCTTCTAAACTCTTCAATTTCTTGTTGTTTAGCGAGTAGATTTTGTTGAATTTCTCTTTTTTTAGGTTCAGCCATAGTAGCTTCTTGTTTTTGATAATCAGCATAAGCTTTTTGAAGAACCATCGTCATACTATCAACTTGAGTGTTCCATTTTTGAATGAGCGCATCTAACTCGCCTTGAGCTTTAATAGCTTCAGGAAGTTGTTTCAAGATCACTTCAGAGTCAACATAACCAAGTTTCTGAGCCAATTGTGCATTTGTAAAAGTTGAAAGTGCAAGCACCATCAAAAAAATAAATTTTCTCACCTTATCACCTTTATTGTTTTAGAATTATATTTAGAAACCTTTTCCGAATTGAAAATGGAAAACCCATTTTGGGCTTTGTCCATCAATTGCTTTTCGATCAAAACCATAACCAACATCAAAGCCAATTAAACCTACTGGCTGAATTAAAACTCTTGCACCAACTCCAACCGATCTTCTTAAATCAAACATATCGGCAGTATTAATATTTTCAAAAACTCTGCCTGCTTCTGCAAAACCAAGAACGTAAAGAGGAATTGGATCTAACGCAACTGCAAATCTAACTTCAGCAGTGTAGCGAGCGTAAACTCTACCACCAATAACTTGTCCATTAACAATTGGTCCAACGCTTCTGTCATCGTAACCACGCAATGGAATAGTTGCAATTACTAAACCGCTTCCGCCCATATAGAAAAATTCAAATGGATTAATATTCGTTGGCTTTCTTTCAACCAACTCTTCCATATAACCAATATCTGCAATAGTATAAAAGACTAAGCGATTAATTCCAAAAAGTCTTTTATACCATTCGGACTTAAAAGTAATTTTGTAGTAGTCAACATTTCCCGGTAAAAATGGTCCGCCAGAAACTTCGGCATTGAAAGATAAAATAGAACCGACTGCTGGAAAGATTGGGTTGTCAACATTTCTTCTTGAGAGTGATGCTCCTAAAGTAATTTGTTGAGTTTTGCCTGCGGGATAAAAACCGCCACCATCAATAACGTTATTGCGTTGAAACTTTAAATTTCCTTGAATATAAAAATAATCATCTGGCCATTTTAATCTTCTTCCAACACGCATCGATGCCCCAGTTTGACTTAAGTCATAAATGTATTGTTGACGCGTATCGAAAACGTCAAACCCAATGAGTGTTGGTGTATCTAAGAACCAAGGCTCAGTAAATCCGAGAGAAAAAGTTCTATAAAAATTTCCAACTCCAAATTGCCAATTGAAACTTAATATTTGTCCCGCACCCATTTGGAAAGGCTCGGCGATTGAAAAATTAGTTAGAGTAACACCAACAGCGCCACTAAAACCGAAAGCTCCGCTATATCCGACTGAAGCATTTAAGTAATCGCTCGATTTTTCTTCAACATTATAAACTACGTTAACAGTGCTATCATTTGCTAAGTTGTAGTCAACGCCTTCTTGATAAAGTTTTTCAACGTTGAAGTATTGTAAATTTGCAAGTTGTTGCAAGCTTCTGAAAAGTAATGCTCTGTTAAAATAATCACTTGGGATAGTAAACAATTCTCTACGAATAACTTTGTCTTTTGTTTTATCGTTTCCGATAATATCTACTCTTCCAATTTTGAATTGATTTTTTTCTGAAATAACAATATCAATATCGATGGAATCAGGTGGTACAACAGTTTCAGTTGTTTGCAAATTAAAAGTCAAGTAACCATTGTCAAGATAAAGTGAAGCAACGTCAGTTTGTCTTTCGTTTCCTCTTAAGTTTTGATTGAACAACTCAAAATTAAAAATGTCACCTTTCTTCATTCCTAAACGTTCATTAAGGATTGCATCCTCATAAACTGTATTTCCCGTCCAATTAATATTTCTAATTTTGTATTGCGGACCTTCATGAACTTTAATGTAGATGTTTACATTTTCTTTATCATCAGAATAAACTAATGAATCTGAAATAATGCTGGCATCACGATAACCATTTTTTTTATAAAATTCTTCAATTAGTTTTTTGTCTTCTTCAAATTTAGTTTTATAAAATTTTGCGCCATCCCAAAACTTCCACCAAACTTTAACAGCAGTTTCTTTCAATTCACTTATTAATTCAGAATCATCAAACGCTTCATTCCCAATAAAATCAATATTCCGAACAACTATCTGTTCATTTTCAACAATATCATAACGTAATAAAATTCTATCTTTTATTTTTTCAATAAGATTAGAATATGTTCTGTCGTCCAGATCATATTCGACTGTGTATTCTTCTGAAAGATCTTTTTTATTTCTCCAGATAACATTTATTGCATCGCCTGAAGTATCTGCGGTAAAGAAGACAAATGATTTTGCATCAATCTCAACATTCAGATAACCTTCTTCTTCATACTTACGAATCATAAGCTGTCGAGTTCTTTCAACTTCCTGCGGCTTAAGAATTTGTCCACGAATAAAAGTAACAATTTTTTCAAGATCAGAATTTCCAAGCGCGTCGTTACCATTGAACTCATATTTTTCAATTCTTGGATACTCTTCAACTTTTACGAGGAGGAAAACTCCGTCTCCAACTTGCTGATCAATTTTGATTTGGACATCGGAAAAAATATTAAGATTCCAAAGTTGTCGAATCGCATTTATTGTAAGATCGCCGGGGATAGTAATTTCATCACCAACTCTGAAGCCAGTATTTGCAATGATAGTCTTCGCATCAGCTGATTTATTTCCTTCGACAGCTACTCCAAGAATCTTGAAAGTAGTTCTCTGTGTTTGAGAAATTAAAAGCGACGATAGAATCAAAAAAAGAAAAAATAATTTTTTATTAAAGAAACAAAACATTAAAAACCTTCAACTTATTTGGATATTTGTTCACTTACTTTGCCGAATCTTCTTTCACGTTTTTGGAAGTCTTCAATAGCTTCATAAAGATCCTTCCTTCTAAAGTCGGGCCAAAGTGTTTTTGAAATAAAAATCTCTGCATAAGCTATCTGCCAGAGAAGAAAATTACTAACCCTAAATTCGCCACTTGTTCTAATCAGTAAATCTGGGTCAGGAATATTAATAGTGGTTAAGTAATTAGAAAAACATTTAACATCAATCTCATCAATTGCTAATTTATTCTGCTGGACATCGCTTGAGATTTTTTTTACTGCTTCAAGAATTTCCCAACGCGAGCCATAACTTAAAGCCAGAATAAGAGTCATTCTATTATTTTTTTCTGTTCTAAGAATTGCTTCATTTAATTTTTTCATTACTTCGTCGGGTAATTTTGACAAGTCACCAATTGCAACTAATCTGATATCATTCTGTAAAAGTTCGTCGAGCTCGCTGCTTAATGATTTTACAAGCAGTTTCATCAACGTAGAAACTTCCTCTTTTGGTCTTTTCCAATTTTCGGTAGAAAAAGTATATAGCGTTAAATATTTTACTCCAAGTTGCGCGCAGGACTTTACTGTGTCTCGCACAGATTCAATTCCAGATTTATGTCCTGCAATTCTTGGGAATCCTTTGCTCTTAGCCCATCTCCCATTACCATCCATTATCACTGCAATATGCGAAGGGATTTCACCATTTTGCATTAATTTTTTTTGAACAATTAAATCGAGATCAACTTTTCCTTTAGACAATTTCACTACATTTTATTTTTTAAATAATAATATTAGCAAACGGTTTTTAGCAATAAAACTTAAAAACCATTTTTTTTAGATTTTAGCTGTTAAAAGTAATCAGAAATTTGCTTTTAAGAAAGTGGAAAAAGGAAGCTATTTAAATTAGGCAATTCTGACATCGGCTGTAACCGAGTCAAATATAGTAAAATCTGGTTTCTCAAAAAGTGAAAAAATTTTTATTTTTTGTTTTTTTTCTTCATCAAGCGTGTTTACTAATTCTCTGACAAGACGATATGCTTCAGGAGAAACGCCAAGATAGAGAGCAACTTCTCTATTTGTATATTTTGTTTTGCGCGAAGAGAGAAATCTTATTTTTTCCATGAAATGAGAATTACTTAATTCTTCTTTAGAAACTATTAAACCAATCACATAATCTTTTTTATATCTTGCAATCAAATCAACTTCATAATTACCAATAGGTGCAGGCTCTGATAAATAAGAGCCAAACTTTCTACTGACAACAGTAAGTCCTTCACTCCAAAGCTGTCTTACTAAAAGGTCGATATAATTTCTTTTAGTATTCATCTCATTAGTTTGCTAAAGGTATGATTGGAATGATTGGGCAAAATTTGGATTGATGAAGAATTTTTATATTTGCAATTTTTTTGTATTCAAATTTTTTGACCTCAGAAGAATTTGAAGCTTTTCCATAAAGTACTTTCTTCCCATTCTTGTCAACTGAAAAAAAGTATGGATCAATAATAAACTCAGTAGTTTGATAACAAATTCTTAATCTGTTTCTATTGTTGATTGCTTCTGAAAATATTTTTGATTTCATTTCTTACTCCTTTTAATTAAACCAACGAACAACACCAATTACTTTTCCAACTATTTGGAAATTTTGATTATTTGTTACATCAATTGGAGAATAATTATCATTCTCAGGTAACAGTTTAGATTTTGATTTTTCTTTTCTAAATCTTTTTACAGTTGCTTCATTGTCAATCAAAGCAACAATTATCTCGTTATTATTTACTGCAATGGTTTGATTAACGATAACAAAATCGCCTTCAAAAATTCCAGCATTAATCATACTATCGCCTTTTACTTTTAGTGCGAAACAGTTTTCTGCTTTCTTCACAAAATTTCTATCGACAACAATACTTCCTTCAATATTTTCTGATGCAAGTATCGGAGTTCCTGCAGCGACTCTACCCAAAATTGGTATTTGCGAAAACACATCATCATTAGAAATTATCTTGTCGTCAAACTTCACATAGTCATTTTCATCATTATTGTTGAACGAAATTCCTCTGCTCGCATTGCCTTCAATATTGATAAAACCTTTTTTCACCAAAGCTTCAAGATGACGCTTAACTCCAAAAGTTGAAGAGATGTTGAATCGTTTTCCAATTTCTCTTAGAGTTGGTGGATACCCAATTTCATTTCTGAATTGAAGTATAAAGTCTAAAACTTCTTTTTGTCGATCTGTTAATTCTTTTTTCATTTAGTGCTCAATTGTTCACTACAAATATAGTGCTCGTTTGTTCACTTGTCAAGTTATTTTAAAATATATTTTTTGCTTAATTAATAATCGAATAAAGTGGCAGGAAATAAAGATTTATTTTCTTAGGCGGTCGTCTATAAAAAGATGCGTTTCTGTTTTAGTAAAATATTTGGGGCGAATGTGTCAGTTCACCCCAGCTGAAACAAAAAAATATTTTAGCATCTCAAAAAAAAAGGACTCCAAATAATTTGAAGTCCTTAACAGTAATTACAAAATCAAGAACAGCGCTCTATGAAATTGAGAATGGTTTAAATCTTAGAACTCTTGGCAATTAAGTTTAGTGCACTTCCTGCCTTGAACCAGTCAAACTGTCTATCATTAAAAGTATGATTCAATAAAATTTCCTCTTTACTTCCGTCGCTATGATTTAATATCATCTTAAAAGGTTTTCCAACTTGAAACTCTTTTAAGCCCACAATACTCACCTTGTCATCTTCTCTAATTTTATCATAGTCACTTGGATTAGCAAAAGTAAGCGGAAGCATTCCTTGTTTCTTTAAATTTGTCTCGTGAATTCTTGCGAAACTTTTTACAATAATAGCTTTACCATTTAAGAATCTTGGCTCTAATGCTGCGTGCTCTCGAGATGAACCTTCGCCATAATTTTCATCACCAACAACAATCCATTGATGATGGTGTTTCTTATAATCACGTGCGACTTCTGGAACGGATTTAGATTCATTCGTAAAGATATTTTTTGTTCTTCCCGTTTCATTGGTAAAAGCGTTTGTTGCTCCAATTAACATATTGTTTGAAATATTATCCAAATGTCCACGATACTTTAACCAAGGACCAGCAGCAGAGATATGATCTGTTGTACATTTTCCTTTAGCTTTTAGCAGCACAGGCATGTCAACTAAATCATTTCCATCCCAAGCTGCAAATGGTTCAAGCAATTGAAGCCGATCACTTTTTGAATCAACTTTTACTTCGTATAAAAATCCATTTTCTATTGGCGCAATAAATCCAAGCTCTCCTGCATCAAAACCTTTTGCGGGAAGTTCATCTCCAACTGGCGGATCAAGTTTTATTTTTTCTCCATTTTCATTAACTAAAAAATCTGTCAATGGATTGAATGAAAGACTTCCTGCAATTGCAAGTGCAGTAGTAATTTCTGGTGAAGCAACAAAAGCAAAAGTCTCAGCGTTTCCATCATTTCGTTTTGCAAAATTTCTGTTGAATGAAGTTACAATTGTATTTCGTTCGCCTGTTTTAATATCAACTCTCTTCCACATTCCAATACAAGGACCGCAAGCATTTGCAAGAATTACTCCACCAATATTTTCCAATGTTTTTAATTGTCCATCTCTTTCAATTGTTGCACGCACTTGCTCGCTACCGGGAGTAATTGTGAATTGTGCTTTTGATTTTAATCCCTTGTTGATTGCTTGCTTTGCAATTGATGCAGCTCTATCAATATCTTCATAGCTTGAGTTAGTGCAGCTTCCAATTAATGCAACAGAAATTTTATCGGGATAATTTTCACTCTTAACAGCTTCTTTCATTTTAGAAATTGGCCATGCTTTATCTGGTGTGAATGGACCGTTGACTAACGGTTCTAACTCTGAGAGATTAATTTCAATCACTTGATCAAAATATTTTTTAGGTTCTAAATAAATTTCAGGATCATCTGTCAAAACATCTTTCATTGAATTAGCAAGTTCTGCAAGGTCTTCTCGCTTTGTTGCATTTAAGTATTTTATCATACTCTCATCAAAAGGAAAGACAGATGTAGTCGCACCAATCTCAGCGCCCATATTGCAAATAGTGCCCTTGCCTGTGCATGAGATTGATTGAGCACCTTCACCAAAGTATTGAACAATTGCGCCAGTGCCACCTTTAACGGTAAGAATTCCCGCAACTTTTAAGATAACATCTTTTGCAGAAGTCCATCCACTTAATTTTCCAGTAAGGTGAATCCCAATTAATTTTGGCCATTTTAATTCCCAAGGCATTCCCGCCATTACGTCAACTGCATCAGCTCCACCAACTCCAATAGCAATCATTCCAAGCCCGCCAGCATTGGGTGTGTGTGAGTCTGTGCCAATCATCATGCCTCCGGGGAAAGCATAATTTTCCAAAACTACTTGATGAATAATTCCAGCTCCCGGTTTCCAAAAACCGATTCCATATTTTCTTGAGATGCTTTCGAGAAAATCAAACACTTCTTTATTTTCTTCATTAGCTCTTAACAGATCATCCTTTGCGCCAACGTGAGCTTGAATTAAATGGTCGCAATGAACTGTTGATGGAACAGCAGTTGTTTTTTTTCCTGCCGACATAAATTGTAGTAACGCCATTTGTGCTGTTGCATCTTGCATAGCTACTCTATCAGGAGTGAAGTCAGCAAAATCAATTCCTCTCTTCAATTCTGTATTAGGTTCGTTATAGAGATGTGCATACAAAATTTTTTCTGTATAAGTCAGTGGTCTTCCAACTATTTTTCGGGCAATTTCTATTTTGTTTTTTATTTCCGAATAAACTTTTTTAATCATTTCAAGATTTGCGGTCATCATTACCTCTGTTGAGTTTATAAAACTATTTTAATTATTATAATTTAAGAAAATTTATCGATAATGAGATAGATAATTCTTATCTAAATTTAGTAAAAATGATTGTTTCAAATTGCATCTCAAAATATTAGATTGAACAAAATATTTTTAAACTTATTTCTAATGGAAAATATATGATAAAGAAAAAAGGAGAAGTTGATCTCTTCTTATTTTTTAGGTGGATGCTTTTATTGGCTGCTTTTATTAGTTCCGTAGTTTTTCTTGGGATTTCATATTCACTGTTGCTTGATGATTCAAACAGAATGAATCTACAAACTTCAACTGATTATTATACTGCGGTTATGGAAGCGGATTCACTTTATAAAAGTACACTCAATAGCAATGAAAATGTGCAAGCACTTACGCTAAAAATTGATCGCTCAAATTTTTTATTGAATCTTGCTTTGTATGATCGTATGTCAAAGTTTGAGATGAATGAGATGATTAATCAAATTGATAATAGAAATAAATATAGTGGTTTAGGCGCAGGAATATTGGCGATTTTTCTACTACTACTTACAATTTTAATTGAACGAATGACTCGAAGGGAAAAAAGAGTTTGATTGTAAAATCTGCTTTTGATGAGATACAAATTTATTTAGTCGATGCCTCTAACTTCAAAGGTAATTGTGAAAAAGTTTTTATCGCTGAATCTATAGAGGAGATAATTCCTCTTGTTATAGATGCAAATAATAAAAAAATAAAAATTACTGTATGCGGAAATCATACAGGATTGACAGGCTCATCAATACCTACTGAAGGGTTCGTCCTCTCAACAGAAAAATTAAATAGAATAATTGAAATTGATTTTGAAAATAATTATGCGATAGTTGAATCAGGAGTCCTCCTAAAAAATTTTCAAGATGAATTAAACACCAAAGGATATTTTTTTCCTCCGGATCCAACAGAGACAAATTGTTTCATAGGTGGAGTAATTGCAACTAATGCGAGTGGTGGAAAATCTTTTAAGTATGGAGCAACTCGAAATTTTGTACTTGAGATTGAAATTATTTTGAGCGACGGTGAAATTTTAGAATTGAAAAGAGGAAAAAATTTTGCAAAGGGAAATGCTCTCGAGTTATCAACTAAGTCTGGGAAAAAAATAAAAATCGAATTACCCGAGATAAAATCACCTGAAGTGAAAAATGCTGCGGGATATTTTTGTAAATCAAATATGGACGCTATAGATTTATTCATCGGTAGCGAAGGAACGCTTGGAGTCATCACCAAAGCAAAGCTAAAAATTTTAACGCTTCCTGTTGAACTTATCTCTTTTGTTGCATTCTTTAATTCCGAAGAAGATGGTTTAAGCTTTGTTGATGCAGTTCGTACGCAAACTCTCTTGAATAATAACTCGGGAAATATTTCGGCTCGAGCCATTGAATATTTTGATAAAAACTCATTAATATTTTTGTCGGAAGATTACCCCGAAGTTGATTGCGCTTCGGCTTGTGGCGTTTGGATTGAACAAGAAGTAACTGAAAATAATTTTGATTTACTAATCGAAAAATGGTATGACCTAATAAAAAAATTTAATGCTAATGATGAAAAAGTTTGGATTGGTTTTGATGAGAAAGACAAAAAAAAACTAAAAGAATTTCGTCATGCTATTTCATATAAAGTGAATGAATATATTTCAAAAAATAATTTTAGAAAGCTTGGAACTGATACTGCAGTTCCAGATAATAATTTTAAGATATTTTATTTTAATTCAAAAAAAATTGTAGAAGAAAATAATCTCAATTATGTAGCTTACGGTCACTTTGGAAATTCTCATCTTCATTTAAATATTTTACCAAAAGATGATTCCGAATTTCTAGTTGCAAAAAAAATTATCGCACAAATTTGTAGTGAAGCAGTTAGATTAAATGGGACAGTTTCCGCCGAACATGGAATTGGAAAACTTAAGAAAAATTACTTTCAAATGATGTATAACGAAAATACAATTAACAAATTGTTTGAAATCAAAAAAATACTTGACCCTAATTTAATTTTAGGAGATGGAAATATCTTTTAATGGGATTATATTTCAAGTTATTGGGGAATTGAATTAGAGAGTATTTGCTCTCGTTAGTTTCTTTTTAATTGCGAAAACATTTGGAGGAACAAACTCAAAAGTAGTTAAACAAAGTCACACCACGTTCGCTTCGCTCATTCAGATTCACAGTTGTAATTTTTTTTCTATCAGCGATCATCCGTTTTCAATCCGCGTCATCCGCGTTCTATTGTTTTTGTGTTGGGACGGTGGGGACAATTGCAATAATATAAATACTTGGATTGTCATTCTACAATCATCATTCCTACAATCAT
>PNNF01000021.1 GCA_013824085.1 Chlorobiaceae bacterium | reverse complement strand
GGTCGCGGGTTCGAGTCCCGTCTCCCGCTCGCTTTATTGCTGATGTAGCTCAGTTGGTAGAGCACTTCCTTGGTAAGGAAGAGGTCACCGGTTCAATCCCGGTCATCAGCTCAATTTATTTGAAGGTTTATTATGAGAGATATTATAACGTTAGAATGTACAGAGTGTAAAAGAAGAAATTACACAACTGACAAAAATAAAAGAAATCACCCGACAAGAGTAGAGTTCAAAAAATACTGTCGTTGGGATAAAAAACATACTATTCATAAAGAAACTAAATAGTTTTATAAATAAGTACGTCAGTAGCTTAATTGGTAGAGCAGCGGTCTCCAAAACCGCAGGTTGGGGGTTCAAGTCCCTCCTGACGTGCAAGAAAAATAGATAGCTTATGAAAGAAAAAATAAAAAATTTCGCACTTGATGTTGTCAAGGAAATGAAAAAAGTTACTTGGCCTACTAAAGAAGAGTTGAAGGAATCAACTAACATCGTAATTGTTATGTGCTTGATAATGGCACTCTTTGCTTATGTTATTGATATTGCTGTTACTCAAATCTTAACAGGAATTTATTAAGGATTGTAATGGAAAAGCGTTGGTACGTTGTTCGAACTTTTTCTGGGCATGAAAATAAAGTTAAAAACTTTATGGAAGTGGAATTGAAAGAGAATGAAAAATTACAATCAAAAATTTTTGATATTTTAGTTCCTACTGAAAAAGTCTTTGAAGTTAAAGATGGAAAGAAAAGAACTAAAACAAAAAATTTCTTCCCAGGCTATCTTTTAGTTCACACTGAACTCGATAGTCAGGTGAAAGATTTTATTCTTAATACTCCTTCAGTTATGGGATTTCTTGGAACCAAGAACAATCCCAATCCTTTGCAAAACGAAGAAGTAAAAAGAATTGTCGGTAGAATTTCTAAAGACGATAGTGATGAGAGAATGGAAACGATGTTCAGAATTGGCGATTTGGTGAAAATTGTTGACGGCCCATTTAATAATTTTAGTGGATTCGTTGAAGAAGTAAATGAAGAAAGAATGAAAATAAAAGTGCTTGTATCAATCTTCGGAAGAAAGACTCCGGTAGAGATTGATTTTGTTCAAGCTGAATTGGAAAAGTAATTTTGAGGATAAATTAATATGGCTAAAAAGATAACAGGGTTTATTAAACTACAAATTCCTGCTGGTAAAGCAAATCCTTCACCACCGGTCGGACCTGCATTAGGTCAAAAAGGTGTTAACATTATGGAATTCTGTAAGCAATTTAATGCAAGAACGCAAGGACAAGAGGGATTAATTATTCCGGTTGTCATAACAGTTTTTTCAGATAAATCTTTCACCTTTATTCTAAAGTCGCCTCCAGCTTCTGTTTTGTTGATTAAAGCAGCAAAGATAGAGAAAGGCTCAGCAGAACCGAATAGAAACAAAGTTGGAAAAGTTTCTAAAGCACAGGTAGAAGAAATAGCAAAATTAAAAGCGCCTGATCTCACTTCAAATGATATGGAACATGCTTCAAGTATGATTGCTGGAACTGCCCGAAGTATGGGTATTGTTGTAGAAGACTAAACATAAATCAAAGAGTTAAGAAAATGAAAAGATCAAAAAGAGTTAAAGAAATTGGAAAACAAATAAATGTTGAAACTGAATATACTTTAGTTGAAGCTATTGCAACACTAAAATCTGTTTCAAAAGTTAAATTTGTAGAATCTCTTGATTGTGCTATTAAGTTGGGTGTCGATCCTCGTCACGCTGACCAAATGGTAAGAGGAACAGTTTCGCTTCCACACGGAACCGGAAAAGAAGTTAAAGTCCTCGTAATTGCGAAAGGTCCAAAAATTCAAGAAGCATTGGATGCTGGCGCTGACTACGCAGGATTCGAAGATATGTTAGAAAAAATTAAAGGCGGATGGGCAGATTGTGATGTTATCGTAGCTGCTCCTGATGTTATGTCAGAACTTGGAAAACTTGGAAAAATTTTGGGTCCAAAAGGACTAATGCCAAATCCAAAATCTGGCACTGTTACGCCTGATGTTGCAAAAGCTGTAAGAGAAGTTAAAGCTGGTAAAATTGAATTTAGAGTTGAAAAAGCTGGTATCGTTCATACATCACTTGGTAAATTAAATTTTGATAACGACAAACTTCTTGATAACGCAAATGCTTTCTTCAATACAATCATCAGATTAAAACCAGTTAGTGCTAAAGGTCAATATGTGAAAAGTATTTATCTCAGCAGCACAATGGGTCCTGGTCTGAAAATATCTCGTGAAGAGATTGCATCAGTTAACTAAAAATTAAATAAGATATTACGCACAATAAAGAATAAATGCTTCTATTCAAGACATCGTAAATAACCAAAACGATTTAGGAGAAAAATGAACAAGAACGAAAAATCGGAGGCTATTAAAGAGGTTGTTGAGCTGATCAATGAAAGTTCGGCAGTTTATCTAACCGATTATAGCGGAATAAAAGTTGAGGATATAAATAAACTCAGAAAAGAATTCCGAAAAGAAGGTGTTAAATATAAAGTACTAAAAAACACTTTCTTCGAAAGAGCACTCAAGGAAACTGGTAAATATCCACAGTTGTCAAATTATTTAGTTGGTATGACAAGTGTAATTTTTGCTTACGAAAATCCAGTAGCTCCTGCAAAAATCATCAAAAAATATTTTGATGATAAACAAAAACTTTCATTGAAAGCTTGTTATATCGATTCAGCTTTTTATGATGGCAAACAATTAAATGATTTAGCATCGCTTCCAACAAAACCAGAAATTATTGCTGGTATTCTTGGTAGTCTTGACTCACCAATATCAGGTGTGGTTGGTGCAATAAATGCTGTAATGAGAGATCTAGTTATTGTAATAGATGAAATCTCAAAAAAAGAAGCAGCATAGAATTTTAAACGAATATTAAATTAGGAGAAATAAAGATGTCCGAAAAAATTTCAGAATTAGTTGAGAAAATAAAAGCATTAACACTCGTTGAGGCTTCAGAACTAAAAAAACAATTAGAAGCTGAATTTGGCGTAACTGCTTCAGTTCCAATGGCAATGGCTGCAGGAGCTCCAGTAGCAGCTGCACCAGTCGAAGAAAAAACAGAATTTGATGTTGTTCTTATGGCTGCTGGCGCTACAAAAATTAACGTTATCAAAGTTGTTAGAGCTCATACTGGACTCGGATTAAAAGAAGCTAAGGACTTAGTTGATGGCGCACCAAAAACAGTAAAAGAAGCTATTTCTAAAGATGAATCTGATAAATTGAGAAAAGAGCTTGAAGAAGCTGGTGCTACTGTTGAAGTTAAGTAATTAACTTCCCTTCCAGAAAATAGAATTATTAAAAAAGTAATAAGTCGGTGCATTCCGTCTTATTGCTTTTTTGCTTTATAAACCCGAAAAAAGTGATTAATGTTGAAGAATTTTAAATTATTAATTGAGGTTGCAAATTGAATAATCAAAAGAGAATCTCATTCGCAAAAATTAACCCTGTTATTGACTTCCCAGATCTTCTCGCTCTACAAAAAGAGTCATTCGAAGAATTTTTACAATTGAGTGCCCTTCCCTCCGAAAGAGAGAATAAAGGACTACAGTCTGTATTTAATACTAACTTTCCAATCTTTGATAACAAAGAAAATTTTAGGTTAGATTTCATTAGCTATTACGTCGAAAAAGCAAGATACTCCATTACTGAATGTCTTGAAAAAGGACTTACATATGCTGCTCCGTTAAAAGCAAAATTAAGGTTATCTACAAAAGATCCTGAAACAGATGAATTTGTAAATTCTGTTGAACAAGAAGTTTATCTCGGTAATCTTCCTTTCATGACTGACAGTGCAACCTTTATTATTAATGGTGCTGAGAGAGTTGTTGTTACACAACTTCATCGTTCACCTGGTGTTGCATTCTCACAAACAATTCACCCAAACGGAACTCCACTTTATTCCGCAAGAATTATTCCTTTAAAAGGATCCTGGGTTGAGTTTGCTACTGACATTAACTATGTTTTATACGTTTATATCGATAGAAGAAAAAAATTCCCATCTACAACTTTGCTCCGCGCACTGGGATATGAGACTGATGAACAAATTTTAGATTTATTCAATCTCACTGAAGAAGTTGTAATTAAAAAAGCAAAACTTCAAAACTATGTTGGAAGAAGAGTTGCTTGCGATACTTACGATATGTCAACTGGTGAAATTTTCTTAACAAGAGAAACTGTTTTAACTGAAGACCATTTTGATAGAATTAAAGAAGCTGAAGTTGATAAAATTAAATTCATTATTGAAGATACTATTATCGACCAGAATTTAATTCTAAACACTTTAAGAAAAGATACGTCACACACAAAAGAAGATGCGCTCTACTCAATCTATCGTCAGTTAAGAACTGGTGAAGCACCTGATGTGGATACTGCACAATCTTTATTGAATAAATTATTTTTTGATATTAAGAGATATGACCTTGGCGAAGTTGGCCGTCATAGAATGAACGATAAATTAAAACTTGATATCGATGAGAACACAACAATATTAACAACCGAAGATATAATCAAGATCATCAACTATATGATTAGGATGAAAGACGGCTTGGAAATATTCGATGATATTGATCATCTTGGTAATAGAAGAGTTAGAACTGTTGGCGAGCAATTGCAACAACAATTTAATGTTGGTATTGCAAGAATGGCTCGAACAATAAAAGAAAGAATGAATATTCGAGATACTGAAAGTTTCACTCCTCAAGAGTTAGTAAACGCAAGAACAATCAGTAGCGTTGTGAACGCATTCTTTGGAACTAACCAACTTTCACAATTTATGGATCAAACTAATCCGCTCGCAGAACTTACACATAAGCGAAGAATGTCTGCACTTGGACCTGGTGGACTAACCAGAGAGAGAGCGGGATTTGAAGTTCGTGACGTTCACTATACTCATTATGGACGTTTGTGTCCAATTGAAACTCCTGAAGGTCCGAATATTGGTTTGATTTCATCAATGACAATTTTTGCTCGAGTTAATAAATATGGTTTTATCGAAACTCCTTATCGTAAAGCGCTTAAGGGAAAAGTTCTGGATGAAATTCAATATTTAACCGCTGAGCAAGAAGATATTTTTACTATTGCTCAAGCAAATGAACCGTTGAGTAGTAAAAGTCAATTTGGGAATGAAAAAGTAAAAGCCCGACATAAAGGTGAATTCCCTGTAGTATATCGAGAAGATGTTCAATTTATGGATGTGGCACCGGCACAAATAGTAAGCGCCGCTGCTGCACTTATTCCATTCCTTGAGCACGATGATGCGAACAGAGCACTTATGGGATCAAATATGCAGCGTCAAGCTGTGCCTTTGATGGATCCTAAAGCTCCTATTGTTGGAACTGGATTTGAAGAAAAAATTGCAAGAGATTCACGTGCAATGATCGTCGCTGAAGATAGCGGTGTTGTTGAGTATGTTGACTCTGATAAAATAATTGTAAAATATGATGTTGATCCAAAATCGACTTACGCTCTAACAAGTTTTGATGATGTTCGAAGAATCACCTACTCATTAATAAAATTTGCTGGAACAAATCAAGAAACCTCAATTAACCAAAAGGCGATTGTAAAAGCGGGACAAAAAGTTGTAGAAGGCGATGTGTTAGCAGATGGCTGTGCTACTGAAGGTGGCGAACTTGCGCTTGGTAGAAACGTCTTCGTTGCATTTATGCCTTGGAGAGGTTACAACTTTGAAGATGCTATTGTTATTAGTGAACGTTTAGTTGCTAACGATGCCTTCACCTCTATTCACATTGAAGAATTTGAACTTCAAGTTAGAGAAACCAAACGTGGTGAAGAAGAATTAACCAGAGAAATTCCTAACGTCTCTGAAGAAGCAGTAAAGAATTTAGATGAGGATGGAATTATCAGAGTTGGTGCTGAAATTAAAGAGAATGATATTCTTATTGGTAAAATTACACCAAAAGGTGAAACTGATCCAACTCCTGAAGAAAAATTGTTAAGAGCAATATTTGGTGATAAAGCAGGCGACGTAAAAGATGCTTCTCTTAAGGCACCTCCGGGAATTCGTGGAACAGTAATTAAAACAAGACTCTTTAGTCGTAGAAAAAAAGAAGTTGACGCTAAAAAATCTGAAAAGAAACAGATAGATCTTTTAGAAACTAGTCATAAACAAAAAGTAGCTGATCTCTATTCACGATTAATATTCAAATTGAATAATATTTGTGTTGGTCAAACTACAACAGGACTAAGAGATTTAGACGGTTCAGCTATTTTGAGAAGCGGATCTTCGATTAAAGAAACCACCTTCTCTGCTATGGATGATATCACAAAATTAGATTATACTCAACCATGGTTTGAAACTAAGAAGACAAATAATTTAGTAAAAACTCTTTACAAAAATTATTTTGACACATTAGCTCAATTAGAAGAAGACTTCAAGCGAGAAAAAATTAAACTTCAAATTGGTGATGAATTACCACCGGGAATAGTGCAACTTGCAAAAGTTTATGTTGCAAAGAAAAGAAAATTATCTGTAGGCGATAAGATGGCAGGGCGACACGGAAATAAAGGTGTTGTTGCTAAAATCGTTCCCGCAGAAGATATGCCTTATCTACCTGATGGCACACCGGTTGACGTTATTCTAAATCCTTTAGGCGTGCCTTCAAGAATGAACTTAGGGCAGCTTTATGAAACAGCTCTTGGCTGGGTTGGACAATTGTTAGGAGTAAAATTTGCGACACCAATTTTTGATGGAGCAAAATTAAGTGATGTGGAAGATTGGTTAGAAAAAGCTAATCTTGATAGAGGTAGCAAAGCAACATTGTTCGATGGAAGAACAGGCGAAAAATTTCATCAAAAAGTTACATGCGGTTACATCTATATGATGAAACTTGGGCATATGGTTGATGATAAAATTCACGCTCGCTCCGTTGGGCCATACTCTCTCATTACACAGCAACCACTTGGTGGAAAAGCTCAGTTTGGTGGACAGCGATTTGGAGAAATGGAAGTTTGGGCATTAGAAGGTTACGGCGCTTCAAGCATTCTCCAAGAAATATTGACAGTAAAAAGCGATGATGTTACAGGAAGATCCAAAGTTTACGAAGCTATTGTAAAAGGTGAAAATTTGCCTGCTGCAAGTGTTCCTGAATCATTTAATGTATTAATTAAAGAACTCCAAGGCTTGGGCTTGGATATCAAAATTAATTAACATTAAAATTATATCAGAATTTAGGAGATAAATATGTCTTTAAGAAATCAAGAAAATATTACGAAAGAAATTACACAAATTACCATTACTCTTGCGAGTCCTGATGATACTTTAGCAAGATCGCATGGTGAAATTACTAAACCAGAAACTATTAATTATAGAACTTTTCGACCTGAAAAGGATGGTTTATTTTGTGAGAAAATATTTGGACCAACTCGCGATTGGGAATGTTATTGCGGTAAGTATAAAAGAATTCGTTACAAAGGAATTATCTGCGATCGTTGCGGTGTAGAAGTAACTCAAAAAAGTGTTAGACGCGAAAGAATGGGGCACATTGCGCTCGCTGTTCCTATCGTTCATATCTGGTTTTTCAGATCTCTCCCTTCTAAAATTGGAAACATGCTCGGGTTCTCTACTAAAGAACTCGAAAGAATCATCTACTATGAATCTTATGTGGTTATGAATCCAGGTCCAACAGGACTAAAAAGAGGTGATTTAATTTCTGAAGATCAATATTTTGAAGTTCTTAATTCACTTCCTCACGGAAATGAAAAATTAGCTGAGAATGATCCCAACAAATTCTATGCAAGAATTGGTGGAGATGCTGTTAAAGAACTCTTGAAACAATCAGATGCAGAAAAACTTTTTGAATTGCTGAGAGCTCAAGTTAAGATTGAAACATCTCAACAAAAGAAGGAAGAACTTCTTAAAAGATTAAAAGTTATTGAAGCGTTTAGACCAAAAGAAGGAAAGCTTGAGAACAAACCTGAATGGATGGTTCTAAGTTATATTCCTGTTATTCCGCCTGAACTAAGACCTTTAGTTCCTTTGGAAGGTGGACGCTTTGCAACTTCAGATTTGAATGATCTTTATAGACGAGTTATCATTCGAAACAATAGATTAAAAAGACTCATTGATATTAAAGCTCCTGAAGTAATTCTTCGTAATGAAAAAAGAATGCTTCAAGAAGCAGTTGACGCTCTCTTCGACAACTCAAGAAGAGGAAGTGCAGTTAGAAGTGATAGTAATCGTCCATTGAAATCTTTGAGTGATATGCTTAAAGGAAAACAAGGAAGATTTAGACAAAATTTATTAGGAAAAAGAGTAGATTATTCTGGTCGTTCAGTTATTGTTGTAGGACCTGAGTTAAAACTTCATCAGTGCGGACTCCCAAAAGATATGGCTGTTGAATTGTTCAAACCTTTTATCATAAGAAAATTAATTGATAGAGGGCACAACAAAACTGTAAAAAGCGCTAAGAAAGTTGTTGATAGAAAAGATCCCGTAATTTGGGAAATTTTAGAAAAAATTATTGACGGACACCCAATTCTACTTAACCGTGCTCCAACTTTGCACAGATTAGGTATTCAGGCATTTCAACCAGTTCTTATTGATGAAAGAGCAATAAGATTACATCCAATGGTATGTACTGCGTTTAATGCGGATTTTGATGGTGATCAAATGGCTGTGCACATTCCGCTCTCTTATGAAGCACAACTTGAAGCATCTTTATTAATGCTTAGTAGCCATAATATTCTTTCACCTCAAAACGGAAGCCCAATTGTTATCCCAACTCAAGATATTATTCTTGGAGTTTACTATCTCACGAAAAAAAGAGATAAAGACTTTGGCGAAGGAATGGAATTCAGTTCATCTGAAGAAGTGATTATTGCTTATAATGCAAGAGCCGTTGGTTTACACGCAAGAATAAAAGTTAGAATTGATGGTCAAAAAGTTGAAACTACAGTTGGTAGAGTTCTGTTTAATCAAATAGTTCCAACTGAAATGGGTTTTATAAATCAATTAATGGTTAAGAAAAATTTTGGCGGTTTGATTGGACAAATGTTCATGAAACTTGGTAACAAAGTTACAGCAAAATTTCTTGATGACTTAAAAGATCTCGGTTTCAGATATTCAACTGCGGGTGGTTTATCAATCAGTTTCTCTGATATGTTAATTCCCGAAGAGAAACATAAATTAATTGCAAAAGCAAATGAGACCGTTGAAGACGTATTTAATAAACACGAGCAAGGTTTGATTACTGATAATGAAAGATATAACATTATCATTGATACTTGGACACACACTACGAATGATGTTGCAAAAATTTTGATGGAAAAATTAAAAGCTACCGAAGGTGGATTTAATTCAGTCCATATGATGGTTGACTCAGGTGCAAGAGGATCTCAAGAACAAGTGCGTCAGTTAGCAGGTATGCGTGGTCTTATGATGAAACCACAAAAATCTTTAACTGGTCAAGCCGGAGAAATTATCGAGAATCCAATTATCGCTAATTTTAAAGAAGGTCTTTCAGTACTTGAATACTTCATCTCTACTCACGGTGCAAGAAAAGGTCTAGCAGATACAGCGTTAAAGACAGCTGATGCAGGATACTTAACAAGAAGATTAGTTGACGTTTCTCAAGATGTGATTATTACTGAAATCGATTGCGGAACAATTTTGGGAATTCATGTTACTGCACTTAAAGATATTGAAGAAGAAAGAGAACCACTCAGCGAAAGAATTAGTGGTAGAGTATCCCAAGAAGATATTTATGACCCACGAACTGAAGAGTTGATTATTGGTGCTGGCGAAATGATTAGTGACCCGATAGCCAAATTAATTGAAGACTCAAATATTGAAGCTGTATATATCAGAACAGTATTAACTTGTGAATCAAAACATGGTGTTTGTGCTAAATGTTATGGAAGAAATTTAACTACAGGAAAAATTGTAGAAATCGGCGAAGCCGTTGGTGTTATTGCTGCTCAATCAATTGGTGAGCCCGGTACTCAGTTGACGTTGAGAACATTCCATCTTGGCGGTACTTCATCTCGTATTGCAAGTCAGTCGCAAGTTGAATCTAACATAGCTGGAACAGTTAAATTTAATAGAATTATTTCAGTTGAAAAACCAACTACACTTGGAAAAGTAAACATTGTTATTTCAAGAAGAAGTCTCATCGAAATTTATGATGAGAGTGAACTCTTTGTAAAAAAATATGAAATTCCTTATGGCGCTGAATTAGCAGTAAAAGAAGGACAAAAAGTTGAGAAGAAAACTCCACTTTATACACACGATCCATACAACGTTGTTATACTTGCAGATATTGCTGGTAAAGTTAATTTCGTTGACTTAATTGAAAATGTATCGATGCAACAAATTACTGACGACCAAACTGGACACGTTCAAAAAGTGGTTATCGAATCTAAAGATAAAAATCTTACACCAAGTATTCTTATCGATTGCGAAGATGGAACTCAAAAATCATTTAACTTACCGACTCGTGCTCTGCTTTCAGTTGAGGAAGGTGAAATTATTCCAGCAGGAACAATTCTCGCAAAAATCTCAAAGCAAGCAAGCAAGTCAAGAGATATTACTGGCGGTCTTCCAAGAGTTACAGAACTTTTTGAAGCAAGAAGCCCGCAAGATCCCGCAATTGTTTCAGAGATTGAAGGTATCGTTAAATTTGGTGTGAAGAAAAAAGGTTCGAGAGAAATTTTCGTCTCTGCAGTTGACGGTTCAGACCAAAAGAAATACAATGTACCACTCTCTAAACATATTTTAGTTCAAGAGAATGAAGAAATTCCTGCTGGTGAAAAAATTACAGATGGTCCTATGAATCCACATGACATTCTGAAAATTAAAGGAACCAATGCGGTTCAAGAATATCTTGTAAATGAGATTCAAGAGGTGTATCGACTACAAGGTGTGAAGATTAATGATAAACATATTGAAGTTATCGTTAGACAGATGTTACAAAAAGTGAGAGTAGTTGCTTCAGGTGATTCTAAATTCCTTGAAGAAGATATCGTTGATAAGATTGATTTTACTCTGGAGAATCAACGTATTCTTTCATCAGTAGTAGTAACATCCAAAGGCGATACAAAACTAAAAGATGGTAGTTTAATTTCAAAAGCTAAGCACAAAGAGTTAGCTACTGAATTAAAAAGGAAAGAGAAAAAAGCGCCTGCAGTTAAAGATGCAGAGCAACCAACATTTGAACATATTCTTTTAGGAATTACACAAGCAGCGTTATCAACAGAAAGCTTTATCTCAGCTGCATCATTCCAAGAAACTACAAAAGTACTTGCGAACGCTGCAATTGGTGCAAAGGTTGATACTCTAAGAGGATTAAAAGAAAATGTTATCCTCGGACAGTTGATTCCGGCAGGAACTGGATTGAAAAAGTATAAAAATATTACTCTACAATCCGAAGAAAAAGTGGTAGAAGTGGAAGAAGAAATAAAAGTTGAATAATATTAAAAGAATTTCTTAGAAAAACTTGACACTTAAAAAACATATACCTATATTGAAAGGCTAATTTTTTTTGATTTTTAATCGTTTGGAGTTTTAGTGCCAACTATAAATCAGTTGATTCGAAAAGGAAGACTTGTTATCGTAGCAAAAGGGAAAGCCCCTGCTTTAGATGCTTGTCCACAAAAAAGAGGTGTTTGTACACGTGTTTACACGACTACACCTAAAAAACCTAACTCTGCTTTGAGAAAAGTAGCAAGAGTTAGACTCACGAATAATATTGAGGTTACTGCATATATTCCTGGAGAAGGACATAATTTGCAAGAGCACTCAATCGTATTAATTCGTGGAGGAAGAGTTAAAGATTTACCGGGAGTAAGATATCACATTATTCGTGGTACTTTAGATTCAAACGGTGTAGAAGATAGAAAACAAGGTCGCTCTAAATACGGAGCTAAAAAACCGAAAGCAAAATAATTATGAGAAAGAAAAGAGCCGAAAAAAGATATATTAAACCTGATCCAAGATTCAATGATTTGATAGTTGCAAAATTTATTAATTGTTTGATGCTTGATGGAAAAAAAGCAGTTGCAAGAAATATTGTATATGATGCTTTTGGTATAATTGAAGAAAAAACAAAAAAACCAGGTTTAGAAGTATTTAAGAAAGCATTGAATAATATTCAACCATTAATTGAAGTTAGAAGCCGCAGAGTTGGTGGCGCTACTTATCAAGTTCCTATGGAAGTTCGTCCCGAAAGAAGAATTGCCCTCGGAATGAGATGGTTAAAAACTTATTCGCTTTCTAGAAATGAAAAATCAATGGCCGCTAAATTAGCTGGCGAATTAATATCTGCTTCTAACAACGAAGGTTCTGCTGTTAAGAAGCGTGAAGACATACATAAAATGGCAGAAGCTAATAAAGCATTTGCTCATTTTAAGTGGTAATAGATTTAGGAATACGATAGATAATGAAACAAACTTTCCCGATAGATAAAGTCAGAAACATTGGCATCATGGCACACATCGATGCTGGCAAAACTACGACCACAGAGAGAATTTTATTTTATACTGGTAGAACTCATAGATTAGGTGAAGTGCACGACGGTGCTGCGACAATGGATTGGATGGAACAAGAAAAAGAAAGAGGTATCACTATCACTAGTGCTGCTACAACTTGCTTTTGGAGAGATCACCAAGTTAATATTATTGATACCCCTGGTCACGTTGACTTTACTGTTGAAGTTGAAAGATCGTTAAGAGTTTTAGATGGTGCTGTCGCTTTGTTCTGTGCTGTTGGTGGCGTTGAACCACAATCAGAAACTGTTTGGCGTCAAGCCGATAAATATCAAGTCCCGAGACTCGCATTCATTAACAAAATGGATCGCGTTGGTGCTGATTTTTATAACGCAGTTGGTATGATTAAAGATAGATTAGGTGCTAATGCTATTCCTATTACTCTCCCAATTGGAGAGGGAGATTTATTCTCAGGAATAGTTGATTTGATTTCAGGAAAAGCTCGCATTTTTCATGACGATACTTTAGGTAGCACTTATGATGAAATGCCTATTCCAAATGACTTAAAAGAAATTGCAACTAAATACAGAACTGAAATGCTCGAAGCTGTCTCTGATGTTGATGATACTCTACTTGAGAAATATCTCGAAGGTAAAGAAATTTCTCCAGCTGAAATTATTAATGTTTTAAGAACAGCTACCATTCAAGCAAAGATTATTCCTGTGCTTTGTGGCTCATCTTTTAAAAATAAAGGTGTGCAACGTCTATTAGATGCAGTAGTTGATTTTTTACCTTCACCAAGAGATTTTGGAAAAATTGAAGTTCATCACGTTGGTATTAATGACCAAGTATTAAGAGAAGTTAGTGAAGAAGAAAAATTTACTGCTCTTGCTTTCAAGTTGATGACTGATCCGTATGTAGGTAAATTAACTTTTTTTAGAGTTTATACTGGTAAATTGACTGCTGGTTCGTATGTTTATAACTCAATTTCTGGAAAAAAAGAGCGAATTAGTCGTTTGCTTCAGATGCATGCAAATCACAGAGAAGAGATTTCGGAAGTTAGAGCTGGTGATATTGCTGCAGCTGTTGGTTTGAAATATACTCGTACTGGTGATACACTTTGTGATGAGAGTGAAGCAGTTGTGATGGAGAGAATGATTTTCCCTGAACCTGTTATTCAAATTGCTATTGAACCCAAAACTAAAGCCGATCAAGATAGGCTTTCTGAATCTTTACAGAAATTGTCTGATGAAGATCCAACATTTAGAGTTAAAGTTGATGACGAAACAGGTCAAACGCTTATCAGTGGTATGGGAGAACTTCATCTTGAAATTATTGTTGATAGAATGAAGCGTGAGTTTAAGGTTGATGCAAACGTTGGTAAACCTCAAGTTGCTTATAGAGAAACAATTACTAAGACAGTTGATGTCGAAGGAAAGTTTATCAAGCAATCTGGTGGACGTGGAAAGTATGGACACGTATGGTTACAACTTTCGCCTAATGAACCAGGCAAAGGTTTTGAATTTATTAATGGAATTATTGGTGGATCTGTTCCAAAAGAATATATCCCATCTGTTTCGACTGGTGTTCAAGAAGCAATGCGCAATGGTGTTATTGCAGGCTTTCCAGTTGTTGACGTAAAAGTTAAATTGTTTGATGGATCTTTCCACGATGTTGATTCAGATGAATTATCATTCAAGGTTGCAGGATCTATCGGATTCAAAGAAGGTGCTAGAAAAGCTAAACCAATTCTCTTAGAGCCAGTTATGGCGGTTGAAGTTGTGTCCCCTGAAGATTACCTCGGTGATGTTATGGGTGACTTAAACTCAAGACGAGGTAGAATTGAAGGCTTTACTGCAAGAAAAGATGCTCAAGTAATTAAAGCAATTGTTCCTCTTTCTGAAATGTTTGGTTATGCTACTGTCTTAAGAAGCATGACTCAAGGAAGAGCAATTTATTCGATGCAGTTTTCTCATTATTCTGAAGTTCCGAAAAGTATAGCAGACGAGATCTCAGAAAAAACACTAGGTAAAAAGAACGTTTCTTAACGAAAAAAAATTGAAAATATTATTCTAAAGGAGTTATAAATGGCAAAGGAAAAATTTGATCGTAGTAAACCTCACGTAAACGTGGGAACCATTGGTCACGTAGATCATGGTAAAACAACCTTAACAGCTGCTATTACAATGGCTTTAGCAAAAAAAGGTTTGTCACAAGTTAGAACATTCGATTCAATCGATAATGCACCTGAAGAGAGAGAAAGAGGAATCACGATTGCTACTGCACACGTTGAATACTCTACTGCAAAAAGACATTATGCACACGTTGACTGTCCAGGTCACGCGGATTATGTGAAAAACATGATCACTGGTGCTGCACAAATGGACGGTGCTATCGTAGTTGTGGCTGCTACTGATGGTCCGATGCCACAAACAAGAGAACATATCTTGCTTGCTCGTCAAGTTGGTGTTCCTAGAATCGTTGTCTTTATGAATAAAGTCGATATGGTTGATGACGCTGAATTGATTGAATTAGTTGAAGTTGAAATTAGAGATTTGTTAAATAAATATGAATTCCCTGGAGACGAAATTCCAGTTATCAAAGGTTCTGCTTTAAGAGCACTCGAAGCTGGTACGAGTAATGCTCCTACTGATGATGAAAGATATACTTGCATCTGGGAATTAATGGACGCAGTTGATAACTATATTCCAATACCACTGAGAGAAGTTGATAAACCTTTCTTGATGCCCGTGGAAGACGTTTTTTCTATTACCGGTCGAGGAACTGTAGCTACTGGAAGAGTTGAAAGAGGACAAGTTAGAATTCAAGAAGAAGTTGAATTAGTTGGACTTGGACTTCACAAGAAAACTGTTGTTACTGGTGTTGAAATGTTTAGAAAAGAATTAGATTCAGCAATGGCTGGAGACAACGCAGGTATCTTATTGCGAGGCGTTGATAAAAATGAAATTGAAAGAGGAATGGTTCTTGCTAAAACTGGATCTATTACCCCTCACCACAAATTTGAAGGCGAAGTTTACATCCTTTCAAAAGAAGAAGGTGGAAGACATACTCCTTTCTTTAACGGATACAGACCTCAGTTCTATTTCAGAACAACTGACGTAACTGGAGTGGCTACTTTACCTGAAGGTGTTGAAATGGTTATGCCGGGTGATAGTGTGAAATTATCGATTGAATTGATTACAAATATTGCGATGGAAGATGGATTAAGATTTGCTATTAGAGAAGGTGGACGAACTGTTGGAGCTGGTGTAGTTACAAAAATTATTGAATAATAGAAAGCTAAAAGGTAGAAGTAAGTTACTTCGCCATAATAAATTTTTAGGAGATATTTTAAGTGCCGAGTCAAAAAATTAGAATTAGATTAAAATCATACGATCATATATTGATTGATAAATCAACCGAGAAAATTATTAAAACTGTTAGAAGTACTGGTGCAGTTGTATCTGGTCCTATTCCTTTGCCAACGAAAAGAACCGTTTACACTGTGTTAAGATCTCCTCACGTTGATAAAAAATCTCGTGAACAATTTGAGACAAGAGCACATAAAAGAATTATTGATATTCATAATTCTAACGCTAAAACAATCGACTCTTTGAGTAAGCTGGACATTCCCGCTGGAGTTGATATTGAAATTAAGTTATAAGGTTTTGGAGAAAAAATGGCTGGTTTAATCGGCAAGAAAATAGGAATGACAACAATTTTTAGCCCTGACGGAATTAAAATTTCTGTCACTGCTATCGAAGTTGGTCCTTGTAAGGTGATTGAGATACGCACTAAAGAAAAAAATGGTTATGAGGCTATTCAATTAGGATTTGGTGAGAAAAAGCGGAAAGCATCAACTAAACCTGTTGCTACTTATTTTGAAAAAAAGGGTACGGCTATCGCTTCTGTCTTACGAGAATTTAAGTTCAACAATATCTCCGATTTTAAAATGGGAGATGAACTAAAAGCTGATTTCTTTACTGAAGGCGAATTAATTAAAGTTTCTGGTGTGAGCAAAGGTAAGGGTTTTCAAGGAGTAGTTAAACGTCATAATTTTAGTGGAGTTGGAAGCGCGACTCACGGTCAGAGTGATAGAGTTAGAGCCCCCGGTTCTATTGGAGCGAGTTCTTCTCCTTCACGAGTTTTCAAAGGTCAAAAAATGGCTGGACGTATGGGTGGAGATAACGTATCCGTTAGAAACCTAAAAGTTGTAAAAGTATTGGTTGATAAAAATATAGTTTTAGTTAAAGGCGCAGTTCCCGGACATAGAAATTCAATATTAGAATTACATAAAAAGTAGTTTGGAAAAAGATGTTAATAGATATTTATAAAAAAGATGGCTCGTTGTCGGATGAAAAAATTGAATTATCCGATGGCATATTTGGTATCGAACCAAATGACCACGTAATTTATCTTTCAGTAAAGGCTTATTTGGCTAATCAACGCCAAGGAACTCACAAAACTAAAGAGAGAAGTGAAGTCCGTGGTGGTGGTAAAAAACCTTGGAAGCAAAAAGGAAGAGGCGGTGCTCGAGCTGGTACAATTAGATCTCCTTTGTGGGTCGGTGGTGGAACTATTTTTGGACCTCGTCCAAGAAGTTACCGTCAAGATTTACCGAAGAAGATTAAAATGCTCGCAAAAAAATCTGCACTTTCTCATAAAGTTAAAGATGGTCAGTTGATGATTGTTGAAGATTTTAATTTTAATGCACCAAAGACAAAAGAATTTGTTGATATTTTAACTGCATTAAAACTATCTGGTAAAAAAACTCTCTTGCTTACAAATGGTAAACAAGAACAAGTTTGGAAATCTGGTAGAAATATTCCTAAGGTAAGTATTTTGGAAGCAAGTAAAGCAAGTACATATCATATTTTAGATAATCAGATGTTGGTTATTCAAAAAAGTGCCGTCGAAGCAATGAATATGATGTATCAAGTTAATAAAGAGGTAGTGTAATGAGAAACGTATTGATTAAACCTCTATTTACTGAGAAAATGACAAATATTAATGCCGCTGAAAATAAATACGGTTTTATTGTTCTTTATGATGCAAATAAAATTGAAATTGCAGCTATCATTAAAAAGAAATTTAATGTGAACGTTACTGATGTAAATACAATTAGATTCAAAGGAAAATCAAAAACTCAATTCACCAAAAGAGGTAGATTTTCCGGTAGAACTTCAAGGTATAAAAAAGCAATTGTAACTTTGAAGTCTGGTGAAAAAATAGAAATTTTTGAACAAGCATAGTTTTTGGAATTAGAATGGCAATTATAAAATCAAAACCGGTAACACCTTCGTCAAGATTTAAATTAAGTTCTTCATTTGAAGAAATTACTAAATCGACTCCGGAAAAATCTTTAACCGTTTCGTTAAAGAAAACTGGCGGTAGAAATAATCACGGAAGAATTACTACTCGATTTGTTGGTGGTGGACACAAAAGAAAATATCGACTTATCGATTTCAAACGAAATAAATTTGGAATCCCTGCAAAAGTATTTTCAATTGAGTATGATCCTAATAGATCTTGCAGAATAGCTTTGTTGTTTTATGTTGATGGTGAAAAAAGATATATTCTCGCTCCTGATCAATTAAAAGTTGGTGATTCAATTGTATCCGGACCAGGTTCTGATATTAAAGTTGGAAACGCACTAACATTAAAAGAAATTCCGCTCGGTAGCTTTATTCACAACGTTGAATTGAAGCCGGGGAAAGGTGGACAGCTTGGTAGAAGTGCTGGTTGCTCGCTACAATTGATGGCTAAAGAGAAAGAATTTGCGCAAGTAAAATTGCCATCTGGTGAAATTAGATTGATACGATTAGATTGTATGGCTACACTTGGTGTTGTAGGAAATGCTGAACAGTTGAACATAAGTTCAGGTAAAGCAGGTAGATCACGATGGTTAGGAAGAAGACCCAGAGTTAGAGGTGTTGCGATGAATCCTGTAGATCACCCGATGGGTGGTGGTGAAGGTAAAACTTCAGGCGGTGGACATCCAGTCTCTCCATGGGGACAAAAAGCTAAAGGCTTAAAGACAAGAAAAAGAAAAAATATTTCTAATAAATATATTATTAAACGACGTAAGTAGAGAATGATATGCCTCGTTCGGTAAAAAAAGGTCCTTACATAGATATTAAGTTATTGAAAAAAGTTGATGCACTTAATCAAGTTAATCAAAAAAAGATTATTAAAACTTGGTCACGGTCTTCAACGATATCACCAGATTTTGTTGGTCATACAATAGCGGTGCACAATGGAAATAAAATGATCCCTGTTTTTATTACTGAGAATATGGTTGGTCATAAGTTAGGTGAGTTTTCGCCTACAAGAATTTTCAGATCGCACCCTGGTACAAAAGCTGAAAAAGCGTCTAAGTCAAAGTAAATAGATTTTGAGATTGAGGAAAAATGGAAGCGAAAGCAATAAATAAATATATCGGCTCTTCACCACGAAAAATGAGATTAGTGGTTGACTTAATTCGTGGAGTATCTGCGAATAAAGCATTAGAGATTTTACATTTTCAACCGAAGCACTCTGCTAAGGATGCTGAAAAAACACTAAAATCTGCTATCGCTAATTTCCTTCACAAAGGTGATGAAGGAAAAGTTGATCCAAGTGAATTGTTCGTGAAAGAAGTTTTTGTGAATCAAGGACCGACAGTGAAAAGAATTTCACCCGCACCGATGGGTAGAGCTTATCGCATAAGGAAAAGATCATGTCATTTAACAATTGTTGTTGCAAAGAAGAAAGTCTAAGGAGGTAGATTGGGACAGAAAACTCACCCTGTAGGTTTTAGAGTTGGTATAATAAGAGGTTGGGATTCAAATTGGTTTGAATCAAAATCTTATTCCTTAAAACTTAAAGAAGACGATAAAATAAGAGGATATCTCAGAAGCAGACTTAAAAAGGCTGGTATTTCAAAGATAATTATTGATAGAACGTCAAGAAATGTAATTATTACAATTCATACATCCAGACCCGGTGTAGTAATTGGAAAGAGTGGAAAAGAAATTTCTCAACTCGAACAAGAATTAAAAAGTGTTACAGATAAAGATGTAAAAATTCAGATTACCGAAATTAAAAGACCTGAATTAGATGCTTTCTTAGTTGCTGAACAAATTGCGAATCAAATTGAAGGCAGAATCTCTTTCAGAAGAGCAATGAAAACTGCAATCTCTGCAACCATGAGAATGGGAGCTGAAGGAATAAGAATTAAATGTTCCGGAAGACTTGGTGGTGCGGAAATGGCAAGAACTGAGCAATATAAAGAAGGAAGAATTCCACTTCATACTATTAGAGCTGATATCGATTACGCAAATGGCAGAGCTGAAACTATCTATGGATCCATTGGAATAAAAGTGTGGATTTGTCGAGGAGAAATTTTAGGAAAACGTTCCTCAGAATAATTTGTTGGAGAAATTAAATAATGTTATTACCAAAAAGAGTTAAATACAGAAGAGCGCATAGAGGCAGAAGGAAAGGAAAAGCTAAAGCAGGTTTTTCAGTTGCCTTCGGTGATTTCGGATTAAAAGCTATGGAACCAGCTTGGATTACAAGCCGGCAGATTGAAGCTTGCCGTGTCGCTCTCTCAAGAAAAATGAAAAGAGATGGAAAAGTCTGGATCAGAATTTTCCCTGACAAGCCAGTTTCTAAGAAACCGCTTGAAACAAGAATGGGTAAAGGTAAAGGCGCTCCTGAATTTTGGGTGGCTGTCGTAAAACCCGGAAGAATTATGTTTGAAGTCTCTGGAGTAACTAAAGAAATTGCTAATGAAGCTTTATCTTTGTGCTCTCATAAACTTCCGATCAAAACCAAAGTTGTAACTAGACCAGATTATGAAGGATGACAGTATGAAGATTAGAGAAATTAGAGAAATGTCAACTGACGAGTTAGTAAAAAGAATTGTTGAAGAAGAAAATAATTCTGTTGATTTAAGATTTGCTCATGAATTAAAGCAATTGACCAATACTGCAAAGCTCAGAAACACAAAACGAGATATTGCTAAAATGAAAACAATATTAAAAGAACGTGCTGCTAAAGAAGTTAAATCGTAATTCATTAAGCAGGAAAGAAAGATCATTATAAATGGAACAAAGAGCATTAAGAAAAACAAGAATCGGTGTTGTAGTTAGCAATAAAATGGATAAAACCATCTCGGTTGCAATAGAACGAAGAGTTCCGCATCCGATTTATAAAAAATATTTTACAAAAACTACTAAGCTTATGGCTCATGATGAACTAAACGTCTGCACTATTGGTGACGTCGTTAAATTAATGGAAACAAGACCTTTGAGCAGTAAAAAACGATGGCGTTTAGTAGAAGTAATTGAAAAAGCAAAGTAGTTTTAAGGAGTGGCTAAAAAATGATTCAAGAAGAAACAAATTTAATTGCAGCAGATAATTCTGGTGCTAAAAAAGTCAGGTGCATTCGTGTTCTTGGCGGTAGTGGAAGAAAATATGCAACTGTTGGCGACATTATCGTCATTACAGTTAAGTCTGCTATTCCTAATGGAGCAGTAAAAAAAGGTGAAGTTTCTAAAGCAGTAATTGTTAGAACAAAAAAAGAAGTTCGCAGAAAAGATGGCTCTTACATTAGATTTGATGAAAATGCTGTTGTTCTTCTTAATGCACAAGGCGATCCAAGAGGAACTCGTATCTTTGGACCAGTTGCAAGAGAATTGAGAGAAAAACAATACATGAAAATTGTTTCATTAGCTCCAGAAGTTTTATAAAGGTTTACAATGAGAATTAAAAAAAATGATATGGTAATGGTTATTTCTGGTAACGATAAAAGTAAAACCGGAAAAGTTCTAAAAGTTTATCCTAAACAGAACAGAATAATCATTGAAGGCGTAAATATTAGAAAAAGACATACTAAGCCAACTCAAAGAAATCCACAAGGTGGAATTCTTGAAAAAGAGCAACCAATTCATGTCTCAAATGTTATGATTTTAGATCCAAAAACTAATGAACCAACTCGAATTGGATCAAGAATAGTTTTGGAAGAAAAAACTGGTAAAAAAAGAATAGCTAGAGTTGGTATAAAATCCGGCGAAATGTTTAAACAATAACCCTTTTAGGTTAAATATAAATGACAGATAAAAAAACAAAAAAAGTAGTAGCTCCAAAAAAAGAGAAGAATGCTAAAGAGCAACCGAAAGTTGTAGAAACTAAAGTTGTCGAAAAAGCAGTAAAAATTCCTTGTCGTCTTTTGTTGCATTATAATAAAGAATTAGTTCCAGCTTTAAAGGAAAAACTTGCTTATAAAAATGTTATGCAAGTACCTAAGCTTCACAAGATAATTGTAAATATGGGCGTTGGTGCTGCTGTTACAGATCCAAAAATTCTTGAAGAAGCAGTTCAAGAGATGGAAACTATCACTGGACAAAAAGCTTCAGTAAGAAAAGCAAAAAAAGCAATTTCTAATTTTAAGCTACGTGAGGGAATGAGTATCGGTTGCAAAGTAACTTTGCGTAGAGATAAAATGTATGAATTCCTTGACAGATTTATTAATATTGCACTTCCACGTGTAAGAGATTTTAGAGGCTTGTCCGATAAATCTTTTGATGGAAGAGGAAATTATACAATAGGTATAAAAGAACAGATTATTTTCCCTGAAATAAATGTCGATAAAGTTTCTAAAATTAAAGGAATGGATATCACATTTGTTACCTCGGCTATGACCGATAATGAAGCATTCGAATTACTAGTGGCATTTGGTTTGCCATTTAGAAAAAAAGAAGTTAAAGGAGCATAAGAGGAAATTTAATGGCAAGAAGAAGTTTATTCGCTAGAGAAGCAAAAAGATTAAGACTCTTTAATAAGTACAAAAAACTTAGAGAAGAATTAAAAGCTAAAGGTGAGTGGGAAGAATTACAAAAACTTCCAAGAAATTCCTCGCCTACCAGAATGCACAATAGATGTATGGTAACTGGTAGAGCAAGAGCATATTACAGAAAATTTGGAATTTCTAGATTAGTATTTAGAGAAAAAGCACTTCGTGGTGAAATACCCGGAGTTAAAAAGTCAAGCTGGTAGAAGGAGATTATATGACAATTACTGATCCGATTGCAGATTTATTAACAAGAATTAGAAATGCTGTTAAAGCAAACAAAAAAAGAGTGGAAATACCTTCATCTAAAATGAAAGTAAGTCTGGCTCAAATCTTGAAAGAGCAAAAATTCATAAACGATTTTCAAGTTATTGAAGATGACAAACAAAATACGTTAAAAATTATATTACGATATAATAAAGGAGTTTCTGCTATTTCAGGTTTAAGAAGAGAAAGTTCGCCGGGTTTAAGACTTTATTCCAATAAAGACAAACTCCCAAGAGTCTTAAATGGCTTAGGAATAGCGATCATTTCTACTTCAAAAGGATTAATGACTGATAAACAAGCTCGCCTACAATCAACTGGTGGCGAAGTGCTTTGTACAATTTGGTAAAATTGAATATGGAGATTTTTAGTGTCACGAATAGGTAAAAAACCGATAACAATTCCTTCAGATGTAAAGGTTTCTCTTACTGGTCATAACTTAGTTGTTACAGGACCTAAAGGAAAATTAATTGAAAATTTTCATCCTAACATTACAATTAAGCATGAAGCAGATGAAATTATTGTAACTCGAAGCGATGATCAAAAAGGAAATAAAGCTCTTCACGGCTTAACCCGAGCTTTAATTCAAAATATGATAATTGGTGTCTCTGCTGGATACTCTAAAATACTCGATATTGTTGGAGTTGGTTACAAAGCAGAGTTAAAAGGAAAAAATTTATTAATCACAATTGGGTATTCGCACCCGATCTATTTTTTGCCACCTGATGATATTACACTTGTTGTTAATACACCAACTCAAATCAGCATCTCTGGCATTGATAAGCAATTAGTTGGTGCAATTGCTGCAAAGATTAGATCAATTAGAAAACCTGAACCTTACAAAGGTAAAGGAATTAAATACTCAACTGAAACTATCAGACGAAAAGCAGGAAAGACTGCCGGTAAGTAATTACGGAGATTGAAAGATGTATAATACAAAACAAGTTACAAGACAAAGAGCTAAGATAAAAATTAGAAAGAAAATTGAAGGTTCTACTTTAAGACCAAGAATGTCAGTTTTCAGAAGCTTAAATCATATTTACGCTCAACTAATTGATGACTCGACAGGAAAAACTTTAGTTTCAGCATCAACAAAATCTGAAGAATTAAAATCTGATTTAGTTGGTATTAAAGGTAAGGTTTCGAAAAGTAAATTGGTCGGAACTTTGATCGCTAAAAAAGCTTTAGAGAATAATATCACAACAATAGTTTTTGATAGAAATGGTTTTAGATATCACGGCAGAATTCAAGCAGTGGCTGAAGGTGCTCGTGAAGGTGGACTCAAATTTTAGTTGGAATTTTGCCGGGTCGTCTAATGGTAGGACAGCGGCCTTTGGAGCCGTACGTGGAGGTTCAAATCCTCCCTCGGCAGCAAAAATTTTTTTGAAATAGATTCGATTTAATGGAGTAAAATTGAAAACAAGTAAAACAACAGAATCCGACGGCTTAAAAGAAAAAGTTGTCCATATCAATAGAGTTGCCAAAGTTGTAAAAGGCGGGCGACGGTTTGGTTTTAATGCTATTGTTGTAGTTGGCAACGGCGCTGGAACCGTAGGTATTGGTTTGGGCAAAGCTAATGAAGTAACTGACGCGATTTCTAAAGGCGTTGATGACGCTAAGAAAAATCTCGTTACTGTTAAAATTCATAAAGGAACTATTCCTCACACCATTATCGGAAAATTTGGTGCTGGGAAAGTTTTACTAAAACCTGCTACTCCTGGTACAGGATTAATTGCAGGTGGTGGAGTTAGAGCCGTTCTTGAAGCTGCTGGTGTTCAAGATATTTTAACGAAATCTTTAGGTTCAAGTAATCCTCATAATCAAGTTAAAGCTACATTAAGTGCATTAGAAAACTTGATTGATGCTCACAAAATGTGCAGCAAAAGAGGAATTGAATCAACTAAAGAATTATTCAGTTTATAATTGAGGTTATGATGGCAAAGAAATTAAAAGTAACTCAGATTAGAAGCGTAATTGATAGACCCTTTGATCAGAAAAGAACTATCGAAGCGCTTGGGCTCGCAAGACCGAATCATAAAGTTGAACATAATGATACTCCGCAGATTAGAGGAATGCTCAACAAAGTTGCTCACTTGGTAAAAGTAGAAGAAATTAATTAAAGGTTTGAAATGAATTATTTAGGCAATCTTAAATACGCCGAAGGCTCAAGAAAAAAGACTAAAAGAATTGGTAGAGGAGAAGGCTCTGGACATGGCGGAACTTCAACAAAAGGTATGAACGGCCAAATGTCAAGATCTGGTGCTAACTATAAAGCATGGTTCGAAGGTGGACAAATGCCTTTACAAAGAAGGATTCCTAAGTTTGGTTTTACGAGTCCATTCAAAACAGAATTTGAACTCGTTAATGTTGCTAAACTTCAATTGCTTTCAGAAAAAGTTGATTTAAGTAAAATTACTATTACAAATTTAGTATTGAAACAATACGGTCTTATTAAGACATTAAAAAAACCCTTCAAAGTTTTAGGCGAAGGTGAATTAAAAAGTAAATTAAATATTGAAGCCAATGCATGCAGCGAAAATGCTAAACAGAAAATTGAAGCTGCTGGTGGTACTCTAAAAATTGTATAATACGGAATTAGATGTCACGATTAACTGATACATTTAGAAATATATTCAAAATCCACGAGCTTCGTCAGAGAATTCTTTATACTCTGATGCTCTTGGCTATTGTTAGAATCGGTTCGCACATTACTCTACCAGGTGTTGATTCCGCTTTACTATCACAAGCAATGCAAAATCAACAAGGCGGCGATCTTTTTGGTCTTTACGATCTGTTTGTAGGTGGAGCATTCTCTAACGCTGCAATTTTTGCGCTTGGAATTATGCCTTATATTAGTGCGTCGATTATCATCCAACTAATGGGTGCTGTTGTTCCTTACTTCCAAAAACTTCAACAAGAAGGTGAAGAAGGAAGAAAGAAAATTACTCAATTAACTCGTTATGGTACTGTCCTTATTGCAACTATGCAAGCTTGGGGCGTTACTATTCGACTTAATAATATGGATGTTCAAGGTAATCCAATTATTCCTCTCGCAGTTCAAGGACTCGGATGGATTATCCCAACAATAATTATTCTTACTGCTGGAACAGTTTTCATTATGTGGCTTGGAGAACAAATTACTGAAAAAGGTATCGGTAATGGAATCTCTTTAATTATTTTTATCGGAATTGTAAACCGACTTCCATTTGCGTTAATCGATGAATATAGATTAATTGCTGCGGGTCAAAGACAAATCGTAATCGAAATTGTAATAATCGCCTTTATGGTGCTTATAATTGCAGCCGTCGTTTTGGTGACGCAAGGTACTCGTAGGATTCCTGTTCAGTATGCAAAAAGAGTTGTAGGCAGAAAAGTTTATGGTGGTGTAACTCAGTACATTCCGCTTAGAGTTAATACAGCTGGTGTAATGCCAATTATTTTCGCTCAAGCGATTATGTTTATACCAAATACAGTATTAGGGTTTTTCCCAAACAATGATTTTATTGTTTCACTTGCTACAAAAATTAGCTACGGAACGTTTATCTACTCGTTTTTTGAAGCTATGTTAATTATCTTTTTTACTTACTTCTATACGGCAATTGCTTTCAATCCTAAAGAAGTTGCTGACAATATGAAGAAGCAAGGTGGATTTATACCTGGTATTAGACCCGGAAAGCATACTGCAGAGTTTATTGACAATATTCTAACTAAGATTACTCTGCCCGGTTCTGTATTCTTAGCTATTGTTGCTGTTTTGCCTGCTTTTGTTCAAGGAATGGGAGTAACTGGTCAGTTTTCGCAGTTCTTTGGTGGTACAAGTCTTTTAATTATGGTTGGTGTTTCTTTGGATACACTTCAACAAGTTGAATCTCATCTTTTGATGCGTCATTATGATGGGTTTATGAAGTCAGGTAAGATAAAAGGTAGAAGACAATAATTTCGTGATATTAATTAAGACAAAAAAAGAGATTGATTATATCAGAGAGAGTTGCAAAATTGTTGCAGAAACTCTAAACCTCTTGAAAAGTTTTATTAAATCAGGAATTACGACAAAAGAGTTAGATTTTATTGCTGAAGAGTATATTCTCTCAAGAAACGGGAAGCCCGCTTTTAGAGGATATAAACAAGGAAATTCGCCTGCTTATCCTGCAACACTTTGTGTTTCAGTTAATGATGAAGTAGTGCACGGAATTCCCAGCAAAAGAGAGTTAGTAGAAGGTGATATTGTATCGATTGATGTTGGTGTGAAGAAAGATGGATATTTTGGTGACGGTGCGTGGACTTTTCCGGTAGGAAAAATTTCGGAAGAAAACGCAAGACTCTTGGAAATGACAGAAAGATCTTTATATGTTGGAATTAGTCAAGCAATTGCTGGAAACAAAATTCACGATATCTCTTATGCGATTCAAACTTTTATTGAGTCGAATGGATATTCAATCGTAAGAGAATTACACGGACACGGAGTTGGAAAAAAATTGCACGAAGATCCTGCAGTCCCAAATTTTGGAACAAAAGGAACTGGTGCTAAATTAAAAAATGGAATGACCATAGCAATTGAACCTATGGTGAATCTGGGTAAAAAAGAAGTTTTTACTGCATTCGATGGTTGGAGTGTGGTAGCAAAAGATGGTAAACCATCTGCTCATTTTGAGCATACGATTTTAATAAACGATGATAAACCGGAAATATTGACAAGTAAATAATGGCTAAACAAGGACCTATTAAAGTAGATGGTATAATCACTGAAACTTTGCCCAATGCACATTTTAGGGTTAAGTTGGATAACGGTCACGAGATCTTGGCGCATATTTCAGGAAAAATGAGAATGCATTTTATTAAAATTTTGGTTGGTGATAAAGTTTCAATTGAATTGTCACCGTATGATTTGACAAAAGGTAGGATAACCTACCGATACAAATAATTGGAGTTAAAATGAAAGTCAGGTCCTCTGTAAAAAAAATATGTGAGAGTTGTAAAATAATAAAGCGAAAAGGGGTAGTTCGAGTTATTTGTAAAAACCCTAAACATAAGCAACGTCAAGGTTAAAAAAAAGGAGATAGAAATTTGGCTCGTATATCTGGTGTAGATTTACCAAAGAGTAAAAAAGTATATTTTGGAATCCAATACATTTATGGAATTGGTCCGCAAATAGCAAAAGAAATCTTAGAAAAAGCTAAAGTTGATCCTAATAAAAAAGTATCTTCTTTATCTGAAGCTGAAGTAGCTGAGATTCGTTCTGTGATACAAGGTGATTACAAAGTTGAAGGAGCTCTTAGGTCGGAAGTTCAGCAAAATATAAAAAGATTGATGGATATCGGATCTTATAGAGGTTTAAGACACAGAAGAGGTCTCCCTGTTAGAGGACAAAGAACAAGAACTAACTCCAGAACCAGAAAAGGTAAGAGAAAAACTGTTGCTGGCAAAAAGAAAACACCAACTAAGAAATAAGTGAAAATCGGAGGAAATTGAATTGGCTAAAAGTGTAAAAAAGACAAAGAAAAAAGCAGTTGTTGATTCGGTTGGACTCGCAAGTGTTCAAGCGACTTTCAATAACGTGATTGTTACATTGACTGATATTTATGGAAATACTATCGCTTGGTCTTCTGCTGGTAAAAACGGATTTAAAGGTTCTAAGAAAAATACTCCTTACGCTGCTCAAGTTACCGCTGAAGCTGCAGCTAAAGAAGCTTATGATTCTGGACTCAGAAAAGTTGAAGTTAGAATCAAAGGACCAGGGGCAGGTAGAGAATCAGCAATTAGAGCATTAAATACAGCAGGTCTGGAAATATCTTCTATCAAAGATATTACGCCTATTCCACACAATGGATGCAGACCACCTAAGAGAAGAAGAGTTTAATTTTATTGGAGAATTATTAAATGGCAAGATATACTGAATCAGTATGTAAATTGTGTAGACGAGAAAGACAAAAATTATTTCTTAAAGGACAAAAGTGTTTTACTGAAAAATGTCCTGTTGAAGGTAGAAATTATCCTCCTGGACAACATGGTGCCTCCAGAAGATCAAAAATTTCTGAATACGGCGTTCAACTTCGAGAAAAACAAAAAATCAAAAGACAATATGGTTTGTTGGAAACTCAGTTCAAAAATTTGTTTGAAACAGCCGACAGAAAAAAAGGAATTACTGGAACTAACTTAATCCTGCTCCTCGAAAGCAGACTTGATAATGTTGTTTATCGATTAGGCTTTGCTCCTTCACGAAAATCTGCAAGACAAATTGTTAGTCATAGACATATTCTCGTTAATGACTCCCCAGTTGATATTCCTTCTTATTTACTAAAAGCTGGCGATGTAGTTAAAATTAAAGATAAAAGCAAGAAACTTGATCTTATTCATAATTCTCTTAAAAGAGTTAAAGACAATGTCTTCCCTTGGCTCGAAGTAGATAAAGCTACACTTACTGGAAAATTCCTTCAAGTGCCAGAGAGAGCAGATGTTCCTCTAAATGCGAACGAACAGTTAGTTGTTGAACTTTATTCAAAATAATTTTAGTAAAATCTTAAAGGATTAAAATGAGTTTTATAAAAATGCCAGATCTCGTTGTTTTAGACGAATCAACATTTACAAATAATTACGGAAAATTTGTTCTTCAACCACTTGAAAGAGGCTACGGCGTTACTATCGGTAATTCGATCAGAAGAGTATTACTCTCTTCTCTGCCAGGCGCAGCTATTGTTGCTGTTAAATTTAACACTGTTGTTCATGAATTTAGCACCATCCCTGGCGTGATTGAGGATGTAGTTGAAATTATTCTTAACTTGAAGCAAGTTAGAATGAAATTACTTACCAAAAAACCCGGCAAAATTGACCTCACTTTTAATGGTGAAGGAACTTGGACCGCTGGAGATATTCAAAAATTTAGTTCTGAAATTGAGATATTAAATCCAGAATTACATATTGCAACTTTAAATAAAAATGCAAAGTTCGAAGTTGAGTTAAGAGTTGCTCGTGGCAAAGGTTACGTCCCAAGCTATGAAAATAAATCACCTGAATATCCAATTGGAATGATTGCAGTTGATTCAATTTTTACCCCAATTAAAAATGTTATTTACAGTATTGAAAACGTCCGTATTGGCGATAAGAATGATTATGAAAAATTGACTTTAGAAATTTTTACTGATGGTTCAATTACTCCTGATGATGCGCTTACTCAATCAGCTAAATTATTCAGAGATCATATTCAATTGTTTATCAATTTAGATATGGAACCAGAAGAAAAGCAACAAGAAGTTCAGAAAGATACTGAAAAAGAGAGATTAAGAAAAATATTGCTCACCAACGTTGATGATCTTGAGTTGAGTGTTCGTGCTCACAATTGCTTAAAAGCAGCTAACATTAAAGTAATTGGTGATTTAGTAAGAAAAGATGAAGCAGAAATGCTAAAATTTAGAAACTTTGGTAGAAAATCTTTATCGGAGTTAACATATATTGTTGAAAACCTTGGCTTGGAATTCGGAATGGATGTTGAAAAATACTTAAAAGAAGAAAACGAAAACAACTAATAGTAGCGGGTTATAAATGAGACATAATGTAAAAGGAAGAAAACTAAGTAGAACATCGGCTCATAAGTTAGCCTTGATGAGAAATTTATCAACTTCTCTATTAAAACATAAAAGAATTCGTACCACTTTAGCTAAAGCTAAGGAATTAAGAACATTCGTAGAACCGTTGATAACAAAGGCTCGTAGGAGTGATCTTCACAATAAAAAATTGGTAATGGAACAATTGAAAGATAAAGAAGTTGTTAAAGAACTCTTCTCTGATATTGTTACTACAATTGGGGAACGAAAAGGTGGATACACACGAGTTGTAAAACTTGGAAGAAGATTGGGCGATTCGGCTGAAATGGCGATGATCGAATTAGTTGACTACAACGAAATTTCTAATCAAAAAGCTGTTGAAAAGAAAGATAACAAAGTTGAAAAGAAAAAAGAAAAAGCTGAAAAGAAAGCTGAAAAAGTAGAAGACGCAAAAGTGGTTGAAGAAACCAAAAATAAGTAATTATTAATTTTTTCCTCTAAAGGTAATCGTATATCGGTTACCTTTTTTTATTTTATGCAAAGCAGCCAAGAATTTGTAAAATCTGTTAACAGCTTCAGTGAAATACCTAAATTTCAGTTGCCAGAAATTGTCTTGTGCGGCAGATCCAACGTGGGGAAATCTTCTTTTATCAATTCTTTGTTCAATAAAAAAAATCTTGCTAAAATTAGCTCTACTCCCGGCAAAACTCGTTCTTTAAATTTTTATCTCATCGACAAGAAATATTACTTAGTCGATATGCCCGGTTTTGGCTATGCGAAAATATCGAAAACTGAAAAACTTCGTTGGGCAAATATCATAAATGAATATTTGAACAATTCAAAAAATATCCTTGCAGTTTTTCATCTTATTGACGCAAGACACGAACCAACTAAACTCGATATTGACTTGCATTCTTTTATCAAAAGTTTGGGAATTAATCTTTTAACTGTGCTTACTAAAATTGATAAATTAAAACAATCTGAAATTGCACTACAAAAAAAAGAAATCGTAAAATTTTTCCCCGAGTTGATTAATAATGATAATTACTTCCTCTACTCATCAATTACTGGGTTAGGAAAAAATGAAGTCTTAAAAAAAATTAAATCTCTGTTCATTATTTAGTTTTCCGCTAAAAAAAATTAAAATATTTCTTTTAAATATTCTATTTTTGTTAAATGTTTTTATAGGTAAATAATTGTGTTAAATCGTAGAAATAAAAGACGACTTTTACTCTTTCTTGTTTTCCCTTTTTTACTTTCAGTTCAATTTATTACTGAAGATATAGTTCTACGAATTGTTGGAATTTTAGTTACTGTTATTTATGTCGCACTTTTAATTTTTCTTCGCGACTCATTCAATAACAGAGTTGAAGTCCATGAGATTGATCTTCCCGATTCTGAAAGCAAATCTACCGATGATTTTGATACTCAAGAGTCTTTTCAGATAGTTGGCAGAAAACCTAACCTCGATTTTATCACAAGTGAAAATATTAATTCGATTCGCGCTCCTCGAATTCTTGACAAACCTTCTGATCTTAAAGAACGATTTGAAGAGATTGTCAATGAAGCCTTGCCCGATGAAGTTGCTTTTAATGGACAATTTGGTTTTGTCTTAGAAAAATTACTTCAAGTTATTAAAGAATCTCATCACGCACATACCGTGGTTTATTTTTGGTATAATAAAAAAACTGAAAAACTTTCGATTGAAAAATTTATTTCAAATTCAAATAGTCTCCTCGCAACTAATAAATATAATTTAGAAGATGATATACTCAGCACGATAGTTAGAAAATCTGAACCAGAACTTTTGACAGACATCTCAAACACTGCCGAAGCTGATGTTATTAGATATTATGATTCACCTCAAGGAGTGAAAAGTTTTGTTGGAGTTCCACTATTTTATGAAAAAAATATAATTGGAATTCTTGCAATGGACTCGAAAGAGCAAGATTGTTTTGGAATAGAAACAATTTTTTCTCTGGGGCGATTTGTGCGACTAATAACCATACTCATTAGTCTCTTTGAACAAAAATTTGCGGAATATATTTCACAAAAAAGATTAACTGGACTTCTCTCTATAATCGACACAAAAACAAATATTGTTGATGAAAAAGAATTAGTGAAGTCGATAGAAAGATCTGTGAACCATTTTATTAAGTGGGATACTTTTGTATTTGTTTATTTTGATCAAGCAAAAAATATTTTTAAAACACAGCGTGTAATAAACAAAACTACTCTTAAATACGTTGGTGAAAATCTTGCTGTAGAACTTCAAGGAACTTTGGTTGGGAAGTCGATACTAACTGGTTTTCCCGTAAAGATTGATAATACTTCAGAAGCAAATCATAAACGATTTTCAAAGAATGAAGATATCTCTTTGGAAGGTTCATTCTTAACGATTCCATTGATTTATGAAGATCAAACTTATGGTGTGCTCTGCTTTGAAAGTTTAAAGAAAAATGCCTACTCAAAATCCGATGTAGATTTTTTGAAAAGTACTTCAGGAATATTGTCATACTTAATTTATTCCTTCTCCTCACAAAATCTTTATCGGTCATTAATCTCGATTGATATTGATACTAAAGCTTATAACACAGCAACATTCCTTGAAAAAGTAAGAGTAGATTTAGCAAGAGCTTCTGACTTAAAATTATTGTGTGCCTTAGCATTAATAAAAATTGATGACTTCCTTGAGCAAGAATCTCTATTCGAAGGAAATCCACTTCCGAAAGTTCTGAATGCAATTGTTGATGTAATAAAAATTGAGATGAACCATTTTACTTTTTTTGGTCGTATCGAAGAAAAAGTATTTGGTGTATTTTTTGTAAATGCTACATCAAAAGACGTTACGCTCTGGGCTGAAAGAACCCGAACAAAAGTAGCACGACAAATTGTGAAAGTAAGTTCACAACAAACCACTTTTACAATATCTGTTGGTGTTGCTGCGGCTAAAGAAAAGACTGACGTTGAGGACTTGATGAGAAACGCTAATCTTGCAATGCAGAAGGCAATTGAGAGCGGCGGTAACAAAGTTAGAACTATTAATTAGAGGTTGAGATTAATAATTTATTTTTAATTATACTTGATGGTGTTGGTGTTGGTGAGCTAAAAGATGCAGATCAATATGGGGACTCAGGAAGCAATACATTAGCAAATACAGCTGCTACAGTTGGTGGCTTAACTCTTCCAAATCTCGAAAAACTTGGCTTGGGAAATATCATCGATACTTTGGGAATTAAGAGAGTAGAATTTCCAACTGCTTCTTTTGGAAAAATGAATGAACTATCAAAAGGAAAAGATTCTACTTCGGGACATTGGGAGATTGCAGGAATAAAAGTTGATTTTGATTTTTCCTATTTCCCAAATGGCTTCCCAAAAGAGATGACAGATTTATTTTTACGAGAAACTGGCTGTGAAGGTTTTCTCGGAAATTTTCCCGCTTCTGGAACTGAAATAATTATGCAACTTGGCGACGAGCACGTAAGGACGGGCTTTCCCATTATTTATACTTCAGCAGATTCCGTTTTTCAAATTGCCGCTCACGAAGAGATAATTCCGTTAGATCGTCTTTTTGAAATTTGTAAAATTACTCGCGAGAAAGTTATCCAATCTCCTTATGTGATTGGTAGAGTAATTGCTCGACCATTTTTGGGAGAAAAAAATAATTACTATCGAACTACAAATCGACACGACTACTCAATTGATCCGCACAAAAAAACTGTCTTAAATTATTTGAGCGAAGCAAACTACGAAACTGTGGCAATAGGCAAAGTGAATGATTTATTTAATCTGAATGGAATTAAAACAAGTATCCCAACAAAATCAAACGCTGAAGGTTGTGAACAGATTCTAAGAGCAACTAAAGAAAAAAGGAATGCATTTATTTTTACTAACCTCGTTGACTTCGATGTCTATTATGGGCACAGAAACGATCCAGTGGGATTTGCAAAAACATTAGTTGAGTTTGATAATTTTCTTCCAACACTACTTAATTCAATTGATGAAAGTGATGCAATTATTATTACTGCAGATCATGGAAATGACCCAACAACACCCAGCACCGATCACTCGCGGGAGTTTGTTCCTCTGCTCTTTTTCAAAAAAAATTCCGTTGGAAAAAATTTAGGAACAAGAAATACATTCTCTGACATTGGAAAAACTATTTGTGACTTTTATAAAGTTCCAAATCAATTAGATGGAAAAAGTTTCTTAGAAGAATAGAAAAATAATTGAATCTTTTTTACTGAATTATATCTTCGGGAAATTTGTTTAAGTTGAATATAATATTGGTGTTGAGTAGAATAAATTATTATTTTTTCGATAATTAATAATCTATTTAATTTAAAAAAATTCTGTTAAAGTTTGAAAAAAAATTGGCTACTAATTCTAATAATTAATTAAAAATTTTTAAATTGAAAAAAATATTGTAAATGTATAAGAGGTGATTATGATTTTAGGTAGAGTAATAGGAACAGTTTGGTCAACAAAGAAAGATGAAAATCTTGTCGGTGCAAAATTTTTAATTGTTCGACAACTCGATTTAGAGTTAAAAGAAAAAGAAGCTTTTACCGTTGCGGTTGATTCTGTTGGAGCCGGCGAAGGGGAAATAGTTTTGGTTGCCACGGGAAGTTCTGCTCGTCAAACAAATATTTCTAAAAATAAACCAATCGACGCAGTAGTAATGGCTATAGTTGACAAGCTGGATGTCCCTTTAAAAAACTACTTGCAGAAAGAATTTGAACCGACTAAAAACTAAGAAAACAGATAGCATTTTGGAAAAATTATACTTAAATTTGCAGTTCGGAAAAATTTAAACTTTAGGAAGCAAAAATCTGTTTATGTATTTAGGAATTGTGATTGGAAATGTTTGGGCTACTCGAAAATATGATCAGACAAAGGGCTTCAAATTTATGTTTGTTCAACCACTTAATGCGGAAAATCAAAAAATTGGGGAACCTATTGTAGCCATTGATACTATTGGTGCCGGAACAGGTGAGAAAGTTATTTACGTTACTGCAAGCGAAGCAGTAATTCCTTTGCCTGTTGATTTTGCACCCATAGATGCATCTATCGTTGGAATTGTAGATTCTATAAATTTAGAAAAATAATAAGAGGTTTATAAAGTGAGAATTACTAAGCAATATACAAATCGTGAAAGTCAATCTTTAGATAAGTATTTGCAAGAAATTGGAAAAGTTGTTCTTTTAATCCCTGAACAAGAAATTGAACTTGCTATCAGAATAAAAAAAGGGGATCAATTAGCACTTGAACAATTGACTAAAGCAAATTTAAGATTCGTTGTTTCTGTCGCTAAGCAATATCAAAATCAAGGACTCTCCCTCGGCGATTTAATCAATGAAGGAAATCTTGGCTTGATTAAAGCAGCAAAAAGATTTGATGAAACGCGTGGATTCAAATTTATCTCTTATGCGGTTTGGTGGATTCGTCAATCAATTTTACAAGCATTAGCAGAGCAATCAAGAATTGTTAGATTGCCATTAAATCGTGTCGGTGCGTTAAATAAAATTGGAAAAGCTTATAGCAACCTTGAACAAGAGTTCGAGCGTGAACCTTCGGCAGCTGAACTTGCTCATGAATTAGAGATGGATGTAAATGAAGTAGCTGATACATTAAAAATTTCGGGACGCCACGTTTCTGTAGATGCGCCCTTTGCTCAAGGTGAAGAAAATCGTTTGCTCGATGTTTTAGTGAATGACCAACAACCAAATCCTGATTTCACTCTTATGACTGAATCCTTAAAGTTGGAAATTGAGAGAGCATTGTCATCACTTACTGAAAGAGAAGCAGAAGTTATTAAACTCTATTTTGGATTGAACAAAGAACACTCTTTAACTCTTGAAGAAATTGGAGAACGATTTAATCTTACTCGTGAAAGAGTTAGACAGATTAAAGAAAAAGCAATCAGAAGATTACGTCACACAACGCGAAGCAAAAACTTAAGGGCATATTTAGGATGATTGCCGAAAGATATAAATCGGCAACTCTTGTTATACTCTTTTTTATTGCAATTACTTTTTCACTCTCTGGCTGTGCTGCTTCCTCAAGCACAATCAGATACAATGATAAAGATTCAGAAAAAAATGTTGTGAAGAAAACTGCTCCACAAAAAGAATTTCATCAATCAGTTGATTCTACTGGTATTTATGATTTCTTAGATGAAGAAGAATTTGTTGACTATGCAGGAACGGAAGAGAAAAAATTTGACATCTCCGAAGTCGTAGCAAAAATTAGAAAACATGATTCGGAATTGTTGAATAGCCCCAATAGTCATTGGGATGATATTCTTATGCAAATTATTGAATACCTCGATACTCCTTATCGTTTCGGGGGAAATTCTAAAGATGGAATTGATTGTTCGGCTTTTACCCAAACTGTTTTTCAGAATGCAGCAAATATAAATCTGCTTCGCACTGCTCGCGACCAGTACACACAAGGCATTGTTATTGAAAATAAAGAAGACTTAAAATTTGGGGATCTCGTCTTCTTCAACACTCGTAGAGCCGTTAGACCCGGACACGTTGGAATTTATCTTGGAGAAAATTTATTTGCTCACGCGAGTAGAAAACTTGGTGTTACTATCTCTACAATAGAAAATAATTATTACTCGAAAAGATTTATGGGGGGACGAAGAATTGAAGAGGTTTCATCCACAAATTAACTTTTTGTAATTAATTCCGAAGGTTCTTATGAAAATATTTTTTTCCTTTTTGCTCACCATTTTTGTATCTCAATTTTTAATTAGTCAAAATTTAAATTCTCTCGTCAAACAAGAATATTTAGAATTCAATCTCACCAATATTAATCTGAATGCTCGCTCTCTAAATCAGTCTGAATTTATTGAAGAAATTCTCTTTAGCCAATCAAACAATATCGAAAAAATTGTTTCAAAAAAAATTGCGATTCCATTAACAGATGCTGATCCATTTTTAGCAATAAGTTTTCATCTCTACCATAATTTTTTAAGTCAAGATAATTTTGAAATTGAATTTAGTTATTCCCGAGACGATTTGACTTGGTCTGAATGGATACATATTCATATTGACAATCACGGCGATATTGAGAAAAATAAAATTTATGGAAATCTTTTATTCATTGAAAAAGAAGCAAAATTTTTAAAGTGGAAAATAAAAATTAATCAAGCAGAAAAATTTGAAATTGAAAAACTCAAACTCTTTTTTATTTCTCCGGGTGCTACACCAACTCAACTGATGGAAAAAGTAAAAAATTTTCCTAAGGAACAAAAACAAATTCAGTTGGAAGGATTAACATTAGATTATCCGCGTCCAAATTTTATTGATAGAGTTGGTTGGGGTTGTCCTTGGCCAGTTGGCAATCCATCAAATCCAAATTGGCGACCATCTGAAACAACAGTTTCACATTTAGTCGTTCATCATTCGGCAGGCAGCACTACAAGTTCTGATTTCCCAGCAGTCGTAAGATCCTATTGGTCGTTGCACGTTAATTCTAATGGCTGGTCGGATATCGGATACAATTGGCTTGTTGATGGCAATGGCGTGCTTTATCAAGGCAGACAATGGAACGGAACAAATGAAGATGTAGTCGGTGCACATTTTAGCGGAGTGAATTGGAACACGATGGGCATCTGTGTTATTGGTGATTACACAATGTGGGGACCAACAGAATCAGCGTTGCGAATGTTAGTGCGAATGCTTGGTTACAAAGCTGACCAGAGAAACATAAATGTCAGAGGCGTCTCTATTCATAATTCATCGGGAATGAATTTAAGTAATATTTGCGGACATAGAGATGGACCTGGAGCAACTGCTTGTCCCGGTGCTGTGCTTTATTCATTGCTTCCAAATATTCGAAATAGAGTTTTTGCTCTATTAAATCCGCCTGAAATTATTTCTCATTCAATTCATATTGTAAGACCAACCAGTGTTGCTATTTCGGCAAATGTAAATCCACGAACATCTGTTACGCGAGTGTGGATAGAGTATGGACTCGATTCAATCAATACCAGAGCCACTCGTGTAGATACAATCGCAGATAGTGCATCTGCACAAATTGCAATTATAAATGTGGATAGTCTCACTACAAACATAAGATATTTTTATCGTGTAGTTGCGAGTAACTCAGACACAACTGTGTTTACAAATTATTCAACATTATATACACTCTCGGGAAGCACCGATGATGATGGACTGGCTGAATTAAAGTTTCAACTAAATCAAAATTATCCAAATCCATTTAATCCTTCAACTGTCATCAGTTGGGATTTGCCCGAAAAAAGTTTTGTTATATTAAAAGTTTACGATTTACTTGGCACTGAAATATTAACATTAGTAGAGAGTGAGATGGGAGTAGGTTCACATCGATATAATTTTGAAAACCAAAAATTAAAATTGCCACTTGCATCAGGATTTTATTTTTATAGATTGACTGCATCTCCATTAAATAGTGCTAAGGAGAATTATTTTTCTGAAACAAAAAAAATGATTTTGCTGAAA
>PNNF01000020.1 GCA_013824085.1 Chlorobiaceae bacterium | reverse complement strand
TTAATTCAGCACAACAAAAATTTATACATATATTTGCAAAACTGAAATTGGAATAAGTGTTTGACGGCGAATTGTTTCGAAATTTAATGACAGTATTTTTACGCTATTAAAATCAATTAAATCGAGGATAAAATGGTGAAAAAAAAGTTATTACAAGGTATTGATACAATTATTGTTCGGGTATCCGATATAGAAAGTTCCAAAAAATGGTATGAAGAAAAATTAAAACTTACTCCAATTTGGGACGACTCAAACATAAAACTTGTGGTTTTTGATACAGGTAGCCCGACAAGTTTAACCATATGGCAGACCGACAAATTAATAGAAAATAACAAAGAGACATCATCGTATCCAATATTTAGAACTTTTGATGCTCAAATTGCAAGACAAGAATTGCAGGAAAAGGGAGTAAACGTTGGAGAAGTTATTAATGATAATTTCGTAAAGTACTTTTTTTTCTACGACCCTGACGGGAATGTTCTCGAAGCGTGCCAAGTTCACTAATAGTACTGACAAGAAAAATCGAACGCAAGACAGTGTATTAGCGCATATGGCGGGTGAAGTGCTTCGTATGACAGTTTTGTGGGTCAACAAACAGTAGTGCTTCGTATAAACATTTGTGGTGAAAATCGCCACCTTCACCAAGCCGCAAACCGTTATGCGTCACCCTATGACAACCGTTCGTACAAAATTCAACATTTGACTAATTGACAAAAAAAATAAAAAAATCTTGCTTGATAAATTTAATATTGTAATATTGCAATATTAAACTTGAAGAGATTATGGGTGCAACTAAAACAGAACATTTCACGGACAAGCAAAATCAAATTGCGACAATTGCAAAAGCGTTGGGACATCCTGCAAGAATTGCAATTATTGAATATTTAATGAAAGTAAACGAATGTATTTGTGGCGACATCGTGAACGAACTTCCGTTGGCACAACCAACCGTTTCGCAACATTTAAAAGAATTGAAAAACGCTGGAATTATTAAAGGAAACATTGACGGAAACTCAATTTGCTACTGCATTGATGAAAAAACAATCGACATTTTAAATATTTATTTCTCAAAAATTGTAAAAACAGTTTCTAAAGCCAAATGCTGTTAAAGCATTTTTTTAACTAACTATATCGCAATATTGCATTTAAACTATAAAGAATAAAACAATGAAATTATCAGACGTAAAACAGGTTTTGCCAACATTAGAAAATGTTGAATTTCAATTAGAAAATGGAACTTTTGTTCCCGAACATTTTCACGTTACAGAAGTGGGAATGATTACTAAAAACTTTATCGATTGTGGTGGTGTAATCCGCACAGAAAAAGTCGTAAACTTTCAATTATGGAATGCAGACGATTTTGAACATCGCTTGAAACCCAACAAACTACTCAGCATCATCAAACTCTCGGAAGAAAAGTTAGGCATTGAAGATTTTGAAATTGAAGTGGAATATCAAAGTGATACGATTGGAAAATACGATTTAGAATTTAACGGAAAAACATTTGTCTTGAAAAACAAAACCACGGCTTGTTTGGCTCAAGATGTTTGCGGAATTCCATCAGAAAAACAAAAGAAAAATTTAGCAAGTATTACGAATTGTACACCAAATTCTGGTTGCTGTTAAATTGTAAATATGCAACCGAAACTAAAATTTTTAGACCGTTATTTAACGCTTTGGATATTCCTCGCAATGGCAATTGGTGTAGGCTTGGGACATTTCTTTCCGAATATTCCTAACCACATCAATGCTATTTCTGTCGGAACTACCAATATTCCTTTAGCAATCGGATTGATATTGATGATGTATCCGCCTTTAGCAAAAGTAGATTATTCTTTATTGCCAAAAGCATGGCAAGACAAAAAAGTAATTTTCATTTCGTTATTGCTCAATTGGGTAATCGGTACAGTTTTAATGTTTGGATTAGCGGTTTTGTTCTTACGGAACGAGCCCGAATATATGACAGGACTTATTTTGATAGGTTTGGCAAGATGTATCGCAATGGTTATCGTTTGGAGCGATTTAGCCAAAGCCAACAGAGAATATACAGCTTTGCTCGTTGCCTTGAACAGCATTTTTCAAATTTTTACATACAGTTTTTTTGTATGGTTGTTCATCAATATTTTACCAAAATATTTGGGATTGGGAAATTTTGACGTCAGCGTTTCAATGCGTGATGTTACTGAAAGCGTTTTAATTTACTTGGGTATTCCGTTTTTAGCGGGTTTTCTTACCCGATATATTTTAATAAAACAAAAAGGGAAAGATTGGTACAATTACAAGTTCATTCCTAAAATTTCACCCATTACGCTGATTGCTCTTTTGCTGACAATTGTTTTAATGTTCAGCTTAAAAGGCGACAAAATTGTGGAATTACCATTCGATGTTTTAAAAATAGCTGTTCCACTCATCATCTATTTTGTGCTGATGTTTTTCGTGAGTTTTTTCATTAATAAAGCACTCAAAATCCCTTATGATAAAAATGCTTCTATATCATTCACAGCCACAGGAAATAATTTTGAATTGGCAATAGCCGTTGCAATTTCTGTATTTGGTATCCATTCGCCACAGGCATTTGTGGGAGTTATTGGTCCTTTGGTAGAAGTTCCCGTATTGATACTTTTAGTAAAAATAAGTTTATACCTCAAACAAAAATATTACACTCAATGAAAAAGAAAATTTTAGTGCTTTGCACAGGCAACAGTTGCCGAAGCCAAATTGCCGAAGGTTACTTGCGACATTTCGCAGGCGACAAAGCAGAAATTTATAGTGCAGGAGTTGAAACTCACGGAGTAAATCCGAGAGCAATTGCCACAATGAAAGAGGACGGCATTGACATTTCTAAACACACATCAAACAACATTGCCGAATATTTCGACATTAACTTTGATTATGTCATTACTGTATGCGACAACGCCAAAGAACGTTGTCCTTTCTTTCCAACCAAAGCCAAAAAATTTCATCAAAACTTTCCCGACCCTGCAAAATCAACTGGGAAAGAAGAAGAAATTTTAGAGCAGTTTCGACAAGTTCGACAAATGATTAAAAACTATTCACAACAGTTTGTAACCGACAATTTAACCGACTGACAATGGATGAACGAGGAATAGCTACCGATAGCAGCACCTACAAGAAATTGGCGGTTCAGTGGTTAAATCAAGTTCAGTTTTTCAATCAAACTTTTGTGCAAGTTGACAGTTTTGTGGGTCAACAAACAGTAGTGCTTCGTATAAACATTTGTGGTGAAATCCGCCAATACGCCAAGCCGCAAACCGTTAGTGGTCAATATAAAACGACATTGACAGACAGAAAATTGAAAATTAAGATTTAAATTTGACAAAATAAAAAAGTAGAAATATGACAAATAACAATGTAACACTGCACCGAGTTTTTGCTGCACCGGTAGAAAAAGTATATAAAGCATTCACAGATGCTGATGCAATGGCTTCTTGGTTGCCACCTTATGGGTTTGTATGTAAAGTGCATAGTATGGATTTTAAAATTGGTGGTACATACAAAATGTCGTTTACAAATTTTACCACTGGTACCGAACATTCTTTTGGAGGCCAATATTTAGAAATTCTACCAAATGAATTACTAAAATATACTGACCAATTTGACGACCCAAATTTACCAGGACAAATGATGACCACAATAAAATTTAAAAAGGTTTTATGTGGCACAGAACTTATCGCAACACAGGAAGGAATACCTGATATAATACCTGCGGAAATGTGTTATTTAGGTTGGCAAGAATCTTTAGACAAATTAAAACGTTTGGTTGAACCTAATATTCCAGACGCATAAAAAATAAAATTATGGCACAAACTTTATCTGAATGGTGGCAACATTACCTTGGAGAGGAATGGGAAATTTTTTATGAATTACAATTACATAACATCGGAAATCTTACATTAACTGGTTACAATTCAGAACTATCCAATTATAATTTTCACTCAAAAAAGAAATTATATGCAACTAGCCATTTAGAGATTAATAAATACTTTGCTAATATAACCGATTGGAAAAAGTTAGATATAGAAAGACGAGCAATAACACTTTCCGAAATTATGATAAATATTTGGTCATATTTTGGAACTGATGATCCCGAAGGAATTGAGATTCAAGATGTCACTGGAACAACTCTACAACTATTAACAATTATGGGGCAATAATTTTCTGTTAATAATTGGCGTGATGTTTTGGAAAACACTTTAAATGTTTTGGCTGATGTAGATCCAGATACTTTTGAATTGTTAATCAATGAATATCCTCGTTTTCTTAACAAAGATAAAAGTAAATTACGAGCTATCCGTGAACTTAAAAATGGTTGTTTTGTTGAAGTGAATCTTTCAGCAAAAAGTGTTGAAAAATTTTGTCGTCAGACAATAGATTTTTTTGAGTTAAGTCCTGACGATTGGAAAATACAAGTTGTGTAACAGCTAACAAGCCAATGAAGCGTTCGCTCTATCATAGCGGGACGCGGGACAGTATTAGCACTTGACCTTTTTTTAATTTTTGGTTTTGTTCTTATTCAGTTTATTTTTAAAATTAAATATGATATAAATTTAACATCAATTTATTTGGGTAGATGAAAAAATTTGACGATTCATTTAGAACTGAAAAAATTAAATTGATAGCTGGAACCGATGAAGCTGGGCGTGGACCGCTCGCTGGTCCTGTAGTCTGTGCGTCAGTTATTTTCCATCCAGATTTTTTTCTCGAAGATGTTGACGATTCAAAAAAACTTAGTGCAAAGAAGAGAGTAAAATTATTCGATGAAATTATAAACTCTGCTCTCTCTTATTCATATAAAATTGTTTCGAATGAAACAATCGATGAAATTAATATTCTACAAGCTTCTCTTCGAGGAATGAAAGAATCGATTGACGCACTCAACATAAACCCGGACTTAATTTTAGTTGATGGTAATAAAAAATTTGATCATAACATTGAAGCAATTGCAATAGTTAAAGGTGATTCAAAATCATTCTCAATTGCAGCCGCTTCGATAATTGCTAAAGTAATACGCGATCGTATCATGATAGATCTTTCTAAAAAATTTCCAAATTATTTGTGGGAAGTAAATAAAGGTTATCCAACAAAAAAACATATTGAAGCTATTAGAAAATATGGAGTAACTGAGTATCATAGAAAAACATTTTTGAGAAAAATATTAAATGAGCAGTATGAAATCTTTTAATAAAAAATTAGGCGAAGAAGGAGAGTTGCTTGCGATTGAACTTCTGAAGAATAATGGATTTGAAATTGTTGAAAAAAATTATCGCTTTGGAAAAGGTGAAATTGATATTATTGCGAAAGAAAAAGATTTTATTGTTTTCATAGAAGTTAAAACTCGCGAAAATCTTAATTATGGAGAACCGGAAGAAGCAATTACTAAATCTAAACAAAAACAATTACGAAAAATTGCTCAATGTTATCTTGCAGAAAAAAAAATTGTTGATTATAATTGTAGATTTGATGTAATTGGTATTTTATTAGAAAAGGGAAAATCGCCAAAAATTAACCATATTGAAAATGCTTTTTAAATTATTAACTAAAATTTATTCCTCTTAATTCGAGGTCCACATGATTAAAGAAACTTTAATTACACTTTTACCAGATGAACTGCAATCTGAGGATACGTTAAAACTATATGCTGCTCGACAGCTTGGTATTACCTTCGAGGATATTAATACAATTCAAAAAATTAAAAAATCAATTGATGCGCGGCCACGATTTCCGGTTTATAAAATTCTCCTTAGAGTTTTTATTGATGAAGAACCGGAAATAGTTGATCGCGATATTCAATACAAACCAGTAAAAAGTGATAAGCGAGTTATTGTTGTTGGCTCTGGACCTGCGGGCATGTTCTCATCTCTTCGATTAATTGAACATGGAATTAAGCCAATAATTGTGGAAAGAGGGCAAGACGTAAAAGGGAGAAGGCGGGACTTAAAAGCAATTCAAAGAGATCACATTGTGAATCCTGAATCAAATTTTTGTTTTGGTGAAGGAGGAGCGGGAACTTACAGCGATGGGAAATTATATACTCGTTCAGTGAAACGAGGAAACGTCGGAAAAATTTTACACATCTTTGCACAGCACGGCGCTCCTGAAGAAGTATTGTATGAATCTCATCCTCATATCGGCTCTAATAAACTTCCAAAAATTATTCAGAACATGAGGGAAACGATTATTAATGCGGGTGGCGAAGTCTCCTTCAATTCAAAAGTTACTGATTTGATTATCAAGAATAAAAAAATTCGTGGAGTAATTGTAAACGATGATACAGAAATTATTGGAGATGCTGTAATTCTTGCAACAGGACATTCAGCACGCGATATTTTTTATATGCTCGATAAGAAAAAAATAAAATTGGATGCAAAACCATTTGCAATGGGAGTTAGAATAGAGCATCCTCAAAAATTGATTGATGAAATTCAATATCATTCAACAAAGCGAGACCCTCATCTTCCCGCTGCTACTTACGGCGTTAATTGTCACATTGATGATAGAGCAGTGTTTTCATTCTGCATGTGTCCAGGTGGAATAATTGTTCCCGGTTCTACAGCACCCGGCGAACTTGTAGTAAATGGAATGTCTGTTTCGAGACGTGATTCTAAATTCGCAAATTCTGGTTTCGTTGTTGAGATAAGTGATCTTGATTTATTGCAATATGAAAAGTATGGTGCTTTTGCAGGACTCCAAATGCAAAAAGAATTAGAACGCGCTGCTTTCATTGCAGGAGGAAGCAATCAAACTGCTCCCTCGCAGAGAGTAACAGATTTTATAGATGGAAAAATTTCAAGTAGCTTACCAAAATGTTCTTACATACCGGGTGTCGTTTCAGCACCTCTTCATGAAATTCTTCCAAAACAAATTTCGGAAAGATTAAGACTGGCGTTATTCGAATTCGAGAAAAAATTACCCGGCTATATTACACAAGATGCTCAAATGGTGGCTGCTGAAACAAGAACGAGTTCACCAGTTAGAATTACACGCGACAGAGAAACTTATATGCACGTTGAAATTGAAGGACTCTTCCCAAGTGGCGAAGGTGCTGGATATGCGGGTGGAATTGTTTCTGCTGCAATTGATGGTGAAAATTGTGCTGATGCTGTTTCGCGTTATTTGTAAAATTATTTATTGTTAAGAAACGTAAAAGCATAGTAAAAAATTTTTCATTTTTCAGATTCTATCCTGACAAAATCAGGATAGAATTTTTTTTTGTAGATTCTAAAACTTTGAACAAATATTTTTTTTATTCTTTCACTCTTTCAACATAGTAACCAGTTCTTGTGTCGATTTTGAGTAAATCATTTTCATTTACAAATAAAGGAACCATTACTGTTGCGCCAGTCTCCAGTGTTGCAGGTTTAAGAGTGTTCGAAACTGTATCTCCCTTTAGTCCAGGCTCTGTCATAGTTACTCTTAAGATAGCAAAGATTGGGAGCTCAATTGCAATAATCTCAGTTCCATTAAAAAGCAGATCGATGTTAATATTTTCCTTTAAGTATTTTTCTCCGCCCGCCATAAGATCTGAAGAGATTGTCATCTGTTCGTAAGTTTCATTATCCATCACCGCATAGTCAGCGCCATCTCTATAAAGATATTGAAAAGTTTTTCTTTCAACTCGAATTGATTCAATGCTTTCACCCGCACGAAATCTATTCTCAAGAACTTTTCCTGATTTTATGTTTTTCATTTTTACTCTTACAAATGCGCGCCAGTTTCCCGGATTCACATGTTGAAATTCTACGATAGTCCAGAGTTCATTGTTATATTTAATTACCATTCCCGATCTGAAATCTGAAGTTGATGCCATAAATTAATTCTCCTAAAAAAAAATCATATAAATATTTTGAATAATGGTCACTCTAAAAAATGAGACTGATAATCTCGAATAAAAAGAGTGAAGCAAAATTTATTCTCTTAAAAAACGTCTGTAATTCTATCCGAATTTATAACCATAATGTGCTAAACTATTTTTAGCATTCTCTGCAACTGCTTCACTTTCAAATGAGAGTCTAAAAGTTCCACCCGTGCCTTCTCTAATTTTTAACAATTCTATCTCTTTGATATCAAATTTATTTTCAAAAAGAAGAGTTGTCAACTTACTGATTGCGCCCGGCTCATCTTTAACATAAACAAAAATATCGTGAAGCGGATTAATAAATCCTTTGGTGCTTTTTGGAATTTCGTTTCTCTTCTCTTTTGCACTTTCAAACAAATCTTCCAGCCGCCACAAATCATCACTAAGTACACAAGTTGTAATTTTATGAATTAAGTCTTGAAAAGATTTTAATGAATTTAAGATCTCATATTTGTTATGCTTAATAATAAATTTCCAGATATAAAAATCACTCGAAGCGATTCTAGTTAAATCCTTAAATCCAGCAGCAGCGTATTCTTTGAAATCGTTATTAAAGTCATCCAATGCAGCATTTACAAGTGCCACAGAAATTAATTGTGGAAGATGACTAACGTGTGCAACAATCTCATCGTGTTTTTTTGCAGATAGAAAGCGGAGTTTTGCTCCAATGCTAAGTAACAGTTCTTTAAGAGGAGAAATTTTTTTATCGTTTGCATCTTCATAAGTTAAAATATAAACGGCATTTTCAAAAAGAAGCGGATCTGAATTTTCAATTCCTCCTTTTTCTTTTCCTGTCATTGGATGACCGCCGACAAAAATTCCTTTACTCTCTAAATTTTTCCATTTGTTTGAGAGGACTGACTTAACGCCACAAACATCAGTAACGATTGCATTCTTCTTGACTATTGGTGCAACAATTTCTAAAAAATCTAAAGTAACTTCAATAGGCAGACAAAGAAAGATAATATCAGAATTTTTTGCGTCAGTAATTGAATTAAGTTTTTCATCAATGATTGATAACTCCAATGCTTGCTTTGAAATTTCATGAAAATCAAAGCCCAAAATTTTTATTTCTGGATTGGAATTTTTGATTGCCTTTGCAAGTGAAGAGCCAATTAAACCAAGACCTAAAATTGAAACATTCATCACAATTAAATTTTTCTTCCAATTGCTTCAGCGATAAGTTTAATTTGTCTCATCATTTCAGAAAACTGATCTGGGAATAAAGCTTGAGGTCCATCTGACAAAGCAGCATCAGGGTCATGATGCACTTCAATCATTAAGCCATCAGCACCAGCAGCAACAGCGGCTCTTGCCATCGGAATTACTTTGTCTCGCATTCCTGTTGCATGCGATGGATCAGCAAAAATTGGTAAGTGACTTTTTTTATGTACTACCGGAATTGATGAAAGGTCAAAAGTATTTCTCGTGTAAGTTTCAAAAGTTCTAATTCCTCTTTCGCAAAGAATAACATCTTTGTTTGTATTCGATAAAATATATTCTGCAGACATCAACATCTCTTCAATAGTTGCTGAGAGTCCACGCTTTAAGAAGACAGGCTTGTTTACTTTGCTAAGTTCTTTTAAGAGAGAATAGTTTTGCATATTTCGTGCACCAACTTGGTAGATGTCAGTGTATTCACCGATTAATTCAATCTGTCCGATTTCCATTACTTCGGTAATTACGAGTAAGCCATATTTTTCAGCGGCTTGTTTTAACAACTTTAAACCTTCTTCACCCAAACCTTGAAATGCGTAAGGTGAGGAGCGAGGCTTGAATGCACCACCTCGTAAAATTTTTGCGCCATTCTTTGAAACTAATTCTGCGATTTTATTAATTTGGTCTTCGCTCTCAACAGCACAAGGACCAGCCATAACAACAATTTCATCGCCTCCGATTGTAACATTTTTTATTTTTATAATAGTGTTATCCTCTTTTGCTTGTCTGCTTGCAAGTTTAAAAGGTTCAGTAATTCTATAAACTTCAGCTACGCCATCAAGAATTTTAATTTTTCTTGTGTCGAATTCAGGTTTAACTCCAATTGCTGCAAGTATTGTTTGTTGAACCCCAACTGTTTTATGAACTCTAAAACCATATTCTTCAAGATGCTTGACAATATTTAAAGTTTGATTTGCAGTAATATTTTTTTCAAGGACTACGACCAATTTTTCTCCAAGTATTTAATTATGAAAAGTTTTTTCACCGGCTCTTATTTTTAGATCAATATAATCTTCTCTTGTCGGAATTGCACAAGAATAATCTTTACTATAAGCACAATAAGGATTAAACGCAAGGTTAAAATCAATTGTGTAAACAAAATTTTTCTCTGGATTTAATTCGAAGTTCAGATATCTTCCAACGCCATAAGTTTCTTCGGCAGTTGTTTTGTCAGTGAACCAAATGCTATGATGTTTCTCTCCAGTTTTTGCGGTAGCTTCATAGATATTTAATTTATATGTTTTATTCTCAAAAACAAATTGTAGAAAGCCAAATCTAACAACATTTCTTTCTTCGCCTTTAGTTCCAAAAATTACAACAGTATCTTTCACTTCATTCTCAATTAACTTGCTATGAAAAACAAAATTGGGATTAACATCAAAATATTTTAATGGCTTAAACTCAACCTTTGTTCTTGCATTGAATGGCGATGCAGGATCATCTCTCATGAATTGATTTTTTACTTCACGTTTCTTTTCAATTTCTGAAATATATTTTTTTTCTTCTTCGGTGTAAGTCTTGCAACCGTTTAGAAAAACGGAAAAGGTAAAGATTAAAAAGAATCCAAAATAACTTACAAATAGATTTTTATTTAGTTTCATTTCTCATCACTAATTTTATTTTTTAATTCATTCAATTTAATTAAAGCTTCCATTGGAGTAATATTTTCAACTTCAATATCTTTTATTTCACTTCGCAACTGATCATCCTTAAATTCAAACAAACTTAATTGACCAATAGTTTGATTCCTCATTTTAGCAAGTTTTTCTTTCTTAATTTCATAAGGAGTCAACTCTTTACTTTCAAGATTTTGTAAAATTTCTTTTGCTCTGTCTGTAATGAATTTAGGCAAGCCCGCCATTTGCGCAACTTGAATTCCATAACTATGATCTGCAAAGCCCGGAGTAACTTTGTGCAAAAATATCACTTTGTCACCATATTCACGAACTTCAACTTTATAATTTTTTATTCGCGGAAAGATAGAAGCCATTTCATTCAGTTCATGATAGTGAGTTGCAAAGAGTGTTTTAGCTGCTAAACTCGGATTTTCATGTAAATATTCTGTAATTGCCCAAGCTATGGAAAGCCCGTCAAATGTGCTTGTTCCTCTTCCAACCTCGTCGAGCAAAATTAAACTTTTTGGAGTAGCGTTGTTAATTATGTTTGCTGCTTCTTGCATCTCAACAAGAAAAGTACTTTCACCACTTGTGATATTATCGCTTGCGCCGACACGAGTAAAAATGCGATCAACAACTCCAATGGTTGCTGACTTAGCGGGAACAAAAGAACCAATCTGTGCAAGCAAAACAATCAATCCAATTTGACGCAGATAAACAGATTTTCCCGCCATATTCGGTCCTGTTAATACAACAATTTGAATCGCGTCATTGTTCAACTTGCAACTGTTCGTTGTGAATTTTTCAGAAGGCGGAAGAATTTTTTCGACAACGGGATGTCTTCCATCTTGAATAATAATATCAGTTGAGTCGTTTACTTCCGGCTTTGTGTAATTATTTCTTTCAGCGGTTTGTGCAAATGAATTTACACAATCAAGTGTTGCAATCAATTTAGCATTTAACTGAATCGATTCAGCATACGAAGCAACTTCAAGTCGGAGTTCATTAAATAATTGTGATTCAAGATCATAAATTTTTTCTTCAGCATTTAAGATTTTATCTTCATACACTTTTAGTTCGGGAGTGATAAATCGTTCAGAATTGACAAGCGTTTGCTTGCGTATGTAATCTGATGGAACTTTATCTTTGTTGGCGTGACTGATTTCGATATAATAACCGAAAACTTTGTTGTAGCTAACTTTGAGAGAAGAAATTCCCGATTTCTCTCTTTCGTTTTTTTGAAGCTGTGCAATCCAATCTTTTCCATTGATAGAAATATTTCTAAGCTCATCGAGTTCAATGCTCAAGCCATTTTTTATTACTCCGCCATCAGTAAGACTTAATGGAGGATGGTCAACAATTGATTTATCAATCTTTTCAACAATATTTTCGAGTGTGAGAAGTTTCTCTTTTATTTCAATTAACAATTGTTGTGATGAATCATTGAGTAAAGATTTTATTATCGGAATTTTATTTAGCGATGATTTTAATGCAATTAATTCGCGTGGATTTGCTCTGCCCGTACAAATTTTAGAAATAATTCTTTCAAGATCTCCAATCTCTTTTAACTCTTCAGAAATTTTTCTTCTTAAATCTTTTCTATGAAATAAAAAATCGACAGCATTTTGTCGTGCTAAAATTGGTTGAAGTTTTATTAATGGAGTTGAAACCCAACGCTTCAATAATCTTGCGCCCATTGATGTTTCTGTGCTATCAAGTATTGAATAGAGTGAGCCATCGTGCGTTCCATCGAGCATCGAAAAAATTATTTCAAGATTTCTTTTTGTAGCGAAATCGAGAATCATATAATCAGAAGAATTATAACGCGAAATTTTATTTATGTGACTAAGATTAGATTTTTGAGTCTCACTTAAATAATGAAAGACAGCTCCAGCAGAGATCAAACCTGTTTGCAGTTGTTCAATTCCAAAGCCTTTAAAATTTTTGGTCTTAAAATGATTAAGCAAAATATCATTCGCATACTCATAATTGAAAACCCAATCATCGAGCTTCGTAATTCTAATCGTTTCGTTTATGTTATTGAAGTGAGTAGCAAAAAAATCTTTATGCTTTTTTGCAATTAATATTTCTGATGGATTTATTAATTCTATCTGTTGTTTAACTGCGTTTATAGTTGTTTCATATACTTGAAACTCGCCTGTAGTAATATCGCAGAAGGAGACACCAAGAATATTTTCTGTTACAGTGAAAGCGAGTAGAAAATTATTTTTTTTATGGTCTAATATTTTGTCAGTGAAAGCAACACCCGGTGTAACGATTTCAACGACTTCTCTCTTTACAAGTCCTTTAGCTAATTTGGGATTTTCAGTTTGTTCACAAATTGCTACTCGGAGTCCTGCCCTTACTAACTTTGGCAAATAAGTATCTATTGCGTGATAAGGAAATCCCGCCAGAGGGACTTCTCCTGCTGCGCCATTGGCTCTTTTAGTCAAAGTAATTCCTAAAACTTTTGAGGCAGTTTTTGCGTCTTCTTCAAAAGTCTCGTAGAAATCTCCAACACGAAAAAGCAGAAGCGTATCGGGATAAGATTCCTTAATTTTAGAAAATTGATTCATTAGCGGTGTTTGCATATTCACTTCATAATTAGCTCACAAATTTACCTTAACCAATCCTAACATCAAATCTAAATTTGTGGCAAAAAAGAAATCTAATTTTTAAAAATTGGATTCTGAGTAATAGTTAAGTCAGGTGCTGAATATTAATTTTCATAGGGAATTATATTTTATCACACAATTAATCCAACTCTAATTTCCTTAACTTTGTTTTTAAAAAGTTCGACATTTAATTTCAATTTATTTAGTAAAGAATTTGACAATGAAAAATTTCTACGTAATTACATTATTATATTTTGTTTTATCAATCCAAACTTTTGGACAATATACTACTCCCAATACTTCAAGGAATTGGAATTTAGATAGTCTCGTTCAATATTCAAACGGAGTAGTTACTGGAGTGTTTCCAAACTACACAATCAACAACAACGTTATTATTTCAGTCTCTGATCAAGTTGTAATTCAAGCTGGGTCGATAGTAAACTTTAGTGTAAGAGCTGCGGGTATTGAAGTGAATGGAATATTCCAAGTCAATGGTTCTGCGAGCAATCAAATTTTATTTACTTCAAATACACAGGACTCATTAGGTGCATACGAAGGAATTCGTTTCAATGATTCGAGTAATGACTCATTGTCGTTTATCCAATTCACGCGAATAGAATATGCAAACTCAGGATTAAGAAATGTGAATGCCTCGCCACGTTTTGAAAATAATTTTTTATTTAAGTGTCGAAGATCAATTCAGTTGACAGGCTCAAATTCATTGATCCAAAATAACATTATTGAAAGAGGTTTTGAGTGGGGATTAACAGCTACTCTAAATTCATCACCAAGAATTGTGAATAATATTTTTGTGAATAATAACTCACAAAACACTTCGGCAAAAAATCAAATTAGTATTGGTACACAAGGCATCAACTCACCACTTATTGAAGGAAATAAAATTCACGGTGGCATGTTTAATAGAACAGGTGGAATAAGTATTTCTGCTTTGTTTGTTGGCTCAGCGTCTGAATCAATTATTCGGAATAATGAAATTTATGAGAATAGCTTTGGCATTGCTCTTGCTGGCGGTGACTTGAGAGTTTTAATTACAAATAATCAGATTCGGAACAACAAAATTAATCCTGATGTTTTAACTACGGGAAGCGGAATTAATATTAACGGAAATAATCTCAATCGGCCAATCATTAGAAATAATACTATCACTGGCAATTGGTGGGGCGTGACTGTGATGAATGGAACCACTATTCAAGCGGGACCAGAGCCAAATTTGGGAAACATAATTAACACTGATACAACTGATGATGGAAGAAATATTATCTTCAACAATATGCAAGGAGCAACACATTACGATTTGTTTAATAATTGTACCAACGATTTCTTCGCACAGAATAACGATTGGAAAGTTTATGATTCAGCTTCGATAGCGCTTAGAATAATTGATAAAAGCGACAGCACAATCAGAGGAAATATTATTTTTATGCCTTTTATTTTCCAGACATCGATTAATGAAAATTCAGTTCAACCAAATAATTTTGTTTTGTATCAGAATTATCCAAACCCATTTAACTCATCTACACGAATAGAATTTTATTTAAAGGAAAAAGATTTTGTGAGAATAGAAATTTATAATTCGCTGGGTGAGAAGATAAAAGAATTTATTAATCAAGAACTATCTGTGGGAAAACATTCAATTGATTTTAATGCTTCGCAACTCACAAGCGGAATTTATTTTTATCGAATAGTTACAAGCAATTTTATTGCTACAAGAAAAGCGATTCATGTGAAGTAGGGAGAGGTGGGAAGATTAACGATAATTATTGAAATATCAGGTAATTTTTATTTCTTTCGTAAAAATGTATCTTTAGAGTAATTTTGTAAATAAAATTCTACCTTTCGGAGTTTCGATGAAAAAGTTTGAGTTTCACGTTTCAATTTCAACAAGACAGAAATATCAGTTTGATCATTCGTTATTTTCAATTAACGGTGACTTGATTGTAGCTGATTTTCAGAACGCTCGTTTGCTTTCACAAAAAATAAATGAGACGAGAAGAGCTTTTAATGAAGAGACAAACTTTACCACTCCTGGACAAATTAATTCCCTCGCTTTGATTCATGAAATATTTCATTTCATTATTCGACATTATGAAGTAAATGAAAATCCCGGCGTTTTTGAAAGAAGTATAAATTATTTTACTCAGGAACTTGGAGAGAAGGAATTAAATATTCTTCTAAAAGAGTATGTGAAAAACTTCCCTCCGTTGGCTGTTTACAAGGGTGAAATAACTGTTGATGAATACTTAACAGGATACACTGAAGAAAAATTTAATAAAGAAATTATTATTGAAGAATTAATTTTGCTTCACCTTGAAAATATTAATCCTGCATTCAACTCATTAAAAGAATTATTTGACGAAACGCCTTTAGCTAAATCAACAGCGTATAATAATTTTCTAATCCATTCTGAAATATTTTTTGAACAAGAAAAACCATTTTCGCTTGAAGGCTCATCATTGTTGAAATCATTGCGAGTGCCAATTCTTGCAAATCCATTGAACATAGAAGAGCAATTAAATTATTTGAGATTCAAATGGGGAGTTATTCTCGACGAGAAATTTTTGCAAAGAATTTTAGGCGGAACTGATTTAATAAAAGAAGATGTAAAATTATTTTTGGCTCACGGCGGATTTGGAACTCCACCTGTACCGAGTTATAAATTTGCACTCAGTAAAGAAGAAATTGAAAATATTAAGTTAGCATTGGCAGCCGGAAAAAAATTAAGTGACATTGATGAAATTAATTTAAGCTACTTGGAATATGAAAAATTTACTGAAGACATTGAGTGGATGCCGAATGTAGTAATGATCGCAAAAAATATTTTTGTTTGGATGGATCAGCTATCAAAAAAATATGAGCGAGAAATTACATCGTTAGATAATATTCCCGATGAAGAACTTGATTTACTCGTTTCTTGGAATATTACCGCGCTCTGGTTAATTGGGCTTTGGGAGCGAAGTAGTGCGTCAAAAAAAATAAAACAATTTTGTGGAAATCCTGACGCAGCTTCTTCAGCATATTCACTCTATGATTATGAAGTTGCCTTTAAGCTTGGTGGCGATGAAGCTTTTCAAAAACTAAAATATAGATGTTGGCAAAGGGGAATACGATTATCATCAGACATGGTTCCTAATCATACTGGCATTTATTCAAAATGGATTTTAGAACATCCCGAATTTTTTATTCAATCGGAAAATCCGCCGTTCCCAAATTATTCTTACACTGGACCCAATTTATCAGATCATCCTCAATATCAAATTCGGATTGAAGATAAGTATTATACAAAGAGCGATGCAGCGGTTGTGTTTCAGATGATTGAAAATAATTCAGGAATAACTCGCTACATTTATCACGGCAATGATGGAACAAACATGCCGTGGAACGATACGGCTCAACTCAACTTACTTAAGCAAGAAGTTAGAGAAGCAATAATTCAGACGATTATGCATGTTGCGAAGAAAACTCCGATAATCAGATTTGATGCAGCAATGACGCTAGCAAAAAAACATTTTTCGCGGCTCTGGTTTCCGCAGCCCGGTTTAGGTGGAGCAATTCCTTCGCGTGCAGATTATGCGATGACGCGTGATCAGTTTGATTCTATTATGCCAAATGAGTTTTGGCGTGAAGTAGTTGATAGAATAAATTCAGAAATGCCAAATACACTTCTACTCGCTGAAGCTTTTTGGCTTATGGAAGGTTTTTTCGTACGCACTTTAGGAATGCACCGAGTTTATAACTCTGCTTTTATGCACATGTTTATGAAAGAAGAAAACCAAAAGTATAGAGAGTTGATAAAAAATACGATTGAGTTCAATCCTGAAATATTGAAACGCTATGTAAATTTTATGAGCAATCCCGATGAAGAAACTGCTGTTAATCAATTTGGAAAAGGTGATAAATATTTTGGTATCGCAGTTATGATGGTTACGCTTCCAGGCTTGCCAATGTTGGCTCACGGACAAGTTGAAGGTTTCACTGAAAAATATGGAATGGAATATCAGCGGGCTTATTACAATGAAACTGTAGATAACAATTTAGTCAAGCGGCACGAAGCAGAAATTTTTCCATTGTTGAAAAAACGACATGTCTTTAGTCAAGTAGAAAATTTTGAACTATATGATTTTATTGAATCAAACGGAGAAGTGAATCAAAATGTTTTTGCTTTTACTAATCGAGCAAAAGATGAAAAAGTTTTGGTTATTTATAACAACAGTTATGCTGCAACGCATGGTTATATAAAATATTCTTCGGGTAAAATTCTTGCGGGATTTGAAAATTGTGATAAGAAGGAATTTAATAGCCAGCAAATAACTGACGCACTTCAGATTAAGAATGACGAAAAATATTTTTATGTTCTAAAAGATCATCGGACAAAACTTGAATATCTAAAAAACGGAAAAGAGTTGTGTGAACAGGGATTTCTAACTCAACTGAATGGTTATCAGTATCAAGTGTTTTTTGGTTTTGAGGAGTTCTATGATTTTAATGGCGAGATAAAAAAACTTTATCTTCAGATAAATAATAACGGTGTTAATTCAATTCATTTTGCACTAAAGGAAATGAAGCTTTCGCCTTTGCACAATTCACTCACAGAATTATTTAATAAATCTGTAATTGATGAGTTAAAATCTTTTTGTGGATTGCGTCTTCCCGCATCTGAAGAATTGTCGCTCTCCTATTATGTTAAGATGAAATTAATTCCTGTGATTAACGAAATAAAAAATGTTAAAGGATTAAATTTTAACGCATCAGATGTTTTGTTGGCTTTGGAAAATGATCTGATACATTTTAGAGAATTGAATTCATATTTCGTTGAGCATAAAGATTTTCTTCAGAATACACTTGATGATGAAATTAAAAAATTTCTTGTTTATGATTCAACAAATAATGAAAATCCAAATAATGAACTAATCTTGATTTATATTGTTATCAAAAGACTACTCGCAGAAATTTATAAAATTGAACAACAAGAAACCTCAGTTCAATTATATGAATCTCTGCTTCTGGAAAGACCGATTTGGCAAAGCTTGTTACACTTAGGAAATAATTACAAAGTATTAAAGCAAGAATTTGATTTAATGAAATTACTTGCTTCAGCAAAAAGTTTATTTCTGAAATCAAAAGTAGAGTTAGACAAGAGTGTTACTGAAAATTCGCTATTAGAAATGTTTGAGAGTGAATTAGTGAAAGACTTTATTGGTTTTAATTCTTATGGTGGAATAAAATATTTTAATAAAGAAAATTTTGAGTTGCTACTGAATTGGAATTTCACAATTGAATTTATTCGTAGTTGGGAAGATGCGATTAATCTAAAGATAGAAGATGGAGAATTTTTAGAAGAAGTAAATCAACTTGAAAAAATAATAAATACATTTATAGATTCCGCCAAGAAAGCTGATTATCGATTTGATGATTTTATAAAAGCACAATCTATTTATACAGTTGAAGCAGCCACCACTTTACTTTCTGTTTCAAATGCTGATGAATTAGAGATAAAAACAATGCCCGAAGATCTAAACAAAAAACCCTTGGAGGATAAGATGAAAAAAGAGAAAAAGAAAAAAAACAAAGAGAAAGATTTTAATTCAGAAGAAGAAGCTGTAATTAAAGGGGAAAAGAAAACTAAAGGCGAAAAAAAAGAAGAGAAGAAACTCAAAAAAGAGAAGAAGAAAGAAGAAAAGAAAAAATTAAAAAAAGAAAAAAAACTGGAAGAAAAAAAAATTAAGAAAAATAAAAAATTAGAAAAAGCTGAGAAGAAGAAAAAAGAAGAATCTGAAAACAAAACCAAAGAGTAAACTAAAATGAGAATGATTAATTGTTATGGGCGAAGTGTAAGCGTAGTAATATTTGTTATGCTATTTATTTTTTCTCATCAAAGCAAAAGTCAATCGTTTAGCATTGAACAAGCATTTCCGAATCTCAATTTTTCGTGGCCTGTTGATTTCCAATCTCCAAATGATGGAACGAATAGAATTTTTGTAGTTGCACAAGGAGGAATAATTTGGGTTTTTCCAAATCAAAAACAGGTTGCAACTGCAAAGCAATTTTTAAATATTTCTGATCGTCTAACTTTTGGAGGTGAAGAAGGATTGCTTGGTTTAGCATTTCATCCGAACTATTCGCAAAACGGATTTTTTTATGTTTACTATTCTGCACCATCTCCACGCCGCTCAGTCATTTCACGATTTACTGTAAGTCAATCAAACCCAGATTCAGCAATAAAATCAAGCGAGTTTATAATACTTCAGTTTAATCAACCTTTTGCAAATCATAACGGTGGGCAAATAACATTTGGGCGAGATGGATTTCTTTATATCGCAACTGGCGATGGTGGTTCTGCAGGCGACCCGCAAAACAATTCGCAAAATAGAGGAAATCTTTTGGGAAAGATTTTGAGAATTGATGTTGATCGAACTCGAATGGGAATAAATTATTCAATCCCTGTTGATAATCCTTTCGTAAATAATACACAAAATTGGAGTGAAGAAATTTATGCTTGGGGATTGAGAAATCCTTGGAGATTTAGTTTTGATCCTGTAACAAATTTTTTGTGGACGGGAGATGTTGGACAAAGTAAATGGGAAGAAATTTCTATTATCGAAAAAGGAAAAAATTATGGTTGGAGAATCATGGAAGGTTTCGAGTGCTTCAATCCTCCTTCTAACTGCGATACATCTGGCTTAACACTTCCGATTTTTGTTTATGGACACAATGCCGCTGGTGGTTATTCAATTACAGGTGGATTTGTTTATCGTGGTAGAGATGTGCCCGAACTTGTTGGTAAATATATCTACGGCGATTATGTGAGTAGAAGAATTTGGGCTTTGACTTATGATGGAATAAATCCAACTCGAAATGAAGTAGTTCTAAATAATTCGGGATTCGGAATTTCATCTTTCGGTGTTGATCAAAATAATGAACTTTATATTTTGGGCTTCGACGGAAAAGTTTGGAAATTTAGACCAACAACTTCTGATATAAAAGATGAAACTTCGATCAATAATTTTTATCTTCATCAGAACTATCCTAATCCTTTCAACGCAACAACTAAAATAAAATTTTCTATCCCATCTGCTTCTCGTAGTGTCGAATCAATTCATGTCTCTTTAAAAATTTATGATGCACTTGGAAATGAAGTTGCAATTTTAGTGAATGAAACAAAGCAAGCAGGGAATTATGAAGTTGAATTTAATGCTGATAAATTATCATCGGGACTTTATCTTTATAAATTAAGTTCAAATAACTTTTTCGAAACAAAAAAAATGATTCTGTTAAAATAAAGAGCAATAAAAAATTTTAAAAGAGTTAACGCTCATTACAATTTTAATCTGTCAATCAAAACAGATTGTTATTTAACTCACGTAAATTAGTTCTCACAATTGCCCACAAAATAAAAATATCTTTCTTTTATATTAATGGATAGATTTTATAAAATTATTGGTTAACGATAGGAACGCATGTTAAAATATTTTTTTTCCTTCACGCTTCTACTTAGTATAGTTCTGTTTCCTCAAGAAATTGAAGTAAGGAAATCTTATTTCCCGACGGGTCAATTAAAAACTGAAGGAACTTATGTTGATGGAAAGTTGAACGGTATTTTTAAAGAGTATTACATCAATGGACAAGTTTGGAAAGAGTGGAATTTCGTTAATGGAAAAGAGGAAGGTGCATCACGTTGGTTTTTTGAAGACGGTTTGCTAAGTATAGAGTGGAACTACGTAAATGGTTTGAAAGATGGAATTGCAAAATGGTATTATGAATCGGGCGAGCTTTGGTCTGAACAAAAATATATTTTAGGATTGTTAGAAGGCATAACAAAAACATTTTATAAAACAGGTGAGCTTCAAGGAGAGTGGCTCTACGTCAATGGCGAACTCAATGGGAAGTCAATTATTTTTTATGAAAATGGAAAGCCAGAAGTTGTGCGAACTTTTCATGATGGGAAAATGAATGGCGCCGCTTTCGTCTATCATGAAAATGGAGTTGTGGCTGTTGAAGCTAATTTCGTAAATGACAAATTAAGTGGGGAAGTCTTTTTTTTTGATGCATCAAAATATATTCGTGTGAAAGATTATTATATCAATGGCGAGTTGGTGAATAGAGAGAGATTTAATTACTTGGGAAAATTTGAAACTCGCGAAAAATTTGAAAGAACTTATGATGAATCAGGAATAATTGAAGAAGAATATTTTACTCGTGATGGAGTTATGGAAGGCAGAAGAAAAATTTTTCACGAGAATGGATTACTAAAAAAAGAAGAGTTTTTTGTCGATGGAAAATTAGAAAGAAAAACTTCAACATTTTTTGAGAATGGAATTATTGAATCTGAAATTACTTTTTTTAATGATGTTAAAAATGGTCTTACAACTTTTTATTATGATGATGGAAATATCAAATCAGCGACGATGTATCTCGACAATAAAAAAAATGGAATCTCAATTTCGTATCACAGAAATGGAAACATTCAAGCATCAGAAAATTTTATTGATGATGTTTTAGTCGGTAGTAGTAAAATGTTTTTTGACAATGGTTTTCTCGAGTCAGAAGCAAATTATAGAGATGGATTGTTAAGTGGAGAAAAAAAATATTTTTTCAGAAATTCACAATTAAGAAAAAGAGAAAAATATTATGAAGGTGGACTTGAGGGCTATGTGTATGAATATTTTGAAGATGGAAAAATTAAATTGGAAGCATTTTACAGAAGAAATGAATTAGTTACAAAAAAAGAATTTGACCAGAACGGAAATTTAATTTCACTTTACGGATATAATTAGGATAGTTATGAAAAGTATAATTTTAGCATTGTTAATCTTGGTTCAATTCAATCATTATGCACAGAGTGGTGAAGTAAAAAACTTCTACGAAAACAAAGTCATTAAAGAAATTCTAAATTACAGCAATGGAAAACTTCATGGCAATGTTTTTTATTTTTCTCCATCAGGAATCTTAAAAGAAAAATTTATTTTTGAAAACGGAATTCTAAATGGTGAGTTTGCAATTTATCATCCGAATGGAGTTTTATCTGAAACTGGAACTTATGAAAATGGAATGATAGAAGGAGAATACAGAACATTTTATGAAAGGGGAGAATTAAAATCTATATATCAATTGTCAAATGGAAAAAAAACTGGAATAGGTTATGACTACTTCTCAAATGGAAAATTAAAATCGAAAGCTGAATTTAAGAATGATGAACCACATGGCTTGTCTTTATTTTATTTCGAAAGTGGAAAACTAAAAGGCGAGTATAATTATTTTGAAGGTGGAGTGCATGGCGTTGCTAAAGATTATTTTGAAAACGGAAATCTAAAAGCAGAAAAATATTTTGAAAATAATTACGCCGAAAAAATTCACAAAATATTTCATGAAAATGGAAAGATAAAAAATGAATTGTCTTACTCACGAGGAAATCTAAACGGAATTTCTAAATCTTTTTATGAAGATGGTTCGCTTTGGACAGTGCAAAATTATAGTAAAGAGTTACTTGATGGTGAAACAAAAATTTATCGCAAAGATGGAACTCTCTGGTTCTTAGATGTTTATGAAAAAGGAATACTAAAAAATAGTACTGAATATTCTCTTGATGGAAAAACAATTTTAGGAAAAACGGCGAAATAATTTTTGCGAATGAAATTTCTTTTCAGGTTTGAGAGCAATTAATTCAGTGTGAAGGAAATTATTTTTTCTTTATAAGTAAGCAATCAAAATGTTTCCAAAAACTCATTTAGAATTTTTACAAACTCTTCAGGTTTTTCGAGATGTGTGTTGTGACCACAATTATCAATCTCCCTGAGAGTTGCGTTATAAAAAACTAATTTCATTTTTTGATTTACACTAATAAATTTTTTATCAAGTTTGCCAGAAATTAATAAAACAGGGATTTTAATATTAGGAAGTTCATCCCACAATGGGCTCATAACACCAGTGCTAAAACCAATCAAAGAGTTTATTAATCCAACTTTGTTTAATAAAAGTTTTTCTTGACGAAGATGGTTTAGTTTAGATTCATCTAATCTTTTTTGTGATTCAAATAAATCAATATTAACCCATCGCTGCACAAAATCTTCAATTGGATGTGACTCAATAAATTTTGCTAAGCGATAATCACTGTGTGTTCTTGCAATTCTTTCTGTCTCTGAAATTATTCCCGCAGTAGAACTTTCCAGAATAATACCCTTTACCTTCGAGTGATATTTAACAACATAAGAGAGTACTATTCTGCCTCCCATCGAGTATCCGACTGGAATGATATTCTTGAGTTTAAGAGATGAGATAAATTTTTGTAACAGCTCAACTAAAAAATCTTGTGAATAATATTTTATTTCAATAGGAGAGTCACTCTTGCCAAAGCCGGGTAAGTCAATTGCAATGCAGTTATATTTTTCATTGATCAGACTAATGACTTCGTTCCAGTCGCTAAGTGAATTTGAAAACCCGTGAACAAATAGAAGTGTAGTTTTATTTTTGTCTTCGAGATTTCCACAGACTTTATAATTTATTCTTATTTTTTTATACGAAAAATATTTTGTCATTCGGCTAATACTCGCAAGTGAGAGTTTACAGAATTACTAAGCGCGTCCAAATTATAACCGCCTTCAAGTACAGAAATTATTTGAATATTTTTATGTTCAGCAATATCGCGTAGATATTTTGTCATTTCAGAATAATCATTTTCAATCAAATTAATTTCACTAATTGGATCATCTTTATGAGCATCAAAGCCCGCTGAAATAAAAATTAAGTCAGGACTAAAATTATGAAACGCAGGAATAATTTTTTCGCGTAGAAGACTTAAATAAATTTTTCCATCAGTTGCTGGCGGTACTGGAAAATTGAGAGTGTAATTTTCTCCTTTACCAATTCCGCGTTCGTTCGCCATTCCTGTCCCTGGCCAAAGTGGATGTTGTTGTATTGAGGTGAATAAAATTTTATTGCTATCATAAAATATTTCTTGAGTTCCATTTCCATGATGCACATCCCAATCAAAGATTGCGATTCGATCCAATTTATATTTCTCAAGAGCATATTTAGCACCAACAGCTACATTAGAGAAGATGCAGAATCCCATAGCTTTATTACTCTCAGCGTGGTGCCCAGGTGGACGCACTGCACAGAATGAATTATTTTTATTTTGAATAGCGTCATCTACGCCTTTTAATACAGAACCAACTGCGGTTAATGCAACATCGAACGAATCTTGACAAGCGTAGGTGTCGCCGTCATCAAGCATAGTTACACCAGCATCAATTTTATTTTTTACATTTTCATAATGAGCTTCTGAGTGAGCCAATAAAATATTTTCATCAGTTGCTTTTCCTGAAGGAATAAAATTCAATTTACTTTTTAAAAGTTCATCTTTTTCAATTCCACTTAATATCGCAGTCATTCTGTCAGGATTTTCCACGTGTGAAAAAGTTGATTTGTGAAGCAAAAAATTTTCGTTAAAAATAAAATTAAACATTGTTGAATCTTTTTTGATTAAAGAAAAATTAAAATTAATACTCTGCTAAAATTTTACAAACTTCGTCAATATACTTTGTGGCGTTAATACTTCTGCCAAAGTAATAGTGCAAAATAATTGAGGAGGAAAATAACAACTACTTTTGAAATTTGTTCTATCGAAATAGAAGTAACTCCGTCCTTTGTTATCAAGACATCAATAAGCTTAATTCCAGCTCAGCATTAGCGGTCTGAACATTTCCGAAAAAAGAGATTACTTATTTCAATTATGCATCAAAAATTGAAGTTGTGAATTTTCTAAACGATTTAAAGAAATGCATTTGGTTAATCCCTTAGCAAAACGTAATCCTTGATAAAAGGTTAAACTCATTTTTGCTTTTCGTTTTTGTTTATAAGTTTTGTTAAATCTTTCCTTTGCGAAATATAATTATCTACTAATTGAGTTGCTTTCCACCAATAAAAAAACGCTTCAGTGTTTGACCGCTTTAATTTTTGTAGTCGGGTGTTGTGTGGTGACTTAATAACAGCCTCTTGAACTTGAATCGCATCGCTATATTTTTCAAATGTAGTTTGGTTGGTTGCAATAAGCTGCGTTAGGTATGCTGCTTTGGCAGAATGAGCAATTGCTTTCTCTAAGTGGTAAGGTTCTGAAAAAATAAAACCTGTAATCCGTTGTATTCCACTTTGTAGTTCTGCAAAGTTTCCATTGCCGCCATTCCCACGAAGCGAAATACAAAGTGAAGTTTGGTAAATATCTTCCAGCACTTTGAAGGGTGAAACTTTTTTAAGGTTACGATAATTTGTTTCTGTTCTTACAATTTTATCGAAAGTAGTTTTAATTATTTTTGAATCACTCACCACATCAAATAAATTACCTATGTCATAAAGCTGTTTAATAATTTCCATACTCATGCTATTCTCGTTTTTAAGATATGGAATCCCAGTAGTGTTTGGAGCAAAGGCAGTGAGTTTATCGCCGAGCAAATCTTCTAATGATGGCATTTGTATTTGAACAGCCGTGCCGATGTTGCTTACGAATTGTGATTGCAATTCATAAAACGAAACATTACTATAATTGTTTGATTCGAAAATAATATCAAGCAATACATAATCATCACTTGAGTGAGTCTTATGTACCGGAGTGTAGAAAAATTTGTAGTGTACTTTTTCAATTTTAGAATTTTTTTTTCGTTCCTGTAAAATTACTCTGTTGAAGCCCTGAACTTTTCCAACTTCCTGCACCATCTCTTCAAAATTCTTTGGAGCTTTTGACACAATGATGTCAATGTCAATCGACAATCTCTTCGCTGAATTTAAGAGCAACATCAATGCCGTGCCGCCTTTTAGTATAAATGGCAGCTTAGCTTTGCTCAATCCTTCCAGTAGCAGCAAAGCACGGATAACTTTCTCTATTAGAATTTTATCTGCATTTCGGTTTGTCTTTGAAACCTCGTTTATCCATTGCTGAGTGAGTGTATTCTTGTCAATCATATTTAACTATAAAACGGCACTCTTTTATATTTGTTGCCGAAATTTAGAAATCCTATTCAAGTATCTTTCAATATTTTTTTTCTTTCTTTTTCTATCTGCATACCGCAACATCCGGCTTTCGTGGATAGTGTATTTGTTGAATGCTTCACGGAAAATGTTTTGCATTTCACTACCTTGTTGCGCTGCGAAAATTGTTTGGGCAGAAAAAATATCGACCAACAGTTTTTCAATTGTGATGGTTTGTACTCCTTGCACATTTTGCATTGGCGATTCAGTCACCAAAGGTTTTACAATTACGATATCCTTTTCGCCAAAAGCATAACGGCTAAGGGTTTCGGAGTCTGGGTTAAGAAACGCATTTATTTTATTTTCTTTGAGAAAGAAGAAAACGGGTTCCATTGCATCTTTTTCAACTTCTACTAAAGTGTGAAATCTGCCGGGTTGGTGCAACATGAATTCGTTAAGAACGGAGGAGTTCCAAATGCAGATTTGTAAATATGGAAATTGTTTTTGCAATTTGTCATACAGTTTTTTTGTTTGGGAAGAAATTTGAGGAACAAAATCTTTCCTTTGCCCTAAAGTAAATTTGCCTCTGCCTATTCGTGAAATCACGCCAGACAGTACTAACTTGTAAACTCTCCAGTTGATTGTTGTTGCTTTTACTTTGGGCTCAAATATTCTATAGAACTTAACAATTTCCTTTGTTCCAAAGCTACTTTTCAGTCTGAAATGGGAACGAAGGTTGATAATATTTAATATTTCGTTTGCGATGATATTTCTTCAATTTAATACAAAGATAAGCAAACTACATTGTGGCAGCAAATAAAAAATGTTGCCGTAATATAGAAACATTTTTAATCCTTCAGAAATCTCAGAATTAAATACTGTTAATTGTATGTTTTTTCAGTTAAACGAAAGTAAGTTGCCCAATGAGATTCCCATGAAAATAAACTTCATTAGTTTCACTTGTCTATATAAAAAAAACAGATTAATACTCTGCTAAAATTTTACAAACTTCGTCAATATACTTTGTGGCGTTAATACTTCTGCCCACATAATTTTGTATCATAATTGAAAATGCGATATAATTTCCACTTGAAGAATTTAGATATCCCGACAATGAAGAGACTCCGCTCAGTGTTCCTGTCTTAGCATAAACATTATTCAAAGTTGAGTTATTTCTCATTCTATTTTTTAATGTTCCATCGACTCCTGCAATTGGGAATGAATTTTTTAATATCACATATAAATCAGAATGATTGTAGTAAAAATATTTTAGGATTTTTAATAATAATTCTGTTGAGATTAAATTGTAATGAGAAACTCCTGAACCATCAACTATTCTGTAACTTGCTGGTTGCAGTCCACTGAGTGTAATCATACTATCAATTAACTTTATGCCATTCTCTGCTGTGGCAGGCTGACCAAAATATTTTTCAGCCATTGCATATAGAACCATTTCGGTAGAAAGATTATCGCTATATTTATTCAGGTTTGGAAGGACATTTAAGTAATTTCGTTTTATTTGATATAAAAGTTGTGATTGATTTGGGATAGTGTCGAACAATAATTTACCCTCAAATTCAATATTTTTGTTATTTAATTTTTCTTCAAAGAGCGTTAGAAAATATTTCTCAGGTGCAAATACATTTAGCCGTGTCGAATAATTTCTTGAAAAATTTCCTTTTACGATAATTTCATTTGTTCGGTTAAGAAAATCTCTTGTAACGACAAAATTATTTTTTTCATTTAGCTTTGTAGTGCTCAGATTTGTAAGTGAAAAATAATTTGATTCAGGGGCGAGAACAACTTCCGTTAATTTATTCTCTTCAGTCGTCTTAACATTTACTTGAACGGCGTTATCATTAATATTTAATGGGCTAAAATAAGGTGCATCTGTTGAAGGGTCATCATCCCACATCCAACCATTTCCCCAAAACAATGAATCCTTAAATGAGATATCGCCAAAAATATTTCCTGCAATTTTTTTTATGCCCAGATATTTTAATGTATCTATTACTTTCTCAAAATCCGTCAGCGAAAAATCTGGATCACAGCCACCTTGAATATAGAGGTCGCCATTGAGCACACTATCACGAATTTCTCCTGAATAATAAAATGAAGTTGTGAAATAGTAATCTTTACCAAGAAATAGTAATGCTGCAGCGCTCGTTAATATTTTCATATTAGAGGCAGGAGACATTAGAAGCAAAGAATTTATTTCGTAAAGATTTTTGTTTTCAGATAAATCGTAAACCGTTAGTGATACTTGTGCTGTATCAAAAAATGGTGATGAGAAGAGTGAATCAAGTTTTTCATTTAGCGAAAAATTTTGAGATTGAGCACTGTTTCCGAACAGATAGAAAAAAATAAAAATGTAAAAAAAAATATTCATAACATCTTTCCTATACTTAAAATAAAATCCGGCTGAAAAATAATTAATCATCCGGAGCACTGAAAATACTTGTTGTAATTTATGTCTGGTAGTTTTCTACTCTATTGATTTTTCTTCTTCAAAAATTAAATTGATGAAGAAATGAACTTCAATAATCCAAAAACGAAATTATTCTTCGATAAATAAATTTTTCTACTAATTTAAATTAATACAACACTCGTGTCTTTATTGTTTCTGGAATTGCTCTCAACTCTCCGAGTATATCTGCACTTTCTTCTTTAATATCAATATCCATTATCACATATCCGATGTGTGGATCAGTTTGCAAAAACTGGGCAGAAATATTTATGTTCCTCGAAGTAAATATTTTTGTGATCTTGTTTAACACGCCTGGTTGATTTTTATGAATATGCAAATATCTTTTGCAGTTTACATTTCTTCCGAGTGAAATTTCTACAAAGTTAGTTGCACCTAATGTTGAACCAATGTCACAATATTTAATTAATTTTTCTGAGACTTCAATCGCAATGTTTGATTGAGCCTCTGCAGTGCTGCCTCCAATATGCGGAGTTAAAATAACATTCTGAAATTTTTGTAGCGACGAAACAAATTGATCATTGTTCGAAATAGGTTCAATCGGGAAAACATCAATAGCCGCACCTGCGATATGTCTTGTCTCCAAAGCGTTTACTAAGTCATCGATATTAATTATTTTTCCTCGAGCAGCATTAATCAAGAACGCTCCCTTCTTCATCAAAGCCAATTCTCTTGACGTAATCATATTCATCGTGAGCTCAGTCTCGGGGACATGAATTGTAACAATGTCAGAACTCTGCAGCAACTCTGCTAAGCTTGTGCATGCTTTTGCGTTTCCAAGTTTTAACTTTTGTTCTATATCGAAATAAAAGACATTCATCCCAAGTGATTCAGCAAGAACAGAAACTTGCGAACCAATATGTCCATATCCGATAATTCCTAAATTTTTATTTCTTAATTCAAAAGAGTTTGAAGCGTCTTTCAGCCACTGTTGATTATGAGCCGCATAATTTTTTTCTGGAATTCCTCTTATTAAAAAAATTGCTTCTGCTATTACTAATTCTGCAACAGATCTTGTATTTGAAAATGGTGCGTTAAAAACTGGAACGCCATTTATTTTTGATGTGTGTAAGTCCACTTGATTTGTACCAATACTGTAGCAACCAATTGCAATTAATTTATTTGCATTCTCAAAAATTGTATTAGTGATGTTCGTCTTAGATCGAATTCCAAGTAAATGAACGTCTTTGATTTTTTCAATTAGCTCTTCGCTATCTAATGAAGTTTTTAAGTATTCAATGTTTGAGTAACCATTTGAATTAAAAATTTGTAAAGCGTTTTCATGAATTCCTTCAAGAAGAAGAATTTTTATTTTCTCTTTTGATAACGAATATTTTTTTTGATTTTCCATTTCAATAACTTTTTCTTTAGTGGTTGTTAAAATTATTTTTATTCAATTATTTAAGCAATAGTATTTTTTCTATTCAAACATTTCTTTTCAAAATTTGACTAAGAAAAAAACAAGTCCCTTAAATTTTTATTGATAAAATATTTTTTTGATAAATCAAGTTTAACAAAAATTGAACGTCAAGGAAATTTGTATTTTCTTTTTAGAAAAATAACAAGCATCAAACCAATAAAGCATAAACTTCCTGCTAACATAAATGACGATGTATAGCTATCAGTAAAATCAAATAGTAAAGCCCCAACGATTGGGCCAAGTAGTGCAGCAGCGCCAAAAGCTGAAAAAACAATTCCGTAAATTGCTCCCAAGTTTTTTATTCCAAAACTCATTGTAGTTACAACGGGAAAGAGTGCTAATGTAACTGCAAAGCTCCAACCAATAAATGCAACAAAAATATAGAGTGATAACATTGAAACTGCGAAAGTAGTAAACGAAAATAAAATTATTGTTTGAATAATATAAGTTGTGATCATTGTTCGCATTGGTCCGAACTTATCGCCCAAGAATCCCGCCACTGGTCTTCCGAATCCATTAAAGAAAGCAAAGACGGACATTGCAATTGCTGCTTCCGCTGGTGTTAATCCAATTATTAGTTGTGCATATTTTGAGATAAGTCCAACGCACATAATTCCACCAAAAATTACAAGGAAAAATGGAAACCAAATTCCCAAGATTAACGGATTTTTTAGAGCTTCTTTTTGCGTCGATTCATGAAGTAAAAAAGTTGTTTTCACTGATGGATCTTCTTCGAGTGTCCAATTATCTGGCTTCCATCCTTCAGGTGGAAATCTCGTTAACCAAGATGCAAAAATCGCAACTGATGAAGTTAAAACTCCAAGTATGAAAAATGTTTGAGCTATTCCAAAATTTGGAATTAAATGTATTGCAAGGAGTGGCGCAAAAAAGAGAGCAGCTAATCCGAAGCCTGTTACTGAAACCGAAATCGCCAAGCCCGGTCTATCTGGAAACCATTTCCGTGCTGCTGGAATTGCACAAGCATAACAAATACCACTGGCTACTCCAGCAATAACGCCATAAGTCATCACCAACCACCAAGCCGATGCGATTGAATCTATGAACGAAGCTAAACTATATGCAACAAAAAATAGAACAGCACCAACTATTGAAACTCTTCGTGGACCATATTTGTCTTGTAACTTTCCTGCTGGAATCATGCTAAATGCTAAAATTGAAAGATAGACTGAAAATGGAAGAGTCGCCTCTGTGGTAGTCCAACCATATTGCTCTTTTAGTGGAACAACAAAAACTCCCCAAGCATATGCGATGCCACCCATTAATGTAAATAGGAAACCAGCGAATGGAACAGTCCATCTTGTTAAAAAGTAATTCATAATTTCTCCTTAAATTTTTTTTATCTTAAAGTGGTGATGCACATTGCAAATAGTAATAAATGTTATCTAAAATATGTGAGTAAAAACCGAAGGACAATTATCAGGCATGCGATTGAAAAAATGAATTTGTTTTTTTCTAAGACTTACCAAATAGCTAAAGAAACAAATTATACTTTCAATAATACAATAATAATCACCATTGAAAATTTAACATAAATTATTCATTAATCGGAAAAATATTAATTGATTTTTTAGGAAATTTTTTGTGGGTAATAAAGCGAATTTTTTCAATAAGTTTAGTAGAAGAAAAAATAAAATTCAATTACGCTAATGAAAAAAATTGTTTGGAATTACTTCGATGATGAATCAATAAGCATTGACTGATTTATAAAAAGTAGCGAGAGAAAAATATTAATATGAATATAAAAAAATTTAGAAGGGAAAATTTTTATACAAAAAAAAAGAGATGGCAGTTGTTATATCTACCATCTCTTAAAAAGTCAACTTGCAATAAATAATTTCAATCTCTTTTTTATCTGAATTATTACTTCAGAAAAAAAATATGAAACAAAAAAAATATTATTTGGCAAATACTCTTCCGTGAATTCCATCAATCTCTTTTAAGATTGCGTCTATTTTTTCAATTTGTTCTTTTGGATAAACTTCATTCGGTTTAAGTTTCAGTGCGCTTTCAAAAGATTTTTTTGCATCTTGATATTTTTTCTCAGAAACTAGCTTATCCGCTTTTAAGATAATATCATTAAATTTCCAATCATTCTCGCCTGGAACTTGTCTCATCTTAAGTCGATCACCATCATTCTTTATCATCAAATCTTTGAATTCGTCTGGATAGCCAACATTGACGGGCTGGAAGTATTCATTTTTTACAATGCCATCAACATATTTTAAAATAAGGAATTCACCTAATTCTCTCCATCGTTTATATGCTTTTGCAGCCATGTCTAAAGAATAATTGTTCAAGAACTCGGTTGCTTCACGAGAAGAACTTTTTGAAAGTGCTAATGCCTTATCTTCAACTTCTTTTTGTCTCGCTAAAAAAGTTCCTTCTAATTCATTTCTAACTTTTACAACGTCATCAATTATGATGCTGTATTTTGGGTAAGAAAAATTTGCTACGAAATTAAAAACCCAGAAAGCAGATTCCCAAGTAAATTTAGAGAGAGAACCTAATCCTTGTTTAGAGTTAGGAGGCATTCTTGTCATTGATGCGTAAAGCGGTGTATAAACAGTGAAGTAAGTATCGTCAACGCCCCACCAAAGTACGCCGCCAATTTCTCTTGGTAGCCAAGAGCGGGATTGACTAACAAAAGAAAAAGCAGTTTGAGGTGTTGAGAGTGGACGTTCGTTGAAATAGCGTTGTCCTTCGTGTTCCCAAATTAATGGTCTCCAGCGATAAGGCATTTTGTAAGGACCAGCTGCAACTCCAATTGTCATATCTAATTCTGTTCCTTGATAATGATCTCGCTTCAAACTCATAACATCTTCGACAGAAAGTTTTCGGTCTGGTTTAATGTAAAGAGGCATTCTTTCTAGACTTTCGCCACGGATGTATGCAATATATTTGTTAGCGTCAGCGTTAATTCTTCTAAACATCGACCAAACTCTTGCATCACAAAATCTTACTAAACTGAATTCAAGCGGAGCGAAAGCATCTGAAAAACTAAAATCAGAATCTTTGCCTTTGAAAAATCCTTGCTGACGTGCGAATTGAATAATGTCTTTTGAATAAATCACATTTTCAGGATCGTTCAATTCAAATTTTGTAATTCTTGAATGATTTGCATGTCCCGCAACGTATCCATCAGGAATTCTAATCGCGACCCAATTTGCTCCTTTGTTTCCTGGACCTTTACCAATCATTTCCATCATCCAAACTTCGTGTGGATCAGCAATTGAAAAAGATTCGCCAGAACTATAGTAACCATATTCAGCAACTAAATCAGTCATAATTTGGATTGCTTCGCGTGCTGTTTTTGCTCTTTGCAGAGTGATGTAAATTAAACTTCCATAATCAAGAATTCCTTTAGGATCAATCAATTCTTTTCTTCCACCAAAAGTAGATTCAGAAATAACTAATTGGTATTCGTTCATATTTCCGACAACATTAAAAGTTTCGCGTGCTTGTTTAATCTTACCTAAAAATTTTCCGGTATCCCATTCGTAAATATCAAGCATCGTACCTTCAGGATATTTGGCAGCAGGGAAATAATACAACTCGCCGTATAGATTAAAAGCGTCTGCGGTGTATGTGATCATTGTTGAGCCATCTTTCGAAGCACCTTTTGTGACCAATAAACTGCTACATGAATTTATTTCTCGATTAAGAAACAGAACCGAGATTAGCGTTAAAAAAATAATTAAACTTTTAGATTTCATAATACCTCTCCAAAAAATAAAAAGTAATATTTATTGAGTAACCGAATTCAACCCTGTTAAAAAAAATCAAACTTACTTTCCTAATCTATCAATAAAGTTTCTCTTCTAAAAGCAAAATAGAACCGGAAGAAAAGCCATTTATACTTATTAGCTTTGCGGTTTTGCTAGTTATGTATTAGATTTCTTAGTGAATAAAATAATTTCACGAAAAAAATTATTAACTTTTTTTCGAGATTAGTTATCCCAGTTCAGCATAAGTGTAAAAATTAATTGTTGAAACATTAAAAAGTCGTTGACGAATAAAAATAATTTCAAGTCATAGACAAAAACTAAAACGATATTGCAAGAAGGTTAAAATGAGTAAACGCCTTGATTCAATATTACAAAAAACAGCATATCTAAAAATTCTACTTCCTACTTTATTAATAATTTCTCTTTTCGTTATCTCACTTTTTCTTCTGCTTATTCCCCAGTTTGAGGCTGATATTATGGAGAGAAAAAGAGAAACAATTCGTGAGCTAACAAAAGCTACAGTAAGCATGATTAATAGTTGGGAAGAACAAGAAGCATCAGGTAAGATGAGCAGAGCCGAAGCACAGGCGGGAGCAATTGAACAAGTAAAAAAATTGCGATATGGAATTGAGGATAAAGATTATTTCTGGGTGACTGATTATCAACCAATAATGATCGTTCATCCGTATCGACCAGATTTAGATGGAAAAAATTTAGCTAACATTGAAGACCCGCATCATAAAAAATTGTTTGTTAAGATAGTTGAAGTTGTGAAGCGAGATGGTGAAGGATTTGTAGATTATTTGTGGCAATGGAAAGATGACACTGCAAAGATCGTCCCAAAATTATCATATGTAAAAGGATTTGAACCTTGGGGTTGGATAATTGGAACAGGAATTTATTTGGATGATGTGAAAGAAGAAATAATTTTATTGGAAACAAAAATTCTAAACATCTCAATTTTTGTAACGCTACTCGGCACAATTTTATTGCTCTACATCGCTTATCAAAATTACAAAAGTCAAAAAGGAAAAAAAGAAGCTGAAGATGAATTGAAAGCATCCAGAGAAAAATTTAAAATGCTCGTCGAAACTTCGGGTGAAGGATTAATAATGATTCTCGAAAATCAAAAATCATACTTCAACAAAACTATTTTTTCGATGATTGATAGTTTAGATAATGCGATTGAAGTCAATATTAACAAGCTATTTCCGGGCTTAACATATTTTAACTCTAACGACTCAATTGCTGCGTTTATGAATGAGATAAAAAATAATTCAAAACAGATTGAAACAAAGCTGCAAAAAGTTAATGGAAAATTGATTGATGTCTTCGTAAATATTTCACCAATCTCATTCGAAAATAATAATGGATTAATTCTTAGCGTAAAAGATATTAGCAAGAATAAAGAGATTGAAGAAGAGTTAGGTTACTCACGCGAAAAATATTTTGCAGTAACAAATCAACTTACTATAGGTGTTTTCAGATTAACTGCAGACAATGATTTACGAATAATAGAATTCAATCCTGCGCTAGTTAAACTTTTAACTGATGGAAAAGAAAATTTATTATACAATAAATCAATTTCGGAATTTCTTGTTGATAGCAAAGAGCAAAACAAACTTTATGACGAAATAAAAAAAACTGAGTTAGTAAAAAACAGAATAACACAATTCAAAAAATCGAATGGAACAAAAATTACGTGCGCCGTTTCAGCCGTGTTAGTAAAAGGGAAAAATGATGAAGTCCTATCGATTGAAGGAATAATAGAAGATGTTACAGAACAGAAGGAAACAGATCGTCAGAAGGAAGAACTTTATTCTGATCTCTACAACTCTGTGATATTTTTAAATCAAACGATTGAACCATACAGCTACGAAGTTCCATCAATCATTTATTCTGCAACTGTATCAGAATCATTTAGGCTGATGAGTTTGCACAATACCGATGCGTTGATAATAAAAAATAATGAGGGTGAATTTTTAGGGCTGCTAACTGAAAATGATCTCAACAAAATTGCACTTGAGAGCAATGCGGGATTAGAAACGCCATCACATCAGATAATGTCCGTTCCAATTGAGACAGCAAATTTTGATGATTCAATTTATTCCTGTTTAGTTAAACTCCGAAATAATAATTCAAAACATCTGGTTGTGAAAAAAGGGAATCAGTTCACCAAACATTTGATTAGTTTAGAAAAACTTATTGGAGCTTCTCAATCTAATTTTTTGTTTTTTGTGAAGAAGACAGAGAATGCAGTCAATATTAATCAACTAAAAAAATATAAAAATGAATTAGAATATTTCATTGATTTGCTTATCGATAACGAAGCAAATATAAAAACTGTTACAAAATTTATTTCGATGATTTCTGATTTAGTAACTGAGAAAGTAATAAAATTAGCGATTGAAGAGATTGGCGTAGCGCCTGTCAACTTTGCTTTCATAACGTTTGGAAGCGAAGGAAGAGAAGAACAAACTCTCCTCAGCGATCAAGATAATTTAATAATTTATGACGACACAGATTATCAAGAGCCAGAAAAATTGCAAAAATATTTTTTAGAGTTGGGAATAAAAATATCGAATGACTTAAACTCACTTGGATATGCACATTGCAAAGGAGGAAATTCAGTTCAAAATAGTAAATGGTGTCAGCCATTGAAAGTATGGAAACGCTATTTCACAAATTGGATAACAGATGCTAATCCAAAAGATATTCTCGACTCCAAAATATTTTTTGATTTAAGACATGTTTTTGGAAATATTAATTTAACGAACGAATTGACAAATCATATTTTTCACTTAACTAAAAGTTCGAATAATTTTTTTATTTATTTGGCTGAGGAGATTGAGAACCAAGAGATATCAATCAATGTTAATAAGCTCAAAACCCCTTTTGATATAAAACTTCTTTTGCTTCCTCTGGTCGATTTGTCACGCGTTCTATCGCTAAAATACAATCTCCGCGTTTCAAATACATTGGGCAGACTGAAAGAATTGAATAAGATAGGAAAATTAAACTCATCGACTTATTCTAATCTAAAAATATTTTATAACCATCTGATGCAACTGCGATTGCTGCATCAATTGAATAACAAAAAAAATAAAACTACTGTTGATAATATTTTAGTCCCGATTGAATTATCTGAACTAAATATTGTATTGATAAAAAAATATTTGGAACAGATTGAAGAATTAAAAAGCAGAACCAAAGCACTCTTTAGTGAAGATATAAGAAGTTAAAAAAGAAATTTTTAAAGCAAATAATTCAGCGAAATATTTTCAGTTAAACTAAATCAGTTAGTGAACTATATTCAGTATCAAAAATTCTTCTATACATTCTTAAAGCATATGAATCAGTCGCACCGCTAATATAGTCGCACACCATCCGAGCGCGAGCTTTTTTATCTTTTTCGTTTCTAATTAATTTGTCATTAAAATCTGGGAGCAATTGATACTTGCCAAGTCTAGTTACATAATTGGTTTCTAACATTTTAAATAATTTTTCGATCATACTGTCTCCCTTAAATTCAATCTGATGAAGAGCAGCAGAACGGAAAACCAGCTCGATGGAGATACGCTTGTATGTTTTTACTTTTTCTACAATGTCGAGCGGAATCATTAATTGATACTTGTAACGATTTGTAGCTTTGTCCATAAATGTTTTACGTTCCTTCAAGCTACAAGCTGCAACAAACTCACCTATTTTAGTCCCAAATTTTAATTTATACTTTCCCGTTTTTATCCAATCAATAATTTCTTCAATTATTAAATTTTGATGATCGGATAAATCTTTTGTCATTTTCCATTTAGAGAGTTTTTCAATAGTAATAAATCCTCCTGAAATACTATCTACTAAATCGTTAATCGCATAAGCAGTGTCGTCAGCCCAATCCATAATTTGACACTCAATGCTTTGAAATTCATTTAGCTTTTCGGGAGAATTTAATTTTCGTTTGTAGCTTTTATTATCAAACACAAATGTGATGTATTGATTAGCATCATCATAAACAAAATGATTATATGGATTTTTAAAATCGCTAAACGTTGCTTTGTATTTTAGAATTCCATCTAAGAACGCACGAGTAGGATTCATGCCTCTGTAATGGTCGTCATCTCTATAAAACACTTTTGTAACGAGACGCAATGTCTGTCCATTTCCTTCAAAGCCACCATATTTTTTCATCAACTGATTCAATGTTCTTTCGCCCGCGTGTCCAAAAGGTGGATGACCGAGATCGTGGGCGAGACAAATCGATTCAACTAAATCGGGATCAATAAAATATTCTTCATTCAATATTTTCTTTTCTTTTGATTTTAGAAAATTGCAAATCGATCTTCCAATTTGTGCAACTTCAATTGAATGAGTTAGTCGAGTTCTGTAAAAATCATATTCGCCCGGTAAAAATACTTGAGTTTTTCCTTGTAGTCTGCGAAACTCTGAAGAGTGAATTATTCTATCTCTGTCTATCTGAAATGGTGTTCTGTAATCGTCAGTTCGCTCACTCGTTTTTATGCGAGCAATATCAAACTCATTGTAAAAATTATTTTTCAATCTTATGTTTCTAATTTTTTGTGAAATAAAAAGCAATTTAAGAAATATTTTTTTGATGCATTGCAAGTATAATTTCAATTAAAAGTTTTGCAATCTTCATCTCCCTAAAGAATCGAGATGTTTGCTTTCATCGACTTGAATTAGAATAAATCCAGCAGTGTTCAAATTAATTTTATCTCACTTCTTTCATAAAATCTTTTGATTTCAAAATAAAAGTAACCTAATTTATACATTGACTTTTCAAAAAATATGGAAAGAAAAATTATTAAATTGTTAAGGAAAAAATATGGCAATCAGTAAAAATCGCGTTCATGAAATATTGAACTCCGATAAATTCAAATCTCTTGTCAAACAACGTCTCACAATATCGCTACTCCTAACATTCATTATGCTAGCTGTCTATTACGGTTTTATGTTCACCATTGCTTTTTACAAAGAATTTTATTCGATAAAAATTGGTGAACACATAACCATTGGTTTACCTATCGGAATCGGTATAATAATTTTCGCTTGGTTATTAACAGGCGTTTATATCCGATGGGCAAACAATAAATACGACAAAGCAGTTCGGGAATTACGAAATGAAATTCTTGAAAAATAAAAATGATTTTTTAATGAAAGTTTAAGGAGAATTACTTTGGGAAATATTGATACAACTTTAGGGCAAGTAAATCTTGCATCGATAATAATATTTTTTGCTTTTGTTGCTTTCACTTTAATGATAACATATTGGGCAGCAAAAAAAACAAAAACTAGTACAGAATTTTATGCGGCTGACAGAAGCATTTCGGGCTTTAAGAATGGGCTCGCATTAGCAGGTGATTATATGAGTGCAGCATCTTTTCTTGGTATTGCGGGAATGGTTGCACTTCAAGGTTATGACGGACTTGTTTACTCAATTGGATTTTTAGTAGGGTGGCCATTAGTGATGTTTCTTGTTGCTGAACCACTTAGAAATTTGGGGAAATTTACTTTTGCAGATGTTGTCGCATTTAGGTTAAAGCAAAAACCTGTGCGCATAGCTTCATCTATTGGCTCATTAATGACTATTGTTTTTTATTTGATTGCACAAATGGTTGGTGCAGGCGGATTAATCACTGTTCTGTTTGGACTTCCATATGAAATCGCAGTTATTGTTGTTGGATTTGTAATGATTTCATACGTTCTTTTTGGAGGTATGCTCGCAACAACTTGGGTTCAGATAATAAAAGCTGTTTTGCTCTTGGCTGGCGCTACTTTCCTCGTAATCTTAACACTTGCTCAGTTTGGAATGAATCCAATAGAAATGATAAATTATTCAGCAGAAAAATATTCTGATAAAGTTCTGTTGCCTGGTGGATTTGTATCAAATCCTTGGGATAC
>PNNF01000019.1 GCA_013824085.1 Chlorobiaceae bacterium | reverse complement strand
AAGAACATATTTCGGAACAATTATTTCACTTCCATAATTCGATTTCAAGTGGAAACAAAAAACTTTATTTAAGCTATCCAACAAGAGATAACAATAGTGAAAATGAGAAATCGATCTTCCTGAAAAACTATTTAGAAAATGTCAATCATATAGTTAAAACTGAAGGCGATTACTCAAATAAACTATATTCACAATATGAAATTCAAAAAAAATATTTTTTACTGCCTGAAGAAAATCAAAAATTACTTAAGATAGATTTTTCAGAATTATTAGGTTCGCAAAAAATTGACGAATTACGATTTACCTCACCCTTCGCACAAACTGAATATACTGGTTTCCTTAATAATTTCGATGAAGCTATTGAAGTGAAACGCATATTAAATGATATTCCTGAAAAAAATATTAATTCTGATGCTACACGATCTTCTTTCAGTGAATATTTTAATGAACGACAATTTTCAGCATCACAATTAGAAACGTTTGCGTCTTGTCCTTATAAATTCTTTGCTGAAAAAATTCTTCGTCCAAATTTTGTTTCAGATCCAAGCGAAGATATTGAGGCAAATGAGTTTGGTAGTTTAATTCATGAAATACTCAAGGTCTATTATCAAAGTGTAAAGGAAGAAAAAATTGATCTAATTAAGACAAGTGCTAACGATTTGATTAACAAAATATTTTCAATCGCAGAAAAAGTAATTTCTGATTTCAATCTAACTTCTCCATTAGCATTTTATGATAGAGAAAAAATTTTAGGAATATCAGGTATAAAATCGGATTCAATCTTGTACAGATTTATTCTAAAAGAAAAAGATGTAATTAAATCTGGATTTATACCTTTTCTGTTCGAGATCGACTTTGACTCTAAAGATCTAAATATGAATGGAATAAAGAATGGTGTACTTAAAGGCAAAATTGATAGAATTGATGTCAATCATGAGAAAAAACTTTATAGAGTGATTGACTACAAAACGGGAGCTGCAAAATTTACAAAAAATGATTTAGAGACTGGACAATCATTGCAATTACCGCTTTATTCTTTAGTCGCAAAGTTTATTCTAAAAAATAATTTTGGTTTTGATTATGAGCTTGAAGGTGCATACATCTACTGCTTGAAGTATAATGTGAACGACTTTGATCTTAATGAAACAAAAATAGACAATAAGATAGTAAACGATTCGATTGAGCATATAAATAGATTTATTTCTTCAGCAAATCAAGGGAGGTTTAACTCGCAACAAAAAGGCAGAAAAAAACTTTGTCAGTATTGTGATTATTTTTATTTGTGTAGAATTAAAGAGATTGAAGAATGATATATACCAAGGAACAAAAAAAAGCAATTAATTCCGATAGCCATACGGTTGTGACAGCAAATGCTGGTTCCGGCAAAACAAGTATTTTTGCATCTAGATTCGTTGAAAAAGCAATTGCTCTTGAGGATTTAAGAAAAATTATTGCAATAACTTATACTGAAAAAGCATCAGCTGAATTATATAAAAAAATAGCAAATGAATTGGATAAAAAAATCTTAACAGATAACTCTTCCGAATTGTTAAAAAAACTTAGAAGCCAATTAGTTTCCGCTAATATCTCAACAATACATTCTTTTTGTGTTTCGGTACTTAAAAAATTCCCAATTGAATCTAATCTTGATGTCAATTTTACTCCCATTGATGCCAGAATTTCAAGTGAACTGCTTGAAAAATGCGTTGAGGAATTAGTAAAAAATTCTTTATTGCTTGGAGATAATAGTTCAGAAGATATAAAATATTTAATCAGAGTTTTTGCGTCTAAAAAAATGTTTTCAAGGGTTATAACCGAACTCTTTAAAAAAAGGGATACTATAAAATATTTTGAAGAATTAATTGGGAATAAAAATCAAGAAGAACTCGCAGATTTTTTTGATCAAGAATTCAATGAATACTTTAAAGATAAAATATTGAAGCAGTTCGATGCTTTTATAAATAATTTAAGTGAAATTAATTCTGTAGTCTTAGAAAAAGATCCTGAAAATAGAATTGCTAATGAATTTAGGAATAACTTTTCTAAATTCATTGCTAATAAAAACAAAGCATCTTTTTTTGAGTTTATCAAATGTTTATCGAAAGAATCTGTATTCACTAAAAGCGGGACAATTAAAATAAATGGATATTTGAATTCCGAACTAAGGGATTCGCATCAGGCGCTTCAAGATAAAATAGATTGCTCAGAATTATATTTTAAGGGGATAAAGAAATACGAATCTATTGGTGATGAGAAAATCCTTAACTTAGAATTAGCGAAGTTCAATTTGGCAGTATTTAAAATATTTAAATTGTTAAATGAATTGTACGAATCCAAAAAGATGGAAAATGCTTTCATCGATTTTGAAGATATTATTCTTAAGACTAATGATGTAATGAAAAATTCAAATGTAGTTGATGAAATGATAAATCAATTCGACTACATAATGATTGATGAATATCAAGATACAAATCAAACTCAGTACGATCTTGTAATGCCAATTCTCGACAATCTTAAGCGTGGAAATCTCTTTGTTGTTGGTGATGAGAAGCAGAGCATTTATAGATTTAGAAATGCTGAGCTGGAGGTTTTTAATCAAACTAAAATTGATATTGAGAAAAGCTCAGGACAGTTAATTGAACTGCTTCATAGCTTTAGAATGGCAAAAGAAAACTGTTTGTTTACAAATATTATTTTTGAAAAATTATTTTTTTCTGAAGAGAAAAGTCTATCAAGTGTTACTCATTCACCGCTGATATGTGGAATCGGTAAAGAAGCTGTGGGCAAAGTTGAGTTTTTATTTTCTGAGAATGAAAACGAAGCTGAACTTGTTGCGAAAAGAATTTTAAAAATGATTAATGAGAGTGAATTAAAAATTTTAGAAAAAGAAAATGGAGAAGAAAAATTTAGGGGAGTTAGTTTTCGGGATATTGCAGTTCTTTGTAGGAAGCGTTCTTTCTTTTTAGAATTAGAAAAAGCGTTTGAAAAATACAAAGTTCCTTTTCTGATAATGGGTGGACTTGGTTTTTACCAAAGGCAAGTCATTTTTGATATTTATAATTATCTCGCTTTTTTATCAAACGAGATGGATGATCTTGCTCTGGTTAGTCTGTTGCGTTCGCCATTTTTTTCTTTTTCAGAACTTGAACTTTTCGAATTATCTCAAATCGATAAAACATCTTATTGGGAGAAATTAAAATCTATCTCGAAGCATCAGAAAATTATTGAACTACTTCAATACAATATTGCCATCTCAAAAAAAATTGATGTTTCTTCTTTACTAAGAGAAATATTAAAAACTACGCCATTCATAACTGTGGTTGCTTCACGAGCAAATGGCAAACAAGAATTAGAGAATATTGAAAAATTAATTTCACTCTCAATACAATTCTCCTCCAATGGTTTTTTTACTCTCTTTGATTTTGTTGACTTCCTAAAAACTTCAATCATTGAAGAAGAAAAGGAGGGGCAAGCTGCAGTAATAAGCGATGATAATATGGTAAAAATTATGACGCTGCATCAAGCCAAAGGATTGGAATTTCCTGTAGTCGTGCTATTCAGTTCGGAGGCAGTTGCACAAAAAAATATAGTAAAGTCAAAGACGATTTTAATACACAAGGAGGTGGGATTCCTGACGTCACTTCCAGTAAAAAATTATTTTGAAAAATATAGTTCTGCACCTATCTGCAAAGTATATGACGCAATCGAAAATGAAAAAAATAGAGAAGAAATAAAACGTTTACTTTATGTAGGAATAACAAGGGCTGCGAGGTTTCTCTTCATATCAGCAAAAAAGGAAAAAAAATATAGTGAAGATTCTTTTATTGGATTGATAGAAAGCAGTTTGTTTGAAACACCAAACTTTAATAATCTTTTAGAAAAGAAAGAGGAGAGTATTTCATTATCAGGTGAAATAAAATTTTTAAACATCGAGAAATACATTAACGAAATCGAAAATTTAAATATCAACATTCCACTTGTAACTGAAATTGAAGATGTTAGTGTAGTTAAAATTGAAGACGATGAGCAGCCGAAGTTTGAAGTTTTAATCGAAAATAAAAAAGAATATTTAGAATCCGATGAAATCTATTCAGCATCAAAAATTTCGACATTTATTAATTCACCTAAAGAATATTATTTAAGATATGACCTTGGGTTAAAAAAGTTTTATAAAATAGAATCAGTAGATGATTATGAAAGTGATTTAGAACCGGATGAGCAACTTGTAGATTTTTCAAGACTGAAGGGAACTGCAATCCATTTGTTATTATCGAAGAACATCAAGTCCGATGAGCTTACCGAAAAATATTTGAAAGAAATAATTTTAAATGAAATTGATTTCCCTTACAAAACTGATGAAGCGAAAATAGAATTGTTCGGCAATGAAATTATGTCTGAGATGGAAAAATATTTTAATTCAAAAATTTATTTGGAATTAATTGAGAAGAAATCATCGCTAAATGAATATGAAATTTATTTTTATTCGGAAGTAGAAAAATATTTTTTACATGGAATTTTAGATAAACTTATAATTGATGGGGACAACGCCACAATAATTGATTTTAAAACAAATAACATACAAGAAAATCAGTTGAATGATTATTTCAAGAAGTATAGCCCACAACTAAAATTTTATTCTTTACTTGTGAAAAATAAATTTCCAAGCATTCAAAATTTTTCTATTAGAATAATTTTTACAAAGTTTCCAGAAAAAGTTTTGCAAAAATCTTTTTCTGTTAATGAGATTGATGAGTTTGAAAAATTAGTTACAGATATAATTAATAAAATAAGAAGGAAAAATTTCGAGTAAAATTGGTGTTACAAAATCGGTTCTTAGCCATACTTCCATTCTGGGCAATAAACAGAGAATTATCTCGCTAAAAAAGTTTTTATTGATCAAAACGAGCTAAAATATTGCTATGAAACGCATCAAAAATTTCTTAATTTTGTAAAAATAATAAAGGCACAAAAAATGGAATTTAATACTAATAGTAAAGTATTAGAAAAGTTATTGTCAAAGGTTTATCAAGCTGTTCCATCTCGTACTCCAATGGCTGCACTAGAAAATTTTCTCTTTGAATTTGAAGATGGAAAATTGACAGTTACTGCAACGGACCTCGAGATTTTTCTTCGTTCTTCAATGTCAATAGACTCGAATGAAAATAAAAGATTTACAGTTCCGGCAAAATTACTTTTTGAAATTGTGAAAGCACTTGGCGACACGACAATATATTTTACTACTGAAGAAAATTCAAAATTAAAAATTAGAACTGATAATGGTGTTTATGAAGTTGGTTTTACTTCGGCTGATGATTATCCAGTAGTGCCAACGATTAATAAAGATAAATTTGTAACCTTGAATGGTAAAATTATCAAAAAAGGAATTGAACAAACAAAATTTGCAATCAGCAAAGATGCGGTTCGTCCTGCAATGATTGGAACTTTACTTGAGTTCCATCCTGAAGGAATAAATTTTGTTGCAACTGATGGACATCGTTTAGTAAAGTATTCACAGCTGTTTGAAAATCTTCCTATCAACGAACAATATATTTTGCCTTTAAAAGCTGGTGAAGTTTTACCAAAATTGTTATATGAAACAGATGTCAAAATATTTTTAAGTGATTCAAATTTAACTTTTCAAATTGGCGAAATAGAATTTATTACTCGCTTAATTGCACAACGATATCCTGATTACAAAGTAGTAATCATGGTCGAAAATGAAAAATTATTAAAAATAAAATTACCAGAATTTCAAGCAGCAGTTAGAAGAATAACTTTATTCTCTTCGATTAATTACAGACAGATTAAACTGATTGTGACAAAAGATAAAATTGAAATTTCTTCGGAAGATATTGATCACGGTGCAAGCGGTAAGGAAGTGATTCCTTGTGACTTTACTGAAGAAGAAATGATTCTTGGATTTAATACTGATTTCCTTAACGATATTATTTCTAATCTTAGTTGTGAAGAAATTGTAATTAAAATTTCATCTCCAACAAAAGCAGTATTAATTGAGCCAGTAAAACAGAACGAGAATGAAGATATTTTGATGTTACTGATGCCGGTTCGTATAAACTCATGATATGACCTTAAAGAATTTGTCGTTAAAAAATTTTAGAATTCATAAGAAATCAGATATAACTTTTTCAAACAACTTGAACTTCATTGTAGGCGGTAACGGACAAGGTAAGACTTCTATCTTAGAAGCAATCTACATTATGTGCACCACAAAAAATTTCAAAGCCTCTTCAGATTCTGAGCTAACAAGATTTGGTGGAAATGAGTTTGAGATCGATGGAAAATTTGAAGATTTGACTGAAGACATAATCAGAATTTATTTTAATAAATCGGATAACAAAAGATATTATTTCCAGAATGGAAAACAGTTAAATAGAAATGCCGAAATTATTGGAAAGTTTCCAATCGTGTTATTGACGCCTGAAGATCACAGCTTAACTCAAGGTTATCCTGCTGAAAGACGAAAATTTGTTGATTCTGTTATTTGTCAAGCAAGCGAGCTTTATCTCTCTTCTCTTCTAGATTACAATAAAACTCTTAGACAAAGAAGTAATCTGCTCTTTCGACTGAACGAAAATTATAGTTCAAGCTTGATAGATCAGCTTGAAGCTTGGGATGAGAAATTAATAAACACTGGCACTGAGCTGATTCGCTTTCGTATGAAGTTTGTTTTGGAATTTGAAAAATATGTTGAAGAATCATTTAGATTTATTGTTGATGACTCTGAAAAGCCCGTCATAAAGTATGATTACTTAAACTCATATTCAGGCGATTCAATCGAAGAGATGTTTAAAAAATTATTGATAGAAAAAAAAGATGAAGAGATTAGAAGAAGATCAAATCTTGTTGGACCGCATCGAGATGATTTTATTTTTTTAATTAATGAGAACGAATTAAAAATTTTTGGTTCGCAAGGACAACATAAAACTTTTCAAGTTGCACTTAGATTCGCACAATATTTTTACTTAAAAGATAAAATTGGAAGACTCCCGATTTTTTTACTGGATGATGTTTTTGGTGAGTTGGATTCCAAAAGGGCAATAAGAATTAGTCAGTACTTAAAACAAGTTGGACAAGCATTTATTACAATTACAGATTTTGCAAATTTTTCTTTTCTACACAAAGAAGAAGATGACGCAAAATTGTTAATAACAAATGGTGAGGTCAGCTATGCTTAATGATTTTATGTCGCTCGGAGAAGTGATTAATAACGCTCCCGAATTAAAAAAAGTAAAAAAATTAATTGAAACTTCAGAAGTAATTAATCGATTCAATGAAATATTTCCGCAATTAGAAAAAATTGTTGAACCGATAAAACTTGAAAAAAATACTTTAGTTCTTAAAGTTGAAAATCCAAGTTGGAGAAATGAATTGTTCTTACAGAAAGAAATACTTGTAGAAAAAATTAATGAATTCTTTCAAGAAGAGAGAATTAAACAAATTATATTTTTAGGATAAAGATTTAGAGTAAAAGGAAAATTATGCCAAACGGAAATAACTACACAGCAGAAAATATTAATGTTCTCAAAGGACTTGAAGCTGTTAGAAAAAGACCTGCTATGTATATCGGCGATATCGGATCGAGAGGATTGCATCATTTAATTAACGAAGTAGTTGACAATGCTATTGATGAAGCATTAGCGGGCTACAACGATAGAGTAATTTTAACACTTAACAAAGATGGCACAGTAACAGTTGAAGATAGAGGACGCGGAATCCCTGTTGATATTCATCCCGAAGAAAAAAGATCTGCTCTCGAAGTTGTTATGACTGTCTTGCACGCTGGTGGAAAATTTGATAAAAATTCTTATAAAGTTTCTGGCGGTTTACACGGAGTTGGAGTTTCAGTTGTTAATGCTCTTTCGGAATGGCTTAAAGTTGAAATTCGTCGCGATGGAAATATTTATTTTCAAGAGTATCGATGCGGAGATCCTGTTGCTGATGTAAAAAAAATCGGAACGTACAAGGGAGACGCAACTGGAACTAAAATAACATTCAAGCCCGACAAAGAGATTTTCAAAGTTGTAAAATTTAATTTTGAAACTATTGCCGAAAGAATGAGAGAGCTTGCTTACTTAAATAAAGAAGTAACAATGTTCTTAAAAGATGAAGTAGAAAATCTCGAAGAGACTTTTCGATTTAAAGGCGGCATAATAGATTTCGTTAAATATTTAGATGAGAATAGAGAAGCATTTCATAAAACGATTTATATCGAAGGAGAAAAAGAAGATACTCCTCTTGAAATTGCTTTTGAGTACAACAGTTCATTCACTGAAAATATTCACACATACGTAAATAATATCAATACAATTGAAGGTGGAACTCATTTAGTTGGCTTCAAAACTGCTCTAACTCGTACATTCAATAATTACGCTAACAAAAATGGTTTGATTAAAGAGAATAGTAAAATTACTCTTACGGGAGAAGATTTTCGCGAAGGACTAACTGCGGTAATTTCTGTAAAAGTTATGGAACCACAGTTTGAAGGGCAGACAAAAACCAAACTCGGAAATAGTGAAGTTAAATCGATAGTTGAAACAATCGTTGGAGAAAAATTATCTGAGTATCTTGAAGAGAATCCAGCCGTTGCAAAAAAAATTATTGAGAAATGTATTCGTACAGCAGAAGCGCGGGAAGCAGCACGTAAAGCACGTGATCTCGTTAGAAGAAAAAATGCACTCGATTCACTTCATCTTCCCGGAAAACTCGCTGACTGTTCTATCAACGATCCCGAGCACTGTGAAGTGTATATCGTTGAAGGTGACTCTGCAGGCGGTTCGGCTAAGCAAGGACGCGACAGAAGATTTCAAGCAATACTTCCTATCAAAGGAAAAATTCTTAACGTAGAAAAAGCTAAGCTGAATAAGATTCTTGAGAATACAGAAATTCAATCGATGGTAGCAGCAATTGGTGCGGGAATTGGTGATGAGTTTGATTCATCTAAAACGCGCTATGGAAAAATTATTTTAATGACTGATGCTGATGTTGATGGAAGCCATATCAGAACGCTACTCCTCACTTTTTTCTATCGGCATATGAAAGATTTAATAACTGCGGGAAAAGTTTACATTGCTCAACCACCACTTTATAAAATCAAAAAGGGGAAAGAAGAAGTTTACGCTTTTGATGATGACGAAAGAGATAAAATCTTAAAGAGAATGAGATCAGAATCAAAAGGAAAAGAAGATAAAATAATTGAACCAAAAGATATTGAAGAAAATCCGGAATTAAATACTAAAGGAATTTTTATATCAAGATACAAAGGTCTTGGTGAAATGAATCCTGAACAACTCTGGTCAACTACAATGAATCCTGAAACAAGAACTGTGCTACAAGTAAATGTTGAAAGCGCAGCAGCAGCAGATAAAATATTTGAAACTCTTATGGGAGATGCTGTAGAACCAAGAAGAGAATTCATTCAAAAACATGCAAAGTATGCAAAAATTGATGTTTAACAATTTTAATAATATTAAGAACAAAAAATAATTTATGTCAACAATCTTTGAAAAAATCGTTCCTATTACTTTAGAAGAAGAGATGAAATCTTCTTACATCGATTATGCAATGAGCGTAATCGTTTCGCGTGCACTTCCTGATGTAAGAGATGGATTAAAACCTGTTCACAGAAGAGTCTTGTTCGGTATGCACGAATTAGGACTTCCTCATAATCGTCCTTATAAAAAATCTGCTCGTATCGTTGGAGAGGTGCTTGGTAAGTACCATCCACACGGTGACACAGCTGTTTATGATTCAATGGTGCGAATGGTACAAGAATTTTCTTTACGCTATCCACTCGTCGATGGTCAAGGTAACTTTGGCTCAATTGATGGCGACAGCCCTGCGGCAATGCGTTACACCGAAGCTCGATTAGCACGAATTGCAGATGAAATGCTACGTGATCTTGATAAGAATACAGTTGACTTTGTCGCAAATTTTGACGAGTCATTGCAAGAACCTTCAGTGATGCCCGCATACTTACCGAACCTATTAATAAATGGTGCAAGCGGTATTGCTGTCGGAATGGCTACAAATATTCCTCCTCACAACATCTCAGAAATAATTGATGGATTGGTTGCGTTGATCGATGATCCAAAACTTACTTCTGAAGATTTAATAAAATTTGTTAGAGCACCTGATTTCCCTACTGGCGGAATTATTTATGGCTACGATGGAGTTCGTGAAGCATTTACAACGGGACGTGGAAAAATTACGCTACGTGCAAAAGCAAATATTGAAACTCTGAAAAATGATCGCGAAAATATTATCATTACTGAAATTCCATATCAAGTAAATAAATCTTCATTGATTGAAAAAATTGCTGACCTTGTTAGAGATGGCAAAGTTGAGGGAATTTCTAATATTCGTGATGAGTCTGATAGAGATGGATTAAGAGTTGTAATTGAAATGAAACGTGATGGTCAGCCCGCAACAACGCTAAATCAATTGTATAAGCATACTCAAATGCAAGTTACGTTTGGTGTAATTATGCTTGCGTTAGTAAATGGAATTCCAAGAGTTCTCACGCTTCAACAAATGATGCAATATTTTCTTGACCACAGAATGATTGTGCTTATACGCAGAACTAAATTTGAACTTGAAGCTGCTGAAAGACGTGCCCACATTTTAGAAGGTTACATTATTGCTCTCGATAATATTGACGAAATAATTTTAACGATAAAAAAATCTAAAGATGTTGAGTCAGCAAAAAATAATTTGATGAACAATTTCAAGTTGTCTGAAATTCAAGCAAAAGCAATTCTTGAGATGCGTTTACAAAGATTGACGGGACTTGAACGAAAGAAAATAGAAGAAGAGTATAAAGAAGTAATAAAACTTATTGAGAAGTTAAAATATATTCTCGATACTGAACGAAAGAGAAAACAGTTGATAAAAGATGAATTACTTTTTCTCAAAGATAAATATGGTGACGAAAGAAGAACAGAAATAATATATGATTCAAAAGAATTTTCTTTAGAAGATATTATAGCCGAAGAAGATGTTGTCGTAACTATTTCGCATCAAGGATTTATTAAGAGATTTCCTGTGAGTGGATATCGAAGACAAATAAGAGGCGGAAAGGGCGCAACAGGTGTTGGTACCAAAGACGAAGACTTTATCGAACATATGTTTGTTGCATCTACTCATCACTACATAATGTTCTTCACTGATAAAGGAAAATGTTATTGGTTAAAAGTTCATGAAATTCCTGAAGGTGGAAAAACAGCAAAAGGAAGATCAATATTAAATCTTCTTGAAAAAGAAAAAGAAGAAAAAATTTCTGCTTTCGTAACTGTAAAAGAATTTACAGATGATAAATTTATTGTGATGTCAACAAAGAATGGAACAATTAAAAAAACAGTTCTCTCTGCTTACTCAAATATTCGTAGAGGCGGAATAATTGCTATCACTCTTGACAAAGAAGATAGTTTAATGGAAGCGAAATTGAGTGACGGCAACAACGATATCATTATTGGAACAAGTGATGGATTGGCTATTCGTTTCAAGGAGAAAGATGTTCGCGTTATGGGAAGAACTGCAGCGGGAGTTAGAGGCATTAGATTATCCAAAGGCGATGTAGTCATCGGAATGATTGTTGTAAAGAATGCTACGACCCTTTTAGTTGTTACAGATAGAGGCTTTGGTAAGCGTTCAGAAATTGAAGATTACAGATTGACTCGTCGTGGTGGAAAAGGTGTAATCACTGTTAAAACTTCAGAAAGAAATGGAAAACTTATTGCAATGAAAGAAGTGAATGATAATGATGAACTCGTAATCATTACTTCGCAAGGAATTGTAATTCGACAAAACATTACTGACATTCGTGTGATGGGCAGAAATACTGCAGGCGTTAGATTAATTAGATTAAATGATGATGATCATATCGCTGATATTGCAAGAGTAATTCCTGAAGACGATCAGCCAGAATTATAAATGAAGATTGCAATTATTTCAAGTTCGGTTAGAGCTAATAGAGACGGGGCAAGAGTTGCTTTGTTTACAAAAAATATTTTGGAAACAAAAAATTGGGAAACAACTCTGCTCGACCCAATGGAACTTGATTTTCCTCTACTGACTTTGATGTTTAAGCAGATGACAAATCCTGAAGAAAAATATAAAACTGTCCACAAAATTTTAGATGAAGCGGATGGTTTTGTGCTTGTCACTGCTGAATACAATCATAGTGTTCCGCCTGCATTAAAAAATTTACTCGACTATTATCGTGAAGAATATTATTGGAAACCGAGTGGAATAATTTCTTACTCGAGTGGACCATTTGGTGGAGTAAGAGCAACAGAACATTTGAGAAATATTTGTGCTGAACTTAAATGTCTTGCAATCCCAACTTCGCTTCCAATTTCCAAAGTACACGAATCAATAAATGAAGATGGAACTTCTGTAAGTGGTGATTATGAAAGACGTGCAAAAAAATTCCTTGACGAATTCGAATGGTATCTTGAGGCATTAAAAAATCAAAGAGATAAAAAAAAACCGTATTGATTAATACGGTTTTTGAAAAAAATATTTTTAAATTCCTCGCAAAAATTATTTACAACTAACTCTTTCGTCTATTTGAAATTGCATGTTTATAAAGTTCCAAATATTTATTCGCTGAAAAATCCCAAGAATAATTTTTTATCATTCCATTTCTAATAATCTTATTCCAAATTATTTTGTTATTGAAGTAACTGACAGCTCGATTAACAGTTGAGATTAGTTCTTCAGAGTTCGGTTCATCAAAAGTAAAACCATTTCCCGCGCCTTCACCTTCTTCCAAAGAGTTATTCCAATCATGAACTGTGTCAGCAAGTCCACCAGTTTTTCTAACAACAGGAACAGTTCCATATCGCAAGCTATAAATTTGATTCAGTCCACATGGTTCATAAATTGAAGGCATTAAAAAGATATCAGAGCCCGCTTCAATCAAGTGTGAAAGTCCATTATTAAAACCAAGATAGACGCTAACTTTATCAGGAAATGAGAAAGCCATACTTCTAAAAAGTTCTTCATATCGTTCCTCACCACTTCCAAGAATTATCCATTGGGCATTGATCTCCATCAATTCATTAATTGAATTTTCGAGAAGGTCAAAACCTTTTTGTGAAACTAATCGCGAAACAATTCCTATAAGTGGAATATTTTCATGAAAAGGTAATCTCATTTTTTTCAATAGAACTTTTTTATTCTCTAATTTTCCAGATAAGTCACCAACTGAAAAATGAAATGGGATGTGTTTGTCAGTTTCAGGATTCCAAACAGAATAATCAACTCCATTTACAATTCCTCTGAAATCTTTTGCACGATAATGTAGAACTCCATCAAGCCCCGAACCATATTCATAAGTCATAATTTCTTTAGCATAAGTTTCGCTAACTGTATTTATTGCATCAGCAAACATCAATCCAGTTTTCAAAAAATTTACTTCACCCATTGTTTCTACAGGACTGTTTAGATAAAAAAGTTCACTGCGAATCTCAGCTTTGCTTAGCGACGCAGGTGAAAATCTTCCTTGATAACCAATGTTATGAATGGTGATAACAGTTGCAACAGTCTCAAAAAATTTATCCCACGCATAATTATCTTTAATGTAAAGTGGAATCAATCCTGTCTGCCAATCGTTGCAATGAATGACATCAGGTTTCCATTTTAATCGTTGAAGAGATTCAATAACAGCTTTGCTAAAGAGAATAAATCTTTCATCTTCATCGATATCAGTTGTGTAGATATGATTGCGATTATAAAAATGAGGTGAGTCAATAAAATAAATTTCAACATAAGACTCAGGAAGAGTTGAATGATAAACATTAACGTTATAAACATTACCTGCAACGCGAATTGGAATTTCTCCAATTGACCAATCGTAGTCGAGATCAAATTTTGAATGATCAACGAGCGCATACTTAGGCATAAAAACTTTTACATCGTGCCCAAGATTTTTGAGTGCTTTTGGCAAGGCTGCGACATCCCCTAGTCCTCCGGTTTTTGCGAAGGGTTCAACTTCTGAAGAGACAAATGCTATTTTCATATATCAACTATTATTTGTAATAAATTATTTTGAAGTTCTGTTTAAGTATTTCGCTACATCTTTTGCAAAATAAGTTAAGATCATATCTGCGCCAGCTCTTTTTATTGAGACGAGCGATTCAATCATAACGCGTTCTTCATCAATCCAATTGTTCATTCCCGCAGCTTTAATCATTGCATATTCTCCACTCACTTGATAAGCTGCAGTTGGCAAACCGAAAATTTCTTTGACTTTGGTAATAATATCTAAGTATGGACCAGCCGGTTTTACCATCACCATATCAGCCCCTTCTTCAATATCAGTTTCAACTTCACGCAATGCTTCATTTACATTTCCAATATCCATTTGATGTGAGCGTCTGTCACCAAATGCCGGAGTTGATTCTGCAGCATCTCTGAATGGGCCGTAATATCCCGAAGCATATTTTGCTGCATAACTTAAAATCGGAATTTTATAAAATCCATTTTCATCTAAACCTTCTCTAATTGCGGTTACTCTTCCATCCATCATATCTGAAGGAGCAATAATATCAGCGCCTGCTTTTGCGTGTGACACTGCTTCCTTTACGAGAAGCTTGAGAGTTTCATCATTTAAAATTTCTTCACCGCTCAAGACACCACAATGTCCATGCGAAGTATATTCACACAAACAAACATCTGTAATTACAACTAAATTTTTTACTTCTTTTTTTATTGCACGAATTGATTGCTGAATAATTCCGTTGTCGTTGTATGCATCAGAACCAACTTCATCTTTTGCACTTGGAATCCCAAATAAAATTACTGCAGGAATTCCTAAGCTCACAACTTCTTTGCATTCTTCAACTAATGTGTCAATCGACATTTGAAAAACGCCGGGCATTGATTTTACCGGATTTTTTATTTTCTCTCCGGGCACTACAAAAAGTGGATAGATTAAATCATTCTTCGTTAGAACAGTTTCTCTCACCATATCTCTAACTAAAGGATTGTATCGAAGTCTGCGATGTCTTTTTATTGAAAAATTCATTTTTGTTTCCCGAATAAATTATAGATACAAAACACGTTTACCCTCATTAAAAATTAAAGGAATAATTACTACTAAAATAAAAATCAAGATTGCAATAATATAAAAAAAATAACCAACTTCAGAAGCTGATTGTAAAATTCCAAGTTCAAACAAAAGATAACTCCAATCATGATGAGCTTTACTGAGTCCACCAATTAGCGGAAGTTTTTGCTCAACTGCATCTGCAGCATAAACGCTAACATTGATAAAGTTCTGTCCAAGCCATACCAACGAAAACTGCGTGCCTATTGTCTGCCGCTTAATCCAAAAACTAAAAACAAATAAAAATGGAATTAATAATTGCATGATTGTTCCACCGGCGACAGTAATGAATCGAATTCCAATTAAGCCGAAAATGCCGTGTCCACCTTCGTGAATTAATAAATTGAGATAATCGATAAAGAAAAATGTTCCACGATTTGCGGCGAAGTAAATCATTAAAGGAATTAATATTATTAAGCTTCCCCATTTTTTCATAAATGCGAAAAAGGCATCCAGCTTATTTAAGTAATTTAGTTCCATCTTAAAAAGGGAATTCTTCTTTGTAGATAAATTCTTTTTTCAATTCTTCTTCTTTTTTCATTACAGCTTTTTGATGAAATTCATTCCCATCAATATAGATCGATTTATAGGGTATCGTTGGACACGCAAATTCACAAGCACCGCAGCCGATACAGTAATCAACTTTTAATTCAGGTAAAAATAAATTTTTGTAAGGAATCATATAAACTGCTTTTGTTGGACAATGTTCAGAACAAGCTCCACATTCTGTTCCTTGTGTAACGACGATGCAATTGTCTTTTATAAATTTTACTTTACCAATTTGAACAAGTTTTTTTTCTGCAATATCAATTTTTTTTATTGCATCAGTTGGACAAACATCAGCACAAAGTTTACATTCAAAGTTGCAAAAATTTTTTATGAAATCCATTCGCGGTTGCAAAAATCCTAATAACCCATATTCTAAATATGAAGGTTGAAGCACTTTTGTTGGACATACTGAAACGCACAAATGGCAAGCCGTGCAGTTGCTGTTGAAATGGTCTAAACTAACTGAACCGGGAGGAGAGACGGGAAATGTTCTCGATTCAGGAATAAGCGTTTTTTTATAGACAATTATTTTTTGAAGCAGCAATCCAAATGTTGCAACTGAGAAGGAATATAAACCTGTATCAAATAAAAATTTTCTTTTTGATTGATCAACACTTTCTCTTTTTTCTCTTCTCTTGTAACGTCGTTCAAAAACAATCCCATCTGTCTTGCACGCTGTAAAACAATTGAAACAATTTACACATCTCGAATAGTCAACCGATTTGTTACTCTTATCAATACAATTTGCTTTGCAAGAATATTGACAAACACCACAGCCCGAGCAACTACTTTCATCAACTGCAATCTTTAAAAAAGATACTTTGGCTATTAGTCCAAGCAGTGTTCCGACGGGACAAACAGTGTTGCAATAGAGTCGTCCTTTTAACAGCGCCAAAGTCAATATTGTAAAAAACAAGAAGAGAGAAAAAATAACTGATGGAAGTTCAACGCCTCTGAACTCAGTTGGAGGAACAGAATAATTATTTAGATTGAATAAAAAATAACTAATCGTGTTGTTAATAAATATCAGAATCGGTTGAAAAATATTTGTTAAAATTTTTCCGAATGAACTAAATGGATCTAAAAGATTTATAATTAAAATAGAAAAAAAAAGAGGTGACAAAAGTGTAAGAAAGAAGAAGCTGTAGCGAAGTATTTTTTTTTCTTTCTCAAAAGTACTTTTTTTCTTTTTACTCAGCTTGTTTGATGAATAGATAATTAAATCTTGCAGAGTTCCAAGCGGACAAACAGTGGAACAATAAACTCTTCCTAAAAAAAAAGTTGAAAGAAGAACAATAGCGAAGCCAATAACAAAGAGACTCGGAACATTAATAAAATTTACTAACGATGGAATAAACTGTAAATAGATTACAGTATCAAACAAGAGAGGATTAACTCTATAAATGAAATTTAAAAATAAAAATCCAGTAAGAAGAAAAAACAGAAGCGAAAAAAAGATTCTGATTTTCTTTAAATCAGAGAGCTTCATTAATTCAAATTTATTCTATTAATTTTTAAGTTTGATAAATTTTTTGTTCCAACTTTCATTTGATCCGCAATTCTAATATGTGGAATGTCTTCAGCTTCTAATCCAAAAATTCGAGTTGATGCAGCATCAGCAGCTACAATGTCTTTTGAAATTACTAATGCTTTATAAGTTGCAACATCAGCTAATGAAACGCCTCTTGGTCCGTTTCTTTTTAATACTCGATAACAGTCAACAACATTCAGCAATGGTTTTTGCAAAGTTGCAAAATCAGCGATACATTGATTGAGATCATTCTTGTGCCAATATCCACGATCGTAAATTATTCCCATTAAATTTTTCATTGCAATTGTAAGTTTTGTAGAGCTATGATGTTTTAAGATAGGAACATTAATAAAAACATCCGTATCAAAAACGAGTTCATGAATTTTTGTAGTTCTTAATCTTTTCCCTGACTTAATATCATAATTTTGATAGAGTCTTTCATCATTTCCTGGAACCATTTTCCCACCGCTATCACGAACAGCTTTTTCAATTCCGCTATTTCTGTAAGCTCTTTGCCAGTTGTCGCAAGTGTGGTCAAAAACGTAAACATCTTTAGCACCAGCATTCAAGCAGTGTTCAATTATTCTTGCAACTAATTTGGGATTTGTATTTGCAGCTTTTTCAGGAACTACATCCCAAGCAATGTTAGGTTTTACTAAAACTTTTTGATTCTTTTTTACGAAAGTTTGCATTCCACCCAAAGACTCGATTGCGCGATCAAACATTATTTCTGGTTCGCCGCCTCTTACAGCAACAAGATCAAAATCTGATGCTAAAAAATTTTTGCTCTTCTTGGAAGTTATAACATTTGGAAATAGCAATGATGAATATGCGACTACGCCCGCCCCAGTTAATGTTTTAATAAAAATTCTTCTATCCATATAAACTCACAAAAAGATTAATATTAAATTAATTACACAGCAACTAACTATTTTTTTTACTAAAAGTCTAATCAATAATTTTAGGCATTGCCAATTGTCGAAACAATTTTCTCATACATCAATTCAGAATTTTTGATACAATCTCCAACAGAAATTCCGCCTCTATAATTTCCACTTAAAATTAAGCCGGGGAATTTTTTTTCAAATTTATCGAAGTATCTTTCGTGCTCAACATAACCAATTGTGTACTGCGGAATTGCTTTGCTCCAATATCGATAGGATTTATAAATGTGCTTCTCATTTATCCCCATAATTTTTTCGAACTCATCTATCGCATTATTAATAATAATTTCTTTATCAACTTTTGAAAACATCTCTTTATTTCTTGAACCACCAACAAACAAAGTAAACGCTACTTCATTCTCTTTACTTCTATTCGGAAAAATTGTTGAACTCCAAATTGCTCCAAGGAAAGATTTCTCTTCTTTCTCAGGAATTAAAAATCCGAATCCATCTAAATTTCTTTTCACGTCTTCTTTTTTATATCCAAGATAAAGCACCATCACAGGAGGATAAAAAATTGAATCGAGATGCAACCCTACTTCGGAGTCAAAGTGACGAATAAGATTAGCACAAGCGTAAGCTGGAATTGTAGAAATTACAATATCCGCATCGATATGTTTGGTGTGTCCTGCATTATCATAGCTGATTCTATACATCGAATCTTGCTTTTCAATTTTAGTTACATCGGCGAATGTAATTACTCTTTCATCCATTACTTTGGCAATTGTTTGCGGATAAATTTGCATTCCACTTTTAAATGAAAACATTTTTGCACTTTGCTTTGCAATTTCTTTCCGTTTTTTTCTTTCTCTAATACTTCGAATTGTTCCAACAATTAATCCGCCATATTTTTCTTCAAGCTCATATAATTTTGGGAAAGATGAGCGGACACTTAATTCATCAGGGTCGCCCGCATAAACACCGGAGACGAAAGGATTAATTGCATAATCCAGAAATTCGCTTCCCAATCTTCGCCTTACGAATTGCCCAATACTTTGGTAGTAGCCGTCTTTAGACCTACCAATAAAGGGTTCGGCAAGCAATCTAAATTTTGCTTTTGTAGAAAATAATTTTGTTTTAATAAATTCAAGCGGACTCATTGGTAATGCATGAAGTTTATTGTTACGAAGAATGTATCGTTTGTTTGCTTTTGCATTTGCATGAATAAATTCATCTTTGAGTCCCACTTCATCAGCAATTTTTCTAATTAGCGGAACTGTTTCAAGTCCACTATTTGCACCACGATCGAAGAGAAATCCATTTTCAGAAATTGTTTCCATTGAGCCACCAATTTCTTTATTCTTTTCGAGTACTGTAACGTCAAGCCCAGCTTTAAATAATTGATATGCAGTTGTTAAGCCAGAAATTCCGCCGCCAATTATTACTATCTTCTTTTTACTATTCATTTTTTATCAATTTAATTTTTTAGGTGATTGATTGTAACTTCACACAAAGCTTCAATAAATAATTCTGACTCATTAAGTCCGGTCATAACTAAATAATTTTTTATTCCGGCTTTCTCTGCAACGTGTCGATATTCAATATCAAGCTCGCACGAAGTTTCGATATGATCTGACACAAAACTAATTGGAATAATTAACAGATTCATTTTTCCTTCTTTGGCAAGTTTTTCTATCATAACATCAGTTGCGGGTTCAAGCCATTTCATTGGTCCAACTTTACTTTGAAAACATAAGTGGTGTTCCAAATCATAATTCCGAATTTTCATAACTTCTTCAACGCTGCTTTTAATCTGTGCAAGATAAGGATCGCCTTTTTTCAAATAACTTACAGGAGTTCCATGAGCACTAAATACAAGCTGAACACTTTTTAATAAATCTTGAGGAAATTTTTTGAGTGTTTCATCAATTCTTTGATTAATAGCAAGAGCGTATTTTTTATTGTTATGATAAGACTGGACATAAATTAATTTCTTTTTATCGCCATCATATATTCTATTCCACTCATTGAAGGACGAGCCCGTAGTTGAGATTGAGAATTGTGGATAAAGAGGAAGGAGTAGAATTTTTTCATATCCTTTTTCTTTCACTTTCTTTACAACCTCTTGCGTTAGCGGATGCCAATATCTCATTGCTACAAGCACATCAGCGTCAACATTATTTTTTCTAAGCAACGCTTCTAAACCTTTTCGTTGAATCTCAGTCCATTCTCCGAGCGGTGATTTTCCACCAATTAATTTATACTCCTCCATGACTTTCGGTGCTCTATTTTTGGAAATAATTTGCGCAAGAGTTTTTTGGAAAGGGAGTTTAAAGATATCAGGATCATTAAATAGATTTTCAAGAAATGGTTGTACCGCTTCGAGTGAATCTGGTCCACCAAGATTTAAAAGTACAATTGCAGTTTTGTTCATATTGTTTTTTTTCTTTCATAAAATAATTTTAATGGCTTATAGATGCGAGATGCCCAAGCAATTTCGTTGTGAAGTGCTTTCTCATCAAGAAACCAAAAATAATCAATTCCTTTTTTATAATTTTTTGTTTCTAAAGTTTTCATCATTTTGTCGATTCCAAATTGCAAAACAGAATCTAATCCAACACCGCCATTATCAATATAAAGAAGAATATCTTTTTTTTCGCCATAATAATTTTTTACCCAAGAGACTACATCGACATCACTGATTTGAAATGCAGGCGACATACAAATTGCTTTTGAAAAAATATTATCGTACTTCCAAAGTAACATAAAAGAAATTGTTCCACCTGTTGATGCGCCACCAACTGCGGTAAATTCTCTTTCAGGTTTAGTTCTGTAAACACTGTCGATAAAGGGCTTCAAGCTATTGACGATGAAGCTCATATACATTTCACCCTTTTCTCCCGGCGTATATTCTTGTCGCCGATCAAAAGTATTATTGATTCCGACAATAATCATTTCATGAATTTCTTCAAGTTTTATCAAACTATCAGCGACTTCATCAATTTTCCACTCATTGCCAAAACTTGAAGTTGCGGGGTCAACAATATTTTGTCCATCCTGCATATACAACACAGGAAATTTTTTTTCTGGATTTGAAAAATAACTTGGAGGAAGCCAAACAATAATATCTCTTGGTGTTAAATTTCTGTAAACTAAACTTATATGATACTTAATATTGCCTGTGATAGTTGAAACTATTGAAGTACGATCGTTACTTCTTCCAACTTGATCCTTCCACATAGGAACAGTTATTCGAACAATTGTATCGTTAGTAATTTTCAGGAAAAAATTTTGTGGAATCTCATTCGCGTGATAAATCGCTTCGTTATCCCAAGAGCCACGAGTAATTTTAAATTCTAAGATTGTTCCTTTGGGAAATGAAAATTGTTTAATTCTTTTTTGAGCAGTTAAATTTTCAAATTTTATTATGTTTGGTTGCCACTCACCCAATTCAGTCTTGTTACCCGATATATAAACATTGGGATTTTCTGGCAGATAGGGAATTGTAATTTCAAATTTGACAGATATGTTTTGTGAATAAATTATTTGATTAATAATCAGTAGAATAAAAATTATTGTTATTTTTTTTATCATTATGGTTACCAGCTAAAAATATTAATACAAATATAAATTTAATTGAACTGATTTTTTAGTTGAAATTAATCCAATTTTTTATATCGTAACCGCAACGAATTTGATACTACACTTACTGAACTAAAAGCCATCGCAAAGGCAGCGAACATTGGATTTAATATTCCCAACATTGCGATTGGAATTCCAACGACGTTATAAATAAAAGCCCAAAATAAATTTTGTCTTATTGTATTAATTGTTCTTTTGGAAATATTAATTGCTGTAATTAAAGTAGGCAGTTGTCCTTTTATCAATGTTACATCTGCAGTTGCAATTGCAATATCAGTTCCTGTTCCAATCGCCACGCCAACGTCAGCTTGAGCCAACGAAGGAGAATCATTAATTCCATCTCCAACCATCGCAACAGTTTTTCCTGCAGACTGCAATTCTTTTATTTTTTCAACCTTTTGTTCAGGCATTAATTTAGAAAAACTTTTTTCAATTCCCACTTGCATCGCCAAGTTATCTACAATCACTTTTTGATCACCCGAAAGAATTATCATCTCTAAATTCATCTCTTTCAATTTAGAAATACTTTTTTTTGCGTCAACTTTTATTTCATCTTCTAAAGAAATAATTCCAATTAACTGTTTATTGAACCCAATAAAGACAATGCTATTGAGCGTCTCTGAAATATCATTTATATTTTTTTTATGCAAACTTAAATCGAAATTATTTTCATTCATAAATTTTTCACTTCCATAGATAACAGTTCCTGATTCTAATTTTCCAATTGCGCCTAAACCGGGAAATGATGAAAATGATTTTACTTCAGTTAATTCAATTTTATTTTGAGTTGCATAATTTGTAATAGCTTCACTAAAAGGATGTTCGGAATTTTTTGCAACAGAAGCTGCAATTGACAAAACAGATTCTTCTGAAAAATTCTCAAATGAAAATATTTTTGAGACAATCGGTTTACCTTCAGTTAACGTTCCAGTTTTATCAAAGACGATTGTGGTTACTTTATAAAGTTTTTCAAGACTTTCAACATTTTTTATTAATATTCCTTTCGTTGCTCCTAATCCAGTCCCGACCATTATTGCTGTTGGTGTTGCAAGACCTAATGCACATGGGCAAGCGATAATCAATACTGAAATAAAATTAATCATCGCTGCTGAGAATGATGCGTCGAGAAGAAAATACCAAATCGCAAAAGTAGAAATCGCAAGAAGAAGAACAATCGGAATAAATATGGAAGCGACTTTGTCAACCAATTTTTGAATTGGTGCTTTTGATGTTTGTGCGTTTTCAACTAACTCAATTATTTTAGAGATGACAGTTTCTTTACCGATAGCCGTTGTTTTAAAAGTAAATGAACCCGATAAATTCATTGTCCCACCAACGACTTGAGCACCAACAGATTTTTCAATCGGAAAACTTTCACCAGTTAGCATCGATTCATTTATTGTTGATTGACCAGAAACGATAACACCATCCGCAGGAATTGTGCTGCCGGGTTTTACAAGAACGATATCATTTTTTTGTAACTTTAATATTGGAGTCAAAAGTTCAACGCCATTTCTGACAACGATTGCAAATTTTGATTGCAAGCCAATTAGTTTTTTTAATGCTTCTGAAGTTTTATTTTTTGCTTTTGCTTCAAGCATTTTGCCCAATAAAATCAACGTGATAATCACTGCAGTAGTATCAAAATATAGATGTGATGCGGGATCTACGTTTAATAATTCTGGAAAAAATATTGCCATACTGCTATACACATAAGCCGAGCCAGTTCCAATCGCAACTAAAGTATTCATATCAGCAGTAAATTGTTTTGCTGCTTTAACTGCCAAAATAAAAAATCTTCTACCGGGTCTAAAAAGGATTAACGTCGTAAAAATAAAAAATACTTTATTCCAACTCTCCATATTTAATGCGGATATTTCTTGAATTGGCGGTATCATCAAAAACATTGAAATAACACTTACGGGAATTGTGAGAAATAAAGAGAAATAAAATTCCTTCTTTACGAAAAAATAATTTTCCATTTGTCTCTTATCTAAATCAACGCGATTACTTGTCTCTTCTTTTTTATTTTCCGGCAATAATAATTTATAACCACTCTTATCGATTCTCGCAGCAATTGATTTGAGATTTACTATTGATGAATCATATTCAAAAGTTGCTTGTTCAAGTGCCAAGTTTACAACTGGATTTTTCACTCCGGATATTTTGTTCAATGTTCTTTCGACACGAAGAACACAACTTGCACAAGTCATTCCTTCAACTGGAACTGTAATTTTTTCTGTTCTGTTCATTTCTTTATTTTTTATATAAGTTCTCTTAAAAATCTCTACTGCTGTCACTCTGAACGAAGTGAAGAGTCTCAGAGCCATCTAAATGGAGATGTTTCACTTCGTTCAACATGACTAAAAAAAATAATTCAGAAGTCGCTACATAAGTTCTCTGAAAAATCTCTACTGCTGTCACTCTGAACGAAGTGAAGAGTCTCAGAGCCATCTGAATCAAGATATTTCACTTCGTTCAACATGACTAAAAAAAATAATTCAGAAGTCGCTACATAAGTTCTCTGAAAAATCTTTACTGCTGTCACTCTGAACGAAGTGAAGAGTCTCAGAGCCATCTGAATCAAGATATTTCACTTCGTTCAACATGACTGAAAAGAATAATTCAGAAGTCGCTACATAAGTTCTCTTAAAAATCTCTACTGCTGTCACTCTGAACGAAGTGAAGAGTCTAAGAGCCATCTAAATCAAGATGTTTCACTTCGTTCAACATGACTGAAAAAAATAATTCAGAAGTTTAGATTTTAAAGTAATTGTCTAAACTATTTTTAAGTCAACAAGCTTGTAACCTGCTTCATCAATAATTTCCGCAAGATAATCGCGCGAAATTTTCGACACATCATATTCCAATGTTGCGGCGCCAATTTGAACATCAATGACATTTATGTTTTCATTATTTAGAAATTCTTCTTTAAGGTGCTTGATACAGTTGTTGCAATTCATTCCTTCAATTTTTAATTCAACTCTATTCATGCTGTTTCCAATATTTTTTTTCTTTTAATAAATTGTACAATAGAAATTAATAAAATTGTTTTATAAAAGTTATGCAATTTTGAAAACAGAATCATTAATTTGTGAAGAAAGATTTAGGTTGTTTTAATGCGTCAAAAAACATTTTTTGAAATTCAGAAAAGGGAATTAGAGAATTGCAATTCGATTGTAAGAGAAAAATTTTTATTTTATTCAGAAAAAAAAATAAATCAAAGAGATGACGAAAAGAAATGGTCAATTGCTGAAAATATTGCTCATCTAGTTATTGTCAATGATTCATATCTGTCACAACTTGAAAAAACAATTTCTAATTTATCAAGCGATGAAAACTCAAGTGGACTTGAAATTAATAAATCTTTTTTGGGAAGAATATTTTTAAGGATAAATAATCCTAACTCGAAAATGAGATATAAAACACCGAAAATTTTTATTCCCGCAATTCAGCGCAATGATAATTCTATCATCGAAAAATTTTTGCAATCAAATGAAAAATTAATTTTACTCGCAGAGAAATTCAGCTTTTCAAATTTGAGTGATGTTAAAGTTTCGTCCCCTCTTAATAGCTTAATTAAATTCAATATTGCCGACATCTACTTGATAATAAATTATCACAACGAAAGACATCTTCGTCAAGCCAAAAGAGTATTTGAAAAACTTGAATATGGGAAGTAAAATTATTTTACAAAATATATTTACTTAAATCACGATTCGTTACAATAGCATCAAGTTTTTTGTGTACGAGTTCTGCATCAACAGCAATTGATTTTTCACCAAACTCATCAGGCACATTAAATAAATAATCTTCAAGAATAGTTGTCAATATTGTGTGAAGTCTTCTTGCCCCAATATTTTCAACTTGCTCATTAACTTCATGAGAAATTTTTGCAATTTCTTTAATTGCATTTTTCTTGAATTCAAGTTTCACTCCTTCAGTTTCAAGAAGAGCTGAGTATTGTTTCAAGAGTGCGTTCTGAGGCATCGTTAATATTTTTACAAAATCATCTTCAGTCAAACTTTTCAATTCAACTCTAATCGGAAATCTTCCTTGTAGTTCAGGAATTAAATCAGAAGGTTTAGAAACGTGAAAAGCACCTGATGCAATAAAGAGAATGTGATCCGATTTTACTACGCCAAATTTTGTATTCACATTCGAGCCTTCAACAATAGGAAGTAAATCTCTTTGAACACCTTCACGCGAAACATCGGGACCTTGTCCTTTTCCACCGCCAGCAATTTTATCAATTTCATCGATAAAAATTATTCCACTATTTTCAACTCTAATTATCGCTTCTTTTTGAACAGCTTCCATGTCGATTAGTTTTGCAGCTTCTTCTTGTGCAAAAATTTCTTTTGCTTCCTTAATAGTTGTTTTTCTTTTCTTCTTTTTCTTTGGAAGCATTGAGCTCATTAACTCCTGCATGTTAAGCGAAAAATCATCGGTGCCAAGTGGTCCGAGAATCTGCATACCAACAGCCGATGTATTAATATCGAACTCAACCATTTTAGCATCCATCTCGCCATTCTTAATTTTTTCTCTCATCCAATCGCGAGTCTTTTGATTTCTTAAGCCTTCATCAACAACTTCAGTATTCTCATTTTCATTAATATTATCAGAGGAAACTTTGACGGGAGGAATCAACAAGTCAAGAACTTTTTCAAGAGCTAACTCTTCAGCTTTAGGTTTAACTTCTTCAACCTTTTCATGTTTTACCATGTTCACTGCGAGATCAGTAAGGTCTCGTATCATTGACTCTACATCTCTGCCAACGTATCCGACTTCGGTATATTTTGAAGCTTCAACTTTTATAAATGGAGCATTAGCAAGTTTTGCCAAGCGTCGTGCAATTTCTGTTTTACCGACTCCAGTTGGACCAATCAAGATGATATTGTTCGGCATAATTTCATCTTTAAGTTTTCCTTCAACTTGTTGGCGGCGCCATCTATTTCTTAATGCGATAGCGACAGCTCGCTTTGCGTCATCTTGACCAATAATAAATTTATTTAATTCAGATACAATCTGAGTTGGGGTTAATTGATTATTCATAATTTCTTTTTTCATAATTCCTATTAGATAGTTTCAACATGAATTTTGTCGTTTGTATAAATGCAAATCTCAGAAGCGGTTTTTAGAGATTCTGCAATAATCTCACTAGCAGACAATGAACTAAATTTCTTTAACATTTTTGCTGCTGAAAGTGCATACATTCCACCTGAGCCAATAGCAACAATTTTATCGTCGGGTTCAATTACATCACCATTACCAGAAATTAGAAGGGCGTTGTCTTTTGAGATTACTGCGAGCATTGCTTCGAGTCTTCGTAAATATTTATCAGTTCGCCATTCTTTCGCAAGCTCAACAGCGGCTCTGCTAACATTGCCTCTGTATTGTTCAAGTTTATCTTCAAATTTTTCCATCAACGTAAATGCATCAGCCGAAGCACCAGCAAAGCCGCAAAGGACTTTTCCATTTGCAATTTTTCTAATCTTCATTGCGTTGTGTTTCATAATTGTATTGCCTAGCGTAACTTGACCATCACCGCCTAGTGCTGCTTCGCCTTTGTGAATGATACCAATTATTGTTGTCGCTTTTATTATTTCCATAAATATTAATTTCTTTTTTTATTATTAAAATTAACTAAAATCTTCTTAACAAATATTTTTAGTTGAGATATTTTTTATTCCCTAAGAGAAAAATGTTTTTATTCTTGGAAAAATTTTCCCTACTTTTAATTTATAATTCAAATATTCAGCCCCAAATTTATTCTCAATTTTCTTCTCTTCAATTGATGAACCGATATAAAAATATAGAACGACAAAGACGAGAAAGAGCAGATAAAATAAACTCATTGTTGGTCTGAAAAGAAGAAACAAAATAGTGAATAAATAGAGAGGGTGTCGTGTAAATTTATAAGGACCTTCAATTCTTAAAACTGATTCTTCATCTATAGATTCAAAATTATATCTTCCTTTTTGTGCGCGCAAAATTTGATTAATCCCAAGAAATTCTTTTATGTCGATGTAACGCAATGTCCAGATTAATCCGAACAGACTAAGAAATTGCGGAATCAGAATTATCAAATCCCAAGGCGAGTGTAAATCATAAATTGTGATTTCAGGTTGAGGAGAAATTAAAAAAATTAGATAGAATGTAATCAACGAAACGATGTTATAAGTTAATCTAAAATAGGGAAGAGATTTCGGGAAACGTTTGCCAATAAAATTTTTAAAATTGAGCGAAGCAAAATATGAATGACTAAGAGCAAAAATAAAAAAAAGAAAAATTATAATTAGAAGATCAAAAAAAATTGTCATAATCCTTTGCGTAGTCTTGCGACTGAAATTCTTAAACTCTCTCTATATTTTGCAACTGTTCTGCGAGCTATGTGAATTCCTTCTTCATTCAATATCGAAGTTATCTCTTCATCGCTGAATGGGTCATTCTTTTTTTCGAATTCGATAATTTCTTTAATTCTTTCTTTGATATGTTTGTTTGAAACTTCTTCACCTGATTCAGTTCCTAATCCTTCGCTAAAAAAATATTTCAGTTCATGAATTCCTTGATGGCTCTGAACGAACTTCCCATTAGCTACACGACTAATAGTTGAAATATCCATACTGATATCTTCGGCAATATCTTTATAAATCATTGGGCGGAGTTTTTTGGGACCATCTTCAAAAAATCGATATTGTCTTTCAAGAATTGCACGCATCACTTTCATTAGTGTATCGCGTCGTTGTTCCAAGCAGGTAATAAACCACTTAGCCGATTCAAATTTTTCTCTTAAAAATTTATAAGTAGTTTTTTCGCGATCAGAAAGTTTTCTTTTTCCTTTTCTTTCGCCAATCATTTCAAGATAAGTTTTGCTCACCGTAATTGTAGGCAACGAACGATCGTTGAGAATAATAATGTAATTGTCTTTATGATCTTTTTCTATAATAAAATCAGGGGTGATCTGATTTTGTTCAATATCACCAAAAGTTCCTTCACCCGGCTTTGGATTTAATTTTTGTATTAAATCAAGCACAGACCGAAGTGTTTCTTCTTTTAAATTCATCTTGTCCATTATTATATCATATCGCTTTTGCGTGAATGCTAAAAAATGATCTCTCAACATCTCTTCAGCTAGGAATGAATAATATGGATCGTAAGATGAGTAGTGAATTTGAATCAATAAACATTCTTGAAGTGATCGTGCACCAATTCCAACAGGATCAAATTTTTGAATCTCTTTTAAAACTGCTTCAGCTTCTTCAAGCTTGATTGTTATGTGCTGAAACATCTCAAGCTCTTGAACAATATTTTCAAGACTTTGTTTTAAGTATCCAACTTTATCAAGATTACCAATTATTTCCTCACCCAAAATCATGAGGCGGTCATCTAAATCCATCATATTTAATTGGTCGAGAAGATGTTCAGTCAATGATACTTTGGCGCGAACGATGTGTTCAGTTCTATCGTCTTCTTGTAAATTTTTATTTAGGTTAGCATTGTCATCAAAGTAATCTTCATCATTCATGAAATCTTCAAGAGCAAATTCTTCTTTATCTTGATCCGTCTCATTTTCAAAATCATCATCCGAATCTTTTTCTTCTTGCTTTAAGTCCATCTCTTCTTCGAGTAAAGGATTAAGCTCAAGCTCAGTTTTAATGCGTTGCTCAAGCGATAGAGTATTAAGTTGAAGCAACTTTTGATACTGAATTTGTTGAGGCGATAATTTCTGTAACTGAGTTAATTTTTGCGAAAGATTTAACATACTCATAAACCTAAATTAATTAATGCACTATACCATTTTTTATTTCGATATCGAATTAAAGCTTCGTTACAAAATTTGGCAACACTGATATTTGATTTAGCACCATTCTCAAGCGCTGGTTCACACTCTTTAAATTTTTCAAATTTCAAAACGTCGCCACCAAAACTATTTACCCGAATTGGAAACAAGTGACAAGAAATTGGTTTCTTGAAATTTATTTTTCCTTCTACAAAAGCTTTTTCAATTGCACACTTTGCAATCGATTTTTCATAATAAACAAAAACACAATCTTTATCATTAAAACTTCTTGTAAAATATTCATCCTCTTTAAATTCATAAAAGCCATACTGCTCAACTTCTTTGATATAAATTGGCATCATAAATTCTTTTACATTATCATAAATTGTAGCGATGATTTTTATTTCTTCTTTTTTTAATGGTGCTCCATAACTACTTTCAAAAGTACAACAAGCACCTTTACATTTTTGTACATCGCAAGCAAATGGCGTCGTTATAACTTCCATGTTGATTAAAACGTCATCAACTGAAACAAAATTTGTATTATTCATCTGGTATAATTTTTGCTACAAAAATAACAATTAAACTTAGAAATGAAAATATTTTCTCTATTGTAAATTTTTTTTTATAAGGAATATGAAAATTGAACATACAAAATAAAAATGTTTTGATAACAGGGGCATCAACCGGAATTGGAAAAGAACTTGCATTAAGATTTTCAAAAGAAAAATGTAATTTGATTTTAATTTCACGCAGAACAGAATTGATAGAAGAATATAGAGGTGAGATTGAAAAAAATGGAAGCAAGTTATTCTTGTTTAAGTGTGATGTATCAGATAAAAAAAATGTTGAAGATTGTTTTAATAAAATTTATAGTGAAGTAAGTAACATTGATTTTGCAATCTTAAATTCAGCCGTTAGTTATGCACTTCACATTGAAAAATTTGATTTACAAAAAGCAGAAGAGATGATTAACACTAATTTGCTCGGCGTTGTTTATTGTCTTTCACAATTAACAGAAAAAATGATTAATCAAAAATTTGGCGTAATAGTTGGTGTTTCAAGTCTTGCCGATGCAAGAGGATTTCCGAAAAGCGGAATCTATTCTGCGACTAAATCTGCACTGACAACATATCTCGAAAGCGTTAGGAATGAGCTTTATCAATACGGAATTGATGTTCTAATTGTTCGACCCGGTTTTGTAAGAACGCCGATGACAAGTAAAAATAATTTTAAAATGCCTTTTTTAGTTGAGCCAGAAGTCTCTGCAGAAATTATTTTTAACGGAATAATGAAACGAAAAAAAATAATTCAGTTCCCATTGCCGATTGTAATTTTATCGCGACTCATAAAGATATTCCCAGATTTTATTTTTGATGTAATTGCCAAAATGCATTTGAAGCAAAGAACAAATAATGTAAAGCAGAGATGATGCAAAGAACTCACAAAAACTTTAATTACTTTTGTTTATTAATTTTTTAAATATTAAAAACGTAGAAGAAACAATTTGAAACAGATAATTTTAATTTCGTTATTTTTATTCAGTGTTGTGGGATATTCACAAACTGATTCACTCACTTTTTCTGAAGTGATGTTCAACTCAAGTGGCACCAACAATGAATTTATTGAGATCTATAATCTCAGTTCGCAGCCCGTTGATCTTAGTAATCATAGGATTAAATATTCTACCGCAACACCTGATGTAATTGTCTCGGCAGGATTTGGTACCATTCTTCCAGCACGTTCTTATGCTGTTATTTTGGAAGGAGATTATGATTCGTTATCTGGAATTTATAATGCTCTTATTCCTCCTTCTGCGTTACGACTCAGAATTTCTGATAACGCATTTGGTGCTTCGGGGCTTGCAAATACTGAAGCTCGTCAACTTTGGATAATTCGAGGAACAACTGATACGTTAGAGACTTATACTTATTCTGCGAACAACGCAACAGGAATTTCTGACGAAAAAATAATTCTATCAAAAAATAATTTAGCTTCAAATTGGCTTAACTCGTTGGTTCTTAACGGCACACCCGGCGCTAAAAATAGTGTTACTCCATTACTATTTGACGTCGCAGTTTCTCGAATAAATATTTTGCCAGCAGTTCCAATTCAAGGAAATAATGTTTCGATCTCAGCAATTGTAAGAAATCTTGGCGCAAACAACGCAGATAATTTTAATGTTACAATTTTTAATGACACTAATTTTGATTCTGTTGGAACAGTTCAAGAGCAATTGCTTTCACAAAATATTTCGTCATTGCGTTCTCTTGATTCAATAGCAGTTTCGACTAGTATTAATAATGCTCCACTCGGGAATTATCAAATATTAGTTCGAGTTACTTTGGTTGGTGATGAAAATATTCTCAACAATAATTTAATTTCTCGATTTACAGTTTTTCCTCCGGGAAATAATTTTAATGATGTTGTTATCAATGAAATTATGTATGCACCAACTTCACCTGAACCCGAATGGATAGAAATTTTTAATCGTTCTAATTCAGCAATCAATTTGCGTAATTGGAGAATTTCAGATCCCGCAGCTAATGCAATAGTATCAACATTAAGTTTAACTCTTCCTGCAAAATCATTCATTGTCCTCAGCCGTGATTCATCTATCTTTAATCACTACTCAGTTCCATCTTTAGTGCGAGTAATAAATCTTCCGATATTGAACAATAACGCAGATGTTATTTATCTAAGCGATTCAACGGGATTAATTATTGATAGCGTTTCGTATGTTTCAACGTGGGGCGGAAGTTCTGGAGGAAGATCTTTAGAAAGAATTAATACTGAGCTGGGAAGTAACGATCGAACAAATTGGAAAACTTCTGAAGGTGTTATAAAAGCAACGCCCGGACGCATTAATTCTGTCACTCCAAAAAATAATGATTTAGCAATTTCAAATTTTTCTACGCTTACAAATTTTGCAATTCAAGGTGGTCAAATAGTTTTTGCGACAACAGTAAGAAATCGCGGACTACTTACTTCTCAAAGCTATCGTTTAAATATTTTTTATGATCAAAATATTGATTCAATTGCACAAGAAAGTGAGCTTGTAAATTCAAATAATTTTTCTGCGTTGAATGCAAATGATAGTGCCAGACACAATTTCTCTTTCTCAGGATTTGATATTGGTCGTAATTATTTTATTGCTCAGATAGCTACTACTATTGATGAAGATACATCAAACAACTTTGCATTTACTAATTTTAATGCTGTAAACATTAATGAAATCAGAAATGATTTGGTGATTAACGAAATAATGTATGCACCAACTTCACCCGAACCCGAATGGATTGAGATTTTTAATCGAAGCAATAAACAAATTAATCTGATGAATTATAAAATTGGCGACAGAGGTGATACGTCGATTGTAATTAGCACTCCGATTATTTTAAGTCCAAAAGAATTTATTGTTATTGCGAGGGATAGTTCAATAAGAAATTTTTATTCAATAAATTCAAAAATTGTATTTAGAAGTTTTCCAATATTAAATAACGATTTCGATCATATTATGTTGCTCGATTCTCTTAATCGCGTAATCGATTCTGTCCATTATTTATCACGTTGGGGAGGCGGATCGAATAAATCTTTAGAGAGAAAAAATCCAAACTTGAGTTCACTCGATTCTGCAAATTGGAGTTCGTCAACAAGTCGTTTAAGAGCAACACCTGGTTCCATAAATTCTGTAACGCAAAAAGATTATGACATAATTGTTAATGATATTATTTTTAATCCCACTGCTCCAACTTTTGGAAATGATGTAAATATTTTTGCTTCAGTAAAAAATATTGGTTTAAATAATTCACAATTTATTTTGCAGCTTTTTGAAGATACAAATCTCGATTCTATTCCTGATAATTTAATTGAAACATCATCTCAAATATTATTGAATGTGAATGACTCGACTCGCCACAGTTTCAATTTTAAAATTCTAAATTTAATTAATGAACGTTCATTTGTAGTAAAAGCAATTTATAATTTAGATCAGGACACAATAAATAATGTTGGAATAAAATCTATTTTTTCGGGACTTGAAAGAAACAAAATTGTAATCAATGAAATTATGTTTGTGCCAACTGGTGGCGAACCTGAGTGGATTGAAATTTATAATACAACAAACGATTCTGTTAGTCTGCGTGATTATACGATTACTGATATTGTTACAACTCCTGTGACAGCAAGAATTACATCCAATATTTTTATTCCTGCTAACTCTTATCTTGTGTTAGCAAGAGATCAATCAATTGTAAATTATTATCGACATATTCCATCGAGAATAGTTGTAGTGCCCTTGCCAGTGCTCAACAATGATGCTGATGGCGTGATTCTGCGAGACAGACGCGGCTCAGTAATGGATTCAGTTAGATACGTAAGCAATTGGGGCAATAGAAGTAATGCTTCGTTAGAAAGAAAAGAAATTTCAGCTCCAAGTAACAACCCGAGTAATTGGGCGTCATCGCTCGACATTGAATTTAGTACTCCCGGCAGATTAAATAGTGTTACTCCAAAAGAACAAGATTTAACTGTCGCTTCATTAAAAGCTGAAAATGAATTTTTTAGAAGTGGTGAATCTGTAGCAATCAATGCTGTTGTGAGAAATCAAGGACTGAATCCATCAACACAATTTACAATTACATTTTCTGTTGATACTGATTCAAATAATATTCCTGATAGAATTTTTTCTTCGAGAACAATTTCTAATCAGATTAATCCAGCGGACTCAATTGTTGTTACATCAGATTTACTGACTAACATTGTAAAGCGAACATTGATTTCAGTCAATATTCATTACCCTTCGGACAATGACACTCTAAATAATTATTTTGAATCTTTTATCGAATCTGGTTATCCGCAAATTTTTAGTTTGATAACCGAAGTTATGTATGCTCCAATTGTTGGGCCTGAATGGATAGAACTTTATAATCCAACCAAAGAAGATTTAAATTTAAAGAATTGGTCGCTTAGTGATAATGTTCAGACAAATAAAATTTCATTATCATTCGTTGATTTAGTTTTAGGTCCTAACGAATATTTGGTTATTGCAAGAGATTCAACATTTTATAATTTTTATTCAACACAATCTAAAATCATAATTAGAAATTTTAGTTCGCTAAGCAACACTGAAGATGAAGTAAATATTTTTGATCAGAGAGATTCACGAATTGGAAAGATGAAATACAATTCCAAACAAGGCGGAAGAAATGGAAAATCGCTCGAGAGAATTAATTTATCTAACTTAGCAATTTCTGATTCTATTAATTGGTCAACTTCTCTTAGTCCAAATGGAAATACTGTTGGAGCGGAAAATTCATTCACATTAATTCCAGCATACGAAAAAAATAGTTTAGTAATTAATGAGATAATGTTTGAGCCCGATATTGATAATAGTGAGTTTATAGAGTTCTATAATCCAACCAATTCAGATATTAATCTGGGTGGCTGGCGAGTAGAAGATGAGAACAAAAACTTTTTTGTCGTTTCCGATACAAGTTTAATTTTGACGCCCAACTCTTATTTTATACTTGCAGCAGATTCGATAATACTTTCAATGTTTTCGCATCTATCAAATGATAAATATAAAAATATTGTAAATCAATCATCTCTCGGTTTAACCAATAGTGGCGAGCTGATTTTACTTAAAGATGTAAAAGGAAATGTGATTGACTCTGTTGTCTATTCGGATAATTGGACTAACAGAAATTTATTAATAACAAAAAATACTTCGTTGGAAAGAATAAATCCAAGCTTAAGTGGAAATGATTCTAAGAATTGGAACAGCAGTGTTGCGGCTTTAGGATCAACTCCAGCATTGAAGAATAGTATTTTTACTCAGCTTGAAACAATGACTTCAAACATTTCGATTTCACCAAATCCATTTTCACCTGATAATGATGGCTTTGAAGATTTCGCAATAATAAATTACAATCTATCTGCTTCAACATCACAAATTAGAGTACGAATTTTTGATAGCAATGGTCGCTTGGTTAGAACACTTGCAAACAATCAAGGAAGCGGATCATCGGGAGCGATTACATTTGATGGGCTTGATGATTCGGGAAACCCGCTACGAATTGGAATTTATGTTGTGTTGCTCGAAGCTTTAAATTCTTCAAATGGTGTTGAGGATAAAGAAAAAACTGTAATTGTTGTTGCTCGTAAATTGTAAAATATTTTTAATTTGGAGTATATTTGATTCAAGTTTTTATTAACGAAAATTTCTGAGTAAAAGTATTAGTGCATAAAGAGTTTCATAAGTGGTGGAGTTCAAATCTCGATAAGGAGATGGACGTTGTAGTTTATGGGCATTATGGATTTTCTCTTCTAATGTTCCCAACTGCTGGCGAAGATTATCTTGAATATGAAAGATGTCAATTGATCGATTCAATTAGTCATTTCATAAATTCAGGAAAGTGTAAAGTCTTTTCGATCAATAGTATCAATGGTGAAAGCTGGCTGAGGAAAAATCTTTCGATTGAGCAGAAAGCTATTCGTCATCAACAATACAATAAATACGTGATTGAAGAAGTAGTTCCGTTCATATTTAATCATTGCAACGGACACGTGCCAATAATTACAACGGGTGCATCGCTCGGTGCTTTTTTGGCAGCAAATATTTTTTTTCAGCGACCTGATTTGTTTCGTGGTGTAATTGCAATGAGCGGAAGTTATAATTTAAAATATTATGCAAGGGGATATTACGATGAAAATGTTTTTCGTAATTCGCCTGAAGATTATTTATCGAATTGGAATGATGAAAAGATGTTGAATGAAATTCGTAAAGGAAAAATTGTTATAGCTGCAGGTAGAGGCGATTATGAAGATCCTACTGCTTCAAAAAGATTATCAAAAGTATTAAGTTCAAAGGGAATTCCGCACAAGCTTGATTTGTGGGGCGAAGATATGCCTCACGATTGGCCGACGTGGCATAAAATGTTACCTTATTTTTTGGGAACTGATTTTTAATTTTAATGTTTATAACTATATGATGAATACAATAAAACAAATTAAGAAACTTATCGTACTTGTTGTTGGCGGGACGATACTCGCTATTGGTATAGCATTGATGGTGCTGCCTGGACCTGCATTTATCGTTATACCGATTGGCTTAACCATTCTCGCTACTGAATTTATCTGGGCAAAAAAAATACTTGATAAAGTAAAAGCAAAAATAAAAGAGACTGCAGATATGGTTACGGGGACAAATAAAAAAGAGGAAAAGAGTTAACTGCAGCGTGTAAGTTTGGAAGGATTATTTTATAAAATTTAAACTCATCTTTAATCGCTCTCAAATATTTGTCTTAATCAAGCTTGAATTTATTGAAGTTTAAAGTCGGCTTGCAGTGGGATTGGTAAACAAAAAAAAATCCTCTTCCTTGTTTAAGAAAGAGGATTTATTCTATCAGCAAATATTTTTTTATTCAGCGTCGGCAGCTTCGGCTTTTCTCTGTCCGAGTTCTCTATCAAGCATAAAAATTCCATAATTATTTTCACCGACCATTTTTAAGTCATCAACAATTTTCGTTGCATTAGCTTCTTCTTCTACTTGTTCGCTTACGTACCATTGCAAGAAATTAGTTGTAGCATGATCTTTTTCTTCGTGAGCAAGATTAACAAGCTCATCAATACATTTTGAAATAAATTTTTCATGCGCTAAAGTATCTTCGAAGACTTCAAGAACAGACTTCCATTCAGCTTTAGGAGTTCCGATTTGTGTTAAAGCAACTCTACCACCTTTTTGTATAACGTAATCATAAAGTTTATTAGCGTGCAAATATTCTTCTTGACTTTGCATACGCATCCATTTTGCGAAGCCGCTTAAGTTTTTTGATTCAAAATATGCACACATAGAAAGATAGATATAACTTGAGTACAACTCTTCGTTAATCTGTTTGTTGAGACCAACTTCCAATTTTTTATTTAACATATTGAAACCTCATATTATTTGTGTTTAATTTGTAGTAGTAAATTACAAAAATGCTCTGTATGAACAAATTTATGTTTTATCTTTTCGAAGTAAAAAATAGAATACAATTTTAAAATGAGCTTTTATGGCACTTGCTGAGATAAAAAAAGAGATTATTAAAGAATCAAATTATCAACAGAGTATTAATCTACAAAGATTTTTCAAAACTGGAAAAGGGGAATATGGGGAAGGTGATATTTTTTTAGGAATAAAAGTTCCGATTCAAAGAAGGATTGCAAAAACTTTTTCTGATTTATCGCTGAAAGAAGTAGAAGAATTATTGATATCAAAAATTCATGAAGAAAGATTGATCTCACTTTTTATTTTGATTCATCAGTTCGAGAGAGGCAATGAAATTCAGCGCGAAACAATTTATAATTTTTATTTAAAAAACTTAAAGCATGTCAACAATTGGGATTTGGTTGATTCCAGTGCTCATAAAATAGTTGGAGCATTTTTATTTTTTCGAGATCGCAAAGTTTTATACAATCTTGCCAAATCAAAAAATTTATGGGAGAAAAGAGTAAGCATAATATCAACCGCATTTTTTATAGCTCGAAACGATTTTGCTGATACATTAAAAATCTCAAAAATACTTTTGCATGATGAACACGACTTAATTCAAAAAGCTGTTGGCTGGATGTTGCGGGAAGTTGGGAAGAGAGATTTGGAAACAGAAGAAGAATTTCTAAAGATACATTACAAAGAAATGCCACGCACTATGCTTCGATATGCAATAGAAAAATTTCCCGAGAAAAAACGAAAAGATTATTTACACGGAAAAATTTAAGAAAATAAACTCGCTATATCTAAAAGAGTTATTCCGGAATCAAGCACTTCGTTCAAGAATTTTTCAATAAATTTATCGGAATGACTTTCATCACCAATTTTTCCACAGCCGAAACCAAGAACTGTGACTTTTAAATTCGATAAACCGAAGTTTCTTAATTCCAATCGAGTATTTCCTTAAATAATTAATGTTAGTTAATTAAATTGCCTAATAATCGATAATAATGTTAACAGTTTAATTAATTTTTTTCTTAAAAAATAATTGATTAAATATACACTAAAATTAAAAGAAATTAATTGAGTTTCTTATGAAAAACGTTACATATCAAATTAAAAACAGAACAGAACCTATTGTTTTACCTGAAGAGTTGGGCTTTGGCCAAATCTTTACAGACCATGTCTTCGAGATGGATTATACTCCCGAAAAAGGATGGCACAACGCAATTATAAAGCCTCTCGAAAAATTAAGTTTACATCCCGCAGCTATGTTTATTCATTATGGACAAGCATTGTTTGAAGGATTAAAAGCATTCAAATCTGCAAGCGAAGATGTTGTAATTTTTAGAGTTGAAAAACATTTTCAGCGCTTAAATAATTCTGCTCAAAGATTATGCATGCCAACTGTGGATATCGATTTTGCAATTGAAGCATTAAAGGAGCTTGTCTCTATTGATCGAAATTGGATACCTACAAAAAAAGGAGAAGCTTTATACATAAGACCATTTATGTATGGAACAGACGAAGTGCTTGGAGTTCGTCCTTCTAAATCGTATAAGTTTATTATTTTGTTATCTCCTGTTGGTGCTTACTATCCCGAAGGATTTAAGCCCGTAAAAATTTTAGTTCAAGACCAATTTGTGAGAGCTGTTAGAAAAGGTTTGGGAGAATGTAAAACTCCGGGCAATTATGCAGCAAGCTTGTTAGCAAGTGAATTAGCACGGCAACAAGGTTTCTCGCAAGTGCTTTGGCTTGATGGAATTGAACAACGCTTCATTGAAGAAGTTGGAGCGATGAATATCTTTATCAGATTTAAGGATGAAGTTGTTACTCCAAAATTAACGGGTGGAATTTTACACGGAGTTACAAGAGCTTCTGTAATTCATATCTTAAAATATTGGGGCGTAAATATTACTGAACGGCTCGTTAGTATTGATGAATTCTTAGATCAATACAAAGCAGGAAACGTGCTTGAAGTTTTTGGCTCAGGAACAGCTGTTGTGATTTCTACCATTGGCGAAATGAAATATAAAAATCATAAAATGATTATTAACAATGGAAACAATGGTGAACTTGCACTCAAACTTTTTGAAGAAATTACTTCAATCCAATATGGGCTTGTAGCAGATAAATATAATTGGCTTACAAAAGTTGAAGAATTATCTTTAATAGATTCTTAACTTTAGCTTAATATTTAATTCTTATTTTTCCATTGCATCTATTTTTTCACAACTCTCTTGAGCAATTGAGAGAGTTTTTATTTTTTATTACTATGAAAAACTTAAAACTACACATAATCTTTTTTCTACTTTTTTCTACAATAGTTTACACCTCGGAAAAACCAAAAAATATCATCATTATGATTGGCGATGGAATGGGAATAAATTACGTCTCCACAAATGTAATCTCCGATCCTAATTCTCCGTTTAGGAAATTTAAATTTATTGGGTTGTCGAATACTTCGTCACTCGATAAATTAATTACTGACTCTGGAGCAGGAGGCACAGCAATAGCCACTGGATACAGAACAAGGAACGGATATATCTCTGTTGATACTCTTGGCAACAACTTAAAATCAATTTTTGATTATGCAGAAGAATTGAATAAATCGACGGGTGTGGTTGTTACAAGCTCAGTTACTCATGCTACTCCTGCAACATTTATTGCGAACGTAAACGATAGAAAAAAAGAGACAGAAATTGCAAAACAATTTTACGATGAACCGCTTGAAGTAGTGATAGGAGGAGGATTAAAATTTTTCACTCCGAAGTCAATTGGTGGAGCAAGAGAAGATGAAATAGACTTAACAAAAAAATTAGTAACGAATGGCTACTCCGTTTTTACTGATATAAATTCTTTGATGACAAATACTGTTTCAAACAAATTTTATGCACTTTTAGATTCAGCCGCACTCAATCCAACGTTAGAGAGAAAGTACTTCTTACCAGAATTAATTCAAAAAGCGATTGAGCAATTATCAAAAAATAAAAATGGTTTTGTCCTTATGATAGAAGGCTCGCAAATTGATTGGGCTGGACACGATAACAATTCCGCAGCACTTTTAGCAGAGACGAATGAATTTTCAAACGCAGTAAATTACGTTTTAGAATTTGCAAAAAATGATGGCAAAACTTTAGTCCTCGTAACTGCAGATCATGAAACAGGTGGAATGTCGATTAACGGCGGAACTTTATCGGGCGAAAATCTTGATCTCCGTTTTACTTCGAAAGGACACACCGCTGAAATGGTTGGCGTATTTGCATACGGACCCAGTGCAGAAAATTTTTCTGGAGTTTACAATAATTATTTTATTGGAAGAAACTTAATTTGGTTACTAAAACCAAGCGTTGTTTTTTAATTATAAATACAAGGACTCCAAAAATTTGGAGTCTTTTTTTTTGAGAATTTTTTTGTTATTTCATTTCTGATTTAGCCTCAGCCATTTTTATAGAAGTCTATTTACTGACATTTCTAAAGAGTTATTACACAGCAAAAAATTTGGATTCAAACCTTTTGCAAATTATTTTCTTGTTACCTATATTAGGGGCGTAAATAAGAGCTAACTTAGGAGCTAAAAGAGGATGCTATGCAACAGGCTAAAATAAGTTTTGAAGAAAACCACTTAATATTTTTAAGTAAGTATCAGGAATTGGGCTATAAAGATAAAAGTTCGTTGGTGCGTTCTGCTATTGATGAATTTATGAGATCATTGGAAAAAGAAAAATTGGAAAAATCTGCTAAACTTTATGCTCAGGTTTATCAAGAGGATTCTGAATTAAGGGAATTAACAAATTCGGCAATAGGAAATTGGCCTAAATGAAATCCATAAAAAGAGGAATGGTAATTGATATTGATTTGAATCCAGTCAAAGGATCTGAAACAGGAAAGATACGCCCTTGTATTGTTGTTACGAACGATGTTTACAATCAGAGGATTCCAGTAATTCAAGTTGTTCCAATAACATCTTGGGATGAAAAAAAATCTCAAATACTTACTAACGTTTTATTAGAACCATCTAAAGAGAGTGGACTCACGAAAAAATCGATAGCAGATTGTCTGCAGACCCGACCAATTGATTATCACTTTAGACTTGTAAAAATACGTGGTCAACTATCTGAAAATAAAATTACAGAAATAGACAAAGCACTGAAAATTGTTTTTGGTCTCGACTAACTTTTTTCTCCCAAATCAATTCCAAATAAAAAAAAGAAATAAAAATTATTGAATGCCGGAACAAATATTTTCGACAAAATATTGTATTGGACAGAGAGAACAATGCCATTTCTTCAGTCGTTATCTGTGTAATAGAGTTTTTTGTAGTAAGAAGTTTGTGTTTTTTTCTCTAAGTTTTCTAAATTTGTTAAAGGCTCATAACCAATAGCGGGGAGAGCTCTGCTACGTGGCGCAAAGTGATTTCATTTGTAGAAAAGCTAATAGATAATTTCTTACTCAAAAAATTCACGCGGGAATTTTGAGTAGCGGGATTTAAGCGGCTTAAATTTTCGAGCAACCAGAGACAAGAAGCGCAGTGCATAAGAGGGATGAAAAAAGTTATAGTGCTTAGCCGAGCATCAGAATAATCAAGTAATTTTTGCTGTACATCTACATCGTCTAAATATTCGTATTTATTTTTTGCGATAATTACCCTTTGACTTGTCCCTGGATTCTTCTCATACTTATAATTAAGACGAACAAAGGTTGCTGCCCTCAAGAATTTCATAAACCATTTTACAACCTTCACAACAGAAAAGTTTTTCTTCAATGTTAATAGTTTCGGTTTCACATGTCTCGCCGCAGAGATAGCAAATTAATAGTTCAGATATTTGCAATTAGAGTTCCTGAAATGATTAGATAAAAAATTTACAAAATGGATTAAAAGTTAATAAAATATTTTTGAAATCTGGTTCGGAAGATAAAAAAAGGGAAGCATTATGTTGAAATCCGAAACTATGTGTTATCGAATTTCATTCCCCCAGTAATTCTTCCCTTTTTCGACTTGAATTTGACACATTTCGTGCCACATAACGGAGATGTAAAACGATTGATATTCTTTGAATTTGGAATAAATTTCATCACGAATATAGTTTAGCATAATCTTGCATTTCTATTTTCGGGAAGTTAATTTTTAAACATGAGAACATTTTCAATTGAAATATTTTATAATAACCATAGAAATCCACCGACCACCATCACTTTTTTTATATACGGAAGGTGTTGGTAATCCGGGCGTTGTTACAATTGCTTTTTTAACTTTATAAATGGGCAGTAGTTGCCCAGCAGAAATCAGCAGTGAAATTTCCTCAAAATTTATTTTCGTTTGTAAACTGAAATGGATGGCACCCAATTTTAAAATGTCTATTGGGCTGCTTGAGAAGTTTTTCACACCAAAAACAAGAAACAGGGGCTGCCAATTTTCAATCTGTCCGTTAGCTTCAAAATGTATGAAAGTCAATTCCGGACTGACTCTAATATTCATCAAATTAAAGTCTGTACTCAGAGAAGAATAAAAAGCGTCAATGTTACACTCGCCTCGATAGTATAGCCTGTTCGCAATAATAGAAGTTACCACGTCTGTAAAGGGCCAAGACTGCATATCACCTACAACTTTAGAAGTTAAATTCAAATAACCAAGCTGTAGCTTTTTCAGAAAGGAGAGCCGCTTAGTTAAATCTATGCCAATTTCAAGCTGCAGTATCTGAGTGTTTGAGATTGAACTTTCTCCATAAAGATTAGTTCGATGCTCAAAGAAGAGATCACTTTCTCCTTCAAAGTATTTGATTGATAAATTTATATTCTTGTCGTAATCATTTCTGAATTCAAATCCGTAGAACAGCGCCTCTTGTGTGATTGTATGATAATCCGCAAAAGATGAGCCTCGTCTATTCCACATTTGATATAAATCTATTTTTGATTGAAGATTATGGACGGGTATGAAATCAAACGACTGCTTTAGTATAAATAAAGGAAACGATTTGTTTAAGTGTAAATTGTCTTCATCATAATTGAAAGACGCCGAGAACGGAATATTTATCTTGCTTAACTGAAGACTGATTTTTTCAAGTAATAGAATTCTTTTTTTAAGTTCAAAGTTAAAACCGTATGAATTTTCACTAGTACCATTGTTTTTTTCCATCGATAAAAAAGCAGTCGCTGAAGTATTCTTAAAATTATATTGAAACATTGGTGCAAGCGATTGTTTTTTAATCAACACATCTGAATCGAGTGCATTATGCTTTGAAGATATTTTATTGAACCTGAACCTTGATTCTTCAATTGACAAAGAAAGGCGAAAATTATCGGTTTTATACGAAACACCTGACTTGGCTTCATAGTAATATGCAGTCAAATTAGAAATGTCTGTTCTTTCTCTATAAATGTCAAAATAGTTAAAAGAAACAGAAGTTTCAAAAATATTATCCTGAGGTAAGTAAACCGGAATCTGTGAGTTTATTGTCTCGCAGATTCCGGTAAAAAGAAAGATGAATAATAAAAAGCTTAATCTCATTCTATGGATTTACCGTCACAATATTTGAATATTTAGGGTTTTTGGGAACAAATTGGTCATTTTGAGCAACTGTCGAAGTTCTTATTCTATATCTATACGTCGTTCCTTGAGTAATAAAGTTATCCCGATAATAATTAGAATAAGACATCGGCATATGATCTACAAAATTTCCACCCCCTGTAGCTTTTTGAACAACGCTTGAGGTATATGAGCCCTGCCAAAACAGGTCGATAGACCAAGGATTACTATTTAAATAATATTGAAGACCTGACGGAAAATCAATTTTAATTTCCTTCCATAGATGCTGCTTTGTTTTAATAATCAAAGGCTCGTTTGCAATAAATTCTTCATATCCTGAACCATAATCAACAAAGAATGTATAGCTCACATTGTTAACATCAGGAATGAAGAACTCATACTCATACCATGCATAAAAACCAGAGCCATATTTTTTTGCGGTTACTTCATATGTTTTAGCTGCTGTCACTAATCTTAGTTTTGGCAAGTATAGTAAAGGTTGATTACCGGAATTAATACTGCCCTCCAATCTAAAAGCAAAAGCCTCATCAATGCGCAACAGTTTTTTAAGGTTACTGTTAGTCATACCAGGGAATAGACCGTTAAAAGTCGGATCTGGAAAAGTGAATTGTGCATAAGTTTCTGCAGCAAATTTTATCTGAATGTCCTTTGTCCCTACGGCTAGAACTTGATATGTAGGGATAAAGGATTTTTTAGGATTAGCGACAGGATTATCAAACAATCTTGATAAGTTGACCTGAATGGTATAACTGTTTCCGTCTCTATCTCCATTTTCTACGAAGATTGAAACCGGAGAAGTTATAGCACTTTTCATTTTCTGCAAATAGACTTTAAGAGTATCAATATCTTGTTGTTTCATCCCATCATTACCAATTTTAATGATGGCATCTGTTTTTCTGCCTGAAATTGTTTCCAATTTCTGAACACCTGAAATGAATTTATTTATCATTTCATTCATCGCACTTTTAGCATTCGCGGCTCTTGATGTACCATCGGCGGCTAACGCGAAAAAGGTAGTACCGTTTTGATCGAGTGCTTGAATTAAGCTTTGCTGCGAATAATTAGGCATCTCAAATTTATATACCATCATTTGTTCAAGCATCATCTTTACACCATTAACAGCGGCAGTGAAGAAGTGAACTTCGGCAGGATAAATATAGACAGAGCTTCTGTTCTGATCGCCTTGCATTCTTCCTGTTACTTCAAATTTGAAATTATCATTAGCAGCAACTTTATTAAGCTGCTCAACAGCATAAATTATACGCGGTAATAATTTGTTCTTGAGAACAGTTTGAACCTCGCTTATTAAAGGCGGATCTGTCATAGCTTTTTGGAACATAAAAAGTGTGTTCTCTGCCATAGCTGTCAATGGAACTTGCATTTGTCCTGTTGACTGATAAAGTCCGATATTAAATAATGCCTTGCTCAGTGCCTTGTTGGAGCCTGATGCTTCGAATTTTTTAAGAAGCGCATTGATATCAGGATCCGCATAAGCAGTTAATATTTCAGTTAATGCCGCGCCAAAACTTGCTGCATTATTCCCCGGATTGAGGACAAGAGCTTCCTTGTAAAGTGTATTAGAGGTTTTGAAGTTTAGCCTGTCAAAATCGGCTGCAGAATTAAATGAGTTTGAAGCCCAGAACACAAATGTAGCTTCAAGAGATTGGTTTGCGAGTTGAACCTTTGCATCAGACCCTGTTGGGTCTAATTTAGGGTCACCCGCATCGGTTGAAGGATCGCAACCGTTAAGAATAGAAAGAAACGAGAAAAAAAACAATACACGCCACATATATACTCCAAATAATAAAGGAACAGTTACATAATGATTGTAATTAATGCGAAAAAGATCTTTAAACATTTTTCATGTTTCCTGTTGAAACCTAATTATAATATTGATTAAAGTCAACAGAAAATATCTCCTGAATAATTCATTGTAATAACTCTTTAAAAATGTCAGTATTTAAAACTCCATAGAAATGTCAGTATTAATTTAGTAAATGAGTTAATTAAAGTTTTGTTTTATGGTAACGTAAGGAGGGCGTAGCCCGACCCGTCTGCCGCCGAGGCAGGCTGTAGTTACCCTAAAACTGATGAAAAAAAATTCCGCTCTTTATCCTCTCTTATTTTTTGATTCATTCTTCTCCAAGGATGATCTTTAGGTGCTAGATGTAGTTTATATCCTTTCTTGCCTGGCTT
>PNNF01000018.1 GCA_013824085.1 Chlorobiaceae bacterium | reverse complement strand
TTTTGATAGCAAATCGGACATTAGAAATATTAAGTATGATACAAATTTATCTCGCCCCGAACTCGAAAAGTTTTTTAATGAAAAAATTGCTGAGATGGATGAAACAAATAATCCAATCTTAGTAAAATTTATTGCTGATCAAGACACACTAATATTAACGAAAATACATTTTGGTGATTCGGATCTAATCAACCAACTCAAGTATTATCCATATCTACAGCTCTTAATCGCTTCTATCTTTGTTTTGATTGGCTACATCGGATTTTCTCAAATAAAGAAAAGTGAACAAGGAAATATTTGGGTCGGAATGGCAAAAGAAATTGCTCATCAGTTTGGAACACCAATTTCAAGTTTGATGGGTTGGGTTGAAATTTTAAAAATGAATTACCGCGACCCCGACAAAGTGCTTGATACTGCTGAAGAAATCGAGAATGATGTTGAGAAGTTGAATAAAATTACTTATCGCTTTTCTAAAATTGGTTCAAAGCCCGAATTGAAAATTGAAAATGTTTTTCATAAACTTAGTAAAGTAGTTGAATATTATAAACGTAGATTGCCGCAATCAGGGAAAAAAGTTGAAATAAATTTATCGGGTCAGGACAATCTACTTACACGAGTTAATTGCGAATTATTTGAATGGGTAATAGAAAATTTAATTAAGAACTCACTCGACGCAATCGAAAATGGAAAAGGGAAAATTGATATTACTGTGAAAGCTGAAAAATCTAACATCGAAATTGAAGTTACTGATAATGGAAAAGGAATCGATGGCAAAAGACGAAAAGATGTTTTCAGACCCGGTTATAGCACTAAACGAAGAGGATGGGGTTTGGGCTTGAGTTTATCAAAAAGAATTATTGAAGATTATCACAACGGAAAAATTTTCGTAAAGTCTTCTGTAATTAATGAAGGAACAACTTTTAAAATTGTGTTGAAAAAAGTTTAACTCATCGCAAGCATTTTTTCAATTGGGACTAATGCTTTTGCAATTATCTCGTCACTCAAAATAATTTCGGGTGAAAGATTCTTCATACACAAATATAATTTTTCAAGTGTGTTTAATTTCATGTGTGGGCAATTATTACATTCACAGCTCTTATCTGACGGCGCTGGGATAAACATTTTTGTTGGCTCAGCTTTTTCCATTTGATGAATTATTCCTGCTTCTGTGACAACAATATATTTTCTACTCGAATCTTCTTTAACAAAATTTAAGAGTTTACTTGTAGAGCCAATGTAATCGGCTAAAGATAAAATGTTTTCTTCACATTCAGGATGAGCAATTAACTTCGCGTCGGGAAATTCATTTTTTAATTTGAATATTTTTTTTTCGCTAAATGCTTCGTGAACAATGCAAGTCCCATTCCAAAGCAACATTTCACGCCCTGTCTTCTTCGCTAAATATTTTCCAAGATTTCTATCAGGCGAAAAAAGTATTGGTTGATGAAGTGGAATTTGATTAATAATTTTTTCTGCATTGCTTGATGTGCAGATAATATCACTCATTGCCTTTACAGCAGCAGAACAATTGATGTACGTAATTGCGAGATGATTTGGATTTTTTTTTCTAAATTCTCTAAAAAGATTTGGAGGACAACTATCCGACAAAGAACAACCTGCATTTAGATCAGGAATGATAATTTTTTTATTCGGGTTTAGAATTTTTGCAGTCTCGGCCATAAAATGAACTCCAGCAAAAACGATAACATCCGCGTCAGTTGTTTTTGCTCTTCGCGCCAATTCTAAACTATCTCCAATGAAATCGCCGATATCCTGAATATTTCCTTCTTGATAATAATGAACAAGGATTACAGCGTTTAACTCTTTTTTTAATTTTAAGATTTCTTCTTCGAAGTTAATCTTAGTTTCATATCTATTATTTCTTAACATTTTTTATTTTCAGTTTATTGATTCTCATTATTGATAAAATTTATACAAAATTCTAAAGAATGATAATGATTGTTATTTTTAGTCTTACAATTCTTTCAAAAATGCAATAAAAACGTCTAATTAACTCGGCATAAGATTTGCTAAATTAAACTGACAACAGTAAATCTGTTGTCAACACACCCTCCTTATAGAAGCACACACATACTGCCGTGGTTATGCCCTCTCCACGGCGGTGGTTTTTTAAACCGGTCCGAAAAAAAACTTTACTAACTTAATTGAATTTATCACATTAATTTTAGCCGCTTCGTAATCAAGAATTATTTTTCCAAAATCTATTGGTAAAACAAATTTAATTTTTTCATCACGATTTTTCTTATCACTCAACATTAAACTATAAACTTCTTCCTCATCAACATTTTTTAATTGAGGATGAATATTAAATTTAGAAATTTCATTTAAGAATTCAATTAATTTTTTTTCAGAAATTAAATTTTCAAGTCGTGATAAATAAGAAGCTGCAGTTATTCCCGCTGCAACTGCCACTCCATGTTTAATCTTAAAATCTAAGACACTTTCAAAAGCGTGAGCAAAAGTATGACCGAGGTTTAATACTTTTCTTAATGATAATTCTTTTTCATCAAGCATCACAATATTCGCTTTAACGGAAGCAGATAACCCAATCAACTCTTGGACATTATTTTTAAGCAGTGCGGAATCTGCAAAACTTTTATGCGTGATAAATTTATATTTTAGAACTTCACCTAAGCCCGACAAATATTCTTTCTCTGGAAGAGATGAAAGAAAAACTGAATCATTTAGAACAAGAGCTGGTTGATAAAAAGTGCCAATAATATTTTTTATGTTCGAAAAATTTACTCCGGTCTTACCACCAATTGACGCATCAACTGCAGCAAGCAAAGTTGTAGGAATATTTACGAATGAAATTCCACGCATGTAACTAGATGCAACATAAGCAGCAATATCACCAATCAATCCGCCACCTATACCAACTATAGTTGTATCACGCCCAAAATTATTTTTAATCAGTTCAGAATAAATTTTTTCAACTGTCATTAAATTTTTATTTTTTTCAGTTGAGTCAATAATTACCAATTGAAGTTTTTTTGCAAATTCAAAGGAACGATTGATATAATCTTTATGATATTTATAAACATTCTTATCGGTAACTATGAAAATATTTTGCGATAAATTTTTATCCTTAAAAAGTAACTTAATTTTTTTGAGATAATTTTTCCCAATTAAAATTGAATAACTCTTATTCAAAATTTTTACGTTAATTATTTTTTCCATATCTCTGTTTTATTATTTGAATAATTTTATCAACTGTAACACCAACTGGATATTTATCAATATCAAAAACAACATCTGCATTTAAGTAATATTTTTCTCGTTTGGTTAACAACTCACTAATTTTTTTAATTCCATCAGCAGTTGAAACATTTTCCGTTAAAATAGAATTCATTATCGGGCGATCAGTTTTAAAACGTAACCTTTGATAAATTTTTTCTTCTGACGTTTTTAAATAAATGATTACCCCATTTGACTTCATAAAATCCAGATTATCTTTTTTGATAATTGTTCCACCGCCTAATGAAATAATTATTTTTTCTTTTTGTGAAATTTCTTTCAATACAACAGATTCTATTTCTCTAAAACTCTCTTCGCCTTCTTCATCAAAAATTTCTCTAACCTTTTTGTTTTTTTTTTCTTCTATCACTTTGTCGAGGTCAAAAAAATCCCAGCCCAAAGTATTTGCAAGAATTGGTCCAATCGTACTTTTGCCAGAGCCCATAAATCCAGTAAGATAAATTCTTCTTTTCATTTTATTTCTTAAAAATCAAAATGATAAGCAACACCAAAATTAAATATCAGCCCATCAATATTAATCTTTGAATCAAATGACTCCTGCGCTGTTCTAAAGCCCCTATTTTGGAATTCAAAGTCTTGATTTTCATAATAAATTTTTACCTGAAATTGAGGGTCTCTAAACTTCATTCCTGCAGTCAATGCAAAATCTGTTAGTGGGAAGTATTCCAAAAAAATACTTGCATTAATTCCGTAAGAAAATTTTCTTTCAACTGTTCTCGTTTCCAAATTCCCTACTTGACGAATGTGGTCTCCAAAATAAAATCCGACACCACCACCAAAATAAAATTTTAAATTTTCTAACGAGAATGGGAATTGATAATAAAGGGCAAGCTCAATTGGGATTAATCTGAATCCTTCCTCAATTGGGATCGATTCAGTTGCAAAATTTGATATTACAGTAAGGTTTCTTCCAGATGCGTAATGTCGCAAAAACTCAATATTGAAGCCCGCTAACAATGATTCAGTTAATCTATATCTAATTTCAAACGCAGGATTATAAAATTCACCTAATTGAAAAAAACTGTTTCTTAGAAATGGATCTGATGACGTTGGATTTAAATAAATTTTTGCAGATGTAGTATAGTTGTAATTAATATTCACAACCACATCTTTATTTTGCGAAAATAAAATTCCGCTAAAAATTATTATTAAGAATAAAAAATATTTCATCAGTGATAAAATAGAGAGAAAAAATTAAATACAATTTAAAATAAAAAACCCTCTATCTCGATTAGAAATAGAGGGCAAATATTACTCACTTAAATTTTAATAACCATAGAATAAATGTCTGTTGTCTATAATTTCAGCATTCTCTTTCATTGAGTTCATCCACTGATTAAAAAGATATGACCTTTTTTCTTGTATCAATTGTTGTATCAATGAATTTCTTTGTTGTTGATAAAGATTATTATCGAATTCAGTTCTGCTCACAACCTTTATTAAATAATAACCACGATATCCTTTTATTGGCTCTGACACAGTGTTTAATGGAAGTGTTAATGCAGTGTGACTAACATTAAATTCCATTCCAATATTTGGGATACTTCCTGAAGTCGAAAAATTTACAGATGAATCAATTAGAGCATTTTGAAAAACTTCTCTTGCTCTGAAAAGATTACCACCAACATGATTTTTAATATTGAGTGAAATCTCTTTTGCTTTTTGAAATTTTTTCTCTTTAATTAATTCTAGTTTAGCTTCTTCTTTCACATCTTCAAATTTCTTAACACCAGCTTTAATAACATCAGAAACCATAGCAACTATAAAGTTTTGATTAACTTTAAATACAGGGCTAACTTCATTTACGCTGTTGTTGAATGCAAAATCAATCAATCTCTTATTGACTCCAATACCAGGAACTGAAAAAGCTTTTTCGTTAAACTCAGGAGTCTCTAACACTTGAAAGTTTGCTAACTGAGCTTCCTTCTCAAATCCATTCTCTTGAGCTAAATAGACAAAATCATTTGCACTATTAAAAATATTATCTCTTGTTGTTGCAGAAATTTTTACGTTGTTCACTATTTTTTCAACGACAAAACGAGTGTTGGTTCTTCCAGTAACTTTAACGATATGATAACCAAAAGAAGTTTTAATTGGCTTTTGAACAACATTCAATGGCCCATTAAATGACACATTATCAAATTCAGCAACCATTTGTCCTCTTCCGAACCAACCTAAATCTCCACCCTTTTGTCCACTGCCTGGATCTTTTGAGTGTTGAATAGCTAAGGAAGCGAAATCTGCACCTTTAATTAATTCGTCATAAATTCTATTTGCTTCAGCTAAATCTTTTGCATCATCACCACTTGCTTGAATTAAAATATGCGATGCTCTCGCAAACATTTCTGTTCCTGAAAGTCGATTTACTAATTTATAAATTCCATAACCAGTTTGTGATTGCACAGGTCCAATAACTGCTCCAGCGCTGCTAGTCAAAAAAGTATTAACTAAGTTAGCTGGAAGTTGTTGAGCTGTCATTGTATCAATAGAATGTGGTAACTCAGAATAAATGGAGACGAATGAAGCGAAGGAAGCAGTATCAGTTAAAAGTCTGCGTGAAACGTTCTCTAAGTTCTCTCTAACTAAAGAGGAATCTTTTGATGAAGCCGCAACACTAAATACTACATACTTTAATTTGCGTTGAGCCTCAGCAGTAAATTTTTCGGGATTGTCGTTATAAAATTTTTTAATTTCATCTTCAGTAAAAGTAATCTCATTTTCACCGATCAAATTAGTTTCAACTAAAGCAAACTCTGCAGTCATTCTAATATTTTGATCTGTGAATCTTTTTCTCAATTCACCTTCGCCAATATTAACAGTTCCCCAAAGATAGCTTTGTAACTTTTGGCTTAACAACTGTTGACGAACAACTTCTTCAGCTTCAATTAATGCGTCTTTATTGCGCGCATCAAAGATTGCAGTTTCATAAGCTTCACGATTAAATCGCCCTAACGAATCGATAAAATTTTGTCTTAAAAATTCTGGGGGGTTATCGCTTATGATTACATCTCTAATTTCTTGATCAGCGACTACAATACCAAACTTTTTTATTTGCTGTTCGGTAAGTGTCTGGGTAACAATTGCATCCCATACTTGATCTCTGAATTGATCCATCTGTTCAAGTTCAATATCTTGTCCAGTTTGTGCTTTTTGATTTTCAGCAGCTCTATCTACAAAATTAGAAAATTCTTGGAATGTAATATCTTTTCCATTTACTGTTCCAACATTTTGCGTTGGTCCACCAAAATTTTCAAGTAATTGCGAATCTGCAATAACCATAAATAGAACGAATAAAACACCCACTGTTATGATAAAAGCAGGAGCTAAATCTCTCATTCGGGCCATCATACCCATAACTCATCTCTCCAAAAAATTTTTAATAACTAAATAGCTAAGTTAGACACATCCACCTTAAAAATCAATGAAAATTTAAAGTAAAGAGGAAGTATCTTTGGGTAAAAAAATAGAATATTTTGAAAACACGAAAAATCGAAATTATAAAAACCGCAGAAAAAAGAATTACCCGGCATGGTATTCATAAAACTACATTGGAAGAAATTGCTCGCGACCTTAGAATCGGGAAAGCAACAATCTATCATTATTTTAATTCTAAGGAGGAGCTTTACAGAAGCACTATCGAATGGGTGATTGAGGAATATCTTAACTCAATAAAAATCATTTTTGAAAATGAAAATAATAATCAAGAGATAAAATTTCATGAATATCTAACTCATAAATTGATGATGCAAGAAAAATTTCCTCTGCTTTATATACTGCTAGATGGGAATACGTCTGATTCAATTTTTGAATGGGAAAAATTATTAATAAAAAAAATGCTAACTGAAGAAGTTGAATTAATAAAACTTTTTGATAATTCGAGATTGGGAAAAAACGGAGAAGCAAAGAAGAATAAAAAAATTGAGATGTTAGTTCATCTTAGCAACGGACTAATTTTTAGTAATTCAATTTCGAAAAAAATTGAGAGCGAAAGTATTATTGAATTACAAGCACTTTCAATAAATACTTTGTGTAAAATATTTATGGACGAAGATTAAAATTAATCTTCATCTTCCTCTTCTTTTTCTCTTTCGGGATTTCGGGAATCGTTGAAAAAAAATCTTTCATAATTATGTTTTACTTGTTGAGCTTCAACTATGAAGAAGACATCTTCGGCTATATTTGTTGCGTGGTCGCCAATTCTTTCCAATTCTTTTGCCATATCAAGAATCAGCACAGCGGTATCAATATTATTTATTGATTCCTTCATGATGTCAATCATTATCTGATTGTTTTCGATAAATAATTTATCGAGAACGCTATCCATAAGAATTACTTTTTCTGCAAGCTTTGCATCACGATCAATAAAAGAGTCGATCGAATTTTTAATCATCTCTCTAACTGTTACACTCATCTGAATAAAGTTTGTTCTTTCAAAAAAGACTGGCTTTTGCTGAAGACGAAGGAAATTTTCTGCAATGTTTACAGCTATGTCGCCCATTCTTTCAAGATTGCTATTGATATTTAACGCTGACATAATCAATCGCAAATCCATTGCTACAGGTTGATTTAGAGCAAATATTTTTTGACAAATTTTATCAACTTTAAGATCATATTTATCAACTTTTCTATCCCGTTCAATCACAATATTAGCGAGATTTCTATCCTCATCGACTACAGATTTAATTGCAAATTCAACTTGCTCATCAACTAAACTGCACATCTTAATGAGTCTAGTTTTTAATTTTTCTAATTGTTGATCAATATTTCTTTCCATTTTGTCCTCTCTTTAACCAAACCTTCCCGTAACATAATCTTCAGTCTGTTTTATTGAAGGGTTAGTAAATATTTTACTTGTTTTATCATATTCAATAAGCTCGCCGATATAGAAAAATGCAGTGTAATCACTTACACGCGCGGCTTGCTGCATATTATGCGTAACAATAATGATTGTATAATTCTTTTTCAACTCAAAAATTAGTTCCTCAATTTTTGCTGTTGAGAGAGGATCGAGTGCACTTGCTGGTTCATCCATTAAAAGAATTTGTGGCTGCACTGCCAAAGCACGAGCGATGCAGAGTCTTTGCTGCTGTCCGCCTGATAAACTAAATGCGGGATCATAAAGACGGTCTTTTACTTCATCCCAAATAGCAGCTTTAATGCAAGACTCTTCTGCAATTTCCATCAATTTTTTTTTGTCTTTTATTCCATTCAGGCGAGGAGCAAAAACTAAATTTTCAAAAATTGTTTTTGGGAATAAATTTGATTTCTGAAAAACCATTCCAACTTGTTTTCTTAAATTCACAACATCAATATTTCTATCATAGATATCAATCCCATCTATTAATACACTCCCTTTCATATTAACATTATCAATCAAGTCGTTCATTCGATTTAGCACACGCAAAAAAGTTGACTTGCCACAACCCGATGGACCGATAAAAGCAGTTACTCTTTTTGCCGGCATATTTAGAGTGATATTTTTTAGCGCTTGCTTATCACTATAAAATAAATTGAGATCGTTTACTTGAATTTTTACATCTTTCATAAATTAAATTCTTCCAAGTGCTTTTCTAAATCTGTATCTAAAAATAATTGCTGTTACATTTAATAAGAGCGTTAACGTGATTAAAACCAATGTCGAACCATACTGCAATGGTAAAGTTAATGTTGGGTTCGAAGATTGTGTTGATAAAATAAAAATATGATAAGCCAAATACATGAATTGTTCGGTTGGATTAACAATCGGAATGCAATATCCAAAAAAACATAAATCCACTAAAGGTAAATTGGGTAGAAAAAAAGCACATCCAAGAAATAGGATTGGTGCAGTCTCTCCAACTCCACGACTAATCGCTAAAATTGTTCCTGTTAAAATTCCGGGACGAGCTTGCGGAAGGACTACATTTTTTATTGTTTGCCATTTTGTTGCACCCAAACCATATGCAGCATCTCTATGACTTTTGGGAACTGAGTTGAGCGCTTCTAAAGTTGAAACGATTACTATTGGCAAAACTAAAATTGCTAATGTAGCTGATGCCCACAATATTGCTGGTCTTCCGAATAATAAACCTGTTTGCAAAACTTGATCCAATCCTTGTCCTACAAAAAGAATGAAGAAGCCAAGCCCGAACAATCCAAACACAATTGATGGAACGCCTGCAAGATTATTTATTGATGTTCTGACCAAGCGGTAAAAAAATGAGTCTCGTGCATATTCACTAAGATAAATTGCGGAGAAAACTCCAAGCGGAACTGAAAAAAGAACCATGATAAAAGTTACTACGATTGTTCCAAAAATTGCAGGACCAATTCCACCTTCGGTCATATTGTTCGTAGGTTCTGTAAAAATAAATTCAAGAGTTACAGTTCCAATTCCTTCGACAAATATCTTTCCGATAATTGCGAAGAGTACAATAACAAGTAATCCAAAAATTAATCTGGTTAGATTAATAAAAAAGAATCCCGTTAAGTCTCTCTGTTTTTTTCCTAAATCCATTTAGAAAGTATTCTTCTTTCTCATTTTACTAATGATAATTTCTGCAATTAAATTCAGAACAAAAGTGATTACAAAAAGTACAACTCCAATAAAAAATAGTGCGTAGTAATGGTCAGAGCCTTGTGATACTTCACCCATCTCTGCTGCGATAGTTGCGGTCATAGTTCTAACACTTGAAAAAATGTCAGCGGTTATATTTGCCGCATTTCCTGAAGCCATAAGCACAATCATCGTTTCGCCAATAGCTCTTCCAAACCCAAGAATAATGCTTGCCGAAACACCTGAAAAACCTGCGGGAAGAATAACTCTGCTTATCGTCTGCCACTTAGTTGCTCCTAATCCATATGAAGCCATTCGTATATCATTTGGAATTGACCTTAGAGCATCTTCTGTAAGTGAAGCAATTACGGGAATGATAACCAGAGATAAACCGAGCGAAGCAACAAAAGCATTCAAACGATTTACGGGCTGGAAAAAATTGTCAACTAAGCTTGCACCAACTACCAACATAATGAATCCGATAACCACTGTGGGAATAGCTGCGAATAATTCAATCATCGGCTTTAAGAATTCTTTAACTTTTGGATTTGCAACTTCAGATAAATAAATTCCTGCTGCTACTCCAAATATTGATGAGATAATCACAGCTGGAATAGAAGTTACAAGCGTTCCAAGAATTAAAGGGATTAGTGAAAATCTTGTATCTTCAGAGGTTGGATACCATTCATATACTCGTCTAAACTCACTATGAATATCATATTTGTATGCAAATAAAAATGATAATGGGTCAATATGATAAAAAGCTTTTACTCCCTCTTTGAACAAGAAGAAGAAAATTAAAAAAATAAAAACAAGTGCCATTGACCCTGCAAGAGCAAAAAACACTTCAATAATTTTTTCTTTTATTCGTGTTTTTCGCCCAAGTTTTTTCCCAAAGACAGATTCTATTTTTTTAAAATTATCTGGACCCTCAGCTAAGTTTTTTTCATCCGAAGTATTTGAATCCAAATTATCCAAAACTATTCAACTTTCCTTAACGGTATATATTCCATAGTTTCAACAATTTTTTGTCCAGCAGGAGAAACAATCCATTCAATAAATGTTTTTATTTCGCCTTCTGCTTGACCTGCCACGAACATATAAAGATTTCGAGAGATTGAATAATCTCCACTCCAGATTACATCAAAATTTACTTTGTTATTTTCAGCAGGAGCAATGGCGGGTGAATCTTTATCTTTTTTGATATGAATAATTTTTACATCATTACGATGTGCGAAGTAACCAACACCACCATAAGCAATACCATTCACATCTCTTGCAATTGCCTCAGCTAATGCAGATGTTCCTTGTAACACTTGAGTTTTTGGAGAATAGTCATAACTATTTCCTTGAGCATCTTTTCCAAGTACGTGATCTTTAAAAAATTCATAAGTGCCACTACTATTTTCTCTTCCATAAATTGAGATCTTTGAGTCATAAGTAGAAAACTTATTGAAATTTGTTGCTCTACCAATAAAAATATCTCTAATTTGTTCATGCGTTAATGAATCAAGAGGATTGCTCGGATGAACAATTACAGCTAAGCCATCTAATGCTACAGGGAAAGCTGTATAAGTAATTCCTCGTTCATTAAATTTTTCAATTTCTGCGGGTTTCATTTCTCTACTTGAGAGAGCAATATTTGTAGTCTGATTTAACAAAGCTGCAACACCTGTTCCAGAGCCACCGCCAGTAACTTGTATTGAAACATTTGGGTTAGTTTTCATATAAATTTCAGCCCATTTTTGAGCTAAATTTACCATAGTGTCAGACCCTTTTATACTTATTACAACTTTTTTCTCATCATCTTTTTTCTTGCATCCTACAAAAGTTCCAACAGACGCAAAGAGAAATAGACTAAAAAAGAAAATTTTTGTGATTTTTACTCTATTCATATTATCTCCTATTATTAATAAATTGCTTCTCTAATTTTTGCACTTATATAATCCATAATCCATACCACAACTGCAATCATGATTACTATCAATCCAACTTCATGCCACTTTGCTATTCCTTGATACTGCATTAACATTGTACCAATTCCACCACCACCAACTAATCCAATTATGGTCGCCATTCTAACGTTAATATCCCAACGATAAATTGTGAACGCCAAGAATGGAAGAATAATTTGTGGAACAACAGCATACCAAACGACCTGAATTTTATTTGCACCCGTTGCAGAAATCGCCTCAAGTGGACCTTCTTCAATACTTTCAATCGCTTCTGAATAAAGCTTTGCGTTGGATGCAATTGTATGAACCAGAAGCGCAATCATTCCTGCATATGGACCGATACCAACCCAAACAGAAAAAATGATTGCCCAAATTAATGGCTCAATTGAACGAACAAAATTTGTGATAACTCTAATTACGTAGTAAACCGAAAAACTGAGTTTACTGTCTTTCATTAAATTTCTTGCCGATAGAAAACTCAAAAGTAGAGTTGGAGGAATTGAAATTAATGTTGCAACTAAAGCGATGTAGATAGTTTCGATAATTGCAAAGAGAGCATCATCAAAAATCCCCATCTCTGGTCTGAACATTGCACCAAAAATTCTATTTGCACCTTCAATTCCTTCTGAACTAAAAATATCAACTATAGAAATTTGAGTAACAACCCATCCTGCGATAAAAGTTAAGTTGAAAAGAGTCCAACCAAAAATTTCTACAGTCCATTTTGTAACTTTAGTATCCTTGGCAATTCCGAATAACTTAGCAGAGATTGAAGTTCTACTAACAGCCCAAAGAGTACCGATAATAATACTGAGAATAAATATTAATAAAATTTCATTCCACGAAAATGGAAGCTCGCGAAGTTGTAAAATAAATTTATAATAGATTGCTCTTTGCAAAACAATGATTGCATAAAAGACAAAGAAAATATCTAAGAAGATAGCTTTAACAAGATTGAACTTGGCTTCTTTATCTTTCTTCTTTTGAATTATATGATGCGGATGAATATCTAATTCAGGAATACTGCTCATCGTATTTCCACCTCTTCTGCTTCTTCGCCATAAATAGTTCTGAACCACTCTTCGCTAATTTCGTGTGGTGAACCTTCATAAATAATTTCTCCTGCTTTTAAGGCAATAACTCTGGAAGCATATTTTCTTACAAGACTTAAGAAATGAAGATTACACACTACTGTAGTTCCAAATTCTTTATTAATTTTTTCAAAATATTGCATCACTGAATTTGAAGTTGCTGGATCAAGTGAAGCGACAGGTTCATCAGCAAGTAACAATTTTGGATTTTGCATTAAACTTCTTGCAATAGCAACGCGTTGCTGCTGACCACCACTCAAAGAATCGGCTCTCATTTTCGCTTTTTCACTTATTCCTACTGTTTCAAGACAACTGTGAGCTTTTTCATAAACATCATCTGAAAATTTCTCAAAGATTGATTCAAAAGTTCCAAGCGAACCGAGTTTACCCGTGATAACATTGGTTAAAACTGATCTCCGCTTAATTAAATTAAACTGTTGGAATACCATCCCAATCTGTCTTTTTAAGTCACGTAGTTCTTCGCCTCTTACGTGAGTTACATCTTTTCCATTAAAAATAATTTTTCCTGTAGTCGGTTCAATCAATCGATTAATACATCGCAACAAAGTTGATTTACCCGAGCCACTTAATCCAATTATTACAAGGAATTCTCCCTCTTTAACTTTAAAGCTAACTCCTTTTAGGGCGTGCGTACCATTTTTATAAATTTTATGGAGATTTTTTACTTCAAGTAGCATATTCTTTTTTATTTATTCAACATTTCTTCTAAAGCTATTTCTTGGTCAGCGAGCATTCGCCTTAATATATCATAATCAGCATCTGTTGTTCTTACAAGCCCTTCAACGCTATAAATTCTTCCTAATGCTTTTACACCTTCAGGAGTAGATACAAATTTTAAAAGAGCATTTACAACTTTATCTTTCATTTCTTGCGGAAGATCTTTTCTGAAAACCACTGGATCATTTGGAATCTCTGGAGTGAAAGCAATAATTTTTATTTTTTTCTCGACATCAGGAAATTGTTGCAATACTCTCATCCGAGCATCTAACATCTGTCCTGTAACTGGATCAGGTGGACTATAAAAAGTTGCACCCGCATCGACTTGCCCTTGATAAACCATTGTAACAACATTGTCATGCTTCATCGCAAAAGTTTCATCGGAAGGTTGGATGCCCTTTTGCATCAGTAAAAATTTTGGTAAGATGTATCCAGAAGTGGAAGAAGGATCGACATAAGCCATTTTTTTTCCTTCGAGATCTTGAATAGAATCAATACCAGAATCTACCAGAGTAATAATTTGTCCTTTGTATGATGTTTGTCCGCCACGCCTAACAACACGAAGCAAAGCTTGAGCACCATATTTTTCATTACTCATCAAATATGAGAAAGTATTGATGATTGCGATGTCAGCTTTTTTAGTTCCGAATGCTTCAACAACAGCAATAAAACTGGATGGAACTGCAGTAACAAAATAATAACCAGTTTCAGCTTCTAAAAAAGCGGTTAATTCTTTTGCATTTGTTGTAATTGTTTTAGCATCCACAGAAGGGGTAAAATAAAGACGAATCGGATTATATCGAGAACCGAGTTCCCTCTCCTTCAATTCTGAACTTGTAGTTATTACAACAAATAAAAGAAGGGGAAGCAAATAAATAAAATATTTTAATAATGTCATAATTTTTTAAAACTTAATCATCTAATATGCCAATAATAAAAGATGCAATCAAACGATGTTCGATATTTCAATGTTAAGAAATTGTTAAGAAATTGTTAAGAATTTCTTAATAACGATCTAATTTGAATTTTTCACCCAAATATAATTTCCTAACCTCTTCATCCTCAGAAATATCTTTGGCGTCACCAGCCTTAAAAATCAAACCGTTTATCAAAATATATGCTTTATCAACTATGCTTAAAGTTTCGTGCACATTGTGATCTGTCAGCAAAACTCCAATTCCTCTATTTTTAAGATTCGAAACAATGTTCATAATATCCTCAACTGCAATCGGATCAACTCCAGCAAAAGGTTCATCGAGCAAAATAAAATTCGGATCAGTTGCAAGCGAACGTGCTATTTCTGTTCTGCGTCGCTCTCCACCGCTAAGTTGAAAACCAAGACTTTTTCTGATTGGAGCGATGTTCAAATCAATAATAAGTTTTTCAAGTTTTTCTTTCCTCTGTTCATTTGTCAACTTCATCATCTGCAATACAGCCATAATGTTATCTTCAACTGAGAGTCGCCTAAAGACAGAAGCTTCTTGAGGAAGATATCCGATTCCCATTCTTGCACGTTTGTACATCGGGACTTTAGTAATTTCTTTATCATCTATAAAAACTTGTCCACTGTCAGGTGTTACCATTCCGACCATCATATAAAAAGTAGTTGTCTTTCCTGCACCATTTGGTCCGAGCAATCCGACAATTTCCCCTTTTGAAACTTGAATGGATGCTTTATTTACAACTGTTCTTTTCTTATAGATTTTTACTAAATCTTTACAGCTTAATGTTTGACTCATTCAATTATATTTTTTTCTTTTTTATTTATTTGGATTAAATATTCTCTTGTTGGACGACTACCAAAATACTGAAATCTTGGCAAAGTAAATTCTTTTTCTTTGTTGCGAACTAAAATTTCTGGAAAAAATTCGCTATTGGGATTTCCATATAATTTCACTTTATCGACTCTTCCATCAAGAATTTCAATTATTGCATCTTTCGCACTTGCTTTTATTGCACCGTTGGGATCAGGTCCTTCATACAAAAAATAGATGCTCAAAACATTTTCAAAAACTTCGGTAGCACTTAGCTTTCCATCATAGAACCGGAGCACAATTCTTGAGCCGCTAATTTGATCGAATCTTTTTGGGAACAAAATATTTTCTGAAACTAACAACGCATTTCGATTAATAAAAATTTCATCAATTTTACTCTCCTTCAAAAATATTGTAATTGAATCACCCGAGAGCTGCGAATTTTCAAACCACAATATTGGCGGTTCAAAATTACCATCCTTTTTATTTGTAATGATTTTATCTTTATCGCGAAAATAGATAGTGTAATCATTTCGAGATGCAAAATTACCACGAACTATCAGGACAGAATCTGTTGCGATGAATCGATTTGTAGTGTCCCTAAAAGACTCCATTTTATTTGATTTGATTATTAGCGAATCAATAGTAACAATTATGGAATCACCAACTTTAGTTTTTACAGAATCAATTTGAACTAATAAAGGATTGAGATCTATCAAACTATAATTTTTATTTCTGTCATCAGTAATTCTGTCACCGAAAATCCAAGTGTTGTTTCGGAAATTTTTTATTTTGATGTTATCAAATCCGTAAGTCATTTTTTCATTTCGATAATGAATTAAACTATCGGCAGTAATTTCATTCTCTGCATCTATTATTTTTACATTATCTATCGCAACTGCTTTGTCCAGTCTTCGATAATAAATTAATCGTTCAGAAGTTAATGTTGAAGCTGCATCTACTAATTTTACGTTCTCTTCAAAATCAGCATACTGTTCATTAAAAAAATATTCACCAATTCTTGCAGTCAAAATTACTTTTTTGTCGTCAAGAATTACACCTTTGTTTGAATAAGCTCTGCGAGAATTTCCGAAATAAAATCCTTCATCAGTTTTGATTGTAAGAGTATCTTGTCTAACTATTACATTCCCCATTAACTTTGCATCATTTCGTTCGATATACTGAATTGCTCTGTCGCAAGTAATAACAACGTTTCCTTGAGTTAATACTACATCGCCAATCACTTCACGAATCATTTCTCCATTTTCAACACGACCAATTAATTCGCGTCCAATAATAGTTATCGTGTTTTCATTTTGCGCCCAAATAAATGACGACAAAAAAATAAATTTTAAAATGACTAATTGGAAAACTATGTAGAAGTTTTTTTTCATCGCAGTGTATCGATATTGGTGATGTAAGTAATTCTATAAATAACATAGTTCCTGAGATACTGATCAGATTCAAAACCGAAACCTTGAATTTTTTCTGTTGGAGAAATAATTGTAACAAATTTATTCGAGACAATTTTACTATCAGAATTTCTCCACATCAATTCTTCTGTTGTTATAGTTGTTCCTTCGTTGTTCACCACTTTAACATCTTCGTATGCGTATAAATCTTTGGTTTTGTCGTCCACTCTTCCCCGCCTTGATTTAAGTGTTGAAGTTACAATTTCATTATTGTCATAGAAATCAATTTTTAAATTATCATCTATTAAAGTTTCTTGTGCATTTGTGAATGATCTTAAATGTCCAACTTGAACAATTGCTTGTGTTCTTCCCGAGTCAGTAAAAACAATGGTGGAGTTCCAACTCTCTTGAGCGGGAAGTTCAGCAATTTTAATTTCGGAGACAGGTGGTTTTATTGAATCATTTCCACATCCAGAAAAAATAATTAATCCAACGAAAAGAAAAATTATTTTTTTCATCTGCTGCTTAAACCCAAATTAAGAAGTTGGTGCAGATGAATTATTCCAATCGGATTCTTTTTTTCATTTGTAATAAAGAGCGAAGTGATTTTATGATTTTCCATTTGTTGCAATGCAAATGAAGCGAGCACATCTGGTGATATTTTTTTGGGATTCAGTGACATAGCATCTTTTGCTAAAAGATTTTTTATATCCAATGTTTTTTCTAAAAGTCTTCGCAAATCTCCATCGGTAATAATTCCGATTAAGACATTCTTATCATTCACTACTCCTGTGCATCCAAGAAATTTTGAAGTGATTTTATAAATCGCATCTTTCAAAGGAGCGTTCTCATTTACAATAGGAATTTTATCTCCAGTGGACATAATCTCGCTTATTTTTAGTGAGAGTCTTTTACCCAAACTTCCACCCGGATGCAGCATCGCAAAATCTTCTTCTGTGAATCCTCTTCGCTTCAATAGACAAACGGAAATAGCATCTCCCATTGCTAATGTAGCAGTTGTTGATGCAGTTGGCGCTAAGTCAAATGGACACGCTTCTTCGGGCACTGCAACATTTAGGATGTAATCAACTTCGCGTGCAATTTTGGAATTTGTATTTCCAATCATTCCAATCAATGTAACTTCAAGCCGCTTTAACATTGGTATCAAATTAATTATCTCTTCAGTCTCACCACTTTTTGAAAGAAGAATAACAACATCTTCCTTCCTCACCATTCCAAGATCTCCGTGCACAGCATCGCTTGGATGCAGATAAATTGCGGCGGTTCCTGTTGAGTTTAATGTTGCAACTATTTTTCTTGCAATCAATCCAGACTTCCCCATTCCAGTAAGAACAACTCTTCCGCTGCATTCAAATATTTTTTCAATCACAGAATAAAAGCTATCATCAATGCTTTCAATAAGCGCAAACACGGCTTCTGCTTCTATCCTGATTACTTCTTTTCCTTTTTTAATAATTTCTTCTTTGTTCAATCCTGCACCTAATAAAATTGTTTTTTTAATTATCTCTTAGTCGAAACTTAAATTTAGTTTTCTAAGATATTTATTATAATTGATAAATGCTGCTCTTAAATCTCCATCTGCATAATTTGACAAACATGAAAAAAAATTACTCGGCTTCAATGCAATTTTTGGATCAATAATTTTTTTATACAACATCAACTCATTGAAAAAATTCGTAACTGGAATAATTAAATTAAAATGACTATTTAAATCGTGCATCCAAATTTTTTTATTTTCAGAATCAAAAACGAGTAGATATTTATCCGGCTTAATAACAACTTCTCTCACTTCATTATTTAACAAAGGTGATTTATCTCCGGAATTCCAATCAGAGAAACTCCATTTTTTCAGAATCGAAAGCAAGTTAAAATCATTTACTATTTGAGAGAAAGAGAAATCAACTTCAATCATTTCTTCATCTTCTTGATGAATAACAATATCCAAATTATTGTCAGCAAATTGAATTCCACCAATTGCAAATATCGAAGAAGATGGAATAGATAAATCTGGTTTCTGATCAATGTTTCCAAGTATAAAATTCATCTCATTAAATCTTCCATTACCAATTACGTAAAGTGATTTTATTTTTTCAAAATAATTTTTATAAACCGCTTTGTTACTTGGCAATAACACACTGAGCCAATCTAGTTCGTAGTCATAAATTTTTCTTGGAAATTCTTGCGACACTTCAATAACCTTTTGTAATTGAATCAAGTTTTACTAAACGAGTCAATAAATTTTTTAATTCATCCAACGGAAGTTGACTCTCCTTGTCACTCATTGCTTCTTTAGGATTTGGATGAACTTCAAGAAAGAGTGCATCAACACCAATTGCAACAGCAGCTTTCGCGAGTGGCTCAATAAATTTTTTATCGCCACCTGTTGTTCCCGCATTGCCTGGAAGTTGGACAGAATGAGTTGCATCCATCACTATCGGATAGCCGCTCTCTCTCATAATTACAAGCGATCGCATATCGACAACAAGATTATTGTATCCGAATGTAGTTCCTCTTTCAGTCAACAAAATATTTCTATTTCCTGTTGACTCAACTTTTTCGACAGCATATTTTATATCGTATGGCGAAAGGAACTGTCCTTTTTTTATGTTCACAATTTTTCCTGTTTTTCCTGCTGCGACTAATAGATCAGTTTGTCTGCACAAAAAAGCAGGTATCTGAATTATGTCAACATATTTAGCAGCAAGCTCCGCTTCCTCATTTGCGTGAATGTCAGTGAGCGTTGGAACGTCGAGACTTTTTCCAATCATCTGAATTATTTCAAGCGATTCAAGATCGCCAATTCCTTGAAACGATTTGCCACTAGTTCTGTTTGCTTTTCTGTAACTCGATTTGAAGATGAAAGGAATATTTAGTTTAGAAGTAATTTCATAAATTTTTTGAGCAGTGAAAAAATTTAATTCTCTATTTTCAACAATACAGGGACCAGCAATAAGAACAAATGGATTACCATCACCAATTTTTATTTTACCAACTTCTACCATTTTATTCCTTGTCAAATAAAGTATTTGATTGATTTATTTTTTTCAATTTTCCAAATCGTTTATATGCAGCGTCCGTAGCTTCCCTGCCACGTGGCGTTCTATTTATAAATCCTTGTTGAATAAGAAAAGGTTCATACACTTCTTCGAGAGTTCCCGCTTCTTCATTTACAGCAACAGCGAGAGCATTGATTCCAACTGGACCGCCATTAAATTTTTCAATAATAGTTAAGATGATTGCTTTATCCATTTCATCTAACCCTAATTCATCAACCTCCAAAGCAGTCAAAGATTTTTTTGCAATTGAGATGTCGATAATATTTTTATTTTCATAATCTGCAAAGTCACGAGTTCGTCTCAATAATCTATTTGCAATTCTTGGAGTGCCTCTGGAGCGTTTAGCAATTTCAAGTGCAGCATCGTCATCAATTTTTATATTCATTATTCTTGATGATCTATCAATTATTTTTTTTATTAAATCTGGTTCGTAATAATCTAAACGAAATTTTATTCCAAAACGATCTCGGAGCGGAGCAGTCAACATTCCCGCTCTTGTTGTAGCACCAATCAAAGTATATTTAGGTAATTTAATTTGAACTGTTCTTGCATTCGGTCCAGAGTCAATCATAATATCGAGCTTGTAGTCTTCCATTGCTGAGTAAAGATATTCTTCAACAACAGGACTTAAGCGATGAATTTCATCGATGAAAAGAACTGAGTGCTCTTCAAGTGTTGTTAGCAAGCCCGCTAAGTCACCGGGCTTTTCCAAAACTGGACCAGAAGTAGTTTTGATTTTTACTTTTAGTTCATTCGCAATTATGTTTGCAAGAGTAGTCTTTCCTAATCCCGGAGGACCAGTTAATAAGACGTGATCTAATGCTTCTTTTCTTTTTTGAGTTGCGGAGATATAAATTTTTAGATTATCAGTAATTTTTAATTGTCCAATAAAATCTGAAAAATTTAAAGGTCTAATTGACTGATCAAAAGATTTTTCTTCTTCGTTCTGGTTTCCGTTTGTATTAATTGATTTTCTCACGATACCTAAATAAAATTTATAAAGATCTATTTCTAAAATTGAAGCGATTGAAAATATACACCATTGAGATCATCAATCCAATCATTGCAAGTGCCGCAAGTATTGTTACAAGAGGATTAAATGCTTCTCTCCAAATTGAATAAAGTCCAACATTCCAAGCACTACCATATAAAATTAGAATGTGTACTACATAAATTAACAATGTATTCCTTCCTAAAAGAATTACAATTTTTGGTATTGTCTTCATCTTAAGTGCAATGAATGTAAATAATGAATTTAGAAGAATCACTATTCCTAATCTAAAAATCACAAGATTTGGAGAGTTAGTCCAAAATTCACTTTTTCCTGTTAGAGCAATCTCAACAAAATATCCAACAACAGAAAGTAATAAAAATCCGAGACCAACGAATAGCAAAGAAATAGTAAATCTAAAAGTCTTAAACACATTAGGGTTTTTAGCAAGAATACTTCCTAAAATTGAACCTGCAAAGATGTAAACCAGCCAAGGGAAAAGTGGAAAATAAGAACCTGTTCCACCATAGAGATAACCAGCAAAGAATGGATGCACGTAGTTGATCCAATCTACTCGAAGGATAAAAATTGAAGCAACAAAAAAGATTATAGAAGCAGTAGAAAAAATTATCAAATCGCCCAACTTTGTTTTTTCAGACAGAAATGCTAAAACTAGAATTAATAAAATTCCAACTCCAATTAAGTGGAGTACATCAACGCGAAAAAAATTCGACCATAATTCTGGAGTAACATTTTCAAAATTAATTATTGTCCAAGTCGGATAGTGCATAATATATCCAATCGAAAGGAGTAGAAAAAATCTGCCGAAACCTTTTTTTGTTCTTGGATTTTTTTCTGCGGGTTCTTTGTGAAGTCTAAAGAGATAAGTAAAAACAGTTCCCGCAGTGAATAAGAAAATTGGAGCTGTTAGTCCCCTGTTTGTCCACCAAGACAAGAAAAAAATATTGTCAAGATTTCTAAACTGAGTGCCGAGCAAAACATCAATCGTATGCCCTTGCACCATATTCAGAACCGCGAAAGCTCGAATAAGATCGAGGAAGATTACGCGATTTTTTGTACTACTTAAAGTCATTGAAATTAATTTTTCAATTCAGCGATCATTTCAATTTCAACTGCTGAGCCGCGAGGAAGCTCACTAACTCCAACAGCGCTGCGAGCGTGTTTTCCGTTTTCGCCAAATATTTCGACAATTAAATCACTTGCACCATTTGCTACTTCTGGTTGATTTGTAAAGCCATCGGCACTTGCAATAAAAACTGTCAACTTCACAATTTTTTTTATTTCGTCTAAATCATTAACAACAGATTTAATTACAGCCAAACAATTTATTGCACAAAGTTTTGCCGCTTCTTTTCCTTCGGCTTCTGTCAAGTCTCTACCGACTCTTCCCTTATATTTAATTTGACCATCAACAATTGGTACTTGTCCAGAAGTCATTACTAAATTTCCAACTCTAATTGCGGGGATGTATGAGGCAAGCGGTTTCACAGGCTCTGGTAATTTAATTCCGAGCTCATTTAATTTTTCGTTGATCATATAGTTTCCTTTTTTGATAGCGGGATTTTATTTAAATTGAAACAATTATAGTTTTCCAAAATTATCGAGGTTTTCAAATGCTCGAAAACAAATTTAACGATTTTGTTACGATTGTAAAAAAATTAAGAAAAGAATGTCCGTGGGATAAAGAACAAACAAATGATTCCATAAAAGCTGCAACTTTGGAAGAAGCTTATGAAGTGGTTCAGGCGATTGATGAAAAAAATTTCGATGAACTCAAAAAAGAGATTGGTGATCTCTTTCTGCACGTAATTTTTCATACACAGATTGCCGAAGAATTGGGGCATTTCAATATTGAAGATGTGATTGATTCTATTTCTGAAAAATTAATTAGAAGACATCCACATGTTTTTGGAAACAAAGTTGTCGGAAATTCTGAGGATGTAAAATCAAATTGGGAAGCGATGAAACTTTCGGAAGGACGAAAATCTGTAGTCGATGGATTACCTGAGGCAATGTCTTCGCTGTTATTTGCAAATCGCCTACAAGAAAAAGTTGCGAAAGTTGGATTTGACTGGAAAGATAAAAAAGATGTTTGGAAAAAATGTGAAGAAGAATTAAACGAACTGAAGGAAGCTGAAGAAAATTCTGTCCCTGAATTTATCGAAGAAGAATTTGGTGATCTACTCTTCGCATTAGTTAATTATGCCAGATTCATAAAAGTGAATCCAGAAGATGCGTTAAGAAAAACCAATCAAAAATTTATGAAACGATTTCGTTACATCGAAAAAAAATTAGCGGAGCAAAACAAAAATGTCCTCGATTCAAATTTAGAAGAAATGGATATTTATTGGAACGAGAGTAAAAAAAAGTGAGTTAATGAAATTCTTTTCTCGTCAGTAAATTCAGATTAAAATTTTGAGTTTAATGTTTCACAGTTTTGATTGTTTACGAACAGAGCAAATTATCTGAATAAATATTTATGATATTCAAGAAAACAGTTGTTGACTTCGTTTTAAGCGATTCCCATTATGACTCTCACTGAGAATTCGTTTCAATTAATACACACTAAAAAATGCAACAAGATTTATTTATTCCCAAAAAATTTTCATTTCAATTATATTTTGGAAAACATTTATAGAAAAATTGAAATCGATAGAAATCTTCATTAAAAATTTATTGTTGCAACTAATTTTATTATTAAGCAAAAAAGTTAGCTCGAAAGAGAAAATTGTAACTCAACATCGGATGAAAATATTAATCGTTCGATTGAATAATATTGGCGATGCGCTTGTTACCACTCCTTTTATTGCTCTATTAAAAAAAAATTTGAATTGCGAATTATTGATTCTTGCAAGCCACAAAAATTATTTCGTGTTCAAAAATAATCCTGCAATTAGTGAAATAATTATTTTCAAAAAAGGGATTAAAAATATCTTAACTCAAATCAAAGAGATAAATAAAAATGAATATGATGTAATTATCGATTCGCATGATGATCTATCAACGACTGTTGCAACTTTTGTTGCTCTGACAAAATCAAAATATAAAATCGGATTTGCAAAAGGAATTGATAAATTATTTACGCATCTCGTAAAAAGAGAAAACCCGACAATCACACATGTAATAGATCGCTTGCTAAACCTTTCTTTGCCTTTGTCTATTAGTCCAGACAGAGAAAATGCAAATGTAAAAATCTATCCCGAAGAGAAAGATAATATTGAAATTGAGAACGTCTTTGCTTCAATATTTCCCGAAAAAAAATTTAATCTTTTCATAAATATCTCTGAGATTGGAGCTGCGCGATTTTGGGGAATAAAAAATTATCAGAATTTTTTGCGTGATCTAAAAAAATATCCGATTAATATTTTAGTAACAACTCTTCAAAAAGATTTTCAGATAGTGAAAGAAAATTTCCCTGATGAAAAAATTTATTATACTGAATCATTCTTGAAATTTGCTGCTCTGATAAGTAAAGCAAATTTATTATTTACTCCTGATACTTCAATAGTTCATTTGGCTTCAGCATGTCAAGTGCCCGTGTTTGGTCTTTACGTAAAATATAAAACTGAAAATATGATTTGGTCTCCTTATCGTTCTGAATATGATGCAATAGTTACAACCGAAGCAAATTTATGGAATGTGAACTATGAGGAAGTTGCTCGAAAATTTTTTCCTTTTTTGGAAAAACAAATTAAGAAGTCAGAGTAAGCTTTGAATTGTTATTCTATATTAAAAAATAAATTTTGTTCAATAATTGTTACTCGATGAAATCTTTTTTAATTTATTAAAAACAGTTTGAGGAATTATGAAAACGGTTTATTTTTCAATTGCAATTCTTTTAATTTCAGTAACTAATTTAATTGGTCAACCCATGAAAAAAATATACACCAACGGAAAAATCTACACTGTTAATGCAAATCAACCAATAGCAGAAGCAGTAGTTACACTCGATAACAAAATTATTTTTGTCGGCTCTGATAGTGAAGCAAAAAAATATGTTGATGATAAAACTGAAATTATTGATTTAAAAAATAAACTCATGCTTCCCGGTTTCATTGATAATCATACTCATTTCCTTTATGGTGGCTTCCATCTTAATGGCATTGATTTGAGAGGTGCAAAGTCGTCTAAAGAATTTATTGAGTTACTAAAAAATTATGTTGAAAAAAATAAAGGTAAATGGATAACCGGAGGCGGATGGGATCACGAGGCATGGGACGTTAAAGATTATCCAAAAAAAGAATGGCTCGATTCATTCTCTGAAACAACTCCAATTTTTGTAAGTAGATTTGACGGACATATGGGCGTTGCAAATTCTTATGCGTTGAAGCTCGCTGGAATCAATAAAGACACGCCTGATCCCGATGGTGGATTAATTATTCGAGATCCAAAAACTGGTGAGCCAACTGGAATGCTTAAAGATAATGCGATGTCGCTTGTCTTCAATGTTGTTCCTGAAGCTTCAGATGATGAGCATTACCATGCTTTATTGACAGCATTAGAGCACGCTAAAGAATTAGGACTCACAAGTATTCAAGACATTACTGAAGTCGCACATTATAGAGCTTTTCAACGTGCACGTCGCGAAGGCAAATTGGATTTAAGAGTTTACACACGTTTACCAATTTATGTTTATAAAAATTTAGTTGATGCAGGAATTCAATATAACTTCGGTGATGAGCGTTTAAAGATTGGTTCGCTCAAAGCCTTTGCCGATGGTTCGCTTGGCTCATCGACTGCTTGGTTTTTTGAAAAGTATGATCAAGATACAAATACATTTGGACTGCCGATGGAAATTGTTACAGATGGAAGTTTAGAAAAATGGGCTCTTGATGCGGACAAAAATAAACTTCAGATTTCAATTCATGCAATTGGTGATAGAGCCAACAGTGCGATGCTCGATATGTTTGAAAAAATTGTAAAAGAAAATCCTAAATGGGATCGAAGATTTAGAATTGAACATTCGCAACACGTTAGATTTGCAGACGTAAAAAGATTTAGAGATTTAAAAGTTGTTGCATCAGCTCAGCCTTATCATTTAATAGATGATGGAGTTTGGGCAGAAAAAAGAATTGGAAAAGAAAGACTCGCATACACTTATCCATTCCGAACAATGCTTGATGAAGGCGTTCTGCTTTGCTTTGGTAGTGATTGGACGGTTGCACCACTGAATCCACTGCTCGGGATTTACGCTGCAGTAACAAGAAGAACTTTAGATGGAAAAAATCCTTATGGCTGGATTCCTGAACAAAAAATTACGATTGAAGAAGCAATAAAATGTTACACAATAAATAATGCTTACGCATCGTTTGAAGAAGATTTAAAAGGCTCAATTGAGGTCGGGAAACTTGCAGATTTTGTAATCTTGAATGAAGATATTTTAACTATAGCACCTGAAAAAATAAAAGACGTAGAAGTTTTATTTACAATTCTTGATGGAAAAATTATTTACAAAAAAAAATAGTTTTACATAAGTTTGAATGAAATAGAAATCCATTCATTCATCTGATTTTTTTCTATGAATTGAAATCCAATCTCTTCATAGCTTGGTTTTATAATATCGAAATCGATATCGAGTAAACCGGAGAGAATTAATATTCCGTCTGATTTTAATTTTTTCTTCAATTCATTTTTTATTTGTAGTAAAATATTTCTTTGAATATTTGCAACGACTAAATCAAAATCAGATTCTTGACAATCATTTATTTCACCAATAATAAAAGTTACTTTTTCTTTAACTGAATTTATTTCAGAATTTTCAATTCCATTTTCGTAACACCATTCATCATTATCAACTGCAAATGATTTCTCAGCTCCCATCAATACTGAAGCTATTGCAAGCACTCCCGTTCCCGAACCAACATCTAAAACTTTCTGATTTTTTTTCACGTACTTATCAAGTGCAAGCAAACATAGCTTTGTTGTTTGATGCTCTCCTGTTCCAAAGGACATTTTAGGATTAATTGTAATTACGATTTGATCATCACTTTTTACGTAATCTTTGTTACTTGGTTTTATAATAATTTTTTCTGAGACGTGAATAATTTCAAGATTGTTTTCCCATTCCTCATTCCAATTCTTTTCTTCCAGTTCGTCTTCATCAAGAGAAAAATCTTCAATCACTTTTTTATTTATTAATGAAACCATCAGCTCTGAAACTTCATTTTCAATTTTTGTTTGTGAGTAAATGATAAGTTTTGTTTCCTCTTCAACAATTCCTTCGGGCGATAATTCCCAGATGAAAGATGAAATAATATCAGCATCAAAAGGAGAGGTTGAGAGAGAATATTCGAAATAAGTTTTCATTAAGTTTTGTCAAGTATGATTGAGAAAATAGTTTTTTGATTCGGTTCAGACTCGACTTTTATTTCACCATCATGCCATTGCACTACTGATTTTACTACTGATAAACCAAGTCCTACTCCACCAGTTTTTCTGTTGCGAGAAGATTCTAATCTATAAAAACGCTCAAATATTTTAGTTAAAGATTCCTGTGGAATTCCTTCGCCAAAGTTTGCAACTGATAAGACAATTTTGTTATTTGATTCGAGCAAGGAAATTTCAACTTGATTATTTTCATAACTGAATTTAATTGCGTTGTCTATAAGATTAATTATTGCTTGCTGCATAATCTCTTTGTCTATCATCAAATAACCATTAAAGTTAGAGATAAAACTAATTGCAACATTTTTATCTTTACCAAGAGTTTGCAAGCTATTCACAATGGACGAAACATAATCATCATATTTAATCGATTGCTTATTCAACTCAATCAATGAATTATCAATTTTGGCTATGAAGAAAAGATTCTCAATAATTTTGATGAGGCGAATTGTTTCTTCATAATTGCTCTTCAATATCTCGACATACTCGGGAGGAGTTAATTCTGATTTTAGCGCAACCTCAATTTCACCTCTTAATATTGTCAGTGGTGTTTTTAATTCATGTGCAGCTGCTACAGAAAATTGATTTAAAAACTCAACTGAATTTTTTATTCTCAGTATCATCGCATTCATTGTTTTTACCAAACGACCATACTCATCATTAAATTCTTCGCCACCAATTATTTCATTTAAATTTTGTGCAGTTATTTCTTCAGTCTTCTTTATAACCGCATCAATCCTTGCTAAAGCCCTTGCTGATATTGCTGCTCCACCAAGGAAAGCAATCAGTAAAAAGAAAGGAGCAATCAGAATATAAATATCCACTAAGCTACTCAGTGTTTGTCGCACTGATTCAATTGGGAATGCTACAATTACCTTATAACGATTCTTCAATAATTGCACGCCTCTAATCGCATCACCTGAAAGTGTTGTGTCCCGAAATTCGAATAATGACAGCTCATCTTCCAAGTGAGGAAATTCTAATTTTTTCCCTTCCAAGTTTCCCGACTTAAAAATAATTCTATTTCTAAAAGAGACTTGAATAAAATTGTTTCGGCGATTTGAAATAACTGCGTCGTAAATTAAATCACCAACGAGATCTTCAGGTTTTGAATAAGTAGCATCGGGCTTGAAGTCATCAAGATTAATTCGTCTATCAACAACAACTTTTAGAATTGAATTTGCTTGTGCTTTAAGAGAGTTGTCAAGACTACTGATTGAACTTTCATAAAGATAAAGATAGATAATAACTCCAAGAGCAATCTCGAGAGTTAAAAATAAAAGTGAATACCAAAGTGTTGTCTTGAATCTAGTTGTTAAGACAAAAGGTTTTAATTTAAGTAGAATGTTCGATAGCATCAGTTTTCAAGTTCTTTAATTGTGTAACCAACACCGCGAATAGTATGGATCAAAGGCGAGTCTGATTCGAAATCAATTTTGTTCCTGAGTTTATTAATGTAAACATCGATTACATTTGTGCCTGTATCGAAGTTATATGCGTAAACATGCTCAACAAGTTTGGTACGTGAAACAACATTGTTCTTATTTATCAATAGGTATTCGAGTATTGCATATTCTTTTGGTGTCAAAATAATTTCTTTCTCGCCACGTTTAACTTTGTGTTGTTGTTGGTCAACGATAAGATCTGCAATTGAAAGTGTAGGTGATGGGATATTTTCTTTTCTTCTGAATAATGCACGAACTCTTGCAATTAATTCTTCGAACGCAAATGGTTTGGTTAAATAATCATCTGCACCAGCGTCAAGTCCTTCAACTTTATCTTTAACACTATTCTTTACAGTCAATAATAAAATTGGCGTTGTTACTTTTGCTTTTCTAATCTCCTTTGTAACGGTAATGCCATCAAGAAAAGGTAACATCACATCAAGAATAATTAAATCAAAATTAAATTTGAGTGCAATCTCCAATCCATCTTTTCCGTTGAATGCGGTATCGACTGTGTAATATTCCCCTTCCAACCCTTTTTTTATAAAGGCAGAAACTTTTTTTTCGTCTTCTATCAATAAAATTTTCATAATTCAAAAATAATCAAAAAGAGGAGTGTGCAAAAAGATTAATTGTAAAACGAAATTCTGTACTATTTTTTATTTGCCAAATTTATAGGCGCTAATAGAAAATTTGAAACTATGGGTTCAATATAGTTGTCTTAAAGCTAATTCTGAAATAAGCACGATGTTATATTTTCGTAATCATCGTTTATGGTGCGTAAATTTTAATTATTTTTAATTCCCCAACTCAAAATAATTTTTCCATTGAAATAACAATTTGTAAGTTTCAATGTTAATTTTGAAATTTTATTTAGTTCACACAAAAAAAATTATGGAACAATCATGTTAGAACAAAAAAGTGAACGACTAATTTCTCTCGATGTTTTCAGAGGAATTACAATCGCTGGAATGATCCTTGTCAATAATCCCGGTAGTTGGGGCAATATTTATCCCGCTCTAAAACACGCAGATTGGCACGGTTGCACACCCACAGATTTAATCTTTCCATTTTTTCTTTTCATAGTTGGAGTAGCTATAACCATATCACTTTCTAAGAAGAAAGAAAAAGGTGAAAGTCATACTAAAATAATGTTACAAGTTGCCAAGCGAAGTTTGTTATTATTCCTACTTGGAATGATTCTCGCAAGCTACCCTTTTGGTTTACTCTTCAGTCACAACTTTGATATTTCAAATGTGAGAATTCCCGGAGTGCTTCAGCGAATTGCGTTAGTCTATTTTGTAGCCGCATTTATTTTTTTGAAGTTTGACATTAAATGGCAAGCAATTATTGCAGCAATTTTCCTATTTATTTATTGGTTCGTGATGACATTGATTCCTGTTCCCGGATTTGGAATGCCAAATTTAGATATTCCCATTATGATAAATGAAGTTACGAAATTAGCGTTCGCACCTAATCTTGCTGGTTGGATTGATTATAATCTTCTTGGTAGTCATTTGTGGCGCGCGAGTAAAGTTTGGGATCCTGAAGGATTGCTCTCCACTGTTCCTGCAATTTCAACTGCGATTTCTGGAATAATGCTTGGTCATCTTTTGAGAAGTAAAATTGAACCTATGACAAGAGTTGTTTGGATGTTTGTGTTTGGAAATCTTGGAATAATGTTAGGAGTTATTTGGGATATGTGGTTTCCTTTTAACAAAGGTTTGTGGACAAGCTCATACGTTCTTTACACTTCAGGAATGGCACTTCATTTTTTTGCGTTATGTTATTTCCTTATTGATATTAAAGGCTACACGTGGTGGACAAAGCCATTCGTAGTTTATGGAATGAACGCAATTACTGTCTTCTTTTTAACTGGAATTATGGCTCGAACATTTGGATTAATAAAAGTTACTAATGCAGAAGGAAACATCGTTTCATTGCATAATTTTCTTTACAACATTTTGTTCGTTCCGTATATGTCGCCAATAAACGCATCATTAGCTTGGGCGTTGTTGTATGTAACTGTATGGCTGGGAATTTTATGGATTTTATATTGGAAGAAAATATTTATTAAAGTTTAAGAGATTCTAATTTTTTCCAATATTCATTCTTAAGTGAAAAAGATTTTTTTGCATCTGTTTTGAGTTCAAGAACTGAGAAAGTATTTTTTGCAAATGCTTTCTTAAGTTCTTTTTCTAAGTGTTGCCATGTTTTGATCAAAGTATAATTGCCGGAATAAGCTTCAACAAATTTTTTGAATTCTAAATTTGTTGGAGTAAGAAAAAATTCTTCAAACACTTTTCCATAAGACGCAATTGGTAGAATTTCAAAAATTCCACCACCGTTATTGTTTATCAAAATAATTATCAATGGAATTTTATATTTCTTTGCTGCAATCAATCCATTCAAGTCATGATAAAAAGCTAAATCACCCGTAACAAGTATAGTCGGAATTTCTGATGTTGCAGCAATTCCTAATGCAGTTGAGTTTATCCCGTCAATTCCACTTGCTCCTCTATTCTGATGAACAAAAATATTTTTGTTCAGCTTTGAAGCGAAGTAATCGAATTCACGAATAGGCATACTGTTCGAGAGCATTAGATTAATATTTTCTGGAAGCAGATTTAAAAATTGATTTACAAATTTCGATTCATTTATAAATTCTATTTTGTCAATTATTTTTTTTCTAATTGCTGCAGCTTTTGAATCAGAATCTAAAAATAAATTTAACCATTTATGATTTTTAGGAATATCAGATTTTCCTAATAGACTAATTAATTGCTCACAAAAAATTATTGGATCACAAGCGATTGATTCTGAAGCATTATTTGATGGATCAAACCAATCACCGTATTGATTAATAATTATTCTTGTTGCAGATGTTTCTTCTAAATAAATCTCCAAACCTTTTGAAGTTGTTGTTCTTCCGAATTGTAAAATAAAATCAGACTCATAATATTTTTTTAATTTGGAGTTTCTTAACAACGCATCATAATTCGTTATGACATTAATCTTCTCTTCTCTATTAAATCGCAGCTGAGAAGCAACATCAGCTAAAATTGGATATGATAAAGTCTTTGCGAGATAATTTATTTTTGCAATAAATTTTTTATCGTAATTATTCGGACCAACTATTATCAAACCTTTTTTCTTTGATTGAATTAAACTTAAAACTTCATTCAATTTTTTAATGCTAATAGTTTTAGAAACAGACTTTTCAAAATCAAACTTTTTAATTTTAGAATTTACTGCACTCTCAAAAAAGTCTTGCGAAATTTCATCAGTAATCAGATGCGGCTCAAATGGTTTATTGAAAGGAAAATTAAGATGAACTGGACCTCTCGACTTCGCAACGGCTTCATACACAGCTCTTCTTGCAATCAATTTTATATTTTTCAATTGTTCTATTGAAAGCTCCGGTAAACCGACATTAGCAAACCAGCGTATATGATTTTTAAAAATATTTTCCTGATTGATAGTTTGATTCGCACCTAGATTCTGCAACTCTGGCGAACGGTCAGCAGTGCAAACAATTAATGGAACACGCTGATTATACGCTTCGATTATTGCTGGATAGAATTCTGCTGTGGCTGTTCCTGAAGTACAAATTAAAGCTACGGGTGAATTTGATTGCTTTGCTAAACCAAGCGCAAAGAAACCACCACTTCGCTCATCAATGTGAGAAAAAGATTTTATTTTTTCGTGCTTTGCAAATGCTAAATTTAATGATGTGCTTCTTGAACCCGGAGAGATGCACGCATATTTTACACCTGATGAGACAAGTTCTTCTACAAAAAGCTCAGACCAAAAAATGTTACGATTAATTTTCATCTATAAAAAGGGATTGAATTGTCTTCATCTTTAATTCTGTTTCAAAAAATTCCTCTTCAGGATCAGAATCTGCGACAATTCCCGCACCTGCATAAACAAAGAGTTTTTTCTCATTTAATAATGCTGATCTAATTGCAACAGCAAATTCGCAAGTCCAATTAAGGTTGAACCAACCAATCACACCGCTATAAAGTCCACGATTATTTTCTTCAATTTTTTTTATCAACCTAAATGATTCTGCTTTTGGAAAACCACAAATTGCAGGAGAAGGAAAAACTTTCTCCATCATATTAAAGATTGAAACATCAGCTTTCAACTCTACTACTATTTTTGTCCAGAGATGTTTGATGTTATTTAAATTCTTTACTTCGGGTTCGATTTCATATTTTATCTCTTCTGAAAATTCACAAAAAGCTTTCACAAGAAAATCTACTACAAACTTATGCTCTAATCTATTTTTTTCGCTGAACAATAATTCTTCTGGAGTATCATCATCTTTTTTGATACTTCCCGCAAGAGCATCAGTTGTTAATTTCCCTTTGTGTATTGTAAATAAACGCTCTGGCGAAGCTCCGAAAAAAATTGATTTATGATTTGAGAATGCGAAGAGAAGAGAAGATTTATTTTTTTCTCTCAATTTATTTATTAATTGATCAATGCTCGGTGGCTCTGAAAACAAAATTTCATTTCTTCTTGCTATTACAACTTTCTCAACTTCATTAGAACTTATTCTATCAAGAATTTCATTAACGTTCTGCATCCACTTCTTTTTATCTTTTGCAGAATTTCCAGTTATACTTAACAGCTCAATTTTTTTATTATTTATTTTTTCAAAAGAAGAATCGTCAGAGATTAATTCAAAATATTTTTTAAATACTGAAATTCTTTCACGAATTGAAATTTTATTTTCAAAAGTAGAATTAAAAATTAAATAAGTATTTTGATTATTATTATACAACAATAACTCAGGGATGTACCAGATCGAATCTTGAAAATTTTTCCATTCTTCTTCATCATGCTCAACAGAAAATTTTAAACCACCAACAAATAAAGGAAATTTCATTCCTGGATATTTATTCCAGTTTGATTGAACTTTGTCGATCAACATTCTTTTTCTTTTTGAGATTTGAGCGAACCTGCCTAAACCATTTTCAATTATTGTATGAACTTCACCAAGAGCAATAAAGGAATATTCTTCTTTTTGGTTTTCGAAAAGAAATGTTGGATTGATTTTATTACACAAAGTTTGAAAAGAAATATCTGATATTTTCTTCTCCAATTTTAGAGAGTAGGAAATAATTCCACTGCTTAATTTTTTTTTATTAAAAACTGCAACCGCTTCAGCAATGAATTTTGAACAATCATCAAGTGCTGAATTTAGAAATGCTTCCATTGATCCTTAATAAATATAGCTTTAATAAATGAGTTATTTTTTTTACTATTCAAAATTATAGAAAATTCCATTTAATAAAACTTCTTTATCTACTTTTTTGTCCAGCTATCTTTTAGACTAACTGTTCTGTTGAAAACTATTTTTTTTGCTGAGGAATATTTTGAATCGATGCAGAAATATCCCATTCGTTCAAATTGAAAATTAGTTGGAAATTTTGCACTGAGTAATCCTGCTTCAATCTTTGCATTCTCTATTATCTCTAATGAATTCGGATTAATAAAATCAAGCCAATTCTCTTCAGCATTCGGATTTTCAACTGTAAATAAACGATCATAAAGTCTTACTTCGGCATCAACACAATTATTGGCTGAAATCCAGTGGATGACACCTTTTACTTTTTTTGTACTTGTTCCGCTTCCACTTTTTGTATCTTGCTCATAAGTGCATCTTAACTCAATAATATTGTCGTTCTCATCTTTTACTATTTCATCACATTTGATAATGTAAGCATAACGAAGTCTTACTTCACCGCCTAAAAATAAACGATGATATCCTTTTACAGGAACTTCCATAAAATCTGATTGCTCAATAAAAATTTCTTTAGAGAATTTTAATTTTCTTGTCCCAGCAGTAATATCTTCGGGATTGTTAATCGCTTCAATATCTTCTTCGCCATCATAATTTGTAATCACAACTTTGAGCGGTTTTAATACTGACATAACTCTTAAAGCTTTTTTGTTGAGGTCATCACGAATAGCAAACTCGAGTAAAGAAAAATCTGAGAGAGCATCTCGTTTAGCAACACCAATTGTATCAGTAAAATTTATTATTGATTCAGGTGTGTAACCACGTCTTCGAAATCCTGAAATAGTTGGCATTCGCGGGTCATCCCAACCATCAACAAATTTTTCTTGAACAAGTTTTAGTAATCTTCGTTTACTCATAACTGTATAATTTAAGTTCAAGCGTGCAAATTCAATTTGTTGCGGATGATAAACTTCCAATTGTTCTAAGTACCAATCATAAAGTGGTCTATGATTTTCAAATTCAAGTGTGCAAATAGAATGCGTAATTTTTTCGATTGAATCTTCTATTCCGTGAGCCCAATCATAAGTTGGATAAATTTTCCATTTATCTCCTTGTCGATGGTGATGTGCGTGAAGAATGCGATACATAATTGGATCACGTAAATTAAAATTCGGCGAAGCCATATCAATCTTTGCCCTGAGTGTTTTCGTGCCATCAGGGAATTCGCCATTTTTCATCTGCTCAAATAAAGAAAGATTTTCCTCAACACTTCTATTTCTAAATGGACTTTCAATTCCCGGTTCAGTTAAAGTTCCACGTGTCTCACGAATCTGTTCGGCAGTTAAATCACATACGTATGCTTTTTCTTTTTTGATTAGCGCAATCGCAAACAAATACATTTCATCAAAATAATCTGAAGCGAATAAAATTCTATTTTCAAAATCAGCGCCCAACCATTTCACATCTTCGACAATTGAGTCAACATATTCTTGTTCTTCTTTTTCGGGATTAGTATCATCAAAACGCAAATTAAATTTTCCGTTATAATCTTTTGCTAAACCATAATTTAATAAAATTGATTTTGCATGTCCAATATGAAGATAACCATTTGGTTCAGGAGGGAAGCGGGTATGAACGCGTCCGTTCCATTTGTTTGTTCTTAAATCTTCATCAATAATTTCTCTAATGAAATTTGATTTCTTCTCAGAGGGTTTGTTCAAAATCTCATTCATTTATTCTCTCCATTGCTAATTTTTTGAATTGCAATTTTAATTCTGTTTTTTACTTCATCAAGTCCTAAAATCACTGCTATATCAAAAACTCCTGGTCCACCACCAACGCCAGATAATGCCAATCTTAATGGATGAATTAAATCTGCATTCTTTGCAGAATTTTCTTCAGCAGTTTTATGAAGTGCTTGTTCAAATTCTTCTTTTGAAATAGAATTCAGTGCTTCAATTTTTTCTAAATATTTTAACAATAATTCTGCACTGTTACTCTTCCATCTTTTCTTAATCGTCTCTTCGTCATACGAATTTGGAATATCAAAAAAGTATTCTGCAGTTGAAACAAATTCATGCGTAAAAGAGACTCGTGGTAGCATTGCATCAATAATTTTTAATAAGTAATCATCACTAAATACTTTTGTATTGAATCTACTTTTTTGCAATTCTACTTTTAACATTTCAAGTAAATCGAGTATCGGTTTTTTTCTTAGATGTTCTGCGTTTAGCCAATTTAACTTTTGCACATCAAACACAGCACTTGATTTATTTACTCTTTCTAAAGAGAAAGCATTTATCATTTCATCTAACTCATAATATTCTTTATCATCGCCTGCAGTCCAACCGAGCAACCCAACGAAATTAACGAGAGCTTCCTTCAAGTAACCTTTGGCGCGATAATCCTCAACTGCAACATCGCCTTGTCGTTTACTTAATTTAGAACGATCAGAATTTAACAAAAGAGGAAGATGTGCGAAGATTGGAATTTCCCAATTAAAAAATTTATAAAGTAAAATATGTTTTGGAGTTGAGGAGAGCCATTCTTCACCACGAATTACGTGAGTGATTTCCATTAAATGATCATCAACTACATTTGCTAAATGATAAGTTGGATAACCATCACTCTTCATTAGTATTTGATCATCTAAAACATCGCTATTAAATTCAACATCACCACGAACAATGTCAAAAAAAATTATTGGTTCTGAAACTGGAACATTTAATCTAACAACAAATGGAATTTTATTTTCTAAGTTATTTTGTATTTCAGTATCAGTTAGTTTCAGGCAATGTTTATCATACTTCGGTTGATGTCCAAGTTTACTCTGTTCTTCTCTTAATGAAGTAAGTCGTGCTTGTTCACAAAAACAATAGTATGCTTTTTTATTTCCTAATAAATCTTGAATATGTTTTTGATAGATGTCCAATCTTTGTGATTGCATATAAGGAGCAAATCCGCCGTCTTTATCAATGCCTTCATCATAATCTAAACCAGCCCAACGCAAAGTTGAAATTAAATTTTCAATTGCACCTTCTACAAATCTTGCACGATCGGTATCTTCAATTCTAAGGATAAAAATTCCGTTCATCTTTTTTGCAAAAAGATAATTATAAAGTGCGGTTCTAAGACCACCAATATGTAAATACCCCGTAGGGCTTGGAGCGAATCTAACTCTGACCATTTTTATATAAACTAATTTGTATTTTGATTTGTATAGAATTTAACTTTTTCGATAAATTCATGACTATCGATTGGTTTAGGAATATAATCAGTTGCACCAGCTTCGAGACATTTTTCGCGATCCCCTTTCATCGCAAATGCAGTCAATGCAATTATTGGAGTTGTTTTGTAATCTGGTATTTGTCTAATTCTTTCAGTAGCTTCAAACCCATTCATTACAGGCATTTGCATATCCATCAGAATCAAATCGTATTTTTGTTTCTTTACTTGGTCAACTGCTTCAGCGCCATTTTCAACAACAACGACAGAAGTAAAATTATTCTTTTTTAATAAACGTGTAACAATAATTTGTGAATGCTTATAATCTTCAACTAATAAAATCTTAAAACCTTCTTGAGATTTTGCAGCATCTTCAGGAAGTGTTGGAGTTTCATATCGATTGATCATCTTGTTGATTGTTTCTGCAAGGTCTTCAATATTTTTAGATCGTTTGCTTAGCAGCTCTGTGAACAATCCATCGATACCTTTTAGATCGTGTTCAAAATTTTCTTTACCGGTATAAATTATTATCGGAAGATTTGCAAATCTTGGATTAGATTTAATCAGTTTAATTAATTCAATTCCATTTATCTCAGGCATCTCAAGATCAATAATTGCAAGGTCTAAATCGATATTCTTAATTAAGTCCATTACTTTAGAAGAATGAGCTTCAGCAATTGAATTATAACCAACGGAGTCAATTGCACTTTTTATTAGATGAAGTGTAGGAACATCATCATCAACACAAAGAATATTAGAATCTTTTTTCAGTCGATAGCTTGTAAGCACTTCAACTAAATCTTTATATTTTATTGGCTTTACAAAATACTCAACTGCTCCCATAAGAAAAGCTTTTTGTTGTTCAGCTTCAACAGAGCAAACAATTATCGGAGTATTCTTTGCAGATTTTATTTCACGAATTTTTTTCAGTAATTCCAAACCATTAATATCAGGCAACACAATGTCAGTAATGATTGCAAGGAACTGTTCCTTCTCAAGCAGCGCCAAAGCTTTTTCACCACTCGTTACATTGCTCGGTTGATAGCCCCATTTATTGAGATAATTCATCAAGAGTTTGGATGTAGCGTAATCATCTTCAATTACTAAAACTTTATTTTTGATGCCGGGTTTTGGAAGTGCACTTAATTGATTTTCAATTGCAGAAAATTCTTGAACAGTAAGATTAATATTTAAGACAGTTCCTTTTCCGATTGCGCTCATCAAGTCGAGTTCACAATTAAGCAGATCGAGATATTTTTTTGCGAGATGTAAACCAAGCACAGACAATTTATTTATTCTCTGGTTGCCAAGATCGATCAAAGTATTTGGCGTAAACAAATCTTTTATACGCGAAGAAGGAACAACTATGGAACTATTGAGGATTTGAATTTTTATTTGATTTCCTTTAGGAGCGGAAATTTTTATTTGAATTTTTCCACCTTCTGAAATCGAAACAAAGTATGCTAAAAAGTTTTGAACAATATATCTGAGCTTTGCACCATCAAAATAAAAATTATCTGGAATCGAATTTTCAATTACATATTCTAAATTATATTTTTTATGATCATCAAATTGATTTAATATTTCTTCAAAAAAAGATTTTGACGAAATTAAAATTTTATTATTTGTGATAAGATTAGATTCAACTTTTGTAATGTCAATTAAATCGTTAATTAGTCCTAAAAGATTTTGAGCGTTGTCACGTAAGCTTAAAACATAATCAACTTGCTTTGATGAAAGCTTGTCATCACTCAACAATGATGTGAAGCCAACTATACTATTAGTCGGTGTTCTCAACTCATTAGAAATGTCAAAAAGAATTTTATTGATATCTGTCTTGCCTGTGTATGAGTCATCAATCCAAGCAGATAAAATATATTCTAAAAAATTTCCGATAATTTGTATGCCATCTTTTTCGGTTGGAGTGAATGGATTTTTTTGAGCAATCTTAATTAAAAATTTAGAATTTTGTTTAGCTGTAATAAAAAAGCAAGCTTCGTGCAGATCGAAATCTGATGCTTTTATCTGACAATTCTGATCTGAATGCAATGCGATTTTTTTGTCGGGACCGCTTACTTGCTTACAGAATGCACAATTGTAAAGACCATTTTGTAGATAAGATTTTTTTGAAGAATCTGATTTCCCAATACAAGTGAAATTGCTGGACTCAGTTACTCTAAAAATAACAGCTGCCTGAATCTCTAATTCTTGAACTAATAATTCACAAATACTATCTGGTAAATTCCCCGGATTGGAAGAAGATTTATTCAGAAGTTCTACAATAGATTTTAGTAATTTTAGATTATTTAACATTATGATTTTACTTTAATAAGCTCTAAATTTCGATAATTTTATTACAAATCTAAATCATATTTTAACACATTACAAATATTAAATTACTTTTATAGAGTTTAGATTTATAATAGAAGCGGATTAATTCATTATCGGAAAAAATTATTTTTATTTCAAAAAAAAATTAAATAAATATTTTTTAATTAATTCCTTGTTTTTTAATTTTAGAAGACTTAGTTTTTCACTATGAAAAAGACAATATTCATAACACTGTGCCTTTTTATTCCTTCAATGCTCGCTGGAGCGTTCTTTGAATTTTTCCATGCAAGAAGCGAAACAGGTAATGTTAGAATTGAATGGAAAACAGGAGAAGAGAGAGATGTAACTTCTTTCATCATCGAAAGGAAATCTCCAAACAGTAGCTTTTTACCGATTGCAACTGTTCAACCCAAAGGTAACAATTCTTTTTATTCTTACTTAGATGAAAATACTTACAAGCCTAACGATATGATTTTTATCTATCGCATTAAAATTGTAACATCAGATAATAATTTTTCATTATCTAAAGAAATTGTTGTTTCCCATAGCGTCTCAGGAATTAAAAGAACCTGGGGAAGTATTAAAGCAATGTTTAGATAGTTTTGGTTTCTAATTTTCTTCCTTCCAAATATTTTTCTCATTTTTTTTCAAAGCTCGCACTTGGCTTCATTGTATTGTTTCTCTTTTCACTTCATTCAGGTTGCAGCACTCCCGGAAGAATTAAAAAAGAAATTCCTCCTACACAAGAACCAATAATACAAAAAAAATTTTCCGTTGATACTTCAGAATTAGAAATCAGAGTTTTACTCGATGAGTTTAAATCAACCTTAAAGTATAAAGTAAATACTGATGTCGGAATAATTTCTAATGGTGAAGAAATTGCAATTGTAAAAAGAGGCAATACTATCAATGCTCAACTTGAGAATGGTTCAATATTAATTACACTTGGAAGAAGAAAATTTGAGAGCAGCTCATTCATAATAATTTCAAAAACGAAAACGCTGCTTGAGTATAAAAATCTCAAATACAGAGGCGAGATTAATTTGACTGCGGCGGAGAATGAAATTTATCTGATAAATCGATTGCCACTTGAAACTTATTTGATGGGCGTATTACCAGTTGAGATGGGAGTTAAAGAAAATGATTCCTATTTTGAAGCGATGAAAGCCTTCGCAATTGTTGCACGAACATTTGCGATAATGAGACTAAATAGTGGTGACAAATATTATGATGTTAAAAATGATGTGCGTGACCAAGTTTATAGAGGTGCAAATTTTGAAACCAAATTTGACAACAAAGCAATTGAAGAAACGAAGAGCAAAGTCTTAGCCTACAATAATGAGCTTGCAATTGTTTTCTATTCTTCTTCTTGCGGTGGCTACACTGAAAATGTTGGGAATGTTTTTTCGAGAAATGATATAAATTATTTGCGTACTATAAAAGATGGATATGGACCAAATTGTGTTATCTCCCCCTCTTTTTCTTGGAGAGAAACTTATTCTGAAACTGATTTTATTAATTTTCTTTTCAATTCAAAAATGATCAATACGAAATCGAAAAGGATTGATGATATTGCGATTGATGATATTTTTGAGTCAGGAAGAATTGCTAAATTGGAAATATTATTTACTGATGGAGAAAAAGTTTTTTTGAACAACAGAAATATTCGTGATGTGATACGACGAAAAGATAATGGCGGAATTTTACGCAGCACAAATTTTAAAATTGATGTTGAAAAAAAATCTAACTCAGTTTCAAAAATTAATTTGATTGGAAAAGGAAACGGACACGGCGTTGGCTTATGTCAATGGGGGTCGCTTTCATTATCTGAACAAGGAAAAAATTTTGAAGAAATAATTCAGTTTTATTTCCCCGGCACTGTAATAGAAAGTCCAAATGATTAAGACAACGCAAACAATCTATCTCGCTTCTAAATCTCCAAGAAGAAAAAAATTATTAGAGCAAGTTGGATTAAAAATAAAAATTGTAAAACTTCCTGTTGATGAAGATTTATGTGAAAATAAAAAACCATCGCATTACGTTCAAACTTTAGCACTTCATAAAATGGAAGCAGCAAAAGAAAAAATTAAAAGTGGAATAATTATTACTGCTGATACTACTGTTGTTCTCGATGATAAAATTATTAATAAACCAAAAGACAAAGATGACGCTTTCAGGATTTTAAAAAAACTAAGTGGCAGAAGACACAATGTTTACACGGGCTTTTGTGTTTTAAACGTTGACAAAAATAAAGTTATCGTTGGATATGAAAAGACTGCTGTAACATTTAGAGAGTTGACGAAATTAGAAATTCTTGATTATATCGAATCGGGAAGCCCTATGGACAAAGCGGGTGCTTATGGCATTCAAGATGATTTTGGTGCTGTCTTCGTAAAAAAAATTAATGGATGTTATTATAATGTAGTTGGACTTCCGTTGTCAAAAATTTATGATGCATTGTGTAAGATAATTTAATGCTTGATGTAATTAAAAAAAAAATATTAATCACCACTGCTATTGCGGGAGTGCTGTATCTACTCTTCGCAATCCTCTCTAATTATCAAAATGTAATTAACGCTTTTAGTAGATTCGATTGGTTTTTAATTCCTGTAGTTCTGCTTTTAACTTTTTTAAATTTTTGTATAAGATTTATAAAGTGGGATTATTATTTATCAATACTAAAAGTAAAAATTAGTAAAGTTGATTCATTTTTTATTTTTATGTCTGGCTTAATAATGAGTATCACTCCCGGCAAAATGGGTGAAGTGATGAAATCATATCTGGTAAAGCAATTAACAAACGAACCAATAAGTAAAACTGCTCCAATAATTTTAGTAGAACGCATCACTGATTTTTTATCTCTAATTATAATAGCTCTAGTAGGTGCATATTCATTCGATTTTGGTAGAACAATAGTAATTGCTGTTGGATTATTTTTTGTTTTAATTGTTGTAGTCATAAGTAACAATAAACTTTCAAAAATTATTCTCACATTACTTGAGCGAGTAAAATTTCTCAGGAAACATCTCACTTCAATTAATTCGGCGTATGAAAGTTCCTATCAATTATTAAAATTAAAGCCACTCCTTTTAATGACTTTCATAAGTTTTTTTTCTTGGGGCTTAGAATGTTTGGGATATTATATTATTCTAACTAATTTTGGAATGGACATTACAATTTTATGGGCATCGTTCGCATATTCATTTGCTACGATTGTTGGCGCAGTTTCGATGTTGCCCGGCGGACTTGGTGTTACTGATGGTTCTTTAACGTTTTTTGTATTAGGTGAAAATTATTCTCTTGATATTGCATTTGCAAGTACGTTTATTGTAAGAGCTGCTACACTTTGGTTTGCAGTTGTTATTGGAATCATAAGTGTCTTGATTTATCAGAAAAGGTATGGTAAAATTTTATTAAATAATTTTAAGTAAAAATTTATTGGAGGATATATGTCAAAAGAAAATAATCTCGGAAAAGGCTTGTTATTCGGATTTTTAACAGGTAGTATTATTGGAGCTGCTGTTGCTTTGTTATACGCTCCTAAGACCGGAAAAGAATTAAGAAAAGATATCAAAGTTAAGAAAGACGAATTAGTTGACGAAGCCGAAAAATTATTACACGTAGCAAAAGAAAAAGCTTCTGATGCTGTGAACGAAGGGAAAAAAAAATCTGAACAACTTATTGCAAACGCAAAAGTAAAAGCCGACGAATTACTAAAAGATGCTGAAAAAATTTTTCACGATGCAAAAGTTAAAACATCTGAAGCAATTGAACATGGCAAGGAAACTGTTCAAAGTGAAACCGGAAAATTTAAGTCAGCAGTAAAAGCCGGTGTCGATGCTTATAACGAAACTAAAACTACAAGTTAATAAACATAATGACTTTAATTGAAGTTGCACAATTAATATTAATACTTTCAGCTTCGGCTGCTTGTATTGCCTTAATTATTTATTTAAATAAACTTGTTAAATCTTTAGATGCTATTAAAGAAGATGTCTCAAAAGTAACATCAGAATTACATCCACTCCTAAAAAGCCTGCAAGAATTAAGTGACTCACTTCTGACTGTTAGTGATGAACTTCGCTCTAATGTTGATAAAGTAACTTGGATCGTTGATGGAGTTAAAGAAAAATTCGAAAACATTTTTGAATTTGAACAGAGAATAGAAGGTAAGTTGGAAGAACCTATTGATGACTTACTGAAAAAACTTGCTGCTATTAAGAATGGATTATCAACTTTTTGGAGAGTATTAAAAAATCGATAGTTATTCCATTCTAAATAGAGAGGAGAATTTTTAGTGAAAGAATATAGTCCAGAATCAATAAGAAATGTTGCACTGATAGGGCATGGTGGAACTGGTAAAACTACATTAACTGAAATTTTGTTGTTCACTGCTGGTGAAACTACAAGAGTTGGAAAAGTTGGTGAAGGCAATACTGTTTCAGATTACACATCAAATGAAGTTGAAAGACAATTTTCAATTTCTCTCTCATCATTACACCTCGACTGGCAAAACACAAAACTTAATTTACTCGATACACCCGGCTACACTGATTTTATTGGTGAAGTTAAATGCGGACTAAAAGTATCTGATACAGCAATCATGTTATTAAGAGCTGTTGAAGGCGTAGAAGTCGGCTCTGAAACTACTCTAAGATTAGTGAATGAGTTAGGTTTGCCACTCGCTTTTGTTGTCAATAAAATCGATAACGAACATTCCAACTTTAAAGAAGTTGTAAAAAAAGCTAAAGAAAGATTAACAACCGGAGCCGTTGTTGTTACTTTCCCTGCTACTGAAGGGCTGCAGTTCAACACTGTAGTTGACGTAGTGAAAATGAAGGCATTCCAATATGGTCCTATCGGTAGCAAAAAAGTTACCGAAATGGAAATTCCTGAAAACTGCAAAGCTGATGCCGAAGCTTATAGAACTGAATTAATTGAAAAAGTTGCTGAGCTTGATGAAGCTTTGATGAGTAAATATTTTGATGAAGGTTCTCTTTCGGATAAAGAATTGGAAATCGGAATTAAAAAATCGATGATCAATAGAAGTCTTAGCCCTGTATTTGCAATGTCTGCAGATAAAGGCGTTGGCATGAATAACTTCCTTGATTTTGTAGTCAAATATTTCCCTGCTCCAAGCGAAGGGAAAATTGCAGAAGGTTCATTGAAGGACTCAAAACAAAAAGTTCAAATTCCATGCAAACCAAACGCTGAACCAGTAATATTTATTTTTAAGACAGTCGCTGAGCAACACGTTGGTGAACTTTCTTTATTTAAAGTTTTCTCTGGCAGAGTAAATGCTGGTATGGATTTGATAAATGAAAATACCGGAAAAGTTGAAAGACTAAATCAGATTTCAATATTGAACGGAAGACATCGAAAAGAAGTTACTTCCCTCTCCGCGGGTGATATTGGTGCAGTAGTAAAACTAAAAGATACACATACCAATAACACGCTTGCGTCAAAAACTTTTGCTGTTGTGTTAGAACCAATAGTGTTTCCATCTGCTCTGCTTAAAGGAGCAATCATTCCTCACTCAAAAGGTGATGAAGATAAAATCGCAAATTGTTTGCACAGTTTACACGAAGAAGATCCATCGTTCAATGTAAAGTTTGATCCCGAAATTTCTCAAACAATTATTTCTGGCCAAGGTGAACTTCACTTAGCGCTTGCTATTAAACGCTTGAAAGAACGCTATAATGTTTCAGTAGATTTAGTTGAACCAAAAATTCCTTACAAAGAAACTATCAAAGGAAAAGCTGAAAGCATTGAGTATAAACATAAGAAACAATCCGGCGGTAGAGGACAATATGGACATATCTTCTTAAAAATTGAACCGCAACCAAGAGGCAAAGGGTTTGAATTTGTTGATGCGGTCGTAGGTGGAAATGTTCCGGGCAGATTTATTCCCGCCGTTGAAAAAGGTGTAATAGAAACTATGGAAAGAGGAATTCTTTCTGGTTGTAAAGTTGTGGATGTTAAAGTCACCATATTTGATGGCTCTCATCATCCCGTTGACTCAGATGACATGTCATTTAAAATTGCTGGTTCAATGGGCTTCAAAAAAGGTTTTCTCGAAGCGCGTCCAATTTTATTAGAACCGATTTATGATCTCGTCGTAAAAATTCCTGATGATTGCATGGGCGATGTTATGGGTGACCTTTCAAGTAGAAGAGGAAAAATTTTAGGAATGGATAGCGACGGACATTTTCAAATTATTAAAGCTCAAATTCCATTGTCAGAAATTTATAAATATTCTTCCACTCTTAGAAGTCTAACTGCTGGGCGTGGCGCATACTCAACCAAATTTAGGCATTATGAAGAAGTGCCAAAAGAAGTTGAAGCAAAAGTTGTTGAAGAATATAAAAAGTCGAAGTTAGAAGAATAGTTTTTTATTAATTGTTGAGCAATCTTTTTAGGTTGCTCAACTTTATTTTATTTTATCATGGAAAAACTTTGGTCGCCTTGGCGATCGCATTACATAGAATCATTTAAGAATCCGAAAAATTCGGGTTGTATTTTTTGTGATGCTTTTCATGAAAATGTAAATGATGATTCAAGTTTGTTGATTGAAAAAGGGGAATTAACTTTCACTGTTCTGAATCTTTATCCATATAACAATGGACACTTGCTGATTGTTCCTAATCGACATTTAAGTGATTTTGATCTACTCACTGATGATGAATATTTAGACATAATGAGAAAATTAAAATTGGCGAAATCTGCATTAAATATAATTAGCAAACCTGCTGGATTTAATATTGGTGCTAATCTCGGGAAAGCTAGTGGAGCGGGTATTGACGATCATATTCATTTTCACATTGTACCACGCTGGAATGGCGACACTAACTTTATGCCTGTGCTTGGTGAAGTTAAAGTCTTATCACAAGATTTGCTATTAACGAAAAAGAAGTTGATTGAAGCTTATAACACGAAACAAAACACCTAATAATTTCTACCCCAGAAAAAATTATCTGTAAGATTCTATTCCATCTTTCTCAAGCCAATTTTCAACTGCTGCTAAGAAATTTGTCATACCATTTATTAAATGAACTTGAAGAACAGGATCAACCTCCGTAAGAATATCTTCATGAATTTTCACATAAGCTTCATTCAGAGTTGTTACAAAATTTAATCCTTTGGCTGAAAGATAGACACGCATATTTCTTCTATCATTTGGTTCAATCTCACGATTAACATATCCCTTTTTTACTAAGCCATCAATAATGCGAGTCAAACGACTTGCACTCAATTGCATTCTCTCAGACATCACTTTGTTATTTATATTTTCATTTGCGTGAATGTGTCTTAAGCACCTAAATTCAGCGGGAGTCAATTCATAAAGCTTGGCGAGATTATCTTCTTTTTCTTGGCAGCGAGTGAGAAGCTTGAATGTTAGATCGGCTAACTTTTCTGCTGTCTCTCTTTTTATTATTGTTGGGAGAGAATTTCCGTCTTCTATCCCAACTCCAAAATTATCCGATCCTAAATCGTTACCATCTGCTTGAGTCATAATAACCAACAAAATACTTTAATGAAAAATAATATTCAATACTTACGCTTTTAATGCTCTGAAAATTAGTCGAGAAAATTTTTAATAATTTAATTGGCTCTATTTTCTTATCGATTGTCTGCATGACAAGTCATACAAGTTGGATCTTGTCCAGAAACATCATGACAAGCTATACAGCTTTCTAAATCGCGTCTTGCAAGCGTTGCGTGCCATCCACCGCCGCTTCCTCTAGCCAATCTTATGAAGTCTGGTCTTGCGTGTGAAGATGGAGTAAATCCACCAAGAGCAAAATCACCTTCAGTTGAAGAGTGGCATTGAACACAGAAACTTTCAACTTCGTGACAACTTTGGCAATCTGTAATTTTTGATTTAGCATCTATGCCGTGAGTGAATCGATAATTTAATGAATGAACTCTTGTAACTTGCTGTTGCTTTGTTCCATCAACAAAATTACTTGGTGAATATGGAGCATACATTTTAGGAGTAGCGTTATTATCAGAAAGTTTTGAAGTTCCTGCGTGGCAACTTTCACAAGATTGATTATCGTGACACATTGCACAGTTTGCATCAATTTTTTGTGCTGCAAATTTATGTGCTCGCATAAAATCGCTTTGCTTATGATCAGCGGGCTTTAAGTTGACTGTGGAATAATGACAAGACTCACAAGTATTAGCAGCAACGTTTACATCGTTATGACAAGTGTAGCAAGAACTCATTGGAGGTTTTGCACTCACTGATTCAAATGAATAGTCAACTTCACTCAAGCCTTTGTGACAACTTTCGCAAGTTGTATTTTCAATCTGCATATGTAATGCATGATTAAA
>PNNF01000017.1 GCA_013824085.1 Chlorobiaceae bacterium | reverse complement strand
TAAATATCGTGCAGTAGTCATTGTTACAAAATGTGAGGAGAAATAATAAATTACTATTTGTTAGATGGAGATAACTTAAGACTTTCTCGTCTTAATGTCAAGAACTTAAAAAATGTCAGTAGTAAGAAACTCAATCAGTTTTTCTAAATAAATTTTATCTGTTTCATTAAATGCAGAAAACTCATAGCTATCTAAATCAAGCACACCTATCAAATTCTTTTGTTTTATTATTGGAATAACTATTTCAGAATTAGTTCCTCCATCACAAAAAATATGTCCGGGGAATTCGTGAACATCAGGAACAATAATAGTTTCTTTTTTTTCGGCTGCTGCACCACAAACACCTTTTCCAATTTCAATAGTAGTGCAAGCAACTTTTCCTTGAAATGGACCGAGATAAAGTTTTTTTCCGTCAAAGAGATAAAAGCCAACCCAACTAATTTTTTCAAATGACTGATTTAATGCAGCAGTAAAATTTGAAAGATTAGAAATCAAGTTTTCATTTTTATTGAGTAAGCTTTTTATCTGCGGAAGAAGCTCCAGATATTTTTCTTCGTCGCTTAACAACTTATTTACAGAAAAAGATTCAGCCATCTCTTAAACTTTTTTCACTTTTTTGTTTTTTGTTTTTGCTTCAGAAAATAATTTCACCTTAGGAAAAACAAAAGGAACTGCTTCTTCAATTTTTTCGATCGGAATAATCTTTAAACCTTCAGTAATAGATTTTTGAATTTCTTTTAAGTTAGGAACATTTGCTTTCGGAATAATAATCGAACTAATACCATATCTTTTTGCAGCAAGAAGTTTTTCCGATAAACCTCCGATTGGAATTACTTTTCCTCTTAAAGTAACTTCACCTGTCATTGCAACATCACCCGAAGCTGGAATATTTTTTATTGCTGATAACATCGCCATTGCCATTGTTATTCCTGCCGAAGGTCCATCTTTTGGAATTGCTCCTTCTGGCAGATGAATATGAATTTCTTTTCCTTTGAAAAAATTTTCTTCAATACCGAACTTCTTTGCATTGCTTCGTAAATAACTGAGAGCAGCTTGAGCAGATTCTTTCATAACATTTCCAAGTTGTCCCGTCAATGTAAGTTTCTCCGCCCCCGGCATAATCGAAACATCGACTGAAAGAATATCACCGCCAACACTTGTCCAAGCCAACCCTGTAACAGATCCAATTTTGTTTTCTTTGATGAAATCTTGATTCCGATATTTAGGCACACCGAGAAATTCTTCAACTTTTTTTTCTGTAAGATCGAAACTATTAATTTTTGTAGAACCTTTTGCATTTTGCGATTCTGACTGAACAACAACTTTTGCAATTTTTCTTAAGATAGAAGAGAGTTCTCTTTCAAGATTTCTGACTCCTGCTTCTCTCGTGTACTCGCGAATAATTTTTTTCAACACAGCATCAGAGATTTTTATTTTTCTGTTTTCTAATCCGTGTGCTTTTAATTGCTTTGGCATTAGATGTCGCTTAACAATTTCGAGTTTATCAAAATCGAGATAACTTTGTAACTCAATGATCTCCATTCTATCTTGTAGTGGCAAAGGAATCTGATATCTCACATTCGCAGTAGTAACAAACATTACTTGCGAAAGATCATAATCAACTTCAACATAATGATCTTGGAATGAATGGTTTTGTTCAGGATCCAAAACTTCAAGCATTGCAGACGAAGGATCGCCTCTAAAATCAGCACTCATTTTGTCAATCTCATCGAGAAGAATTACCGGATTAACTGTGCCTGCTCTTTTCATTGATTGAATAATTTTTCCGGGCATTGAACCGATGTAAGTTCTTCTATGGCCTCTAATTTCAGCTTCATCTCGCACTCCACCCAAACTAATGCGAACGAATTCTCTACCAAGTGCTCTTGCAATTGATCTTCCAAGTGAAGTTTTGCCAACACCGGGCGGACCTACCAAACATAAAATTTGTCCCCGCATCTGTTTCACAAGATTTAGAACTGCGATATGTTCGACAATTCTATCCTTTGGTTTTTCTAATCCAAAATGATCTTCGTCCAAAATAGTTTGAACGTGCTTTAAGTTGAGATTATCTTTCGATCGCTTTTCCCAAGGAATTTCTATTAACCAATCGAGATAATTTCTAATTACAGTAAACTCTGGCGACATTGGAGAAATTTTTCTTAACTTGGTCAACTCTTCCAACGCTTTTTCATTCGCTTGCTTAGGCATTTTCGCTTTTTTTATTTTGTCGCGAATTTTCATTATTTCAGGAGAGACATCTTCATCATCGCCTAACTCTTCTTGTAAAATTTTTATCTGTTCTTGAATAATAAATTTTCTCTGAGTCTTGGCAACGTTCTCTTGAACTTTGAAATCAATTTCTTTTTCAATTTTAAGAATATCGATTTCGGAAATTAGAAGTTTAATCACTTCATAAAATTGTTCTTTGAGATTATAAATCTGAAGTATCTTGTGCTTAGTTTCAATTGACTGACTAATGTTTGCAGCTACATAAAATAATTTTCTATCCTGTTCATCAATTGATTCAAAAGCGTTTATTGCTTCTGATGGGACGTTCCGATTTACTTTCACATATTCTTTAAACAGATTTGTCAACTGCCTAACGAGTGCGTTCATCTCAGAATCATCTTCCAGTTTAGGAACAATTATTTCAACTTTAGCTTCAAAGAAATTTGGATTTTCGTTGAACTCTACAATTCTACCTTGAAGTAAACCATCGACCAAAATTTTTAATAATCCATTCGGCAATTTCAGAATTTGTACAATTCGTGCGATCGTTCCATCTTTATGAATTTCATCTTTCTGCGGATCTTCGATATTAGATTTTACTTGAGTAGCAAGAAAAATATACTTCCCATTTTCGAGAGAATAATTTGCAGCTTTAATTGATTGCTCTCTTCCCACAAGCACGGGAAAAATCATATAAGGAAAAATCACAATATCTCGAAGTGGTAGCACTGGCAGAACTTCAGGAACGTCATCAACCACTAAATTTTCATTTTTAGATTCTATCTCATTATTCATTCTTAATAATTCCAATTTTCATTTTTTGAATGTGAAATATACCAAAAAGAGATATCATTATTTGTGAGCAAATAAAGTACTTAAAACTTTTTGCGTTTAAAAAATTTAAATGCGTTAATCTGTGATGAAATTTGTGTTAATCTGTGGTAAAGGGAAAAACTCAATCTACCGATAGCAAAATGTTTATTACATCTAAAATGATAAATCGTTAATCCTTGTTCTGAAATAATTTTCTGCAAATTGTTTTTAAAACAGGTCACGAAGTCTCATCACGTAAAGTCAAAGTTTCACAAAGTTTTTTTTCTGGGACTTTAGGGACAGTTGGGACGATTGCGAAAATAATTTTTTGTATTCGTGCATTCGTGGCATTGATTTTTTTTGCTTATAAAATTGCAATATTCGTAATTCGTAATTTCTAATTCGTAATTTGCAACATTCTTAATTTTTAACTTTGGATTTTATGGTAAATAATTTAATAGAAATTGCTCAAGAAGCTGGCGAGATAATAAAAGAAGGATTTGGAAAAAAATTTTCGATTGAGTTTAAGACTAATGAATCAAACTTAGTAACAGAGATTGACAAAAAATCTGAACAAACAATAATTAATTACGTCAGAAAAAAATTCCCAACACATAGCATTCTCGCTGAAGAATCTGGAGAGTCACAAAGCTCATCCGATTACTGTTGGGTTATCGATCCATTAGATGGCACGACAAATTTTGCACATGGTTTCCCAATTTTTTCAGTCTCGATTGGAGTTCTGCACAAAGGCGAAATTATCGCAGGTGTAATTTATGACGTGATGCAAAATATTATTTATGCAGCAGAAAAAAATTCCGGTGCAACTGAGAATGGAAATAAAATAATTGTTAGTAAAAATGATTCCTTACCGCGAAGTCTTTTAGTTACAGGTTTTCCTTATGACATCGCCGACAATCCCGAAAAAGCACTTGATATTTTTGTTGCAATGACAAAAAATTCACGAGGGATTAGAAGACTTGGCTCCGCCGCAATTGATTTCTGCTATGTTGCTAAAGGTGTTTTCGATGGCTTCTGGGAAGTTCATCTTCATCCTTGGGATATTTGTGCGGGAAAATTAATTGTAGAAGAGAGTGGCGGAATTGTAACTGATTTTGATGGTAAGCTAACCGATATTTTTTCACCAAAAATTTTATGCTCGAATAAATTAATTCATTCACAAATGATTGACGTCATAAAATCTATAAGCTGATTTAAATTCTTTGGAAAAAATTTAACATTGAACAATTACAAACTTATAATTCAATACGATGGCACTGATTTTTGCGGTTGGCAAATTCAACGAAATGAACCGAGCATTCAAGGTGAAATTTCTAATGCCATTGAAACAATACTAAGAGAAAAAATTAATTTGATTGGAGCTGGCAGAACTGACGCAGGTGTTCATGCGCTTGGACAAACTGCAAATTTTAAGAGTGAAGTTGAATTGGATTTTTATCGCTTCAAACATCAACTAAATTCAATCTTACCCAAGAGCATTTCGATAACTGAAATAGCTAATGTTGAGGAGAAATTTAATTCGAGAAGTTCTGCAAAAAAAAGAATCTACTTTTATCTAATCACAAATATCAAATCCCCTTTTTACTTTCGTTATTCTCATTTTCAAAACATAAAATATAATGTCGATAAATTAAATCTAATTTCTAAAAAAATTATCGGCACTTATGATTTTTCAGCTTTCACAAAAAATGTAGCAGAAGTTGAAAATACAATTTGCACAGTCAAAAATGCATGGTGGAAAGAGACAAAAAATTTTTATATTTTTATGATTGAAGGAAATCGTTTTTTGCACGGAATGGTGCGTTCAATAACCGGAACAATTCTTAATATTCATAATTCAAGTGGAAATGAGAATGAGATGTCAGAAATTTTAGGTTCTAAGGAGAGAAAAAATTCGGGGGAATCACTACCTGCTAAAGGTTTATTTCTTTACAAAATAAAGTATTAATTATGATCAATCTCGAAAACAAAGTCGTGTTAATCACTGGTGGCTCAAGAGGAATTGGAGCTGCTTGTGTAAAATTATTTTGCCAAGCAAATGCAAAAGTTATTTTCACTTTTAAGAATGATGTAAATGCTGCTGCAAAACTTGTAAATCAAATTGAAGAAAATAGCCCATTCGGAATTAGAATGAGTTTAGATTCAGAAGCAAACATAAAATTGATCACGCAAAGATTAATCAAAGAGTTTAAGCGTATAGACATTTTAATAAACAATGCGGGCATTTGGAAATTCGGAGAAGCTGATAAAATGTCGCTTCACGATTGGGAGGAAACTTTAAAAATAAATTTGACTGGGACTTTTCTCGTAACACGAGAAGTTTTAAAGTCAATGAAAAAAAATAAATTCGGTAGAATCATAAACATATCATCAACTGCGGGACAAAGAGGCGAAGCTTTTTATTCACATTATGCTGCATCAAAAGGTGGAATGATTTCTTTTACAAAATCTTTAGCCGTTGAATTTGGGAAATTTAATATTACTACTAATTGCGTAGCTCCGGGTTGGGTTCTTACTGATATGTCAAAAGATGTTTTATCAAATAAAGAATATCGAAAAGAAGTTGAGAATGGAATTCCATTGAGACGAATCGCAAAAGCTGAAGATATAGCAGGACCAACTCTATTTCTTGCATCTGATTTTGCAAAACATATTAATGGCGAAATCTTAAATGTTAATGGCGGTAGCGTATTAATTGGGTAAACTCCTCTTTTGTTTATGTAGTTATTCAATTTTTATTAAACAAAGTGGAGTAAAGAAAATATTTTCTCCTTCGGAAAATTAATATACTGTTGTCCTATTTTTGCCGAATAAAAAACCAATTTATTTTTGAAAGGAATTAGAATGGAATTTTTAGCCGAGTTTCATCCGAAAGTTGTTCACTTTCCTATCGCATTACTTTCGGTCTATGTGTTAGTTGAAATTATTAGTGCCATAACGAAAAATAAATTTTTTTCATACTTGGCTTATTCGCTCTTAGTGTTAGGTGTAGTCGGAGCAATTGCAGCTGTTTTAACAGGTGAACAAGCTGGAGTTAAAGCATCGCTCTGGGATGAGATAGGAACAAAAAATGATGCAATAATTCCTTTCGGTTTGATAAGCGAGCATGAAGAATATGCAACTATCACAGTCTGGTTTTTCTTTGCTTTGCTTGTGCTAAGAACTTTATTTGTAATTCAATTTATGATTAGAAAAAATTATGAAAAATTTTTAACGTTAGCACGATATTGTTTTGCTTTACTTGCAATTATTGGCTCTTATTATATTTATCAAACAGCCGAGCATGGCGGCAAACTTGTGTATAAATATGGCGTTGGTACTGAATTAATTAAACCTGAAAATATCGACTCGCTCTCAAATGAAAAAAATATTCCTCAACAAGATGAAAATATTGCTGAATAGTTGTGAATAAAATAAAACCAATACTATTTCTGATCTCAATAATACTCTTTAGTAATCTATTCGGTTTTTTGTTAAAGCATTTTGAATTATCAACATACATAATCATACTTGGTTTTAGATTTCACTTAATTCCAATTTTAATTTTTCTCGGATATTTTATCTTCGTAAAAGATAGTTTTCATTCTATCAAATCGAGTTTTATCGCTTATCAAAATCCAAAAATATTATCTCTTATTCTTACCTTAATTATTCCGGCGGTAGTTATTCTTATTGCGGGATTAATCATAAATAAAATAAAAATTGGCGACCCTGATTATTTTTACGAGTTGGGACTTTCATCAATTGTAGATTTCCCAATTTATTTTTTGTGGAATTTGCCGCAACTAATACTCATCTACTCATTCTATTTATATCTCAAAAATAATTTTAACCTCAATTTTATTTTGATTTTCTTATTTACTATTTCCGTTGCTCTGTTTGAATTTATTGACTTAAATAATTTTAAGTTCGCCCCAATAAATTTTCTTGAACTATTTTTATTTTCAATTGCTGTAGCTTTAGTAACGAAAAAAAATGAGAATGCTTATTCAATCTCCTTTTTCATATTTGGAATAATTTGGGTTTCTATAATTTGTTTTGGAACTAACTCTCTTACATTGACAAATATTTTATTAGCAAAAAATTTTGAAGCTTGGGACGGTTTTTTTATCGTTGAAAAAAGTTTAAGAAACTATACAATGAGTTTGTATTTTTTAGTTGTTTCCTTAATTCTATTGTTTTTTTCAAATTCAAAAAAATAAAAAACAGTTTAAATTTTTAATTAATAAATTCTATATATCGATTTGTTCTTCTTAATTTTGAGTAACAAAGTTTGTTATAATGAAAAAATATATTTTTATCCTCTTAATTTTATTGACGCAAAATAATTTTGCTTCAGTTCCTCCTGCCGACAAAGCACGGGGCACATTTTTGGCTTTTGCAGTTGGTCCAAGAGTTCCGACTTTTGATTTTTCAAATCGCACAACTATGGGTTACGGATTCAATGTTGAAATTGCTTATACAGACAATGAATACTTACCCTTATTTCTTTTTGGTAGAGTTGGATTTGAACAATTTCCAGGTTCACAAGAGCTTTATCAGACAACAGATTATTCAAATCTGGCGACAAGGTTTTTACCAATCTCATTCGGTGTGAGATATTATCTTCCACCGATTTTAGAAAATATAATTATTATTCTTCCAAGCATTGAGCTCTCAGCAAATATTTTAGTCTTTCAGTACCTTCATCAATTCAAGATAACTTCAGGAAGAAGTAATTTTGTTGAGGATGGTTCGAAGCTTGGATTTACTGCTGGTGTCTCGGCATCAATGTTTATTCTTGAAGTTCTGGCTACATACAATTATTATCATAAAAATCAATATATGGGAATCGACTTAAAAGTTAGACTCCCTCTTTACATCAGTTTTTAGTAGGAGAAAAAATGGAACTCAAAAATTTATTATACGAAAAGAAAAATAAAATTGCTCTCGTTACAATTAATAGACCTGATAAATTAAATGCACTCAACCAACTTACATTCACAGAAATGGAATTTATTTTTAATGAGATAAATAATGATGATGAGATTCATGTTGTGATTATAACTGGTGCAGGTGAAAAAGCTTTCATTGCAGGAGCAGATATTTCGGAGCTAAATAAATTAGATATTATTAGTGGGAAAGAGTTCGCTGAAAAAGGACAAGCAATTTTTAATTTGATTGAGAACTTGAACAAACCAGTTATCGCTGCTGTCAACGGCTTTGCTCTTGGTGGTGGCTCTGAGCTTGCTTGGGCTTGTCATATCCGCTTAGCATCAGAGAATGCAAAATTTGGACAGCCCGAAGTTAATCTTGGAATTATTCCCGGTTATGGCGGAACTCAACGCTTAACTCGATTAATAAATTCTGGTCGTGCACTCGAATATATTTTGACTGCAGATAGAATTGACGCTCACGAAGCTTTTAGATTGGGCTTAGTAAACCACGTTTATCCCGCAGCCGAATTAATTCCAAAGGCTTTTGAACTTGCCGAAAAAATTTCTTCCAAACCTTTTCAAGCAATTAAGCTTTCAGTAAAAGCGGTTCGCGCCGTTGATAATATGGGCTTGCGTGAAGGTCAGAATTATGAAGCTTCTCTCTTTGCAATTGCTTGCGGAACTGAAGACTTTAAAGAAGGAACTTCTGCATTTCTTGAAAAACGCCAGCCGAATTTTAAAAACTGTTAGTTTTACTTTAGATGAATAAAAAAAAAATTATTTTCATACAAATTATTTTTTCAGTCGCATTAATTTTTGCTCTTCTTTTTACTAAAGACGAAATAAAAAAAAATGAACCGCTTTCAAAATTAAGCATCACTACTGATGAAATTTCAAATAAATTTTATCAGTCAATGCTTGAATTTAATTTGGACTCTTCCTTCGTTAGAAAAAAAAGAACCAAGAATATTAATCTTCCTGAATTTCGAGTTGCTGTTCCAATCGAGCTTCCAATTCCTATTCTGATTCAAAATTTAACTTCTACTTTTTTAAATTACGATGTTCAAATTTCGGCTGAAGAGAGAAGATTAAATCGTGCTGCTACTTTTATGTTACAAAGAGAAAATAAGAATATTTTTGTTGTTGATTTTGTTTCTGACACAAATGCAATTAGAAGAATTGGGAATCTTTCATTAATTATTTCTGGATTAACTCCGACAAATTTTGATGAGTTCAAGGAAATTTTAATTTATCCTGAACATTTAACTTTCATGATTAATCCTTTAAAAAATTCTGAACAACTTTCTAAAAAAATATTGGCGAATAGAAAAAATTTTTTAGTTGAATTAATTGAAGATACTGATGAGCTTGCGCTAAAACTATCACCTGAATATTCTAACAACAGATTACGAATTTCAGTTAGAACAATTGTTGGAACATTTCCTGATGAAAATATTTTCTACATAAATAAGTCGGGAGAACTATATCAAAGTCCTGTTTTCCCATTTATTCAATCAGAATTTGATAGAAGGAAAATTATGATTTCCGATATAAATAAAATTCAGAGAATTAGTTCAGAGGCAAATATTGAATTGGCAAAATATTTTGATGAGAAAATAAATTCAATTGCACCCAATGATGTTGCAGTGTTGATGATTGATATCAATAATTTTGAAAACATTATAGAGATATTAAAAGCAAAAAAAAGGAAGGGGATGAAAATTCTTCCCTTCAATCAAGCCTTTATTGAATAATGTTTCCTTCAACATCGCTGATTACAATATTTTTATATTCAGAGTTGCTAAATTGAGCTAATATTTTTTCTTTATCACCAGCAATAATAATCAGGCAATCATCGGGCTTTAGATTTTCATTCGCATTTTTTTTGACTTCGTCATATGTTACTAAATCTAAAGAGGCTGTATAATTATCATAAAAATTATCTTCCAAATCAAAATAAGTTTTATTCTTTAGAAGATTAATTGCATCTCCCAAAGTCTCGAATGACATTGCGAAATTTCTTTTTATTTTTTGCTTCGCATCAGTTATTTCTTTTTCTGTGATGTCGATTTTTATTTTTTGCATCTCATTAAGAATTTCATTAACAGCGTTAAAGCTTTCGTCTGTGGAAACTGAAGTAGCAGCGTTAAAATAGGATGCTTCCAAATAATTAACAATTTGTGAACCAATTCCATAAGTCAAACCTTTTTCTTCACGAAGATTTTGATTTAATCTACTTGAAAAATCTCCACCAAAAATCAGATTTAAAATACTGTTAGAAAAAATATTTTTTAAATTTCTCTTCGGAAATGAGTGGGCAATCCTAATTTCGGATTGAAGTGCATTTTTATTATCGATTACAACAACCTGTTTCCCTATCATCTCACTATATGCATAATCATATTGTGGAATTGGAGTAAATTTTGGAAGCGATTCAAATCTCTTTTCAAACAAACTTAAAACATTCGCTTCATCAAAACTTCCTACTATGTTTATTGCGATATTCTTAGAAGAAAGAAATTTATTATAATGTTCAACAACATCACTTTTTGAAATTGTTTCAACTGTGTTACTAAAACCAAAACTGCTGTTCGAATAAGGATTTGATTCATCAAAAATAAACAACGGTATTAAACGCGACGCAATAAAATCAGGATATTTTTTAATTTGGTTCTGAAAAATTAATAATGATTTTTTCTCTCTTTCAAAATCTTCGTCGTTAAAACGTGGCTTAGTCAAAATTAAAAGGAGCAGATCAAAAACTTTTTCAAAATTTTCTGAAAGAGTCAGAAGATTAAAATTAATATTTTCGTTTCCACAATCGACAGAAATGCTTGCGCCGAGTTTTCCAATCATATCACTCAACTGATAATTATCGTAGTCACCCGCACCTTCATCAATTAACTTCGCAAGCAAATAAGCAGTTCCCTGTTTACTACGTAAGTCATATTTATTCCCGCCTTTGAGCATCAGAGAAAATTGCACCAACGGCAAATGATGCTTCACATACGATTGAACCTTAATTCCATTGGTCAGAGTTCGACTATTAAATTTTGGTGGAGAAAAAATTAAATCATCGGCTTGGAGAAGCTCTGTAATAACATTATTCATTTGCACCTCTCATTGGATGAATTATCATTTCACAAAAACTGTCGTCGAAAAATTTATTTGCTACTCTAATAATGTCATCGTTAGTAATGCCGCAATAAGTTTTGTAAAATTTATTCAACAAGTCTGGTTCATTAAAATAAAAATTGAATCGATTCAAATTTGTGCACAATGAACTTATACCTTCCATCGATAACAAAAATCCAGTCTTATAATTATTCAACGCCCTTATAAATTCATCCTCATCAATTCCACTTTTTTTAATTATCACTAATTCAGTCAGTATCTCATTTTTTATTTCTTCAGCATTAAACTCATGCCGAATTTTAGCGCTTACAATAAACAAACCTGAATACTTCCTTGAGTATAATGTTGCATCTATCGAGCTACATTTCTCTTCTTGATAAATAATTTTTTTAGTTAATCTTCCATTTTTTGAACCCGTTAATATCAAACAGATAAAATCTAAAATTACATCTTCTTCTTCCGTCGATTTAATTATATGCCAAGCGAGTGATAACTTTTGTAATTCAACTTTATCTTCATACTCAAATTTTAATTTAGATTTTGTTGAATTTTCTGGAACGAGAACTTCATTCTTCAGATCTTCTTGATTTGAAGGAATCTCGCCAAAATATTTTTCAATTAATTTTATTGTTTTTTCTTTTTCAAAATCGCCACCAATTAACAGTGTTGCATTTGAAGGCGAGTAATATTTTTGGAAAAAATCTTTTGTGTCCTCAATCGAAAAACTTTTGATATCATTTATGTAACCTATTGTAGGCCAGCTGTAAGGATGATCTTCAGTGAACATCATAGCATGTAATTTTTCCGATGACAAGCCGTAAGGTTGATTGTCATAGTTCTCTAATCTTTCATTAACTATGACATCAATTTGATTTTGAATTTTTTCTTGTGTAAGTGCTGGAATAAAATTTCCCATTCTTTCAGATTCTAAAAAAAGAATTAACTCCAAATAATTTGAAGTAACTGTTTCCCAATACTTCGTATAATCGGAACTTGTTGACGCATTAAGCACACCGCCGACTTGATTTAACAGCTTAAAGTGCATCCCCTTTTCCAAATTTGCTGAACCTTGAAACATCATATGTTCAAAGAAATGCGCGAGTCCTGTCTTCCCTCTTTTTTCATTTCGTGAACCAACATTATACAAAAGATCTAACGCCACAATGGGATTACTTTTGTCCTGATATAAAATGACTTCCAACCCATTGTTCAATTTATATTTATCGTAATTTATTTTTAGAAGTTCTACCATTTAATCCAAATTTATTCTTGAAATTATTCTTCAGTAGGAAGATGTTTTAAAAAATTTTATTTATCGAAATCAATTTTATTCTAAAAGTTTTAATATTCTTTCAGGTCGAATAGATGAAATCAATCTAAAGAAATCACTGAACGGAATATCTCTATCCCAAGAAAATAAAACCATAAAAGCCTGCCCAACAATCATATCGCGTGAAATGAAGCCCCAGAATCTACTATCAAGACTCACATCTCGATTATCACCCAACATAAAGAAGTAATCTTTCTTCAAAGTGTAAGAAGTTTTTGGTTCCCCGTTTATATAAATTACCGAATCCCGAACTGTTACAACACGACTCATAAACTCGCGATCAATTATTGTTCGCCATTGATCAATGTTATCAATGTTCAACTCAACTACATCACCTTTTTTCGGGATATAAAGTGGTCCGTAATTATCCTGATTCCAATCTTTTCCCGAAGGAAAAATATTTGGATCTCTTTGTCCAGCAGGAAATGGTTTATAGACATCTGGATAAGCTGCAACTCGGCTTAACTCCTCATCATAGTAACGAACGTAAGGCGGAATGGGAGCTTCTTTACCATTGATGTAAACTACTTTATCGCGAATCTCTATTGTATCGCCGGGCAAACCAATTAATCTTTTTACATAATTAACATTTAAATTATAAAATTCTTCGGGCAACATCAGATGCGGCAATCTCTCATCTGGTCTTAATTGATCTTTATGCCCAGGATATTCGAAGACAACAATATCGCCCTCTTTTGGCTCTCTTACTGAGGGAAGTGTGAAATAATATGGCAACTCAATTTCTGTGAATGGAATATATTTGGGTGAACTTGAACCAAAAATAAATTTATTTACGAGAACAAAATCTCCAACAAGAATTGTCCCGACCATAGATGTAGTTGGAATACGCGTATTCTGAACGATAAAAGTAATAATGAATAACGCTGCTATTCCAGCAAAAAATAAGGACTCAAAAAAATCTTTAATTTTTTCTTTTTTAGTTCTCGTTTTGTTCAGTTCTTCAACTGTTTTTATTCCCACGAACTTTTTTAATTTTTCCTTGAATGACAATCACAACTCCTAATTTTTCATTGATTCTAAAATTGATTTAAGTAACTCATTTACAATCTTGGGATTTGCTTTCCCTTTTGATTCTTTCATTATCTTTCCGACAAATGAACCAAAAATTTTTTCTTTACCATTAAGATAGTCTTCAAGTTCAGATTTATTAGTATCCAAAATAAATTCTATAATTTTTTTTATTTCGTCAGTATCAGATATTTGAACAAGATTTTTTTCTTTAATAATTATTTCAGGATCAGAATTATTCTCAAGCATTTCTGAAAATATTTCTTTCGCAATTTTTGAACTGATAATTCCACTCTTAATTAGATTCAACATTTTGCCAAAATTTTCAGAAGAGATTGGAAATTGCTTAATGTTAATTTTTTTTTCATTCAAGTAGCCGAGCACACTCGTCATAATCCAATTGCTTGCAGATTTATAATCATCACAAATTGAAGTTACGTTTTCAAAATATTCTGCAATCGATTTATCTTGAGTAAGAATTTCAGAATCGTACAAAGGCAACTGATATTGAGTTACAAATCGCTCAATTTTTTTTTCTGGTAATTCAGGAAGAATCGATAATAAACGCGTCTGCCATTTTTCATCAATAACGACGGGCATCAAATCAGGTTCGGGGAAATATCTATAATCGTGTGCTTCCTCTTTGCTTCTCATTGGAGAAACATTATTATCATTGTCATTCCAAAGCAAAGTCTGCTGAATAATTTTTCCGCCGTCTTCAATAATTTCAATTTGTCTTTCAATCTCTTTATTGATAGCTTTTTCTACATTACGAAACGAGTTCATATTTTTCACTTCGGTTTTTGTGCCCAAAGTTTTTTCGCCAATTAATCTGACAGAAACATTTGCATCACAACGCAAAGAGCCTTCTTCCATATTTCCATCACAAATATCGAGGTATTGAACTATCTGTTTTATCTTCGTCAAATATAAATAAGCTTCTTCAGATGAGTTGATATCAGGGTCAGTAACAATTTCCATCAATGGAACGCTACATCGGTTTACGTCAACTAATGTTTCATATGCTTGATCGTGAATCGATTTTCCCGCATCTTCTTCAAGATGAATTCTTTTGATATTAATTTTTTTTGTTAATCCATCTTTTGTTTTCACTTCAAGAAAACCATCTTCACAAAGTGGTTTATCATATTGAGAAGTTTGAAATCCTTTTGGTAAATCGGGATAGAAATAATTTTTACGAGCAAAAATGGATTTCTGATTTATCTTACAATTTGTTGCTAATCCCATTAGAGCAGTAAACTCAACTGCTTTTTTATTGAGGACAGGCAACACACCCGGATGCCCGAGACAAATTGGACAAATATTTGTGTTCGGTTCATTTCCAAATTTTGCTGAACAACCACAAAACAATTTACTATTAGTCAAAAGTTGTGCGTGAACTTCTAATCCAATAACTGCTTCGTACTTATTTAACATTGAATTTATCTGGATATCAGCACCTTATATGACCAAGGAGTTAATTGCAAACTCTCTTCTTTTGTTAAATTTATTTTTTCACCACTGAAAGCATCTGTATAAGTTCCCGAATAATTTTTATCTTGGAAACTTACATCCTTCTTCTCTTTTGATAAATTAGCGATGACTAAAATTTTGTTATTATCTTTTTTCCGAATGAACGAAAGAATTTTATCGGGCGATGAATTATTTACATTAATAAACTCTCCACCTTTTTCGCCATTCCAGAGTGCCTTATTTTCTTTCTTCAATGAATTGAGTCTTGAATAAAAATCTTGTGAGACAAAATTTCCCCATTTGACTGCATCTTTTTCAAAGAAATCCAATCTCTTTTTATTTGCAGATTCTTGTCCCGTATAAATTAAAAACATTCCGGGAATAGTTGCACCAACAACCGCAAAAGTTTTTGCACCGTCACCAAATTTTTCGAACTCAGTTCCGTTCCAAGAATTTTCATCATGGTTAGTTGTGAATCTCATACGGAAAGCATTTTTAGGAAATTTCTTTTTTTCTTTTTTTAATTCAGCAACAATGTCAGAAGCTTTTTTTTCTTCTCGATAAATTTTTGCCCAGAGATGATGCATCTCCCAAGAATAACTCATATCAAAAGCTTTGATGTGATGTTTAGGTTCTTCAGCTTCTGCGAGCATAAAGACAGGTTTAATTTTGTCCAATCTTTTTCTTGCTTCATCCCAAAATTCAAAAGGAACCATTGCAGCAACATCGCATCTATATCCGTCAACATTCACTTCGCGCACCCAAAACTCCAAAGCATTATACATATATTTCCAAACTTCTTTTTTATCGAAGTTAAGATCAACCACATCAGACCAATCGGGAACGGGCGGCATTTTATTTCCTAGCGAATCACGTGTAAAAAATTCTGGATTTGTTATTGTCAATGGATGATCCCAAGCAGTATGATTAGCTACCCAATCAAGAATTACATACATCCCCATTGATTGTATTTCTTTAACGAGTGCTTTAAATTCGTCCATCGTTCCATACGCTGGATCAACAGCAAAATAATCTTTTACTGAATAATAACTTCCAAGTGTTCCCTTTCGATTTTTTTCTCCGATAGGATGAATTGGCATAAACCAAAGAATTCCAACTCCCATCTCTTTTAAACGAGGCAGATGAGTTCGAAATTCTTTTATCGTTCCACTTGGTGTAAACTGGCGAAGATTAACTTCATAAATATTTAAGTTATAACTCCACGCAGGACTTTTGACACTACTTTTTGGCTGACCAAAAAGATTAAACATAAACGAAAACATTATGATTCCTAAAAAAATAAAATACCGCTTCATAATTGTTCCTACTCTTTTGGGTTAATTTCCAATAATTCAACTTCAAAAATTAAAGCTGCGTTTGGTGGAATAGTGCCAGCACCAGCTTCGCCATAACCTAATTGTGAGGGAAGATAAATTTCCCATTTATCGCCAACTTTCATTAACTGCAATGCTTCTGTCCAACCTGGAATTACACCGTTCAAAGGAAATGTAATTGGCTCACCACGATCATAAGAATTATCAAAGACAGTTCCATCAATCAATCTGCCTCTGTAATGAACTCTTACTTTGTCAGTTTCTTTTGGGCTTGGTCCTTTACCTGCAGTAACAACTTTGTATTGAAGTCCAGTTGCAGTAGTTACAACACCTGTTTTCATTTTATTTTCTGCGAGGAATGCTTCGCCTTCTGCTTTACTTTTTTCGCCAACTATTTTTTGTTTTTCACTCTGTTTAGCTGCCATCTCTTGTTGAAATTTTTGAATTACTTCTTGCATTTGTGTTGCAGTTAAAAGTAGTGAATCTCCTTTTAATGCGTCTTCTAAGCCTTTAATGAATGCCTTTGCTTCAACATCAATCTCATTAGCTTTTAAGCTGTTGCCAACATCTACCCCGATGCTATAACTGACTTTTTCTTTGTCGGTTTTTAAATCTTCTGGTTTGTTGTAATTATTTTGACAAGAAACAAAACTGACTGAAAGCAATACTAACAATAATGTTTTATTCACACTTACTCCTGTTAACTAAATAAATAAATAATAATTTAATTGCACAATATAAGGAAAATGTAGAAAGACATAATTAGAATAATTTTTCCCAAGTTCGGAATTTTTGTTAATTCTAATTATTATTGATTTACAAATAATTTCATTTCGTTTTAAATTATCATAAAATTTTTATAAATATAATTAAGGTTCACTATGTCAAAAAATTCTTCAATAATTTTTAATATCGATTTAGATGAAAATAATATTCCGACAAAAATTAAATGGAGTGCTACAGACTCTGATGTTAAAGATGAGATGGAGTCTTCTGCTTTTCTTATTTCAGTTTGGGATCAAAAAAATAAATCTACACTTGGACTTGATCTCTGGACAAAAGAGATGACCATTGAAGAGATGCAATTTTTCTTTCATCAAACATTACTGAAAATGTCAGATACATTTTATCGTTCGACAAAAGATTCTGACACAGCAGATTTTATTAAATCATTCGCTGATGATTTTGTGCAAAAATTAAAACTGTTAAATGAAGAATAACAGTAAAAAAAATTCTAATCAAATTTTGTTGTTAGACAAGATTTGAGTTTAGAAAAAAATAATAAATTTTAGTTCTATTAATTACGTGGATGTTCTGCTCTCCAAGTTTTGATGTAATTCGCAATATCAGTTGTAGCTGAGCCAGGAGTAAATATTTCTCCAACTCCGAGTTTCTTTAATTCTATCACATCTTCTTCGGGGATTATTCCACCACCTGTCAATAGCACGTCATCAAGCCCTTTCGCTTTCATCAAATTTATGATTTTAGGAAAGAGGGTCATATGTGCACCTGACAAAATACTGATGCCAATAACATCAACATCTTCTTGAGTAGCGGCTTCAACAATCATCTCTGGAGTCTGTCGTAAGCCAGTATAAATGACTTCCATACCCGAATCACGTAAAGCAGCAGCAATAACTTTCGCACCTCTGTCGTGACCGTCTAATCCAGCTTTTGCAACTAAAACTCGAATTCTATTTTTCATTTTTTTATTCCTGATTATTTACAAAATTTTTAATTGATTCAGCAAATCTTTTCATTTCACCTGGAGCATAACTTTTTAAGTTAAGTCGATATTTATGTTTATCACTTTTAAATCTCGGAATTATATGAAAGTGAAAATGAAATACTGATTGACCCGCAGTTTTTCCATTATTTGAAATTATATTAAAACCTGAAACATTCAATCCCTTCAGCACAGCTTTAGATACTGCTTGAACTGCAGAAATTAGATTCATAAGATGATCTTCTGGAACTGAAAGAAAATCTTCACAATGAATTTTCGGAATCACTAAAGAATGACCAAAGTTAAATGGCTTATTGTCAAGGAATGCAATAATTTTTTCATCCTCGAAAATTATTTCTGCAGGAGAATTCCTATTTACAATTTCACAAAAAATACATTTCATACTTCAAAAATAGACTGAAATTAAAAGAAGGCAAAATTTATGTTTCGAGATAATTTTTTCTTTTGTTGAAAGCACCAAATATTCCTCCCGTGTGAACGAAGAGATTTTTGTTGCCAATAAAATTATCATTGTAAGCATTGAATGCTTTTCCGGTATAAGTTGGGTCCAGTAAAATTCCTGATGAACGCGCAAATGATTTAATCACGCTTAATTTATCTGCCGAAATATTTTTATAACCTTCAGTCGAGTAGCCATCAACAATTTCTAAAAGCGATTCATCAATTTTTATTTTAAGATTAAATTCTTTGATACAATCATAAACCAACGTAAATATTTTTTCAGTAATTATTTTTTTTTCATACAACACATTCACTGCAAAAATTTTTGTTTTGAGTCCAAGCAGAGTGAGCCCAATCAACATTCCTGCTGCTGTTCCACCTGAACCTGAAGCTGCAGTAATTCCATTTAGTTTTTTCAATTCCAACTGACTATTTAATTCATGTATGAAGTTGATGTAGCCCCAAATTCCAAGCGTTGAAGAACCACCTTCGGGAATCAAAAAAATTTTTTTATTTTTTTTCTTAAAATTAATCTCCTCATCACTCATAATTTTAGAAGAATTTATAAACTCTGCTTTACTTAAAAATCTTAATTCGGCTCCAAAGATTTTATCTAAGAATAAATTACCATCGGCGTTTGCAGAATCTTTTCCCCAAAGAAATAATTTTGACTTTAGTCCAATAGAAGCGCTGCTAACAGCCGTTGTTCTTGCATGATTTGACTGTTCACCACCAGTAGTGAAAACATAATCTGCTTTTTCTTTTTTTGCTTTGTAGAGAAGATATTCAAGTTTTCTGATTTTATTACCTGAAGTTTCAAGCCCAGTAAAATCATCTCGCTTTATCAAAAATGATTTCCCTTCAAATACAACTTTTTGAATTGGCGTTGGAAGGTTTGCTAAACAAAGTTTTTTTGGTTCAATGTTTTTCATAGCTTATTTCGCTTTTAATCTTTGATTCTTCTTAAAATATATTCTGGCTTTTTCGAGATCTTCTTTTGTATCAACTGCTAAACTTTCATATTCAGTCTCTACAACTTTAATTCTAAAACCATTTTCTAATATTCTTAACTGTTCAAGTTTTTCAATTTGTTCAAGGTCAGTAACTTCCATTTGCGAATACTTCAATAAAAAATCTCTTCTATAAACATACAAGCCAACATGTTTGTAAGCTTCAGTCACCCAAAGTTTGTCGCTTGAGTTAATAGCATCACGTGAAAATGGAATTGGCGCTCTGGAAAAATAGAGTGCATAATTTTGATAGTCAAAAACAACTTTTACTACGGAAGGATTTTTTAATTCTGTGATTGAATTAATTTTTTTTGCGAGAGTTGAGACATAAACTTTTTTATCAAAAAGCATCGGCTCAATAGCTTGGTCAATCATTTTTCCTGAGATGAATGGTTCATCGCCTTGAATATTGACTATGATAGCAGCTTGCGGAATTTTTTTTACAACAAAAGCAATTCTATCACTCCCCGTCTGAATTTCAGTTGGAGTCATCATAACTTCCCCGCCAAAATTTTTTACTTCTTGATAGACGCGTTTGTCATCAACAGCAACAATAACGCGATCCAATAAATTAGCGGTCAAAGCCGATTCATAAGTATGTTGAATCATCGGCTTACCATGAATATCTGCGAGTGGTTTTCCCTTCAATCTTGTTGAAGCATATCGCGCAGGTATTACGCCTATGATTTGCATTTTTTTCAATCTTGATTTATTACTTTTGGTACTCGAAAATATTTTTCATCTGCATCTTCCGAATTTAATAATGCTATCTCTCTTGGAGTTGAAGGAGTTGCTTCATCTTCACGAAAAACATTTGTCATCTCTACTGGATATGAAAGTGGTTCAACATTAGATGTATCAAGCTCATTTAGTTTTTCAACATATCCAAGAATTTCATTCAATTGATTTGTAAACTCATTCAACTCAACGTCTGAAAATTTAAGTTTTGCTAATTCAGAAATATGTTTAACATCATTAATTGTAACTGACATTTAGACTTCCTTATTTTGAATTACAATTTCTCTAACTTTTTCCATTAAAGCTAACTCATCAACTTTAGATTTTATATTCGTAGTATCTATTGGCTTGTCATACGTAACAGTAATTGTTCCGGGATTAATTTTTAGTTTTCCTTTTGACATAATTTTATTCGTACCACTAATTGAAACAGGAACTATCGGATGATTAACTCTTGTAGCAAGATAAAATGCTCCGCGCTTAAATGGTTGAACAGTATCATCTTTGCTTCTTGTTCCTTCTGCAAACAAAACCACAGAAATTTTCTTCTTGGACATTAATTTTTTGGCTCGTTCAATACTCTTCATTGCTTTTTCGGGATTTTTTCTATCAATATAAATGTAAGGTCCAAATTTTAATTGCCATCCGAAAAGAGGAACTTTGTTTAACTCTTCTTTATAAACCATCGATGTGTTTACGGGTAAAGATTTTTGCAACGCTGGAATGTCAAACATACTACTGTGATTTGCCACGAAGACATAAGTTTTATCAACATCGATGTGTTCTAATCCTTTTACCTTTAGTTTTACTCCGCTCAATAATAATACGCCTCCCGAAAAAATCCTTGAAACAAAAAAGTAACTTTTAAATGTCCTATCCAAAAAAGGAATAAACAAAGAAGGGATTGATATCAAAGCAGTAAACAGACCAATTAAAAAAACTCTAATTAAACTAATCACAATGATTCACCTACAATTTTATTTTCGTTAAGACTAAAATTAATATTTTTTTGAACACATACTTTGTGTATTGCATCAATTCTTTTTTTTATGGATGGATGACTATAAAAAAACCATTCTACCAAAGGATGAGGTTCTTTGTCGCCAAGGTTTTGGTCTGTTAATTTATTCAGTGTAGAAATAAATGCAGCAGGCTTTAGCGTTGATGTTACTGCATAATCATCGGCTTCGTATTCATACTTTCGCGAAATATAACTCGAGATCGGGCTTGTTATTATTGAAACTAGCATACTCCAAAGTAGAAGAATTGGTAACGCTGCAATTTCTGTAATAAGTGAAAAACCAAAATAACTTAGGGAGAAAGAATAGAGTGAGCTAATTATAAAGAGGGTTAAAAAAGAAAAAATTGTTCCGAGCAAAATATTTTTTTGAATGTGTTTCTTTTTATAATGTCCAAATTCATGAGCTAATACAGTTTCAATTTCATCTTGAGTGTAACTATCCAACAAAGTATCTCCAAGTAAAATTCTTTTTGATTTACCAATTCCTGTGAAAGCCGCATTTGCTTTTTTTGTATTCTTACTCATATCAAATTTATAAACATTCTCAATTTTTAGATTAACGTCTGCGGCGAGAATTTTTATTTTTTCTCTCAATGCTTCATCTTCAATCGGAGTAATTTTATAGAATAATGGTAAAATAAAAGTTGGGATTATCCTTGCTAACACAACTGAAATTAAAAAAAGAAAGATCGCAAAAGGAAGCCACCAAAGATTTTCAAAATTTTTTAATGAGTAAAAAAAGAAAAGAAGGATTGGAATCGCAATCGGAATTCCTATTAGCATTCCTTTGATATTTTCCCAACACCATTTTAAAAAAGTTTGATTTGATAATTTGTATTTATGTTCAAGTAGAAAACTTGAATAAAAATTAAGAGGAAAAAATAATATCGAGGAAATTATTCCCAATGAAAATACGAAACCTAAAAATTGCAAATATTCATTCGGATGAATTTTATTTACGATTTCAAAATATTTCAAACTCCAACCACTGGCAACAAAAATCAATATCAAAAGGAAGCTGACAACAGCCTTCGCAATGCTGATTGCAAGTTTAGTATTATTATATTTTTTATAGTCTGACATAATTTCCAATTTACTCTTTCTTTAAAATAAAAAACCTTCTCATCATAATTGACAAGAAGGTTAAAAAGAATTCAATAATTTCTTATTTAGGTTGAGTTTTAGGAGCTTCTTCTACTTTAGGTTTGTCTTTTGGACAACAAGGTTTTTTAGCGTCTCCTTCAGCTTTCTTTGTTGCGCATTTTTCACTTCCACAACATTTTTTGTCAGCTTTTATACCTTCACATTTTCCAGTTCCACAACAATTTTCGGTTCCACAACATTTTGTGTCAGTTTTTTTACCATCACATTTTTCACTTCCACAACATTTTTTGCCAGTTTTTTTAGCATCACATTTTTTCTTGCAGTCTGAAGCTTTCTTATCGATTGAACAAGATTTTACATTAGTTGAATCTTTTACTGATTCACAAGCTTTATCTTTTTTACAGCATTCTTTTTTTGCATTAATTGGTTCTGTCGCAGAAATTGAAATACTAAATAATGCTACAAATAAAAAAACGAACATTTGTTTTAACATATTGACTCCTATTTGGGTTGATTGTTACCGATGAATTTTTTTCCGTCTTTACTTAAATTTTTGATATATTTTTCTGGATCCTTATCGAATTTTCTCATGCATCTTTTGCAACATAATTGATAAGTAACTTCTTTATATTTAATAAAATGTTTGCCTTTTAATTCTTCACCAGTTACTGGGCAAACAGTATTAAACACTGTATCTTTCTTATGTCCTTCATGTGCAGTTGTATTATTTGAAAATCCAAATAATAAAATTCCAGCTAAAATTATAAACAAATACTTTCTCATTTATACTCCTATTTTATAGATTAATGCAATATAATCAAAAATTTTAATTCAAATCTAATCATAATTCTTTATCCTAATTTAGCCCGGAATAAACCAGAAAAATTAATATCAACCAACTGCTAATACTGCAAATTTCAAATAACTTGTCTCAGGCATAGAGATTAATTTTGGGTGATCCGCTGCAGCTTCGCCATAATAAAGCAATTGAATACTTTTGTTACTTTTTATCGCCGCTTTGTTTAGCATAAATAAAAAATCTTCCTTCTTTACGTGGAATGAACAAGAAGAAGTAACTAAAAAGCCCCCTTGCTTAACTAAATCAAGCCCTAATTTATTTAATTTTTCATAACCTGCAATTGCAGTTGCTATTGTTTTTTTATTTTTTGCAAACGCGGGCGGGTCAATCATTACAATGTCAAATAACTCACATTGCGAAATTTTATTTTTAAAAAAATCGAATACATCACTACAGATCAATTCGGTCTCAGTAGTAAAATTGTTAAGCGATAAATTTGTACGAACTTTTTCTATTTCCGACGAAGATTGATCAACAAACGTTACCCTTGAAGCTCCTGACAAAGCAGCGTGCAATCCAAATCCACCAGAATTTGAGAAGGCGTCAATAACATTTTTTCCTTTAAATATTTTTTCAAGATATTTTCTGTTATCAACTTGGTCAAAGTAAAAGCCCGTTTTTTGAGAATGGGTAAAATCGATTTTATATTTTATAGAATTAATTTCAATCAGTTCTTCAGCGACAGAACCTAAATAAATTTTATCCTCAGTAGGTAATTTTTCCAAAGTTCTAAAATATTCATCATTCTTAGTGAAAATATTTTTTGCTCCCAAATTTTTTAATTCATCAACAATCACTTCAATATTTTTTTCGATGCCAGAGCAATAAATCTGTAGCACGAAAGTTTCATTGTACTTGTCGATTATAAGTCCGGGAAGAAAATCGCTTTCGCTAAAAACTAAACGATATGAATTTCTTTCGCCACAGATTTTTTTCCTTAGCTCTGATGCTAGATTAATTTTTTTTCTTAAGAATGGCTCCACCTCAAAATCAATTTCGTTCGATAAAAATCTAACGGCTATTAAAGAGTTGTTATTGAAAAATCCCGACCCAAGTAAATTTTTTCGTGAATCAAAAATTTTGACTACGTCTCCATTTTCCGGTGCTCCCTCAATTTTTTCAAGTTCATTACTAAAAACCCATAAGTGCCCTGATTTTATTCTACGTTCTTCATTCTTTTTTAAGTAAACATTCTTCATTATTTTTTTTCTTTTTAATTATTAACAACACGATTTAATTTTTTGTAAATAACACACATCTTCTATTTTTTACACATTTCATAAATTATTCCTTCACGAAGTGCGTAATCAGATACACGCATAGATTTAAGCTCTAAGAGATCGAAAATTTTTTTTAGGATTAAGATACCTGCCGGAAATATATCAGCACGTTTGAATTCTAATCCCGGAATCTGAAGTCGTTCTTCGATATCTTTTTTACTCATCACCAAATCAAACACCATCTCAACGTCTTCTTTTGTAATTCTATCTTCAACGAGATTTATTTTGTAGAATTCTTTTAATATCGATCTCACTGTTTGAATTGTTCCCGATGAGCCAGTTACTTCAACAAATTTTTCATTGATGACTGCTTCAGAAATTTTTTTCAATTCTTTTTCAATATGAAGTTCACAAAGACTAATATTATTTTTTGCCAATATCGGATTAGTAAAATATTCTTTCGCAAATCTGACAGCACCAAGTTTAAGACTTTCTGCAATAAATATTTTATTTTTTTTTGCAACAATAAATTCTGTACTTCCGCCACCAATATCAATACAGAGTATTTTTTGATTTGCTAACTCATCAAAATAATTTACAACTGCATTATAGATTAACTCCGCTTCAACTTTACCCTGAATTATTTTTACTTTTATTCCCGTATTTTTTTTTACAATTTCAAGAAATTCATTTTTGTTAATTGCTTCACGAACCGCACTAGTTGCAACTGCAGTTATTTCTGTGTTATAAATTTTTGCCAGTCTCTGAAATTTTTTTATTAAAACTACAGCCGAAGTAATTTGTCGCAGTTTTATTACGGTCTCTCCATTAAGATTTTTTGAGGAGAGTCTCAACACTTCTCTTTTGCGATCAAGGATATGAATTTTGTTATCATCACCAATTGAAGCAATAATCAAGTGAAAAGAATTTGTTCCGATATCGAGTGCGGCTACATTATTAAATCTATTCATTTTTCTAAAAACTTTCCACAAAGATTGAAAACATCTATCACTTCATTTTCGTCAATAAATTCACTTTTACGAACGAATAATTTATTTTGCCCAATCGGCGCCCAGTTGAAAGGATTAGTTGGTCCAAATATCGAAATTTGCGGAGTTGAAGTCGCTCCAGCTACGTGCATAACGCCTGTGTCATTCGTGATGAATAAATCCGATATTGAAATCAACGCTGCTACTTCTGGAATAGTTTTATTAATGAAACGTGGAAGTTTAATTTTTGTATGTGCATCAATATATTCGATTATTTCTAAATCAGCATTCGTTCCAGTAAGATAAAATTTTACTTTATAATTTTTATCGAGAAGCTCAATCAACTCACAAAATTTTTTACAACTCCATCTATTAGGAGGCTTGCCTGCTCCAACATGAAGCCCAATTAATTTACTCGTGTCTTGCTTCAGAATCGCATCAACAAATGTTTTTGCATAAGCTAAATCATTATTATCATAACTAATTTCAGATGAAAAATCTTTCGTATCAATTCTAAATGGTTTCAAAATATTTAAGACATGCTCAGCCACATTTGAATCGGGATGAGTTCCCCAATTAATTGGAATTCTGTGAGTAAAGAAGTAGGAGTGATTACTTAATACTCCATCTAATTTTGAGGGACCAATTTTAATTTTTGCATTCGCAATTCCCGCAAGCAAATTACTCGTGAAAGAAATTGAAACTGTCGTTGGAACTAAAACAATATCATATTCTTCTTTTAAGAGATTATATAAATTTTTAAACTTTGACGGAAAAAATAATTCCTTCTTATCGAACACAATTACTTTGTCTAATAATTTATTTTTGAGAACGGCATCTTTATTTTCGGGACTAACAAGCAGTGTGATTTTACAATTTGGATAGTTATTTTTTATTGCACGAAAAATTGAAACGCACGCAAGTAAATCGCCAAGTTGGTTGTGTTGTTTTATTACTAATATTTTTTTTAGGTCAGGAAGTTTATAATTTTTAGACTCTTCTACACCAAATATTTTTTTTAGCATTGAGGAGAAAAGAATTCCGAAATTTTTTTTTGAAGCCATCTATTTATTTGTATTTAAATCACTTTTTTTAATTTCTTCAAATTTCGCATCAATAATATTTCCTCGATCGATATTATTTTTTTTATCGATTCCGTTATTATCCACCGAATATTTTTTATTCATCTCTGAAAAGAGTTTCTTCTTTTGTCTATTTATTGCAGTAAAAATTTTTATCACTTTGTAAATAAAATAAATTAATATTCCCCACAAAACTACCGTAATTATTCTCATAAAATTCTTTTTCCTTCCGGTTGAAGATACTCAATAAACGCACGATCATTTCTGAAGAGTGCATTAAACAATTCATCAAAGTCAGCATCACTATTCACAAAATCAATTTCTGAAGAGTTCACTATTAAAAGTGGTGTGGATTTATAATCAAAGAAGAAATCGTTGTATGCATCGCTTAATTCAGCTATGTAAGTGCGAGCAATATTTTTTTCAATTGCTCTACTTCGTTTTTTAATATTATACATCAATCTATCAACACTTGCTTGAAGATAAACTACTAAATCTGGTTGACGGACGTTTCTACACAAAAGCGGAAAGATTGATTCATAAAGTTTTATCTCTTCGCCCGAAAGATTCAAGTAAGCAAAAATTTTATCTTTCTCGAAGATGTAATCAGAAATTAAATAATCTGTGAAGAGATTTCCTTGATTTAAATCTTGTTGTTGCTTGTAACGATTTACCAAAAAAAACATCTGCGTTTGAAATGCATATCTCTTTCTGTTATCATAAAATTTTTCAAGAAATGGATTGACTTCAAACTGCTCCAATGCGAGTAGAGCGTTTAGTCGCTCTTTTAATTTTCTTGCAAGTGAAGTTTTTCCTGAACCAATTACACCTTCAATTGCGATATATCTAATAGGACTATTTTCTTGTACTGACATGTTTATTTGTTATAATTTTTTTTGGAAATTTATTAATAACATAATTTTCTTTTTCTGATACTCTAATATCACAAATTTTATTTTCTAAAACTGGATGAATAAGTTCTGATTCTATTTCACACAACGGAATTAATACAAAATCACGTTGCTGAATAGATGGATGCGGAATTATTAATTCTTCGCTCCTAAATATCAGATCATTGTAAAATAAAATATCGATATCTATTTCACGTGAATCCCATTTTTCTCGTCTTATTCTTCCGAGTTTTTTTTCATTCTCTTTTACAAAAATCAATAAATCTTCGACACTAAGATCTGTCTTTATTTTGATAACCGCATTTAAGAAATTATTTTGATCTGATTTGCCAAATGGTTTTGATTCATAAACAGAACTATATTTTTCAAGCGCACAATTTTTCGCTTCATCAAACAACAAAACTGCTCTATTAATATACTCAAAACGATCTTCAATATTTGAACCTAAGCCAAGAAAAACAACGTTCTTCATCTACTTCCTTAAATATTCCTCACGCGTTTTTATCACTTCAACTTCTACAGAATCAACTACTCCTCCAATTGGAGGATTATTTTTTCTTACTCGTAATGCAATCTTATCAATTTTTTCAAAATGAAAAAATAATTCATCGACAATTTTATTCGTTAAAGTTTCTATCAAATAAAATTTTTGACTAACTGAAATCGAAAGAATGAGTGAATAAACTTTTTCATAATCGATTGTATTTTTTAAGTTATCAAATTCAGAAACATTTGAAAAATCGGTGTATAAATCGACATCAGCTTCAAACTTTCCGCCAACATTTTGTTCTTGCTTAAAAACTCCGTGATAGCCATAAAAAGAAGCTTTTTTTATTCTAATAATATTTGTCATACAATCTCAATTTTTGGGTTTTGAAAAATCTTTTTTAAACTGCATTACATTAGCGATTAATAATCCCGCCAAAACAAAAACACTTCCGATAATATGTTTCATCTCAAGTTGTTCATTCAAAAAAATAACTCCCAAAAATATAGCAATAATTGGAGTGATGAAAGCAACGAGAGAAAGTAGAATTACGTTTATTTTTTTCATCAGCCAATAATAAGCAGTGAACGTAACCACACTTCCGAAAACTCCTAAATAAAGAACAGAGAGGATTGCTTTTTCATCAAAAATTAATTTAGAAGTATCTTCAAAAATAAATCCAATAAGTAACATTCCAACTCCGCCAATCAACATTGGCAAAAGATTCATAGTCCAAGGATTTAAATGATGTCCATGTTTTTTAATCGAAACAGCTGTATAAGCTTGCATCATCGCACTCAAAAGAATTGCTAATTCTCCATAGACACTAAAACTAAAATCTTTATAAAACCCTTCAATAAAAATAATTACAATTCCGCAGAAAGCGATTATCATCCCAATTACTCTGAGCAATCCGATATTTTCATTGGGCAATCTGAATTTAGAATTTATCAAAATGAAAAATGGAAAAATTCCAAAAATTACTGAAGCCAATCCAGATGCAACATATTGTTGTCCCCAATAAACTAAACCAAACGGAATTAGATAAGAAAAAAATCCGAGTTGAATATATAATTTTATAGATTCTTTATCTGTTTGCAACTGTAATTTTTTTATTTTCATTATTAAATAAAAAACTAAAACCGCGATTAAGAACCTTGAACCCGCACCAATAAAGGGCGTAAGTGAATCAAGCCCAAGACGAATAGCGAGCCAAGTAGATCCCCAAATCAAACAGATTAAAATGTAAGCAGAACCTAATTTGAAATTTGAATTCAATGTTTAACCTTTTAAGAAAATTAATCCAAGTGCTCTGCCAGAATGCAAACCGCCTCTTCTGTATGAATGTAAAAAATTTTTCATACTGTAAGAACAAAGCTCAGATTTTTGAATATTATTTTTTGGTATTCCAAATTCAGTCATAAAATCATAATTGATTTGAGTCAAATCAAGAAAAAAAGAGACGCGTTTATTCACAAGATATTTTTTAGGAAACTGAGTTGCGACTTCAGCTCCAACCTCATACGAAAGTTGACAAATTGAAGGCGAAATATAAGCGAAAAGATTGGATGCTACTGAATTAAAATTACTCTTCATTAAAGTTAAAGTTTCTAATAAAATTTTTTTCCTTGTTCCTTGCCAACCCGAATGAGTTCCGGAAATAATTCTATTCTTAGCATCATAAATAAAAATTGCGGGACAATCAGCCGAGCTAATAACAATTCCTAAATTTTTTTTGTTGGTAATCATTCCATCGCTTTCGCCCTTGTCACCAGCGGTTGAAACAATTTGTACTCGATTACCATGAACTTGCAATTGTGTTGCCACATCTGAGGTTTGTAGCCCAAAATAATTATAAAATTTTTCTCTATTATTTTTAACTCGTGATGAATCATCATCTACTGACAAAGAGAGATTAAAATTATAAGGCGGACTCAATTCTTTTTCTACCAAAGTTGAAAAGCCGAAACTTAACTCGGGAAATTTTTCTAAAAGTGAACTCTTTAAAACTACCATTAAAACTGATTTATTATTAAGAGAATAATTTAATAAATGCATCAATCGTTTTTTACAAAAATTTTATTTTCTTAATCTACATAAAGTTCCGTTGGTGTATATTTGCACTAAAAAAAAGGTGAAATCTTGCGTATTCTAGTAAGTAATGATGATGGAATTTATTCACAAGGAATTAATTTTTTAGTGAACGCTCTAAAAGAAATTGGAGACGTTACAGTTGTTGCACCCTTGTATGAACAGAGTGCAGTTGGTCATGCTATTACAATGAAAGTTCCATTGCGAGTAGTGGAAGTAAACAAAAATGGAAAGTTGTTTGGCTATGGAGTTGATGGAACTCCTGCTGATTGTGTAAAGATGGGAATCAGAAATATTATGCCTGAGCCGCCGGACTTAGTTGTGTCAGGAATTAATCACGGCTCGAACACTGCGACAAATATTGTTTATTCGGGAACAGTCTCAGCGGCACGTGAAGCTGCGATTATGGATTTTCCTGCAATCGCAATTTCATTGACGAGTCATAATTGCACACGATTTCTTGAAGCAGGAAATTTTGCAAAAAAAATTGTTGATGAAGTTTATAAGAATGGACTAAAAAAAGGGACTCTCTTAAATATAAATATTCCAGATGTAGCAGCAGAATTTATTAAAGGAGTGATGCTCACCAAACAAGGTAGATCTAAGTGGGATGACGTTTACGAGAAACGAATTGATCCTTATGGAAAAGAATACTATTGGCTTACTGGAAATTTTATTGACTTGGATCATGATCTCACATTTGATCAATTTGCTGTGAAAAATAATTACATCTCCGTAACCCCAGTTCATTTTGATTTGACTGACTACGAAACTTATGATGTAATGAATAATTGGAAAATTGAAAATATAAAACTTAATCCTTAATGTTTGGATACGATAACTTTTCGGTTCATTTTAATATTAATTGGTTTTGGCTAATCAGCTTAGTCGCACTCATTGGTGTTTATACTTTTTTTATTTATAAATATACTATCCCGATTGTCAGCAAATCATTTAAGTTTCTCTTAATTTTTTTTCGAGCAATTGCTCTACTCCTTATTTTATTTTTAATCTTTGATCCAAAAATAAATTTTGAACGCGCTATTTCACTTAAGCCCGTCAATATTGTTTTAATTGATAACTCAAAGTCGATGAATATTAATGAGGGATTTAATAGAATTGAGATTACAAATAAATTTTTGGATGAGCTTGAGCAAAATAATCTAACTGCGAACTCTGAGTTCTACATTTTTGGTAAAGAGATAAAATCGATTTCAAAAGATTCTCTCGCCAAAATTACATTTTCAGAAACTCGAACTAATTTGTTCAATACATTTAGTTCGCTTGACAAATTTGAAAAAAATATCTCATCAATAATTTTATTAAGCGACGGCGTCATTACTGATGGAAGCACTCCACTTTATCTTGCTGACAATATGACTGCTCCCATTTTTACAATTGGATTAGGAGATTCATCAAAGAGAAATGATGTGAGTATCTCAACTATTTTCTATAATGAAATAATTTATGCAGGAACTACAACCACAATAAGCGCGTCGATATTGAACAAAGGTTATTCAGGAAAGCAAATCCGAGCATCATTATTTGAAGAAAATATTCTTGTTGAAAATAAAATTTTTACTCTTGAACAGAATTTTCAGAATGTTGAATTCACATATGAACCAAAGAGCAAGGGAGAAAAAAAACTTTCAATTCAAGTTGAAGAATTAGCGGGAGAATTTTCAAAGGAGAATAATAACAAAAGTTTTTTCATTGATGTATTAAGCAATAAAATAAAAGTTCTACTTGTTGGAGGAACTCCTTCAACTGATTTAGTTTTCATTAAAAATTCTTTAGCGCTTGATACGAACATAGTTGTTGATCAGATTGTTCAAATTGCGCCGAACAGATTTTTAAACAATTCATTTTCTAAAAAAGCAATTGACTCTGCAGACATTATTTTTTTGATTCATTTCCCAACTGCTGTTGCCTCTGATGAACTACTTGATTTAATAAAAAATGAGATTGAAAATAATTCAAAACCTTTTTTCATTCTTGTCGGTTCAAGTCTTGATATTCAAAAATTTAATTACTTAAGAAGCGAAATGCCGTTTGAAATTTCGAATCAAAATTTTGGTATTAGTGAGGTGCAACCAAATGTATCAAGTGAACAAGCTGCAAATCCAATGATGAAAGCGGGCACGGTTACTGAATGGAATTCGCTTCCTCCGACGTTGAGACCAAATTTTAATTTTATTCCAAAGCCAGAAACTCAAGTGTTGGCATCTCTAAAAATCAATAATGTCTTGATTAATTCGCCTTTAATTGTTTCGAGAAAACTTGGAAGCAAACGATCAGTCGCTGTTTTAAGTTCAGACATTTGGAAATGGAAATTGCAAAAAGCTCCATCACGCTTAGAGTTGTTTGACAATTTTATTTTAAATTCTGTGAAGTGGCTAAATGCTTCAGTAGAAAAAGAGCAAGTTTCGATAAGAACTTCACAAAAATTTTATTCGCTTGGTGAGTCAGTAGAATTTTTCGCAGATGTGTTTGATGAAAGTTTTAACGCAATTGCAAATGCTGAAGTTAAGGTAAGAGTAAAATCAAAAAATGTAGAGGATGAAATTTTTCTTACTCATATCGGAAATGGAATTTATAGAGGCATTTATAATCCACGCACTCCGGGCGATTTTTCTTTTTCGGGTTCAGCAGTTTATCTGAATAATGAAATTGGAAGAGATGAAGGTAGATTTAATATTGGCGACGTTGAAATTGAGTTGATTGATAAAACACTTAACTCAGAATTGATGCTTCAATTAGCAAGTTTATCGGAAGGAAAATTTTTCTACAATGATCAGTATTCAGAAATTTTTGAAATAGTAAAATCCTTAAATCAAAAAGGTGTTAAAGAAAAAATTGAGTCGAAGGAAATTTATCTGAGTAGGAATGAGTGGATATTATTTTTTATAATATTATTTTTTTCGCTTGAATGGTTCTTAAGAAAGCGCGAAGGAATGCTTTAATTATTATGAATTTGCTTATTTAACTCTTTATAAAAATATCTAATCAAATTTATACAAGTAAATTGAAATTTGAAACGAATCTTCAATTCTTCATGTTATTAAGTAAACTAAACAGAGGAAATATGTTAATAGATATTGCAACAGCGTCTCCGCCCTTTAAAGTTGCACAAAGTTATGCTGCAAATGAACTAAAAAATCGTATGGCAGGAACAGCCGCAATAAGCAGAATGATCGATATGGCTGCAAATCAATCAGGTATTGATCATCGTTTTTTTGTTATAAAAGATGGTGAAGAAAATGCATTAGATAAATTATTTACAAAGGATGGAGTGCATTTTTCTCCCGATACCAAAACCCGAATGACTGAATACGAAAAATGGTCTATTCATTTAACAAAACAAGCTGTAAAGGAGCTCGCAGAGAAGAACGAAATAGATTTTAGCAGTATTGATAGACTAATTACTATTTCGTGCACTGGATTTTTTGCTCCCGGATTAGATTATGAACTAATCAAAGAATTTAATATTTCGCCAAGTGTAAAAAGGACTAACATTGGTTTTATGGGTTGTGCTGCTGCTTTAGTGGGAGTCAATTCTGTTTGGGAGGCAATGAAAATAAACAGTAATGAAAATGTTTTAATGATTTCAGTTGAACTTTGCAGTCTTCATCTTCAAACAGAACCAACGCGCGATAATATTCTTGCAAATATGATTTTTTCTGATGGTGCTGCTGCGGCCTTCTTTTCTAAAAAAACTTTACCTGCTAAAAGGAAACTTGAAATACAATTTGCAGAGTCATTCCTGTTTGAAGATTCAGCAAAGTTTATGGGATGGAAAATTGGCAATAACGGATTTGAAATGATGCTTTCATCAGAACTCCCCAAAATAATATTAAACTCTGCTACACCAAGAGCAAAGGAAATATTAGCGCAAAATGGAATGAACATTTCGCAAATAAAGCACTGGGCATTACATCCAGGTGGCAGAGCAATTTTAGATTCATTGCAGAATGGACTTACGCTTTCAGATGAGCAATTGAAGCCATCGCGCGAAGTATTGCGAAATTTTGGGAATCTTTCTTCCGTTTCTATTCTGTTTGTCCTTAAAAATTTTTTAGAAAATGTTGAACTAAAAAGTGATGATTATTTATGTGCAATAGCTTTCGGTCCCGGCTTAACTATGGAGCTAGTTGTATTTAAAGTGGTTTAGATGAATCGATCTTATGAAACTGAAATAATGGATGATTTTTCAATTCTTGATGAAAGAATTGATGCGGCTTTAAAAGAATTGAAAGTAATCAACAAGTATCTTGGTGGTATATCAACAACAAAAACTGCATTAAAATATTTTATTGGTACTGAGAATCATGGATTAAATATTCTGGATATCGGTTCAGGTTCTTCAGATAATTTAATTGCAGCAAAAAGAAAATTTGGTAATCTAAAAATACTTTCAATCGATAAAAACTTTCGCGCATTAAAAAGCACTAAAAATTCATTAAGCAAAATTAATTCAGATGCATTCTATCTTCCATTCAAAAATGAAAGCTGTGATATTATTCATGCAGCACTTTTTCTTCATCATTTTACGGAAGAACAGATTCAAATATTGCTCAAAGAGTTTTTAAGAATATGTAAGAAGGGGATTATCATCAACGATCTTCAAAGATCTTTTCTTGCATTGTGGGGAATAAAAACTCTCACATTTCTCTTCTCTAAAAGTGAGATGGTAAAAAATGATGCGCCTCTTTCGGTTAAGCGAGGATTTACAAAAACCGAATTAATTAAACTCCTCTCAACTGAAAGCTTTTCTAATATTGTGATCAAAAAAAAGTGGGCATTCAGATGGATGATTGTAATTAAAAAATGAAAAACCTTGAAACCGAAATCCTGATTATTGGAGGAGGGCCAGCTGGATCAACAACCGCATTATATCTCTCTAAGTTAGGTTTTGATATTACATTAGTTGAGAAAAAACCGTTTCCCAGAGAAACTTTGTGCGGTGAATTTCTTTCTAAAGAAGTAATTGATATTTTGAAAGATGTAAAGGCTTTTGATGAATTTATATCTCAGAAACCTAACAAGCTAAATTCATTCAGGGCTATTGATGCATCTGGAAAAGAATTAAAATCGGATCTAAAATTTGATGCTTATGCTATGAAACGTTCTGTATTTGATTCTATATTATTGGAAAAAGCAAAATCAGTAAATGTACACGTCGCCCAACCTGCTGAGGTCATATCTACAATAAAAACAGGATCTGAATTTGATTCTATAATTGAAGATAGTTCAGGGCAAATTATAAATATCAAATCCAAGTTAGTGATCGCCGCTTACGGTAAACAAAATATATTAGACAAAAAATTGAAGAGAGGATTTGTTAATGAAAAGTCTTACTTAAATGGGGTAAAATTTCATTTGCCTGTTTATCTGTTGGAAAGTTCGTTTAGTGAAGAGATTAGAATTTATACTGGTGATGAACTTTATTGTGGAATGAATCAAGTAAGCGATACTGATATGACAGTCTGTTTTCTTGAAAACCGGAAGCACTCCAAAATTCCATCACGCGAAAGATTAATTGAGGTAATAAAATCAAACAGTCATTTTCAGTCAGTTTTTTCAAATGAGGCAATTGAATATATCAAAACTGTAAATATTTACGGGACGGGTAATATATATTTTGGATACAGGAAAGTAATCGAAAATGGAATTATTATGGTAGGTGATGCAGCTCGTGTTATTTCCCCCTTAGCAGGGGATGGAATTGGAATGGCAATGGAATCATCAAAACTTCTCTATGAAGTTATAAAACCATATAATCTGGATACAATTCATCGTGATAAAATATATTTGAATTACAAAAAGCAATATGAAAATGTATTTAATAAAAGACTCTCTACTGCAAAAATTATTCAAGGCATAATTTTAAACAGAAAATCACGAAAATTGGGTTTTGGCATTGCGAAAAGATATCCTTCAATTATTCCATATTTAATTAAGTTTACCAGAAGTACTAAAACTACTTAAAGAATTTTTATACTTGGATGGAATCAATCATTTAATAAAAAAAAATAAAGAACGTAAATATTAAAAACCTTCAAAAGTTTATTGTTGCAGGTGATAGAGTATTCATCAGGCCTCAAGAAGATACTAATAAAACTAATAGTGGATTATACTTGCCTGCAGGTGTTTCTAAAAAGGAAAAAATTCAAAGCGGATATGTAATTAAAGTTGGAACTGGGTATGCAACATCAGCCCAAAATGAGGATGAATCCTGGAAAGGAAATTCAGATCAAGTAAAATATATTCCACTCCAAGCAAAGATGGGGATCTGGCAATATTTTTGAGAAAAGAAGCGTTTGAAATAGAATTTGAAAAAGAAAAATTTTTAATTGTACCTAACTCTGCAATATTATTGCTAATCAGAAATGATGATTTTAGAATCTGATGATTAAAAGATTAAAACTGCAACAGCAAATAGAAATGATGAAGCAATTAGCTAATTTAGCTGATGGAAAATTTTTCTACAATGATCAGTATTCAGAAATTTTTGAAATAGTAAAATCCTTAAATCAAAAAGGTGTTAAAGAAAAAATTGAGATGAAAGAAATTTATCTAAGCAGGAATGAATGGATTTTGTTTTTTATAATTTTATTTTTTTCGCTTGAATGGTTCTTAAGAAAGCGCGAAGGAATGCTTTAATTATTATGAATTTGCTTATCAATTCTTTTTTAGATTTGCTTCTCCCCCGCTTCTGCCAATCGTGTTCCACCAAACTTACTCCAGAATTAAACATCGTTTGTAAAAATTGTTTGAACTCAATGGGCGAAACTTCAGATGAATATCTTATAAGTGAATTTGAAAAAAAATTTGCTTCTGAAAATGTAATAAAAGATTTTTTCAGTCCTTTTCTATTCCACGAAAAAAATACAATTCAACTCTTGATTCATAAATTAAAATATGAAAAGATGTTTCTGACAGGAATTTTTCTGGGAGAATTATTAGGCGATAAAATATTAACACGAAGGGAATTTAAAATTGATTTGATTCTACCAGTTCCACTTCACTCATTAAAGCAAGCTGAAAGAGGATACAATCAATCTGATTTTATTGCAAAAGGATTGAGTAAAAAACTCAAAAGTAAATATGACAAAACTCTATTGAAAAGAATTAGATTTACACCAAGTCAAACAAATTTCGATTCTCTCGAAAGAAAAGAGAATGTAAGAGAAGCATTTGAAATAAGGAATGTAAAGTTGATTAAAGGGAAAAATGTTTGTATAGTTGATGATGTAATTACAACCGGTTCGACAATAAAAGAATGTGCGAAAATATTAAATGAAAATGGAGCAGCCAATATTTATGCAGTTTCCGTGGGCCTTCCTTAAGTTACATTTTTTCTGGAGCAGAAACTCCAAGAATTTTTAATCCATTCAACAGAACAATTTTTGTTGCACAAGCCAAAGCCAAACGCGCTTCAGATAAGTTTTTTTCCACTCCAATAATTCTGCAAAAAGTATAAAATTTATGAAACGCTGCTGCTAATTCTTCTAAGTAAGAACAGACTTTGTTCGGTTCAAAATTTTCGGCGCTCTGCAATATTTCTTCTTCAAAGAAACTTAATTTTTTTAGCAGCTTTTGTTCTTCGTCTGAAATTAACAAATTAAGATTTTCAATTGATAGTTTAATTCCTTCAGCTTCAGTCATTCTTAAGATGGAACAAATTCTTGCGTGAGCATATTGAAGATAAAAAACTGGATTCTCATCTGATTGTTTTTTTGCAAGTTCGATATCAAAATTCATGTGAGTATTAATTGCTCTCATATTGAAAAAATATCTCACAACATCAACTCCAACTTCATCTATCAACTCATCGAGCGTAATATAATTTGCTTTTCGCGTTGACATTTTAACAACTTCACCGTGTTGAGTAATAGTTACGAACTGATGAATTAAAACTTTCATTTTGCTAATGTCCTTATCGAGTGCTTTTAGTCCTGCGAGCACATCGGGATAAGTCGCTGCGTGATCAGAGCCAAAGAGATCTACAATCAGATCATAATTTCGTTCATATTTTGTAATATGATATGCAATATCGGGAAGACGATAAGTTGGTTCGCCTGTGTTCTTTACGATAACTTTATCCTGATCATTTCCCATTTCAGAAAGTTTCAGCCAAACTGCATTATCTTTTTCGTAGCTTAGATTTTTTTCTTTGAATGTGTTTAACAACGAATCAATTTTTCCGCTTTCGTAAAGAGTATGTTCGTTATAAAAAATCTTATGAAATATTCCGAGTCTTTTAAGAGTTTTTTCAATCTCATAAAATATCTCTTTTTCAGCTTTCTCTTTAAAAATTCCTTCAGGATTTTCATCGATTAACTTTTCACCAAAATCATTAACTAAGCTCTGTGCAATATCTCTGATGTATTCACCTTGATAATAATCTTCAGGAAAGACTACATCTTTTCCGAGCAAATTCAAATATCGTAACTTTACGGAATCACCAAGCACACGCATTTGTCTGCCAGCGTTATTAAAATAATATTCTCGATCTACTTCATATCCAATTGCTTCAAGAAGATTTGCAAAAGTATCTCCTATGACTGAATTTCTGCCGTGCCCAACTGTCAAGGGTCCCGTTGGGTTTGCTGAAACAAATTCTACATTTGCTCTCTTGCCAAAATATTTTTTTGATTTACCAAAATCTTTTTCATTACTTAAAATATTTTTAACAATTGTTGCTACATAATTTTTTGAAAAGAAAAAATTTATAAACCCTGGTCCAGCTATTTCAACTTTAGAGATAACATCTTTATCAAGTTCAAAATTTGAAATTATTTCTTCTGCTATTTGTCGAGGATTTTTTCTTAGACTTTTTGTTAAGAGCATTGCAACATTTGAAGAGAGATCGCCGTGTTCTAAATTTTTAGGAATTTCAAAAGTAAGATTTATTTCATTCAAGTAGTTTAATTTTTCTGAAGTTGAATTGAATAAACTTAAAAGATATGCTTTCAAAGAGATACTCCTAGCTCAGGATTAATTTTTTTTATCAAAAATTGGATCAGTTAAAATTGTTGAAGGAGCATCGCCCCAGAGTTTTTCTAAGTTATAAAAAGCTCTCGCATCTTTTTTGAAAACGTGCACAACCACATCGACATAATCTAACAACACCCAGTTGAGAGAATTATATCCTTCAATGTGCCAAACTCTAATACCTTCATCTCGCAGTGATTTATCAATATGATCTGAGATTGCTCTTACTTGTGTATCAGAATCTGCAGTGCAAATAATAAAATGATCTGCGAAGCTTGAAATATTTTTTAGATTCATTAAAGTAACATCAAATCCTTTTTTTTCAAAAATTAAAAGCGAAATTTTTTCTATTAAATTTTCTGAGCTCAATTATCGTTTCTCCTAAATGGTTTTATTAAATTAAAATCTTTTCCGATTATTACTGTTACGTCTAATAACAAATTTTCATTTTTCAATTGAATCACATTTTCTATTGGGACATTGAGTGAGTCCGCAACAATTCTCGCTACTTTCATATCACCAATACGATCAATTACTAAAGTTTGTGGAACATCAAAAGAAAAATAATTTCCTGTTTGAATAACATCAAACTTATTATTTCTTAATTGTTCGGTTAAAGAATCTACCAAACTTGGAATTCCGCATCCGTTCAAAACTTCAACGTGAATAAGATCTTTCGGTGAAAAATTTGTTTCTACAACGGCAATTTCATTTTGATTATCATTAAGTTCACTTACAAGTTCATAAGTAAGAAAAATGAGAATCAAACTTAACAAAATAATAGAAAGGTTAAGAATATGATTTTGCGTCTTAACTATTTTTTTTTGATTTGGATTTAATCGATTCACTATAAAATATAAAAACTGTCGCTATACAAAATTAAAATCCAAAATCATGAAATGGTGAGTAATTTCTATAAGGTGAATGAAATCCGTAAGAATTAAAATAATTAAACGGAATTTGGCGATACTGAACAGTAATCAAAAAATTGTCTGATGGCTTATAATTTATTTGTGCTCTCGTTAAATGAATTCCATTAAATTGATTTCCGAATTCTCTTCCGAATGAATTAAATGGCGAATGTATTAAACTAATATCTGCTTGTACATCAAAATTATCTGCGATTTTATAAAACATAGAATTTGTATATGCACCAACAGCCATACCATTCCCGCCCCAAGCAGAATAAGATAAATTGTATGAATGTTTCATCACAAAATTGTTTGGATTGATAAACCCAAAAATCAAATTTGAATTTGAATTTACAATTCCTTCTTTAATACTTGGCTGAAAAATATCTCTGTCTCTAAATTGAGAATAAGAATTCACCGAGAAGAGAATCAAAATTATTACTAAATACTTTTTCATAGTATCACCAATTTGTTTAATACAATTTTATAAAAAGAATCACTAAAATCAATGCACCAATTTTTGATTAAATAACTTTTCTAATTTTATTTTCTTTGTCAACCAAAACTATTGTTGGTTTATGTTTCTTTGCATCAGCTTCACTCATATGCGAATAAGTAATAATAACTACTTCGTCGCCAGGGAAACCCAATCTTGCAGCAGGCCCGTTTAAGCAAATAATTCCACTCTCTGCCGCACCTTCTAAAGCATAAGTCTCTAATCTTGCTCCATTGTTCATATTCACAACTTGAACTTTTTCAAAAGGAAGAATATCTGCAGCATCCAAAAGGTTTTTATCAACCGTGATACTTCCTTCATAATATAATTCAGTTTCTGTTACAGTTGCTCTGTGAATTTTTGAGCGAAACATTTCTCTGGTCATTTTCAACTTTTCTTTTAATTGGTCTCAAGTTTAATTTAAAGTTACTCAAGTTTAACTGTTTATTCAACTTAAAAAAATATCTTTATGTTCCCAAATAGGTCAAGAATTTATTAAAGTTAATCTCTTTATTTTAATATTTCAAATTTTCAAATGCAAATTTACATAAATTTGGGACTTCTGAATTATTCTTTTTGTCAAATTGAACGAAGCGAAACATCTCAATTCTAAAGGAGTGAGACTCTTTTTATCCTAATTTAGGAAGAGATCCGAATGCTTGCAGCGTGACAACTGAAGAAATTTTTCTTATGTCTTAATTATAATTCTTTAATTTATTTTTAGATACATTTTGTTATTTATTATTCGACTTTGCTCGCAAAGGAAAAAATGAAAATTTTAGTTATCGATAATTATGATTCATTCACATTCAATCTTGTTCAACTGATTGGACGTTACAATAAAAATATCATCGTCAAACGAAATGACGAGATTGATGAATCTGATATTGAAAAAATTAAGCCACATAAAATATTAATTTCTCCCGGTCCCGGAAAACCTGAGGACTCAAAGATTTCGTTAACTGCAATCAAAAAATTTGGAGAACGAATTCCGATCTTAGGTGTTTGTTTGGGGCATCAAGCAATTGGAATTTCGTTCGGTGGAAGAGTTATCAGAGCAAAAAAAATAATGCACGGCAAAACTTCACTTATCAAACACGATGGAAAAACTATTTTCAAAAATTTACCACAAAATTTTATTGCAACTCGATACCATTCATTAACAATCCAAAAAGAATTTTTTCCCGACGAACTTGAAATATCTGCAATGACAGATGATGGAGTTATTATGGCTGTTCGACACAAGATTTTTCCTATCGAAGGAATTCAATTTCATCCTGAGTCGATTTTATCAATTGAAGGGAAAAATATTATCAAGAACTGGTTGAAATTGTAAACCACTAAAACAAAAAAATTATTTATTTACAAACTCATAGATGCAAGCATCACCAATTCGCTTAAATGGTTCTAACTTAAAATTTTCAACATCTTTAGCCAATGTTTGGATTGATCTCTCTATCAATAAAATCCCCTCATCAGACAAGATTTTTTTTTCATAAATATTTTCAACTACACGATAAATATCATAAGCAAAAAATGGAGGATCAGCAAAAATTAAATCATACTTTACTGGAGCGATGAAGGGGAATTTTGCGGCTTCAACTTTGAAAATTTTTGCTCTGTCATTTACCTCAAGTGAATGAATATTTTCTTCTAAATTTTTGTAAATGGCAAAATTCTTTTCGATGAAGTGAACAAGAGCCGCACCACGACTGAGTGCTTCAAATCCAAATGAACCTGAACCTGCATAGATATCGAGCACATTTATCCCATCTAAATCGAGACGCGTTTGTAATAAATTAAAAATTGTTTCTCTTACTCTTTCCGTAGTTGGGCGCGTAAGTTTTGAGTCGGGGGATTTAATATATCGTCCCTTAAATTCACCTGAAATAATTCTAAGCTTCATAATTTATGATAATCTCAGTGCTATTCCAGTTGCTGCTGAAAAAGAATTATACTTTTCTAAAAAAAGTTTATTTGTTCTAATTGAGTTTTCTATCTGAAGATTTGCAAATGGATTATTTATTCTAAAATTTATATTTAATCGCATCTGAATTTCATTCACTAAATTGTGACTCAATTCCTCACCAATAAAATAAGCCACTTCTATCTGCCTATTACCAACTATTCTCAGGTTGTTCAAAACTTCTTGCGTGAGAACTTCAGGAATATCGTTCACATTTTTTATACGAAATATTTTTATAAAAATCGGTTTACCAAAAAATAATATCTCTATCGATAAATAATTGTTCATATAATAGAGACTTAAAACCAGACTTCTTTCGCTTAGTGAATCTACAATCTCAATTGCTTTGTCAGATGCAAAGTGTGCATTATCAATATGAACAAGATTCAAGAAATTTTTTAAACAAAAATTATTTAAGAGTTTTAAGTATTTTCTTCTCGTCGAAACTACAATTGCAGATGAGTAAGGAATGATTGAATTTTTTGCAACTTCATAAAATTGGAGAACCACTTCATCAACCTCATCCATCGGAAAAAGTTTGGTGTATTCCCATTTCAATTGATGAATTTGATCTTGATATAAAAGTGAGTTATCGATTGGGACTTGAAATACTTTGAACAATTCTATTGGCAGTGTAATAGATGTATTCGTTGCTTTTATTTTTGTATTAAAAACTATTTCATTGTATGCGGCTTGAATGATTTCAAGATTCTTGGTCTCTTTGTAATCAGTAAAATTTATCTCTTCATCAAAATAAACTTCAGCAATATTTTGCAAAGTAAATTCTTCATCAAAATTTATTATTTCGATGAGTTGAATTTTTTTTGTTGTTAAATTTATTCCAAGTTTGTTTAAGTCCAATTTATTCTCATTTTTAGAGTTCGATAAATTTTTTGATGTTCTCTAATCTAGTTTCACCAATACCTTTAACAGTAAGTAACTGATTAAGAGAAGTAAATCTTCCGATTTCTTTTCTTCTATTAATAATATTTTCTGCTGTTCTCATGCCAATTCCGGGAAGTCTCATTAAATCATTTGCATTTGCTTTATTGATATTAATTTTTTCATTCGCACTTATTTTATCAGTGGTTTTTATTTTTTGATTCTGTTCGCGATTTTCTTTTTCAGAAATTGTTTTTGCTTTTTTATCAGCCACAATTATGTCGCTAAACAAACTATCTTGAACCGAATAATCAACAACTTTAAGTTCAACTTTTTCTTCGGCAATAAATAAACTATAAGCAAAACCAACAAAGAACATAACGAAGAGAAAAAGTAGAACTTTTATTTCCGTTTGTGTAAAGCCAATCATCAACGAAATTTTCTGAAGCACTTTTTATCCTTTAGAATAAATCAAACAAAAAAAATTACATTCCGAATCTTCTGAAAAAATTTTTATCATCCGATGCAATGTTACTTTTAATATTCGGCATATTGGAAAGTTCTTTCAGAATTTCTTTCTCTTTAGCCGAAACTTTTTTAGGAATGATAACATTGATGCGAACTAATTGATCGCCAGCGCCATGCGAATTAAGATGCTGAATTCCTTTTTCTCTCATTCTTAAAAGTTTACCGGGTTGAGTGCCGGCATCAATTTTAAGTTTTGCACGTCCGTTTAAAGTTGGAACTTCAATCTCGGCACCAAGCACAAGCTCGGGGAAACTTACGAATAAATCGTAAATCAAATCGTCCCCTTCACGTTTAAAATATTCGTGAGGAGCTTCTTGAAAGACTACGAGGATGTCGCCATTTTGTCCTTTGCGTTGTCCCGCATTTCCTTCTCCACGCAGTGTCATATAGCTTCCTTCGCTAACACCTGCGGGAACTTTTATTGTTAATGTATCTTCAGATTGAACTCTTCCTTCAGCATAACATTTTTTGCAGGGAACGTCAACAACCTGTCCAGCCCCTTTGCAATTAGCACATGATTGAATATTTACAAATTGTCCAAAGACAGAACGAGAGACATTTCTAACTTCTCCACTTCCACCGCAAGCGGGGCAAGTTTTAAGCGCTGAATTTCCTTCAGATCCATTTCCTGAGCAAGATGTACAAGTAACATATTTTTTAATTTTAATTTTTTTTGTAGTTCCAGTTGCAATCTCTTCAAGTGTAAGTTTTAAGTTTACTCGTAAATCGGAGCCGGGAGTTCCAGCTGATCTTCTTTTGCTGCGAGATCTTGATGAAGATGGTGATCCGAAGAAGTCATCAAATATTGATGAGCCTCCAAAAACATCTGAGAAGTGTGAGAAGATATCGTTCACATTTTGGAAGCCATGAAAATCTTGTCCGCCTTTTAGTCCTGCGTGACCAAACTGATCATATTTTTTTCTTTTCTCTTCATCGCTCAAGACTTCGTAAGCTTCGGTAGCTTCTTTAAATCTCTCTTCTGCAGGTTTGTTATCCGGATTTCTATCCGGGTGATTATCCATCGCAATTTTTCTATAAAATTTTTTTATTTCATCTTGTGTTGCAGATTTACTAACACCTAATATTTCGTAATAATCTCTTTTACTCATTCTTTATTTTTTTCTCCTGAATTCGATTCAACGTCATCAAAATTATTTATGGAATTTTCAATTTCAACGTCTTCATTAACTACAACTTTTGAATGTCTGATAACTCGATCTTTATACATATAACCTTTTTCAACTTCATCAATTATTTGATGCGGTTCAGCGCCATCAACTTTTGTTTGCATCAGTGCTTCGTGATAATGAACATCAAATATTTTTCCAACGGAATCAATTTTTCTTACGCCTTGTTCATTTAATAATTTGATAAATTTTTCATAAACGAAATTGATTCCTTGCTTAATCGAATCAACATCTTTTGCATCATTGATATGATTTAAAGATCTCTCGAAGTCATCAATTATTGAAAGAAGTTTTTTTACAAAATTTTCTGATGAATACTCAAACAAATTTTGAATTTCTAAATCTTTTCTTCTTTTAAAATTTTCGAACTCAGCAACTTTACGAATAAATTTATCTTTGTAGTCACTCAGCTCATTTTCAATTTTTGTTAACTGTTCTTTCAATTCCTTTTCAGATTGAATTTCAAATTCACTTTGCATATCGCCATTTATACTTTCTTTATTATTTGATTCTTCATTTTTAATTTCTTCATTATTATTTAATTCATTATTCATTAAATATTTCTCCTTCATATCTTTACATAATTTGATAATGTTTTTGAAACATAATCAACAATCGCAATTATTTTTTGATAATCCATTCTTTTAGGACCAATAATACCAAGCATTCCAACGAGGTCGCCCATTCTGTACTCTTTCGAGATTAAGCTATAATCTTCCAGACGATCAATTTTACTTTCACTTCCAATTGTAATAGAAATGTTTTCGTTCATTTTTGATGAGTTCATTGTGTCTTCAAACAAATGGATGATGATATCTTTGTCTTCCATCAACTCTACAATATTTTGAATCTTATCTGCTTTATCAAACTCCGGTTGTTTGATAAGATTTTTCGTTCCTGCTAAAACTAATCTATCTTCAGATTTAATGTCCTTAAAAATTTTATCTTGTGAATTAAGAAATAGTGTAACTATCGTATCATTTGCTTCGGATAAATCTTTCAATCTTTCTTTTAATGTTGCTCTAATCTCTGAAAGCTTTAAGCCATTCAATCTTTCATTTAGAATTGATTGAACAAAATGCAATCTCTCCTCTTTAACTTCAGCACTCATTTCAAGCGTGATAGTTTTTACTAATCCATTCTGAATAGTAATCACAACTAAAATTCGTGTTGTAGAGAGTTGAATTAGTTGAATTTTTTCGAGCAAGCCCGAATCGAAATTTGGATACAAGACACAAGCAATTTGATTTGTAACATTGCTCAATATTTTTGAAGCCAACCCTAAAATTTCTTCGCGTTCAGCCGAGATATCAATTTGAGCATCAATCAATCTTCTCTCTTCAGAATTAATTTTTTCAACTTCCATCAATTCATTCACATAAAGACGATAACCTTTGTCAGTTGGAACTCTTCCTGCTGAAGTGTGCGGATGATTAATGTAGCCGTAGTCTTCCAGATCAGACATAATATTCCTAACCGTTGCTGGCGAGAGATCAATATCATATTTTTTTGTGATATTTCTCGAACCAACGGGAGATGCAGTTAAGATAAAATGTTGAACAACATATCTTAAAATGCTTTTTTCTCTATCGTTTAAGGACTCTACCATCTTCCAAATTAATTAATTTTTAGCTTGCAAATATAATAATTTTTAAAGAGATTTTTACTCCCAAAATCTATCAGGAGAAGTTATTAAAATTCTGCGACTCTTTCATTCTAATAAATCGGCTGCTCTTTTTCTAATCCCAAATTCTTCTTCTCTTTTTTTTAACCTTTTGAAACACTCAAATAATATCATTGTATCGAATAATAAGAATAATTTCACATTAAAATTAATCACTTTGCGTAAATTTAAGTAGAGAGCATCTAAAATTCATAAATTATTTAGTGGAGAAAATTTTTCGCTGAATGGTACAATTATAAAAATTCTTTTATTATCATTACTTTACTAAACAAAATTTTAGTTATTCATTTTTCATAATGAGGATTTGTGAGCGAAACTTATTTGTCATCGGGTGTTAGTATTTCCGCAGGTGAAGAGACTGTAAGCAAGATTAAATCTTTTGCTAAATCTACTTTTAATTCAAATGTATTATCTGATATTGGTCTGTTCGGAGCTTTTTATGACGCATCTTTTAAGAACTTCAAACATCCTGTTTTAGTTTCAAGCGTTGATGGAGTTGGGACAAAATTAAAAGTTGCAATCGCAATGGACAAGCACGATACGATTGGACAAGATTTGGTAAATCATTGTGTGAATGACATTGCTGTTTGCGGTGCTGAACCACTTTTCTTTTTAGATTACGTAGCATTCGGAAAATTAATTCCTGACAAAGCCGCAAAAATTATTGAGGGTTTTGCAATTGCATGCAAAAATAATAATTGTAGTTTGATTGGTGGAGAAACTGCAGAGATGCCCGGACTTTATGAAGAGAATGATTACGATCTTTCTGGAACTATCGTTGGTGTTGTTGAGAAAGAAAAAATTATTAATGGAAAAGAAATTAAGCGTGGCGATGTATTGATTGGTTTTCAATCAAATGGATTGCACACAAACGGATACTCATTAGCGAGAAAAGTACTCAGCAATATTGATCTTCATTCAACCCCACAAAATTTTGAACTGACTCTTGGTGATGAATTATTAAAAATTCACAAATCTTATCTGAGCTTAATTAATGCTTTAAAAAATAATTTTTCAATTAAAGGCTTTTCACATATCACTGGTGGCGGAATTGTTGGAAACACTTTACGAATTATTCCAAAAGGATTAAGTCTAAAGATTGATTGGAATGGATGGCAATTGCCAGAAATTTTTAAGTTGATTAAAACATCTGGAAATATTTCTGACGAAGAGATGCGAAGTGTATTCAATATTGGGATTGGATTGATTGCAGTTGTCGATAAAAATGAGGTAGAAAATATTTTAAGAACTTCCGAATCATTGAATGAAAAAGGCATTGTTATCGGAGAAGTAGTCTGAGGAGACAACTTTTTTTTAGATTTTTCCTTTTATGTGATAATTGAGAGAGAATCTTGTATTTGAAATTTAATACAAAAGAATTACTTTAGAATTGGCATTGCGAATCATCAGAAATTGTTCGGCTACAAAAAACAAGTGCTAAATAAATAATATCTTTAAAGGTCAAGAATGAAAATAAAAATTATTGCACGAAAATATTTTATCATTTTTTTCTTTCCGTTAGTTTTTATCAGTTGTGACAAGGGACTTGAGCCCTCAGCACCCGTGCTAACTGTTGAAGGATTCAAAGGGACAGTAAACTTTGTTTCGGCTTGGCCTGATTCTGCAACGTTTACAGTCTTAGCTGTTTTTCAAAATCCTTTGTTGAGCGCAGCAGATTTTAATGTTTCGAATATAAAATTTTTGAGTAATCCTATTGTAAACAAGCCAACTACTTTCAGCTATAATTCACTTACAGATTTTCTTCCATTGCTTCCTGAAAATATAAAAGCTGGAGAATATTCTTATGTTGCTGTCATTCAATCAGCATCTGCAATGGTTTCGCTTGAAAGAAGGAATTGGTACATAGTCGGTGTTTACTATGCTGCGGGAGATACGACAAAGCCCGGCAAATTAGTTATTCCATCGAATACTGTTGTTGACAATATTAATATTCGTGTTGATTTTAATAACCTTCCTCCACAACCACCATTATGATTATGAAAAAAATATTTACCATCGCTATCTTTTTTTCTCTTTTTAGTCAATTGACTTTTTCACAACGTGCAACACTAAGCGGCAAAGTTGAAACTGCAAATAACATTCCTATCGTTGGTGCCAACGTTGTGATAAGAGGAATTCAATTAGGAGATGAAACTGATTTAGAAGGCAATTACGAAATTTCAAATTTGCCTTTTGGAAATTATACAATTGAAGTTTCGTCTCTTGGTTATAGAAGAAATATCACAAGAAATTTTGCAGTCAACAAGGAAACAATAAACTTAAATTTTGTTTTAGTTGAAGAGCTTATCCGAACTGAAGAAGTAATTGTTACTGCTGGAAAATTTGAACAGAATCTTTCTGAATTACCTGTTAGTGCAGAGTTAGTAAAATCAGAAATAATATCAGCAAGAAATTATCAGTCGTTGGATTTTGTTTTAAGAGATGTTCCCGGAGTAAATGTAACTCTTGACCAAGTTAGTATTCGTGGCTCGAGTGGATACAGCAGAGGCGCAGGAACACGCGTGTTAGTTGCGTTGGATGGGATTCCACTTTATACCGGCGATACAGGCGAAATCATATGGGAAATTTTTCCATTGCATCAAATCGATAGAGTTGAAGTTGTTAAAGGCGCAGCAAGTTCATTGTATGGCTCAACTGCTATTGGCGGAGTAATAAATGTTATCACTAAAGAACCAACCGAAAAATCTTCTTATTATTTTAAAGCATCAATGGGATTTTATGATAGACCAATTTATGAACAATGGGATTGGGCACAAGAATCAAGACCTTTCAATAGTTTTACTTTCGGACACTCTAACAAAATAAATAATTTTTCATATACGATTTCACTCAGTCGGCTACAAGATTTAAGTTACCGCAAAGATGGTTTTGCTAATCGATTACTCGGTTACACAAAATTGAATTATCAAATTAATCCAAAAAATTCCGTTTCGCTTTTTGTAAATCACTTAAATATGAATAGAGGAAATTTTATTTATTGGAAAGATATTAATAACGTTTTGATTCAAGAAGAAGCAGTGCAAAACTTAAGAGTAAAATCGAACAGAACAATTGTCGGCTTACAATATAAGAATCTCATTTCAAGTGAACAGCTGCTTAACTTCAACTCAAGTTTTTACAGCACTGATTGGAGAGATGAAACAACAGCAGGAAATAATTCAAAGACAAATCTATTTAGAAATGAATTGTCGCTAACTTCATACATAAGTAATGCTGCTACAGTTGTTACAGGAATTGAAATTCAAAATGCAAAAGTAAATTCAAATATTTTTCAAGAGCCAGTTTCATTTTCGAGTGGCGTGTTTGCTCAGCTACAATACAAAACTAACTTTAATTTAATTACAACACTTGGTATTAGATACGACTACACAAAGCTTGATACGCTTGATTCATTCAACGCATTCTCGCCTAAGCTTGGATTGAATTATCGGCTGAGTGATAGAACAGTTTTACGTGGTTCGGTTGGATTTGGATTTAGAGCACCGTCACTTGCAGAAGTATTTACCACAACAAATGTGAATGGAATTCGTGTTAAACCAAATCCTAAATTAAAATCAGAATCAAATTGGTCTTCTGAAATTGGATTCAGTCATAGACCAAATAATTTTTTTGAATTTGATCTTGCACTTTTCCATAATGAATTTTATGATATGATTGAGCCCGGATTTGATAGCAGAGATGGACAAATATTTTTCTCAAACTTAGTTCGAGCTAGGATTCAAGGTCTTGAAATGAACAATGAAGTTAATCTTATTCAAGATATTGTTACACTGAAATTTAATTATACTTATTTGTGGGGAAGAAACCTTGAGACAAACAAAGCGTTGAAATATCGTCCTCGTCATATGACAAACTCTTCAATAAATTTTTCTTACGCTGATTTTTCTACAAATCTCATCTTCAGATATTGGAGCAGAATTGAAGAGATAGATGATGAGCTTATTTCTTTTGGTCTCGTAAAAGATGGAGATGAGCGAGTCGATGTTTATTTAGTTGACTTAAATATAAATTATTCATTGCTTCAATTTGGTTTACCAGTTCGCGCATCATTCAATATTAACAACTTGTTCAATTACTATTATGTTGAGATGATTGGCAACTTAGCTCCAATAAGAAATTATTCATTAAGTTTGGAAGCATTAATTAATTAATTTTTTATGATCGACACACACGCACATCTTTTTTGGAAAGATTTTGAAGCTGATCTTGATCAGGTAATTGAACGAGCTAAAGAGAATGGAATAAATTATATAATTGTTCCTTCTACTGATTTAAAGACTGCAGAAAAAGTAATTGAGCTTGCTAATAAATACGATATCATTTATGGGGCTGTTGGCGTTCATCCGCACGACACAAAAGAATGGAATAAAAATTTATTACCTGAGTTTAGAAAATTAACAGAGCATAATAAAATAATTGCAATTGGCGAGATTGGACTAGATTATTATTATGATTTTTCTCCGAGAGAAATTCAAATTGAAGCATTTAGATCTCAGCTTGAATTAGCAATTGAGTTAGACCTTCCTGTTATTGTTCACAACCGTGAATCAGATAAAGATATAATGGAAATTATTTCATCATATTGTGGCTCTGGACTAAAGGCGCAATTCCATTGTTATAACGGCAACATAAACGATGCAATAGAATTAATAAAAATGAATCACTTCATTTCATTCACTGGAAATATTACATTTAAAAAATTTGATTCGTTAAGAGAAGTAGTAAGTAAAATTCCTCTTGAAAATATTCTACTCGAAACAGATTCTCCATTTATGACACCTGTTCCATTTCGTGGAAAAAGAAATGAGCCTGCAAATGTAAAAATTGTTGCTGAACAAATCGCAGCAATTCACAAAATTTCGTTAGAAGAATTAATTCGCATTACTGATTTTAATGCGTTCAAGTTGTTTGGACTCGGAAAAAATGAAGCAAAAACTTTTACGTACAGATTAGGAAACTCGCTCTACATCAACGTTACGAATAGATGCAATGCAAATTGTACATTCTGCGATCGTAAAGGAGTAGCTACAATAAATCATCATAATCTTAAACTTAAAAAATCTGAAGAACCTTCTGCTGAAGTTTATATTAAAGAAATTAACGATCCTAAAAAATATGACGAGATTGTTTTTTGTGGTTATGGTGAACCAACTTTGCGCTGGAATGTTGTTAAAGAAATTGCAAAGTATGTCAAAGATAATGGTGGCGTTACAAGAATAAATACAAATGGTCATGGCAATCTGATCAACAAAAAAAATATAACTGAAGAGATGAACGGATTGATTGACACAGTTTCTATAAGTCTAAATAGTACAACGCCAAAACAATATTCTGAGTTGATGCAACTTGATGAATCTTTTTTTTATGAGATGATTGACTTCACTAAAAAAGCAAAAGCGAATGTGAAGAATGTTGTTATGAGTGTCGTCTCAATAAAGGACGTGGATATTGAATCCGCGAGGAACTTCGCAGAAAAAGAAGTTGGAGTAAATTTTAGAATTAGAAATTATTTTTAGTAAAAAAATTTATTTATCAGAATCTGAATTATAAGAAAATAAAATCATCTTTTAATTTTTGTCGAAAAAAAGTTTTATAGCATAAAAAAGAAGTAATACTCCGAATACTTTTTTCAAGAGTGTTGCAGGTAGCTCAACAGCAACTTTAGATGATAAGTAACTTCCAATGACAAACGTTACTGTCATAATTAACACAGCACGAAAATCAACTAAGTCAGCTTTATAATAATTCATCACCGCAAAAATTCCAACAGGAAGCAGTAGAAATCCGAGTGAAGTTCCTTGCGCTTGATGTTGTGTAAATCCTAACAACATTACTAAAGATGGAATAATAATTATTCCTCCTCCCACACCCATAAATCCGCTCAATAGTCCAGCGGCTAAACCGATCAACAAGAGAATAATTATTTCTGTCATATTATTCTTTTTCATTATTAATATTTAGTTTTAATTTGAATAGTAAATTAAGAATTATTTCTACTAATAGGTAAATTATGAAAAAAAAAATAACGCTCTTTCTTCCTTACAATGGATTTGAACAGACACAAAAAACAATAAATAATTTTTATGCTTCTGGACTTGTACCGAAAATATGTTTGATAACCACTCAAAAAAATCTTGTT
>PNNF01000016.1 GCA_013824085.1 Chlorobiaceae bacterium | reverse complement strand
TCAGCAGGAGCTGACGGGTCTAGAAACTTGGTGTAAGCATCAGCAGATGAGAAAATTCTAACTGTTCCTTCATCCATTGAGAGTACCCAATTTTTAGGATGCATCAAAGAATACTTGGCTACTGGGTCGATATATTTTTGAAATTCAAAAACCATAGGTTCTTCTTTTCTTGCACAACCCGTTATGAACACAAAAATGAAAAGAACAATTAATGACAGAAATTTTTTCATATACACCTCAAATATTTAATAATTTATTAATCTGCGCTAAGTAGCCGAAGCCCTTTTTTGGCAGCGTCATTATTGCGATCTAGCTGAAGAATTCTTCTATAAAATCTGATAGCTTCGTCTAGATTTCCATTGGAATGATAAGCTGACGCTAAAAAGAGATTTGAGTTTACGTCATTTGGACTAAGCTCAACAGCTTTTCTCAAGAATGGAATTGCGAGCCCAAAATTCTTTCTTTCAAAGTGCCATTGACCTAACGCTCTATTTGCTTCAGTCGCTTGCATTTTGAATCTCTCTTCTCTGCCTTCAATCATTTTTAACATCTGCACATAAATATCCATTGCCTTTGCTGCAGAGTCAACGCCTTTGTATGAGTTAGCGAGCCAGAAAAATGAATCAACAATTGTGTCGTTCAGAGCAATTGCTCTTAGCAAAGAATTTTTTGTGTTTTCAAAATCTTGCATGTTTAAGTAAGAGAAAGCAAGGAATCTCCAAGCAGGTTCAAAAGTTGGATCATATTCAGTTTTCTTTCTGTAAAAACGTGCCGCTTCCATGAAATTTTTTAGTCCATAATTTAAACGTGCCATATCAAGATATAACTCTTTCAAAGTAGTATCTCGTTCAAAAGCTCTATAATAAAAGACTAAAGCGACAGAATCTCTTTTTGTTATTTCTGCAGCTTTGCCGCCTCTAACTAAATCAACAATAGTCATCATAGTATCAGGCAAAGAAGAGTAAACTTCTATACTTTCATCGAATTTTCTTAGCCAATAAGCAGAAGTTCCTTTATGTTTTTGTAACAATACATCATCAGGAAATTTTAACAATCCACTTGAAGAGATATCGTAAACTTTCTGCCAATTTTTTGCTTCTGTAAATGACTTAGCAGCCTTTTGATAGATATCTTGGTCAGAAGTAAAACTCAAATATTTTTCAAAAATTGCTCCTGCATCAGCATACATTTCAGCTAAGTAAAAAATATTTCCAACTTCATAATAAGCTTTTGTGTTTGTGGAGTCCATACTAATAATTTTTAAGTATTTATTAGCTGCATCAGTGTATCTTCTTTGTTTAAAGAGATAGTCAGCAATTTTAAATTTTAGATCAAGATCCAGAGAGTCTCGAGCTTCAGCTTTTTCATAATTCAACAAAGCTAACTCAACCACGCCAGTTTTTCTATAAGCATCTCCAATAAGTTCAAAGAGTTGTCGAGAATCGAGATATCTTTCTTCTGCATTAATCAAAATTCTTAGAGCAGCTTGAGTAGAATCTTTATCAAGAAATTCTTTAGCAATAATCAAAGCTAAATCAAAATTACTTTTCTTGATTGCGTCCATCGCTTGAGCCATTCGGTTCTGACTAAAAATGGTAGCAGGTAAAAGGAATAAAACTAATAACAGTGAATATTTAAGTGTTTTCATATATTTCGCTTAATTTGATGGTACTAATTTAACCGGTACAGTTGCCGGCCCTAATTTTTCTTCTTTAATTATCGTTTGACCTTCATTTCCGGTCAAGAATGAGGAGAAGCCTGTAGCGACTCCAAATCTTTTATCATTCAATATAAAATAAATTAATCTTGTTAATGGATAATCTCCATTAATAAAATATGCTTGATGAGGTTCAAAATAAATCTCACCAATAGTTGGATTTTTCATCCATCCAATTTTTAACATTCTAACTTCTGAAGTATCTTCATCTAGTGTGTTATACCCAAGTAAACCGATTGAGTTCCGAGTGTTTAAGACTTTTTCTTTAATGTCAAACTCGCTATTCACAACTTCAACACCGGCAAGCTCTGCTCCTTCTAAAATATCTTTTTGTAAATATTCATAAATTCCAGAATTTTTTTGTGGGATGAATACTCGATATTTTTTAGAATCACCTCGTAACAAATCTTTTAGATCGCTGAGTTTAATCCGATCAATACCCATTTGTTTTGACGCTATCACTACAACACCATCGAAACAAATCTTATTGACTCTAACTTCTCTGTTAGTTTTCTGAATAAATTCTACTTCTTCTTTATTCAACTCTCGGGAACTAATAAAAAGTTCTGCTTCATCATTTAATATTTTCACAATACCTTCGCGGGCGGTCAGCGTATCTAATTGAATGATTGCTTCTGGATATAATTTAACAAAAGCTTCTACTTGTGCTTCAACCATATTTATTACAGACTCATCAACATAAATTGTAGCTTTACCTCTTTGAGGCGCGTCAACACTTTCTGTACAGCCTTTTAAAAAGAAGATAGCAACGAGAGACGAAAAAATTAAATATTTAAGATTGGATGATTTTATCATTTTCTTTATCAGCATCTCTTTTCTCCATTTTTATCCTAGTTAAAGTAGAAATAATTCTATAAAGTCCATACATAATTAAGACAATACCCATCATAACCTTAAATTGAGCGGGAAGATGATCAGCTAAGATGTTGCTGAACAAAACAACAAAGCCCAAAATAAAGAAAACAATACCTGCGCCTAATCCAAAATACTTCAAAATATTATTCATTTATCACTAAGATTATAAAGCAAAATGTTGTAAATAATAAAACCATTTAATTAACATCCCCCGTCAAAATTATTTACCGAACAAAAACAGTTACTTAACAATAAGTTTAAAAGGCGGAGAAGCAAGAAACTTCTCCGCATAAAAACAACTGTAAGTTACAGTTTAATTTCCTCTCAATTCAAATTTGAAGGGAATTACAACCCAAACAGGAACTGGTTTTTGATTTTGTAAAGCAGGAGTAAAAGCATATTTCATCGCTGCGTCAATTGCCGCTTGATTAAATATTTCAGCATCACTCTTAATTACAACAGCTCTTCTTGGTTTACCTTCACGGTCAACAAGAATTTTAACAAAAACTTTACCTTCCAGATTTGCGCGAATTGCGAGATCAGGATAGATTGGTTTTTCGACTTTAACAATTTCCGGCATTTTTTCAACTGCCACAAATTTATCAATATCGGGGTCTTCTTCACCAAGTTGTTCAGGTTCTATCTGAATATCCTGCTCAATTTGAATTCCGGATGTGCCAAAACCCTCACCAATTGTAGGTCCCATTGTTTGACTTAACTCTTCTTGAGTAGCAAAAGTCTGTTCAGGAGATACACTTGCGTCGGGCACTGGAACAGGGACACCGACCGAAGGTTTAACAGCTGCACTTGAAACAGCTAATTGAGGAGGAATTTCATTCGAAATTGAAGGAGGAGGACCCAATTCACTATATTTCATAATTCTAACAGTAGGAATATTTTCTTCTTCTTCTTTTCCCATCACTACAACGAAGAAATACAAACCTAACAAAAGAACGTGAAACACAGTTGAAATACCAACGCCAATCGAATAATTTTTCGCATAGATTCGTTTTAGCTCAAACCAGCCGTAATCCGCTGCTTCAGGAATTTGATTTTCAACTTTATCTTTCATATTCTATACTCCTTTCATGCTAAGTTGCCCTAGCCATTTCTTTTAGGTCAATATCGGTCATAGGAGCAATGGAAAACCGACTTAGACCTGAAATATTCAATTCATCAATTACATCGACCATAAAATTAAATTTACCTTTTCTGTCGATCTTTAACAAAACAACTAGTTTAGGATTTTGTTGAGCACTTTCTTTCAGAAATTTTGGTAACTGATCGAAAGTCATCTTTTTAGGGATTTCAATACCGAAGTTATAAAAAACTTCTTTTTCCTCATTTAGTCGTAAAGTCAGTAAATTTGATTCAGCAATTTCAACTTTCGCTTGACTAGGCGGGAGATTAATCTCCAAGGTTGAAGGCTTTCTAAAAGTTGTTGTTAACATGAAGAATGTTAAGAGTAAGATTACCACGTCAACAAACGGAGTCATATCAATTCTGATATTAACTCTCTTTTTCGCCTTATGTTTTCCTTTTTTCCTAGTTCTGGAACCGCCACCACCACCAGCATCGAGGCCGCCCATAATAAAACTCCTTATTTAATTTCTTATACTTACCAAATAAAATTTTGTTTCAATTAATTTTCATCTAGAGTGACCATAGCAAATCTTGTAATTTGCGTTTTCTGTAAAATATCCATGATGTCTGACATCAAACCATATTCTACATCCTGATCTCCTCTAATAATAGTTCTCAGTTTTGGATTCATAATTCTAGCTCTCATCAACAGATCTGCTAATTCTTCTTTCTTAACAGGAGCAGATGATTTGAGTCTAAAGTCTTCACCAAACATAGATTGCATCATTCTTGGAGCGTCGAAACCTAACTGAATTTCTCCTGAAGCCGCAACCCAAAGAGACATAACATTAGTTTCTGGAAGTTTAAGCTCAGAATGTGACTGAGGAAGAATCACTTCGATTTCTTCTTGTGGTTTAAACTGAGTGGTCATCATAAAAAAGGTTAGCAGCAAAATAACAACATCCACGAATGGAGTCATGTCAATTGCGATACCAAGCCTTTTCTTTTTAATACTTGCCATTTAAGACCTCTCTAATTTATTTGGTCTTTAGAATTTGAATTATATTATAAGATGCTTGATCTACTTGATAAGTAAAATTATCTACTTTATTTACAAAAAAGTTATACGCTATAATTCCAATAATTGCCACTCCAAGTCCGCCTGCAGTGTTAATTAGTGCTTCAGAAATACCGATAGCTAAAGAAATAGCATCTACTGTACCAGCGTGACCAAGAGCTGCGAACGAACGAATCATACCAATTGTAGCACCCAAAAGTCCAATCATTGTTGCAACTGATGCAATAGTTGAAAGTACGATTAAGTTTTTTTCCAACCATGGAGACTCCAACATCATAGCTTCTTCTACTGCTCTTTGTACTTCAACTAACCCTTTTTCTGGATCGAAAGGTTTCGTTTTATCACTTGAGAGTTCTTTATATCTGGTTAAACCTGCTCGAATAACATTTGCTACAGAACCTCTTTGATTATCGCAAGCTTCTAAAGCTTCGTCAATTCTTCCAGCACGAACATCTTCGAGTACACCTGCAAAGAATTTAGTTGTGTTAATTTTACCAGCAGCTTTGTTCAATGAAAAGAATCTTTCAAGAACTACTGCAACTACCATGATTAACAATGTTACAAGTGAAGCCACAAGAGGACCACCTGTAAAAACTGTACCTAACATATTTTGCGGTACTCTTCGAGCCGCGCCATCTTTAAAATTAGCCACATCACCAAAAACGAAATAGTATATCGCTAATGATATAGCAAATGCGATGAAGAAAAGAACAACAACGAAAAAGGATTGTTTCATTATTTATATCTCCTTACATAATAAATTAATTAATTTGTAACTCTAAAATTTGTTCTCACTATAGCAAAACATTATTATTCATTTTATCAATTATTTATTCAATAATAATATTATAATACCAGGAATAATTAAAGAACAGTAATAGCCTAGCAAAATTATAGTTTAGAAAATTGATTTCAAAATTTAAATTGTCTTTTCACTAGCACAATTCTAAAAAACTTCACATTAAATTTTCTTAATCTTTTAGTTTCGTTAAACAAAAATAGAACTTCTTCTCTTATTTCTTTATATCAGCTGAGAAAAAAATTAAAATACCAGAATAAAATACTTTTTTCAATATCTACTCTTAAGTCTGATTATCGAAAGTATTTCAAAATTGTTGAGTAAATATTATTACTAGATCGAGAGATAAACGAGACCAATTTTTTACTCTTTTTCATTTCTCTATTCGTATTAAATTATTTTCTCACCACCCAACTAAAAAATTGTATAGATAAATGTGTTATTTTTGATTTTAAAATAATTACAAACAATTTTATTTAGGAATCTTTTGAAAAATATTAAAGTGCTAATTACAGGTGGTGCAGGATTTATTGGCAGCCATATCGCTGAGGAGTGGATAAACAAAGGCGCCAAGGTCATTGTGCTCGATAATTTAAAAACTGGAAAAGTTGAAAATTTGAGTCATCTAAAAAATATCGATTTTGTTCAAGGTGATGTTTGCGATGAATCTTTAGTCAACAAAATTGTTCAGGATGTCGATTACATTCATCATCTCGCAGCAATGGTTTCTGTTCCTGAGTCGATTGAGAAACCAAAAAATTGTGTTGAAGTAAATGTGAATGGACTCTTAAATATTTTAGAAGCAGCAAAAAATTCTAATGTAAAAAAAATTGTGTTCAGTAGTTCTTCAGCAATATATGGGGATAACCCAAACCTTCCACACGTTGAGAGTTTTTTACCAAATCCAAAATCACCTTACGGAATAACGAAGCTCGACGGAGAATACTATTTAAATATGTATGCAGAAATTTTTGGACTAAAATCGGTGTCGTTAAGATACTTCAATGTTTTTGGTGAAAGACAAAATCCTTTCAGTCAATATGCTGCAGTTATTCCAATTTTTATTAGCAAGGCAATTCAGGAAAAAGATTTATTAATTTTTGGTGACGGCGAACAGACAAGAGATTTTATCTACGTGAAAGACGTGGTAGCCGCTAATTTATTGGCTGCTCTTGATGAAACCCAAATCGGTGTTTTCAATATTGCTTCATCACGAAGTAGATCAGTTAATTCTTTAGCAGAAAAAATTATTTCGGAAATTGGAAGCAATTCTAAAATTGTTCATCTCGAAGAGAGAGCGGGAGAAATAAAACACAGCTTTGCTGATGTAAGCAAAGCAGAGGAGCAGTTAAAATTTAAAGCGATGTTTAGTTTGGAAGAAGGAATAACTAAAACTATAAATTATTTCAAGCAACTTTAATTTTATTTTATTCTCGTTACGTTTTTGAGCTTTCCTAAGTTATTAAATAATTGTTGAACAGTTATAATTCCGGCAGGCGCAATCTCAACGCCACCTTCTTTTAGTGCATAAGCTATCCAAGTGTTGCAAGTAAAGAATAAGTGATATTTTAGCTTAGACTTGAGAAATTTTATTCTCCAATTTTTATTTTCCGAAGTTATAATTGCCTCTTTATCTCTCAACTCAAAAGACTGATTTATATAGTTAAGTATTTTTTCGTATTGTGCGGAAGTAATCGAAATCTTTAATGCGGCATCTGAGTTTTGTAAATATTTTTCTATAGAGTTAGAATAGGCTTGAATCCTAACTACACTTGAGGTTGGAATAAATAAAGCACGAAAAGCTAAGAACAGATTGAAGCCCGGATGCTGATAAAATTTTTCATCTCCCCAACCGATATCTACGAATTGATAATCTCCAAATAATTTTATGTGAGGAATTAATTTTTCAGGTTCATCTTTATTAATAAAAACAAATCCAGTGTGCCAATGATTTTTTATCAAGTAGATATTTTCTCTCAGTTGACCAAAAGAAAAATTATAGAGAATAAGAAAAAGAAATACTAATTTCATTGTGTGATTTTTTTTTTGTCCGACATTTGCAACAGAACATAAAATATTTTTAATCAATAATAAATAATAAATGTATGAGAACAATAATTTTTTCTATCATTACAATTCTAATTATTTCGGCAACTGTCTTCATTGGTCAAACTCCAAAAGAAGAACCTACCAAAGGAAAATATGTGCTAGTTATTCATGGCGGGGCTGGAAATGCCGACAAAAATATGCCAACCGAATTAAAAGAAAAATACTTAAGCTCGCTCGAAAGTGCGTTGCAAATTGGTAAAAAAATATTAGAGTCGGGCGGCTCTTCTCTTGATGCAGTTGAACAAGTTGTGAGATTTTTAGAAGACGACTCTTTGTTTAATGCGGGTAGAGGTGCTGTTTTAACTTCCGAAGGTGTTGCAGAACTTGACGCTTCAATAATGTATGGGAAAGATCTTTCCACTGGTGCTGTGGCTAATGTGAAAAGAGTGAAGAATCCAATTACTGCGGCACGAACTGTAATGGAAAAATCGAATCACGTTTTGTTGGTGAGTGATGGTGCTGAAAAATTTGCGAAGTCAAAAGGATTAGAAATGGTTGACCCATCTTATTTTATTACAAGCGAAGAATATGAAAGATGGACGAAGAAAAAAGAGTCTGAGAAAAAAGGAACTGTTGGCGCCGTTGCACTTGATATGGCGGGAAATATCTCTGCTGCTACATCAACAGGAGGAATGTTTTACAAACTTCCCGGCAGAGTAGGCGACGCTCCGCTTGTGAATGCAGGAACTTATGCAAACAATAAAACTGCAGGAATCTCTTGCACTGGTTGGGGCGAGCGATTTATCAAAAACACTGTTGCGTTCAATGTCTCTGCGTTGATGGAATACAAAGGTTACACACTTAAAGAAGCAGTTGATGAAATGATTCACAAAAGATTGCAAAAAGGTGACGGCGGTTTAATTGCAATAGACAAACACGGTAACTTTGAATTATCTTACTCAACTAATGCAATGTTCAGAGGTGCGATAAATTCTGACGGCAAAAAAATTGTAAAAATATGGGAATGAGAATAACATTATGAGAAAACCAATTAAAGGCGAGTTTCCGAGTTATTATGAATTTTATTATTCATACCTGAATGATGAAGATGTAATTGATCTTCTTGAAAAACAGAAAGAAAAAACGATCGCAATTTTTTCTTCGCTGCAGGACTCAAGCGCTGATTATGCTTATGATAAAAACAAATGGACGATTAAAGAGTTGTTTGGTCATGTTATTGATACGGAAAGAATTTTTGGATATCGTATCTTAACTTTTGCTCGCAATGATAAAAATATAATTGCCGGCTATGAACAAGATGATTACATCCTTTACGGTAAGTTTGGAAATCGTTCAATAAAAAGTTTGCTTGATGAGTATGTGAATTTAAGAATGGCAAATATTATTTTGTTTAAATCTTTTTCTGAAGAGGAGTTAAATAGAAAAGGAATTGCTAATAATAATGAAGTAACTGTTCGAGCTATTATTCATGCTATTGCGGGACACGAAGCCCATCACTTAAAAATTTTAGAAGAAAGATATTTGAAGAGTTAGTTTAAATTCAGATTTAAATCTCATTAAATCCATTTGTAAACTTCATTTAATATTTTTTCTGTTGCTCCAGTATTTTCAAGAACAAACTTTTTTGAAAGTTCGCCTAATTTTTTCTGAGAATTTTCATTTCTCAAGAGTTCGGAAATATTCCTGTAGAAAGTTTTTTTATTATGAATAATCTTTCCGCCACCAATTTTTGAAAGTGTTACTGCTTCTTGCGAATTAAATATTTTCGGACCGTAAAAGACAGGAACACCATAAACAGCAGCTTCTAAGACGTTGTGCACATTACTCTTGAAACTTCCGCCAACAAAAGCGATGTATGAATAGTAGTAAAGCGTCATCAATATTCCGATTGAATCGACAATAATAATTTGTTCATTATTATAATTGTTGAGCGCTGAAAATCGAATTGTATTTATTTTACATTCTGCTTCAATTTTTTCGATATACTCAATTGTAGGTTCGTGCGGAGCAATAATGAGAATTACATTTTTATGATGCTCAACAATTTTATTAAATACCGGGAGCAAAATTTCTTCATCTTCATGCCAAGTGCTCCCAGCAACAATAATTTTTCTGTTTGTAAAAATATCTTCACGCAATAATTTTTTTGTTCCAGAAATTACGCTTCGTTGATGCACACGATCAAATCTTGTGTCTCCTGCTATTTCAATTTTATTTAGATCAACTTCAAAATTTGTAAAGCTTTCATAATCATCTTTTGAGATTGTCAATATTTTGTCGAACTGATTGTAGAGTTTTTTATGAAAGTTAAAAAATAGAGGAACATTTCGAATTGTTTTTCTTCTCAAAGTTGCATCAACTAAAAATAACTTTATTCCTTGCTTCTTTATTTGATAAACATGATTTGGCCAAATATCATATCGCATAAAAAGTACTACGTCAGGTTTTAAGATTTCTACAAATCTCTCTGCGTTCTTTTTTGTATCGAATGGAATGTATGTAACATAATCAGCGAATGAATATTTTTTTGAGTTTTGATAACCTGAAGGTGAAAAAAAAGTAACTACTACATAGACATCTTTTTCGGATTTTAATTTTTCAATTATCGGCTTAGCTTGTTCAAATTCACCAAGCGAAGAAGAATGAAACCAAATTATTTTTTTACCAACTTTAAATTTCTTTACAACTTTTTCTAATTCGGAAAATAAATTTCTTCGCCCATCAATTCCTGATTTAATTTTTTTATTGAACAATCCAACTATCTGAAAAAGTAGATAAACAATTGGCAGCAGAACGTAATTATATAGAGTTGAATAAGGCATTTTCATTGGCTTAAAATGGTTTTTAGTTTTTCGTGAACAATTTCGGGAGTTAAAGTTTTCATACAATTAAAATGCTCTTTGGGACAACTATTTTTTCCAATATGTGAACAAGGTCTGCACGAAAGATTTTTATTCTCAACAATAATATTTTTTGTTTTGTATGGAGTAAACCCGAACTCTGCAACGCTTGAACCAAACAAAACTACAAGCGGAACATTTTGCGTTGATGCTAAATGCATTAATCCGGAATCGTTGCTAACAATTGCATCGCACATCGTCATATCCATCGCAAGTTGAAACAGATTGTCATCGGTGCATAAATTTTTTGCGTCTTTAATTTCATTTGACAATTCATCACACAATTGGTTGTCCGCTTTTCCACCAAAGAGTAGAACCTCTTTCCCCTGATTTATCAACATGTTTCCTAACTTAATGAAATTTTCTTTTTGCCATCTTTTTGTAAAATGTTGAGAACCTGGGATAAATCCAATTGTGCTTTTCATTTTTGTTATCGATGGTTTAATCTCATTTGGCAAAAATAATTCTAAACCTTTTTCATCCAAGAATTTTTTTCCATTCTCAGAAACTGTTTCTGCGTATCTAATTGGTAGTTGTAGAAGATTTTTTAAAAAATTTATTTTAAAATTGACGAGCAAAAATTTTGCGAAAGTCTTTTTCTTAAATCTTGATATTTGAGTATTGAACTGGGAAGTAATTTTTCTTGATCTCAAATTGTTCTGAAGATCTAAAATAAAGTCATAAGAATTTTTTGAAATAGACTTATTTAATTCATCGAAATTATTTTCTTCTAAAGTGTATAAATTTCTGATGTAGGGATTGTGTCTATAAACATCACCAAACTGATTGCGAGTAATAATATCAATATTGAGAGAGTTATATTTATTTTTTATTCCTCTAATTAAAGGAGTAGATAATAATACATCCCCAAGCGACGATAGTCGAACGATTAAGATATTTTCAGCGTTTGAAAGATTCAATAGTTTAAATTATTTTTATGCAAAATTAACCAATTTTGTATTTTACTACAAAGAAAGATTGAACTTCTGTAAGTAATGAATTAACTTTCGTAAGAAAAAAAAAGGATTTTAAATGTCAACACTTGCGCCCCCAACTACAAAACTTTTTCCAAATGATTCGTTGGAAAAACAAGTATATAATTTGGTTGAAGAGTTTAAAGAAAATTTGCCAATCGTTAATGATAGATATAGACTTGCATATAATCTTTACAAGTATCTAACGGGTGAAGGTGACTCGCCTGAAATTTCTGTCAAAAATGCAAAACTAAAAATTGTTGGAGTTTCTAAGAAAGAACTTTCGCAAAAATTAGCAGAAGAATTAAGTAAAATTAAGTGATTCTAATAAAGGCACTTCTAAAAACTCATACTGTCCCAAAAGTTTTCAAGACTGATTTGCGCAGATAACAAGAAAACATGATTTAGTTTTTAGAGGTGCCCTTAAAAAATATTATTCTTTTTCTTGATTATTATTTTCTTCAGACATAAACTCTTCTACAAGATTAACATCATCTACACTACCGATGAATATTGGTGTTCGTTGATGAAGCGACTCAGGAACAATTTCTAAAATTCTCTTTTTACCATTGGTTGCTCTGCCGCCTGCAGCTTCAACAATCATTGACATTGGATTACATTCGTACATCAATCTAAGTTTTCCGTTGGGATTTCTGCTGTCTTGTGGATACATAAAAATTCCGCCGTAAAAAAGTGTGCGATGAACATCCGCCACCATTGAACCAATATATCTGCTCGAGTAAGGTCTGTCGGTTTCGAGTTCTTCATCTTGCAACCACTTAATATATTTTTTTAATCCCGGATGCCAGAATTTATAATTCCCTTCGTTGATACTATAAATTCTTCCCTTCTTTGGAATTCGAATATTTTCATGCGAAAGTAAAAATTCTCCGATTGATGGATCTAAAGTAAAACCATGAACACCATTGCTCGTAGTATAAACCATTATTGTGCTCGAACCATAAACGACATATCCCGCAGCAACTTGTTTTAAACCGGGCTGTAAACAATCCTCCAAAGTGCCGGGTAATCCTTGTGGCGAAACGCGTTTATAAATTGAAAAAATAGTTCCGATGCTTACATTAACATCAATGTTAGAAGAGCCATCAAGTGGATCGAACAACAAAACATATTTACCAATTTCAAAAGCATCTGGGATATGAATAATATCTTCCTCTTCTTCCGATGCCATTACGCATAAATGTCCGCCGTGATCCATCGCTTTAAAAATCATTTCATGAGCATACATATCAAGTTTTTTTACTTGCTCGCCATGAATATTATTATCACCAGTGTAGCCAAGAATATCCATTAGTCCGGCTTTGTTTACTTCAAGTGAAATTACTTTGGCGGCAATTACCAGATCAGAAAGGAGTTTTGAAAGTTCGCCTGTTGCTGCAGGATGTTTTCTTTCGCCTTCTATAATGTGTCGTTCAAGAGTCATGAATCTTTTGATCATGATTTTATTCCTTTAGTTAATCTTTATTTCTTGGTCTTTGTATTGAAGTTGATATAGCTTGAAATAAATTCCTTTTTTGGAAAGAAGTTCTTGATGATTTCCTGATTCTTTTATTTCGCCTTTGTGCATAACAATAATTCTATCAGCGTTTTGAATGGTTGATAATCTATGTGCAACAACTATTGATGTTCTTCCTTTAAGAAGTTTTTCAATTGCATTTTGAATCAACACTTCTGATTCTGTATCAATTGAAGAAGTTGCTTCATCTAAAATAAGAATTTGCGGATTATAAGCAATCGCTCTCGCAAAAGAAATTAATTGTTTTTGTCCAACACTTAAAGTAGCGCCTCTCTCTTTTACTTCTTCATCATATCCCTTGGGAAGATTTGAAATAAATTTATCTGCTCCTACAAGTTCAGCGGCTCGACGAATTTCTTCATCAGTTATATCGGGATTATTCATTCCGATGTTGGATTTAATAGTTCCGCTAAATAAAAATACATCTTGCAACACTATCGAGATATGTTTTCGTAAACTACTTTTATCGACTGAACGAATATTGAAGCCATCAACAAAAACTTCTCCTTGGTTAATATCATAAAATCGCGTCAGTATATTTAGCACGCTTGATTTGCCTGCTCCTGTTGCACCAACAATTGCAATCGATTCACCCGGTTTCACTTTGAATGAAATATTTTTTAAAACATAGTCTTCTTGATTATATGCGAACCAGACATTCTTAAATTCAATTTCACCTTTTATTTTTTCAACTGGCAATGGATTTTTGGGATTTGGAATAATCGTCTCATTGTCAAGTAATTTAAAAATTCTTTCAGAGGATGCCATTGCTGTTTGCATAATGTTATACTTTTCTGAAAGATCTCTAATTGGTCTAAAAAACATTTCTGTGTATTGAATAAATGCGAGTAGTGTTCCCAATGTTATATAGCCTTGAATCGTTTCGCCGCCACCATACCAAATGATTAATGCAATAGCAATTGAAGAAAGTAATTCGACAGTTGGGAAAAAAACTGCGTAATAAAAAATTGAGTCAACATTTGCTTTTTTATGATCATTGTTCACTTTAGAAAAATTTTTAAGTTCATTTTTTTCTTTATTAAAAATTTTCACAACTGAAATTCCCGTGATATGCTCTTGCATAAATGTATTCAGTCTTGCCAAATGCAAACGAACATCACGATAAGATTCTCGAACTTTTTTTCTAAATAAAAATGTCCCATAAAAAAGTGCGGGGAGCACTGACAACGTTACAAGCGTAAGAGGAATATCAATAAAGAGCATGAACCCAAGTATCCAAAAAATTATAAAGATGTCACTGAAGACCATCACAATTCCTGATGAGAATAATTCGTTCAGCGATTCAATATCATTTGTTACACGCGTTACAGTTCTGCCAATTGGAGTTTTGTCAAAAAATTTTGTTGCTAATTTTTGTGTATGTGCAAACAATTGTGTTCGCAAATCATAAATTGTTTTTTGTCCAAGATAGTTTGTGTAGTAAGTAAGAAAATATTGTATCACCGATTGGAACAACAACGTTCCGAATAGAATTAATGTGATTATAAAAAGTCCATGATAATCTTTGTTTGCAATGTTCACATCAATTGCGATCTTTGTCAGATATGGGCGGACTGGACCAAGTGCAGCAACAACTATATTCAACAATATTGCTATCACGACATATTTTTTGTACGGCTTTATATATTGCAAAAGCCGCTTCATTAACTTGGCATCGTAAGCCTTACCAAGTACTTCATCATCTTGTTTATCAACTGCCACGATTTTCTTAACTCAATATTTTCATTAATTAAATTCTTCTATTTCTTTTTCTAATAACTGTTTCTGATTAATGTTTGCATACTTACCACCGAGTGCAATAAGTTCTTCGTGAGTTCCTTTTTCAGCTATTGTTCCTTTATCAAACAAAATAATTTGATCTGCTTCTTTAACTGTAGAAATTCTGTGAGAGATAATTATGCTCGTTCTGTTTTTCATAAAAGATTTTAAGTTCTTTAAAATTTCTTCTTCAGTGTTGGTGTCAATTGCTGAGAAGGAGTCATCAAGAATTAAAATTTGTGGATCGATTATTAAAGCACGAGTTAATGACGCTCTCTGTTTTTGTCCACCCGAAAGAGTGATTCCTCTTTCACCAAGAATTGTATCATACTTCAATGGAAAATCTCTTACATCTTTATCGAACTGAGCAATAGCCGCAGCTTGATAAACCTTATTAATATCAACTTCATTAAGTCCGTAACACAAATTATTTGTTATCGTATCTGAAAATAAAAAACTTTCTTGCTGAACAAATCCAACAGACTTTCTTAAAACAGAAAGAGGAATTTTTTTTATATTAATTCCATCGATTAATATTTCTCCATCAGTAACATCATAAAGCCTTGGTATTAAACTTACGAAAGTTGATTTACCACTTCCTGTTAAACCCATAATTGCGAATGTGCTGCCTGCAGAAATTTTTAAGTTTATTTTATTCAATACATTTGAAAAATTTTCATTGTATTTGAATGAGGCATTTCTAAATTCAATTTCACCTTTTAGTGATTCAATTTTCTTATCAGTAACTTCTGTATCAGTGATCTCGTATTCTTCATTAAAAATTTTATTCAATCTTTTCATACTTGCTTCTGCTTGTTGAATAATATTTATTACCCAACCAAAAGCAATCATTGGCCAAATCAAAATGCCGAGATAAATAATTAGTGCGGTCATATCTCCCAACATTAATTTACCAGAGATAACGCTTCCCCCACCAATCCAGATTACAACAATCACTGAAATTCCTGTTATCATAAATAGAGTGGGCTGAAACAATGCTTGCACTTTTATCAGATGCATATTCTTATGAAGATATTCGTTACTTAATTTCTTAAAATCTTCTATCTCCTGAGTTTCTCTTACGTAAGATTTTATCACACGAATTCCCGAATAATTTTCCTGTGCTTTTGTCGTTAACTCTGCAAACTTTTCTTGAATTGCAGTAAATCGCACATGAACTTTTTTTCCAACATAGTAAACCAAAAACGAAAGTATCGGAAGTGGTGAGAGGGAATAGAGTGTAATAGCAGGACTAATCGACAACATCATATAAATTACTAAAACAAAACGAATGATCGTGTCAATCGAGTACATTACAGCGGGACCAATAAACATGCGCACAGCGTTGATGTCGCTTGTTGCGTGTGCCATTAGATTTCCCGTTGATGTATTCTGAAAATATTTTGTGGGAAGCAACTGAATATGCTGCCAAAAATCTTGACGCAAATCATATTCAATTTCTCTCGAGACCACAATTATTGTTTGACGAATTAGAAACCTGAAGACGCCTGCAACTAATGAAAGAGCCACTATCATCAAACTGAGTCTTATTAAATCGCTCTGCGTAATTTTTGTTTGAAGCAAATTAATTGCATCACGAATGACCAATGGAATATATGTTGAAAGAAGATTTGACAACAAAATGAAAAGTATTCCAAGAAAGATTTTCGTTTTGTAACGAACAAAATATTTTTTTAGGGTTTTGAGATTTTTCATTAAAAATTAATTATCAACTATCCTAAATCTTTGGGAGAACTTTTTCAATTCTATTTTTATATAAATCAATTTCATAAATAAGTTAATCGATTATTTCAAAGCCCGTATATTTTTGAAGCACTTTAGGGACAACAATTTTCCCTTCAGGAGTCTGATTATTTTCCAATAATGAAACCATCAGCCGACTTGTCGCCAAACCGCTTCCATTCAATGTATGAATGAAGTCGGGCTTTTTCGTCGCTTCATTTCGATATCTGATATTTGCACGACGAGCTTGGAATGATTCAAAATTTGAACACGATGACGCTTCAAGCCATTTGTTTTCAGCGGGAGACCACGTTTCGATATCATAACATTTAGCAGCAGAAAAACTTAAATCTCCACTGCAAAGCAAGAGCAAACGATATGGAACATTCAACGCTTGTAAAATATCTTCAGCATCTTTTACGAGTAATTCTAATTCCTCAAAAGATTTTTCGGGTTTTACAAATTTCACCATTTCAACTTTATTAAATTGATGAACTCTCAAAAATCCTTTTGACTCTTTTCCATAAGAACCCGCTTCTCTTCTAAAGCAAGCAGAGTAACCAACATATTTTATTGGCAACTCTTTTTCGGTCAATATTTCGTCTCGATGAATATTTGTAATAGGAACTTCAGCAGTTGGAATTGGATAAAGCCCATCTTTTTCTATTTGATACATATCATCTTCCATTTTGGGAATTTGTCCCGTCCCTTTCATCGATTCTCTATTAACTAAGAAAGGCGGAAAAATTTCTGTGTAGCCGTGCTGCCGAATGTGAAAGTCGAGCATGAAGTTGATTAATGCACGCTCAAGTGTTGCACCTTTTCCTTTATAAAGTGGAAAACCAGAACCAGAAATTTTTGTTCCTCTTTCAAAATCAAGTATGTCAAGTTTTTTTCCAAGTTGAACGTGGTCTGAAACTTCAAAATCATTTTCAAAAGAGAATCCTTCAGGCAACCATCTTTTTGTTTCGACATTGTCTTCTGCACTCTTCCCTACTGGAACAGATGAGTGCGCCAAATTTGGAGTATAAATTAAAATTTCTTCTTGCTTCTCTTCTGCTTGCCGAAGTTGTAAATCCAACTCAGTAATTTTATCAGATACTTCTTTCATCTCAGCAAGTATTTGAGTCGTATCTTCTCCCGCTTTTTTCATTTTTGGAATTAGAGCCGAGACTTGATTTCGCTTGGATTTTAATTCATCAGTTTGAAGAATTAATTTTCTTCGTTCTTGATCTATTTCTAATATTTCGCTTACAATATCTTTTGCGTTCTTATTTAACAAGCCTTTGCTAACTATTTCAGGATTTTCACGAATTAATTTTATGTCTAACATTTAAGAACCTTTCTCTACGCTTATAAAAACCAGATCTAAAAAATGGTTTTCATTTTTCTAATTTTAAATTTTATTAAATTGAAAAGAACAAAAAAAAATTGCTAATTTTATTTTACAATAAAGTTCATAATTTTATTGAGCACAAAAATCTGTTTTACTATTGTCTTTCCTTCCAGATGCTTTGCGATTTTATCATCTGCAATTACTGCTGACTTAACATCATCTTCGCTGCTATTCATCGGCACATCAACAGTTCCTCTCATTTTTCCACCAACTTGAATCGCAATCGAAACGCTCTCTTCAATCAATGCTTTCTCATCGCAATCAACCCAGAGTGGCTTGTGATAGATGGAGATTTTTTTTCCAATAATTTCCCAACACTCTTCTGAAAGGTGTGGAGCAAGTGGCGCCAACGAAACGATAAATCTTTCGAGTGAATATGATTGCAATTCTTTTCTGCAATTAACAAGATTTTTTGTTAGTTCGTTCAAACATTCCATCAAAGCCGCAATTGCAGTATTAAATCTAAAGTGCTCCAATTCTGTTTCAACTTTAGCAATTGATTGATTGACTTTACGATAAACAGATTTTTCTATGCTTGATAAATCTTCCAACTCAAATTTATTTGGAGTATTTATTTCATTGTAAATATTTTTATAATTACAGCAAAGATCATAAACTCTTGCAACAAATCTTTCAGTGCCTGAAATTCCTTTGTCACTCCAATCTCCGCCTTGTTCGTAAGGTCCCATAAACATCAAGTACAATCTAAAAACATCGTTGCCAACTTTTACAGTAAACTCATCAGGATTAACAACATTGCCTTTTGATTTAGACATCTTTGCGCCATTGTTTGTAATTGTTCCTTGATGGACAAGAGTCTTGAAAGGCTCATCACTATTGACTAAACCAAGATCGCGAAGAAATTTATGAATGAATCTTGAGTAGAGAAGATGCATTGTTGCGTGCTCTGCACCACCAACATACATATCAACAGGAGTCCAATTATCAGAAAGATTTTTGTCAAACATCTTTTCATTTTTAGGATCTAAGAAACGCAAATAATACCAAGCCGAATCTACAAAAGTGTCCATAGTATCAGGATCGCGTTTCGCATTTTTTCCACAAGTTGGACAAGTAGTATTTATAAATTTTTGATTACTCGCAAGAGGAGATTCGCCTGTGGGTTTAAATTCAATTTCGTAAGGAAGTTCAACTGGCAACTGATCTTCAGCAATAGGGACTTCGCCGCAATCTTCACAGTGAACAATTGGAATTGGAGTTCCCCAATAACGTTGTCTTGAAATTAGCCAATCACGTAGCCGATAATTGATTGTACTTTTGCCAATCTTTTTTTCTTCTAACCAATCAATCATTTTTTTCTTTGCATCATCAACATAAAGTCCGTTTAAGAAATCGCTATTGATTGCAAGCCCATCGCCGAGAAATGCATTGTCCGAAAAATTTTCTGGTGGCTGAACAGTTCTAATAATTGGAAGATTAAACTGAGTAGCAAATTCCCAATCGCGTTCATCTTGTCCCGGAACGGCCATTATAGCACCTGTTCCATACGTCATCAAAACATAATCAGCAATCCAGATTGGAATTTTTTTTCCGTTAGCGGGATTGACAGCAAAGGCGCCGGTTGCAACTCCTGTTTTTTGTTTCACTGTTGAAGAGCGTTCAATTTCACTCATACTTTTTATCGAGTCTTTATACGCTTCAACTTTATCTTTAAATTCTTTTGTAGTAATTTTTTCAACCAAAGGATGCTCGGGTGCAAGAACCATATAGGTCGCACCGAAGAGTGTGTCGGGTCTTGTTGTAAATACTTTGATCTGATCTTCAGCATCAGCAATTTTAAAAGTTACTTCCGCACCAATCGATTTACCGATCCAATTTCGTTGCATCAACTTGGTTTTTTCTGGCCAGTTAATTTTATCTAATCCATCCAGAAGTTCTTCTGCATAATTAGTAATCTTAAAAAACCATTGTGTAAGATTTTTTTGAATCACCGCAGCGTTACATCTTTCGCAAGTTCCATTATTCAATACTTGTTCGTTTGCAAGAACAGTTTGACAAGAAGTGCACCAATTCACTGGAGCATTTTTTCTGTAAGCTAAACCTTTTTTATATAGTTGAAGAAAAAGCCACTGATTCCATTTATAATATTCAGGCACACAAGTCATTAACTCAGCGTCCCAATCATACATGCAACCAATTTTTTTCAACTGCTGCCGAATGTCCTCAATATTTTTTAGTGTGCTATCCTTCGGGTGGATTCCAGTTTTTATTGCATAATTTTCTGCGGGTAAACCGAACGCATCATATCCCATCGGTTCAAAGACATTGTAACCTTTTAATTTTTGGAATCGTGCCCAAGTGTCGGTTGGTCCATAATTATACCAATGCCCACAATGAAGTTTTGCACCACTGGGATAAATAAACATTACAAGTGTATAAAGTTTTTTTTCAGTATTTGAAAAATCTGTTTTGTGAACTTTATTCTGTTCCCAATTTATTTGCCATTTAGTTTCTATTTCGGAAAATGGATAACGCATATATTTTTTTACTCGATAAAAATGAACTTACAATTTAATCAAAAATGAGTTTTAACTTTCTAAGTATTATGAATTTTTTAAACTTTCAAAATCTTTCCGAGTGCTTCTTGACAAAAACATCTCGATTAAAGCAAGTATTAATGCTATAATTAAAAATGGTTGCCATAACTCTGAACCAAAGCGTACACTGTTAACAACCTCTGAAACGTTCTCCTCTTTGTTTACGAAATAAAAGTTTCCTGTAAAATTTATTTTTGTCAAGTATTCTTTTATCGCTTCTTCATTTAGATAAATCAGCTCAGACTCTTTTGAATTATGATTAACTACAAACTCTTCAGTAAATTCTTCATCGCCCTTAACAAAATAAAATCCTAAAACATCAGTATTCGTAAAATCAATATTTGTGCTAAGATTATCAACTACAATTCTTTCTTCATCATCAGTAGGTTTTTTTACAGTAACTATTTTTACTACTTCGTCCTGAAGGTTGATATTAAAGCTTTCTCCAGCTACAATACTTGCGTTCAAGTTTTTAAAATTTGTTAGATAAAAAATTGAATTATAAACAATCGGAGCAAAAATTCCTTTCAATGGAAAATTAGATGAAGTTAAATTTGGAGGCACTGCACAAACTAAAATTCTTCCTTTACCAAAATTGTAAGAACTTAAGAATGATGATTTATCTTGAAGCGAAATAATTTCAAATCCTTTTCCGCCAGAATTAATCTTAAAATAATTTTTGATATCAGGAGATTCAATTTTTCTATTCTCTTCGGAAACAAATAAATCTGAAAAAAGTGGATGTTGAAAATCTACTTTGTCGAACAAAATTTTGTTTTCATTTTGTAAAATTATTTTATCAGATGCTATTGGTAAATCAAAATTTTGTAATAGTGAATTGAAGTAATTCAAATTAAGATTCTCATTTGGAAAAATGAAAAGCCCACCACCATTCTGAACAAATTTTTGAATGTCCGCCAATGATGAAATTTTTTCATTTGCAAAGAGAAAAACTAAATCATAATTATTCAGATTAGTCGCAGCAATTTGGCTCAGTCGCTTTTCATCAATCTGAAATTGCCCTTTATTATCAGCCGCCTGAAGAGCATATCGAACAAAAATTGTTTCCTCAGAGTTATCACTCAAAAATAAAATTGAAAATTTTTCTGGAACTTTTAAAGAAACAAAATTTCGATTATCGTTTAACACTTCGTCATCTTCAATCTCAATTCTTAAGCGTTGCGTTCCTGAGTTTTTTATATTTGACTCAAGCATCACTTCTTGATTCTCATTTTCTTTGAGAGAAATTCCCTTTTGTGCTATTCGTTCATCATTCAAAAACATTGATACAACAAGGTTATCAACGCTTCTATTTGAATAATTATTTATGAAAGCCGATAATCTTAACGGTTTATCTATTTCAATTATTTGTGAATTTACTTTTAAACTATCAACTCCAATATTGAAAGGAGTGGCAGTTCCAAAATTGAAAATAAAAACTCTAACGCGTTCATTTAGTAATTCGCCCAAATCAGAAAATACTTCATTGTTTGTCATCCGTGATTTTTGGAAATCAGAAAAAAGATAAAGTTCTTTATTAAAATTTTTCGCTTCACCAATTATTGATGCCGCTTTGACAACTGCATCATTCAGATTTTCGCTTCGATCGGACAAAATAATTTCGCTTACTCTTTTTATTAATCCATTCTTATCTGATGTAAAAATATTATTTTCCTCATTGGGGTTGCTAACCCTTATGATTATTGCTTCATCTTGATCTTGCAAATTATTTATCAAATTGGTTATTAATGTCTTTGATTGATTGAGATATGATCCTTTGTTATCAGCAACGCTCATACTGAAAGTGTCATCAACAATAAAGACTGCAGTAGTTTTCGCTAAGGTTGGAGTTCCAATAATTGCATAACCTTTAATAGCGGGACGCGAAAAAGTTAAGACTAAAAAAATTACGATTAATATTCTGATCAACATTAAGAGCCATTGTTTTAGAACAATTTTCCTAATCTTATTTTTTTGAAGTTCCTTCAAGAACATCAAAGTTGAAAATTCTACTTTCTTCAACTTTCGCAAATTGAAAAGATGAATAAGTATCGGAATGCCGGCTGCTATTAATCCGATTAAAATTGCTGGATTTAAAAAAGTCATTTAATATTATTTTTTAGTTGAACAAAAATAAATTTGCTTTGTGAATTAAGAAAGAAAGTTAATAATAAAGAGTGAATTTAGCTGACTAATTAATTTTGACGTTCTGTTTTCCCAAGCAAAATATTTGGATAAAAAAAATATCGTAAGTCCACACAATTCTCAACTCTGAATTTTAAAGAAAATTTCCTCTCTTTTATTCAATATTCATATATTGCAAATCAGTTAATTTTCAAAATTGATGGAGAAACAATGAAAACATTTAGTAGAAATTTATTCTTTTTCTTATTTATCGCAATTACAGTTTCTTTTGCACAGAAAAAAGATTTTACTGTTGAAGCAATTCAAACTAATAGAGCATTTGCGGGAAAAAATATTAACGGTGTCCAATGGTATGACAATGGAAATAAATATTCATTTCTAAAAATGGATACTGTTATAAAATCACTTGCATTGTACACACACGATCTCAAAACTGGTGAAGAAACTCGTCTGCTTTCTACTAATGATTTGCGAGAAGCTTCAGAAGACACATCATTTTCGATACAGAATTATCAATGGTCTCCTCACAGTCGATATATTTTATTCACGGGTGTTACTGCGGCACGTGGCGTAAAAAGCAGTGGTAAATTTTATGTCTATAATTTTCTCGAGAAAAAATTTAAACTCGTTGTTGAATCAGAAAAGACACAACTAAATGCACAGTTTTCTCCCGATGGCGAAAAGCTCGGATTCGTTAGAGGAGATAATTTATTCGTTGTTGACATTCAAACTGGAAAAGAAACACAACTTACTTTTGACGGAAACGGAATTATTTTAAACGGACATTTCGATTGGGTTTACGAAGAAGAATTTTCTATCATAAACGCTTTTCAATGGTCGCCTGAAAGCAATAAAATTGCTTATTGGAGATTAGACCAATCTCAAGTTCCTGAGATTCAAATTGCAAAATGGGATTCACTCTATTTTAATTTTATTGAGATGCGTTATCCAAAAGCAGGAGCAAAAAATTCTTTAGTTCAAATTGGTATAGTTGATATTTATACTACTAAAACAGCTTGGGTTGACCTTGGAGAGGAGACGGATATTTATGTCCCAAGAATTAATTTTGCTGATAATCAAACCGTTGCTGTTCAAAGGCTAAATCGACTTCAGAACACACTCGATTTTCTTTTTGCTGACGCAAACACTGGAAAAACTCATTTGGTTTTTCAAGAAACTAATCCCGCTTGGATTGATGTTCACGACAATTTAAGATTTCTAAAATCAAAAAAACAATTTATCTGGACTTCAGAAAAAAATGGGTTCAATCATATTTATTTATATGATTTCAATGGAAAAACGATAAAGCAATTAACCAACGGCAATTGGGAAGTGAATGATGTTTTATCTGTTGATGAAAAAAATAATTTAGTTTACTTTACAGCAAATGAAAGAGGAACAAAGCATCAAGATTTATTTTCTGTTAAACTTGATGGCTCAAAATTTAGTAGAATTACTGAAGCAGTCGGCTTTCATGCAATAAACCTTTCGCCAAACTATCAACATTTTATTTCTCGCTATTCAAATGCCAACACACTTCCATCATCATTTTTGTATGATGTTACAGGAGTCAAAATTCGCGATTTGGCTTTGTCAGATATGAAAGTATTTAAGGAGTATAAATTCTCTCCACTCGAGTTTTTAAATTTCACAACAAGCGATGGCGTAGTATTAAATGCATCAATGATAAAGCCAACTGATTTCGATCCGAATAAAAAATATCCCGTCTTAGTTTTTAATTATAGTGGTCCTGGTTCTCAATTAATTTTTGACAGATGGGGTGGTGGAAATTTTTTGTGGCATCAATTACTTGCACAAAAAGGTTATATCATTTTTATGATTGATAATCGTGGCACTGGCGGAAGAGGAAAAGAATTTAAAAATCTTATGTATAAAGATTTGGGAAAATGGGAAGTCTTCGATCATATAGAAGCTGCAAAGTATCTTGCATCTTTAGGTTATGTTGATTCAGAACGAATTGGAATTTGGGGTTGGAGTTATGGCGGTTACGTATCGGCTCTAACATTGTTAAAAGCTGCTGACTATTATAAAGTTGCAATTTCAGTTGCACCTGTAACTGATTGGAGTTTTTATGATACAATTTATACTGAAAGATATATGCAAACGCCTGAGCTTAATCCTGAAGGATACGAAAGAAGTTCAGTTCTCAAATACACTGAAAACTTAAAAGGAAAATTATTGCTTGTGCACGGAACAGCTGATGATAATGTTCATCTTCAGAATGCAGTTAAACTTGCTGAGAAATTAATTGCCGAAGCAAAGCCGTTTGAAATGATGTTTTATCCCGAACGCGACCATGGAATATTCGGTGGCAAATCAAGATTACATTTGTACAATATGATGACGGAGTTTATTCTAAATAATTTATGATGAATTTGAAATTTTGTTTGCGAAATTTTAATTTTTTTTTTTCGAGTTATCTTTCGCAGAAATTTTTTTCGTCTAATTTTTTAATATTAATAGTTAGGGTTTATGAGTAGAGGTTTAATAAAAAATTATTTTTTAAGAAGGATAGTTCTTTTTTTAGGTTTCATTTCTTTGACGATTGGAGTCATAGGAATTTTTGTTCCAATGTTACCCGGAGTAGTTTTTATTCTTATCTCTGCTTATTTGTTTTCTAAAACATCACAAAAATTTTACGATTGGTTATTGAACAACAAACAGTTTGGCCAATACGTAAGAGATTATAACAATGGCGCAAAAATGCCGGTTAGAGCAAAGGTTATTACTGGTCTGTTAATATTGATTTCACTAACTGTTTCGTTTTTTGTTTTTGTTAAACAAATTAATTGAATTTTGTTAATTAATTTTTGGAGACTTCTGAATTTTTCTTTTCGTTCATCTTGAGTGGAAGCGAAGTAGCTCGATTCTAAAATATTTGAGCCACTTCATTTCATTCAGAGTGACGGCAGAGAGATTTTTCAGGAGTCTCTTGAAGTAAATAATTGTTACAATTTATTTTTCAGTTGAGTAATTTCTTCTTCAGATAATTCTCTGAACTTTCCATTTGGAAGATCCGCCAAAACTAAATTCATGAATCTAATTCGTATTAGTCTAAGTGTAGGATGCCCAATAGCTGCAGTCATTTTTCTTATCTGTCTCTTTCTTCCTTCAGTTATCGTAATACTAAGCCAAGCAGTTGGAATATTTTTTCTATCTCTAATTGGTGGTCTTCTTTCCCAAACTATTGGCGACTCAATTAATTTTATTTTTGCGGGCAAAGTTTTTTTTCCTTCAATCACAACTCCCGCTTCGAGTAGCATCAATTCATCACTACTTGGAATTCCTTCCACTTGAACTAAATATTCTTTTTCGTGCTTAAACTTTGGATTCAATATTTTGTCAGTTAGCGTTCTATCATCAGTCAGGAACAACAATCCTTCGCTGTCGTAATCGAGTCTTCCGACCGAATAAACATTTGGCGGAAAATTAAATTCGCCAAGGTTTCTTCTTCCAAGCTCATCGGTAAATTGAGAGAGAAGATTAAATGGCTTATTGAGAAGAAAATATTTATTTACTTTTTCCAAGTTATTCTTTAAAAATTGTTATTATTGCTTTTCTAAATCTTGTTAGTTAATCTTACTTTATTATAATTTCAATTAGTATCTTTGAAAGTTAAAAATTAACAATAAAATTTAATGATAAAATGAGTTTCAGAGAGCAAAAAAAATTTCTTGAAGAACTAAAACGTTATGAATGGAAAATGGAAGAGAAAGACAAAGCTGACTACAAGCTCTTCATTAAACGAGATAAAGATGAAGATGAGTTTGATTCAGTCTCGATGAAACGACTAAAATCTCTTCATGAGAAATATTACACAACTAAATCAAAATTAGATATAGAACAATTTTTCAAAAAAACACAATAAACAAATTAATTGCTCATAATTAAACCACTTCTTTTTCTGAGGAGATAATGGACTTAAAATTGCTTAACAGGTTATACGCTTTTGGTGTATTCCTTATTTCATTAATTGTACTTTTTTCTACTGTTCAGCCCTCATTGTCATTTTGGGATTGCGGCGAGTTTGCTGCTGCTGCTTATGCTATGCAAGTTCCACATCCACCTGGCACTCCATTCTTTCTTTTGATAGGAAGAATTTTTTCGATGATTCCATTCGCCGATAATATTGCATTCAGGATTAATACCGTATCTGTAATTGCAAGTGCCGCTTCAATTATTTTCCTCTATTTAATTATAGTAAAATTGATTGAAAACTATAGAGGCAAAGTTTACAAAAATACTTTTGATGCAATCATAACTTTCACCTCAGCTGCAATTGGAGCTTTGGCATTTTCATTTAGTGATACATTTTGGTTCAACGGAGTTGAAGCAGAAGTTTACGCAACAAGTACTTTCTTACTTGCTGCTATTACTTATCTAATGGTGCTTTGGAATGAAAAAGCTGACAACCCCGACAATGAAAAATATATCTTGATGATCGCATATCTGATTGGACTCTCAACAGGAGTTCACTTAATGAGTGTTCTTGCAATCATCTCAGTTGTTATGACAATTATGTTTAGAAAATATGTGGATGATGATGAAGCACTAAAAAAATCTGCATATATCCTATTAGGAAATATTGCGTTGTTATTATTGATTGCATTCGCTCTTTGGGGTGCACAAACTACAACTACACCTCCTTCGCAAGCCGAATATGAAGCATTCGATTTAAGATTTGTACTTATTATGGGTGGTATTACAGTCCTAATAATTGGAGCTTTTTGGAAAAAACTTATTGACAAAAATTCAATCTATCTAACTTTAATTATTGGTGGAATTGCTCTATTTGTTACTTATCCCGGTGTTGTAAAAGTTCTTCCCGGAATTATGAAAAGTGTCGCAGGTGACAACATTGTGCTTGAACTGATATTACTCGCTTTTATTTTTAGTGTACTTGGGTATGGAGTTTATTATTCAATCAAAAATAAAAAACCGACTTTACATCTTGTCTCTATGAGTTTGATTTTTATTGTTCTTGGTTTTACTACTTACTCGATGGTTATTATTCGAGCAAATATGGACACACCAATGAATCAAAATCAACCCGATGATTTTACTGAGTTAGTTTCTTATCTTGGTCGTGAGCAGTATGGCGATTTCCCAATATTCAAGCGTCGATTCTCGATGGAGACTCATCAACAACAAATTTATACTAACTACTCTTCCGATTTAAGTTTCTGGTGGAACTATCAAATGCACCATATGAAGACGAGATATCTTCTTTGGAATTTTGCGGGAAGAGAATCTTGGGATCAAGACGCAGGTGCAAACATCTGGCCGTTTAACAGCATTGGAAATGCACTCGGAAAAATTATTAATATTCGTTTCGCTGGCGGACCAAAAGATTCTCTCTACGGAATTCCGCTCTTGCTCGGACTGTTAGGAATTTATTTCCACTTTAGGAAAGATTGGAAGACAGCTTCTATCTTTATGGTGCTCTTTATTTTTATGGGATACTTGACTGCGTTCTATCAAAATCAACAAGAGCCACAGCCCCGTGAAAGAGATTATTTTTATGTCGGTGCGTTCTTCGTCTTTGCAATTTGGATTGGTATTGCAGTGCGTGCGTTATCCGATATTGTAATTGAAAAAGTTACACAACAAAATGCTCAACGCTTTGCAGTTATTGGTCTGCTTGCTTTGGGTGTAGGTTTCGTTCCAGCAAAAATGTTGCACGCAAATTATTTCCAACACGATAGATCGTTAAATTTTGTTCCTTGGGATTATGCTTATAATCTTCTTCAAAGCTGTGAACCAAATGCAGTGCTCTTCACAAATGGTGATAATGACACTTTTCCTCTTTGGTATTTGCAAGATGTCGAGGGTGTACGGCGTGATGTAAGAGTTGTGAATCTGAGTTTAGCAAATACATCTTGGTATATTAAGCAAGCAAAAAATCTTGAACCGCACGGTGCGGAAAAAGTTGCGATGCGATTTACAGATGCACAAGTAGATCAGTTGCAACCAATTCAGTTTGATGGCGCTGATATATCAGTCCCTGTTCCACTATCTGTCTTTAAAGAATTTGGAATTACTGATACTTCTATAACTAACAGATTAGCAATGACTTGGAGAAAAAATCCAACTGTAAACTATGGTGGAATTAATGCTATTAGAGTTCAAGATATGGTAGTTCGCGAAATCATTGAATCAAATCAATGGAGAAGACCAATTTATTTTGCAGTTACTACAGGCGACGACAGTAAAATTGGTTTGACTGACTTTTTGAGAATGGAAGGTATGGCATTAAGAGTCGTTCCATTTAAACAGACTCCTGGAGTTGAGTTTATTAATGAACCTGTACATCGTGCACATTTGTTTAATGAGCCAGAAGGATATAGTGTAAATTATCAGCCCGGCTTTAAGTTCAGAGGATTAAATAATCCAAATATTTTCTTTGATGAAAATCATGAAAGACTAACACAGAATTATAGAAATTCATTTATCAGACTTGCGCTTTATTATGCAGCTCAAAGAGAAGACACAAAAGTTATTGAGACACTCGATATGATGGAAAGCAAAATTCCACGTTCAGTTATTGAGATGGATCATCGATTATTGTTTGATGTCGGAAATGTATATAGACAAGCTGGAGCAATAGAAAAATATTTAGAAATTGCAAAAGACGTTGAAGTTTATGCACTCAAAGCACTTGAATTAAACCCAACTGATGTTAGTAGTTTCTATAATCCTTATCGGCTTTTACTCGATATTTATGAATTTACAAAACAGTATGACAAATCAATTGATCTTCTGAATAAAGTTAAAACATTTTCAAATGACCCAAGTATTGACGATATGATCAATCGATTGAAAATGCAAAAAGCAGAAGAAGATTCGATTAAGAAATAATTAAAATTAAGGCGACTCAAAGTCGCCTTTTTATTATCAAATATGAAAATATTAGTTATAGCTCTTTCCGGAATTGGCGATGCATTGATGTTTACACCCGCATTACAATTGATTAAGAAGCAGTTTCCTGATTCTTCAATCGATGCAATAGTTATGTACAAAGGTGTCAAAGATATTTTTTCTCGAACAGCATTGTTCAACCAAATTCATTATCACGATTTTTTAAACTCAAGTAAATTTTCTTCTTTAAAATTTGTTTTATCGCTGAGAAAAAAATTTGATGCTACAATAAATGTTTATCCATCAAATCGTAAAGAATACAATATCATTAGTTTTCTTCTTGGTGCAAAGAAAAGAGGTGCTGTAAAATATTTACGTTCTGATTTTATTAATCTCGGATTTCTAAACACTCACATAGTTCAAGAAAATGATTCGTTACATAATGTTGAAGAAAATATTAGAATGTCTGAAAAATTATTTTCTACTACTTTTGATTCTTCACCCGATCTTTTATTTAACATAAATCTTGACGACAAACTTTTTGCTGAAAAATTTCTAACCGAAAGAAATATTGTTTCGACTGACCTATTGATTGGCTTTCATCCCGGCTGTTCAACGCTAAAAAATCATACCAAGCGTAGATGGGAACCCGAAAAATTTTCGCAACTTGCACAAAAATTGATAGACGAAAAAAATGCAAATATTTTTGTTTTCGGCGGACCTGAAGAAGCGGAATTAAAAGCTGAACTTATTTCGAAAGTAAATAGCGATAAAATTTTTTCTGTCGAATCGAGAAACTTAGGAGAATCTGCTGCATTGATAAAAAAATGTCGTTTGTTTATTACTAATGATTCAAGTTTGATGCACGTTGCCGCTTCAATGAAAGTGAAAACTGTTGCTATTATTGGACCAACTAACACTAATTACATCAGCCCTTGGAATACAGTTCATACTATTGCATCACTTAATCTAGAATGTTCACCCTGTTTTTTCTATTCTCCAAAGCCGCTCTCCTGTTCACGTACAGATGTAGAATTCAAGTGCATAAAGGAATTAGACGTCAACATAGTTTTTGAGAGCGCAGAAAAATTTTTGCGTGGTTAAAAATAATATTCTTCGCATCTGTTTATCTACAGAATCAAGATGACCTTTATTTACTATTGTCGAACGAATATTATCAACAAGATGAAAAATAAACCACAATTCAAAAAAAATAGCATTCAAAATTCAGAAACTAAATTTGTTTGCCCTAAGCCATTTCTTTATCTTTGTCGTTCATTAAATTTAATAGGAGAAGTTGGTTAAATGCTCTTTCAAAGAAGAACACATACTTGTGGTGAGCTTAGGGAGTCGAATGTTGGTGAATCGGTTGTACTAAATGGCTGGGTTGATACACGAAGAGATTTAGGTGGATTAATTTTTATTGAACTCCGCGATAGATATGGTATTACTCAAGTTGTTTTTGAACCAACTTTTAATTCAAGCTCGCACGAAAATGCAAAACAGCTCCGCAGTGAATATGTTATTGCAATTGAAGGAATTGTTCGCAAGCGGCCCGAAGGCACTGAAAACAATGACTTCGCTACTGGTACCATTGATGTAATGGCAACCAAATTAATTATTTTAAATGAAGCTAAAACTCCTCCATTCCCAATTAAAGATTCAGTTGACGCGAGTGAGGACATCCGCTTAAAATATCGGTATCTCGATTTAAGAAGACCTTCGATTCAGAATAATATTATACTTCGACACAAGATGTATCAAGTCGTGAGAAAATATTTTGATTCAATAAATTTTATTGAGGTCGAAACTCCCGTGCTGATGAAAAGCACTCCTGAAGGTGCCCGCGATTTTTTAGTTCCGAGTCGATTGCACAAAGGAAAATTTTACGCTCTTCCACAATCTCCACAAACATACAAGCAACTTTTGATGGTTGCAGGATTTGACAAATATTTTCAAATCGTAAAATGTTTTCGTGATGAAGATTTAAGAGCAGACAGACAACCTGAATTTACACAAATAGACGTTGAGATGTCTTTCATCGATCAAGAAGATATTTTTGAAATGGTCGAAGGATTAATGAAAAATCTTTTTGAAGATATTTTTGGAAAGTCGCTTTCACTACCATTAACACGGCTCTCATTTGATGACGCTATGGAAAAATATGGCAGCGATAAACCAGACTTAAGATTTAATCTTGAAATGAAAACATTGAATTCTGTTTTTCAAAATTCATCATTTAAAGTTTTTCAAGAACAGATTATGAAAGGTGGAATTGTAACTGGTTTACTTGCACCTAACTGCGGAAATTATACTCGCAATCAACTTGATGTCTTAACTGATTTTGTAAAAAAACTTGGCGCAGGTGGTTTGATTTGGATTCGTGTTAAAGATGATGGCTTAGAATCTCCAACAGTAAAATTTTTCTCGGAAGAAGAACAGAAAAATTTAATCGCTTCGTTGAATGCAAAATCTGGTGATTTAATTTTTATCTTGAGTGGACCCAAAATCAAAACATTAACAATGATGGGAAACTTACGATTAGAAATGGCTTCTCGTTTAGAATTAATTAAACCTGATACAGAACCAAAATTAATTTGGGTAACTGACTTCCCACTTTTTGAATATGACGACGAGACAAAAAGATATTACGCAATGCATCACCCATTCACTTCGCCACGACTTGAAGATATTGCGTTAATGGATTCCGATCCATCAAAAGTGAAAGCCAGAGCTTACGATTTAGTTTTAAATGGAAATGAAATTGCGGGCGGAAGTATTAGAATTCACTCGGCAGAATTACAAGCAAAGATGTTTAATGTATTAGGAATAACGCCTGAAGAAGCTGAGTATAAATTTGGATTTTTGATGAACGCTTTTCGATATGGTGCTCCGCCACACGGTGGAATTGCTTTCGGGTTCGATAGACTCGCGATGATTTTTGCAGGAGAAAATTCGATTCGTGAAGTGATTGCATTTCCAAAGACAGCAAGTGGAATGTCGTTAATGGACGACTCGCCATCAAATGTGGATGAACATCAGTTAAAAGAATTGCACATAAAAATTAAAACGTAAAAAAATATATTTCATTTTAAGAGAGAGCGAATCAATTTTGTCTCTCTCATTTTTTTAATCTCTCCAAGCCACAACCATAGAGTGAGAGCCTCCACCTGTTCCAAATCCCCTTACAAGTCCTACTGCATTCTGAATTGTTTCACTTGAGTAACGAATTCGTCCATTTCCATTTCCAATTGTATTACCTGAAGGTGGAGCGTTACTTAAAACAATTAGTCCTCCAAGAATATCAGTATGAATTCTAGTAACATCATCAGCAATCATTAATCCATTAAATGGTCCCCAGTTTATATTTCTAATCTCTGCATTCCGAGCAGAATTACTCACAACAAGAACTCCCGAACCAGTAATATTAGCCGGACCCCAATTATCACCGCTTGGCAACTCAACAAAAGTAACACCTCGCAAAGGATGCGTTAAAGTTCTGGGATCAGTTGTGTATTGGCTACCATTAACACCACTCATAGCTATTTGCTTTAATCTGCCTGGTGGAAAGCCCATTGCAGTTCCTCCCAAAACGCTATCCGGAGTTGATGGAAAACCACCTGCAAAAATTTGGTTCTCTCTAAAAATACTTGCATTTGCTGGACTTGATGGGACAATATCACTTCCGCTGGATGTCCCTCCAAAACTTGAACTTCCTCCTTGATCAATATTTCTTGTTGACCAAAAAGCAAAGGTTCCAGTTCCAGACAATAAATTGCCTGCTGCACTATAATTTCTTCCATCAACGACTAAATTACCAAGTGTTCTTACATTATTGTTTGTTGTTATCGCTCCTCTAACTGTTGTTGGAATTGCAACAGCTCCTGCTCTAACGTAAACTAATTGTGTATCTCTTACAATTTCATCTGTGTTTAATCCTGCAATTCCAATGGATCTAATAAGAATTGTGCTTTGTCCGTCAAAAGTTACATCGTGTAGGGTTACGTTTAATCGTCCTCCCATAACATTTAGGTTATTAAATCCCGTTCTCCAATTTGAATTATTAGCCAACTGCCTTAGTGCCATATTTGCCCCAGCGTGCGCCACATTATTTGCACTTTGACTATTAAAAAAAGTAACTGTATTTCTTGTCATCTGGTCACTGAAAAAAAAGAGATCAGAGAAAATATATCCTCCAATGGAGATTACACCTAAGACAAATATTAATAAACCTTTTCCAAACATATTTTTTTTATAGATTTATTGGATTGAATAATTTTTCCCAATGAACCGCTGCAAAAATAAAATTTCCTGCTTGATCGCGTTCTGGTTCTGGGATGCTACTTACTACTGTCATTAAAATTCTAAAAGATTTTATTCGAGATCTAAATGTTGTGATGTTTCCATTCGCATCATAATACCAAACTCTAAATGTTGCGATCGGAAATCTTGCAGCGTTTGCAACTTGATTATTCACTACACGATACAAAAAACTTACTCCTCCATCAACTTGTCGATAATAAGAAATTGAGTCCATTCCACCGTCATTGTCCATATCAAGTCTAATTGTTATTCTGTTCGAATCGGCTCTTGAAATTTTAAGACTGTCGGGGATTCGGAATCCTGTATTTCTTATATCTTCTTCTAGAACCAAAACGACATTGGAAAGCTCAGCCTGATTCACTTTACTCAAAACTTGTGTAGTCAAAGAATTATTGATACTCATATTTAGCTGAATTATCATCAGCACAACAATTCCGCCTATAAGTGAAGCACCTAATATGTCAATTAATGTCTGCATGGTTAATAACAAAAAGTATATGTAAGTCGAATCGTATCTTGTTGATTATCTGGATTCAAGATAAATGGATTAGTGACAAAGACCGTCATTAATTTGCACCAAGTTCTGACAGTTCGAATACTATCGGGGAAAGTTGGACTCGTATAGGTAACTGTAGTTCTAATATTGTAATTTGTTGCTCTTGTTGTATTTATTCGACGATTGTAATCATGGTAATCATCTACATCATTAAATAAGACGGCAGAACGAAAAATATTTCCGGATAGTGTATCGGGATTACCAACAGATTCACCGCCACCATCTCTTCCTAATAAACTTGGAGCTGTTAAATCAGAAACGTTAGTAACTGTGCCCACAGTAGCAGCCTGATCAAAAAGTTTTGTCTTTGCTTCTTCAATAACCGATTGACCGAGAGCAATTGCAGTTAGATAAAATTCAGTATTCATAGACGACTGCCTAGTTGTGGAGATAATAGTGTTCGATGTAAGGATAAAAGTACCTAACAAAATTATCGTTCCAACTGTAATGAACATGTTCGTTTGCATTAGTTTAAATCATTTATCTTTTATGAGCGTAACTTGAAAAAATTTTGAACCATAATCAAGCGAATTAGTAGTTCTCTATTATTCTCTCTTATTTATCAGAAAAAAAAATTGTTTACAAAATTACTTTAATAATCGGAGACTTTTGAAAATTTCTTAAGCTGTCACTTGACTCCAAAATCATTTGGGTGACCTCCCAAAGTAGAAGAAGAAAAGTATCAATTCTTTTGATTGAGATATTTCGGTTGGCTTCACTTAATGAAAGAATAAAATAATTCAGAAGTCTCAATTACTTGTTCGATACTTAGAACACATTTATTTCATTCTAAATTTTGTGGACGATTTTAGGAAATATTTTTGCAAAATTTTTAAACCTGAAGAACCTAACCAAATAATATTTCGAACTTTTCGAAAATTATCTTATGTTGATAATTAAAGCTAACAAGGTTCAGAACTATTCATACCAAGAAACTATTTCCAAACTACCAGTAACAGGAAAAAATGGCGGCGATGTGAGCATAAATCTTTCATCGTATTTAAAGCGCGAATTATATCCAGAGGTTATTTGGCCAGTACCCGGATCAAAAACTCCAGTCGGTTGGGCTTGTCTTTCTATTATTCCACCTACAAGATTAATAGCACCTTGACGACCAATAGAGCCATGATCTTCTGCCATTAAACCACCACCAAGACTTAATAAAGAGCCATGAATATTTACATCTCCTCTATTTGCAGGTACATTTCGGATAATGATATTGTTTGTTGCAACTAAACCTAACATATCTTGACTGGGACCAGTTAAAGGATTTTGTCTATAAACTAAATCATCTACTAAAAAAACATTTCCATGACCAGTACCACTACTATGAGTTGCTGCAAGCGTAACACGACCATTTAGCGTCCCGCTTACATGAACGTTCCCCCTTTCAGTAACAATTGAACCATTTGGAGCAAAGGTTGAAAGCGGTTCTGTTACAAAGTTTCCTGAGGTTCCTGCTCGCCAAGTTACAGTTCCATCTGTATTAAAAGTTATAAAAAGATCGGTATTCCTAAAATTTCTTCCACCACTATTGGAAGCAGCAATTAAAGCATCAACATTCCCTGGCATTGGAATACTAACACCTGTCTCAAATCCCCCAAAAAACCTTGGATTTGACGCAGCATTAAATCGTCTTAATTGATTACGTATTGTTACTCGCCCGTTAAATACTGGTGTGCCAAAGACATTCAAATTCCCTTGTATATGCATTGGGCCCCAAATTGTATCTCCAGTAACAAACCAAAGATTTCCCGGCATAATTGAAGTATAGTATGCAAACTTTGCAAAATTACTCGGTTGCAGAAGAATTCTAACTTCTCGATCAACACTATTAAAAGTTCCAATTGATACAACTTCTCGCTGAACTATATTAAGAGTATTGACGGTTACATTAATTCTCCCATTATTGAAAGCAATATTATTGAAACCTTCAGTCCAACTTTGATCTAAAAAAATTTGATTAGCCGCCATATTAGCGCCGGTCAATGCCATACTTGCCGCCATTGATTCGCTATAATAGTCAACATAATTCTCCACAGAAGTGTCAGAAAAACCAGTAAATCGTTGAGTGTAGAGTAAAAATATTGCGCTGAAACCAAGTATTAATATTATCGATGCTTTTCCAAACATAATTTTCTCTTGCTATCTGTTTTGTAAATTTCTTGCCGCTAATCTTATTTGTCGCCAAAATGCACCCGCATAATTTTCATCATACGCATTTATATTTTCGACGCGAACATTTATTTGCATATAGGCAATTTCTCCGGGTTCGCTAACCGGTGTTGACAGTTGATCATAAAGTGGATTAAAATAAACAATATTAAATTGAATGACACCTAAGTTTGCACTTCGAGGAATTTCACTATTTACTCTTCTGTAAAGTAATCTGTCACGAGGGTTTGCTGTCATGTTTAATTCTACTGTTGTCCCTAAATAATAGTTTAAGGTATCTACAATTCCATTATTATCCACATCAGTTAAAAAACTAATGCTCGAAGTATCAGCCCGAAGTATCGCTCTACTTGGGATTGGAATTTGTGTAAAATCCCTACAATAACCAATTTTCTTAAAGTCATGCTCAATAAGTCTAACAACCTCAACTAAATTTAGCTGTACAAGCATATCGTTAGTGTAATAGTAGTTGTTTGCGACTGCTGTTTCATTCACCCTATAGAGCGTCAAAAGCATAATTCCACCAATTACCATTGCGCCTAAAATATCTATTAATGATGAAAATCCCATATCATACCTACCTAAATGCCCAATAACTATAAACAGTTGAAAATCTCAAAGTATCTGTCATCGAAGGGCTTGAAATTGTTAAATTTATCCTTTTGTGATATGTCCTTGTTGCGGAAGTTGAGTTTGGGTTTGCGGTAGTTGTGTAAACAACATTGGCACGTATATTGAAAATTGCTGAAGGCATTGTGTCATCCACTCTGATTAAATTATTAAAATCATCAAAGTCATCAAAATCTGGATAAACTTCACCAATTTCAGGACCAAGAGCATTAACCGCGGTTAGTTGCGTTACCGTAGTAATTTCTTGGGCAAGGGTAATTTCATCGAATGCTTTTCTATTAGCTTCCTCTAAGTATGAAGTTGCTAACGATACGGCCAATAATCCAAACTTAGAGTTTTGCATTGTGTCCTGAGTAATAAGTAACGTTGAATTCAACCTAAGTGCCAACATACTTAACATCATTATTCCAAATAAAGTTAAAAGCGATTGACCGGTACTCATTTTTTCTTTCTAAATAAATTCATATATAACATAGTCAACAATACTAATGCCATAATTTCGAAAATAAAAAAATCAAATCCTATTATCAATAAATGAAGAGTATAATGTCATTTTGGTTCCATATGATATTTGGGTAATTGAATTCGATTATTTGAGGCGACGTTTTTGAGGTTTATTTTGCCTAACTTAGTGGCAATTTTTACCTGTAATTATTTCTCTTCTCCGAATAATTTACGTCTTTACAAATTCCATTTTTTCTATGTAAAACAAAAAAAAGGCTGCCTTTTAGACAGCCTTTTATATTTTTATCGAAAATTACTTCTTAAAATCTTCTATCATTTAGAGTTTTATTAAAAATATACGTTACATCTATCCAACGGAATGGATCTCCTGGGCCTGTTCCACCACCATTATTTGTTACCATTAGTTTTACATAATACAAATCATCTGTGTACAAGAAACTATATGTGCTTCTGGTAGTGAATAATTTTGAAGTAGTCCAACCAGCAGTTGGGGCAGATGAAAAAATTGGAGAATCAACTCCATCATCAATGTTTGTAGCTCCAGTGCCATTGCCATTAAAGAAGTCTGTGTATCTTAATGTTGATGGTGCAGGTAATCTTAAATGTTGACTCTTTAAATCAAGAGGACCATTTCCAGTTCCATCGAGGAAGATATCTGCAGTTGCATCATTAGAACTTAGCTGTCTTCCATCACTTAATCTCAATCCACTAAATCCAGTAGCTTCTCTTTCAAAAAGACGAACGTTAGTGAATCTTTCCGTTACCAACGGATTTTGTGTTAAGTTAATATTTCTTAAGACTCTTTGTCCAGCAACAACAGTAACTGTAAATGTTGAATCTCTGAAACCTTGTAGTTTTAGTGTGATGCTATAATTTCCCGCGGTTAGTCCTGTTAAACTATCAGGAGTAACTTTTTGAGTATTAACACCATCTCTCCAAATTTGTGCACCGACAGGAGATGAGGTTAAAGTTAGCGTTCCAGTTTGAGTTGCAGGATCTGGATCGGTTGTAGTTTCGCAACCAACAAAAGCAAAGCTTAGTAGAGCGAAGAGAGCGAAAAGCAAAGATATTTTTTTCATTAATTATTTCCTTCTGTTTATTGCAATTTCAGTTTTACGTTAAATGGATTTCCAGCGCCTGAGTTTAATTTAAATTGACCCGTGAATGATTTCTTATCTTCTGATAGTTTACCTGTGTATGAACCAGCATCTTTTCCATCAACTACGTCTTGAAACTTCATCTCTAAAGTAGCAGGATCGATAGTGCCTTTCACCTTTGATACTACTGGCTTTGTCCATCTAACTGTAGTTTCGCCTTCAAACGAATAAGCAGTTTGAGTAGCAATAACAAGGGTCATGTTCTTATTCCAAAATGTTCCTGTCCAAGTTCCTTCTAATTCAACAGTTGGTTCTATCTCTTCTGGTTTAGCAGCTTGCTCAGTTCCGTAAGCTTGTTCTGGCGTTTGCTCGATTGTTGTTTGTGATTGTTCTGGTTCTTCTGCTTTTTGTTGGCAACCAGTAAAAACTACTATTGACGAAAAAAGAAAAAGAACAGAAATAGCTGAAAGATAAATAATTCTCTTTTTCATATTACTCCTTTTATTGTTTATTGTTTGCACAGATATTGTTGCGTAATATAGCAATAGAATAGGAGAGTTTAAAGTTCAACTTGAATGATTTTTTTTATTTGTGATTCCTATCATTGAGTAAAGAGTTACAACTTGATGAGTAGATTTTAAAAAATTTAGAAAAAATAATTCTTAAAAACGTATTGAAGAAAAATTGTTCAACAAAGAAAATTTTATAGTTTTTATAACTGTCATCCTTTCTCTGAAAACTTTTGTAGAGAGAGTTTCATATTTTTTGGCATCGATATGCTTCGAGTCACTCAACATCATAATAAAGGTACTTCTAAAAACTCACTCTGTTCCGAAAGTTTTCGGAATAATCTCTAGGTGAATATTTCCCGCTGATATACGGAGACAACAACAAACGACAAATTAATTTTTAGAGATGCCCACAAATAAATAATCGCTTTTAATTTACAAAGTGTGGAGATCTATCCCAGTTGATTATTATAGTTGTAACAGAGACTGCGTAAAACAATCCATTCTCTTTTGTCACAAAATTTCAACTCTCACCAAACGTAGCAAAGGCAGAACTTTTAATTATTGGATGGCCTTGTTTAGTTCGATTCATTTCCCACCAGCAATCGAGATTCCCGTTGCAATGTTATTCTGTTTTTTTAGCACATTTATAGTTGGAGAATAATTAAAAAAATAAAATCTCCAAATACTTTCAGCTTAACCTTAAGATTTTATTCTTCTGACAAAAAATTCTTCAACCAAATTATTAGCAAAAACCCTTATCGTATTATTAAACAAAAAGATAACGAAAAATATTTTTACTTAAATTCTCTTTTCCAATTTTTGGCAATATTTACCTGTAATATTTGCTTGTTATTAAAATTATTACCGTTTGTTTTTTTTAGCAAAATTTTCTTTCAGCATTTTCGTGGATAAATAATGTGAAAATAGATTATTTTTGAACTTTTCTCGCTCAATTTTCAATAAATTATAAAATTTCTTTTTTGGTATGATTTTTTATAATATTTAGTCAGGTCTAACTAAAATTTTTACATTAATTAATAATAAAATAAGGAAAATGTACAATGGGTCAACAACAACTTCTCCTAATCGTACTTGGCGTTATCGTTGTAGGTATCGCAGTAGTTGTAGGTATTAACGTCTTTACCGCAAGTGCAAAACAAGCAAACATTGATGGCGTAACATCAGATCTTATGAATCTTGGCTCTATGGCACAAGCTTACTACAGAAAACCTCTTGCTCTCGCTGGTGGTGGAAATACTTTTACTGGATGGGTTGTTCCTGCAGCTCTTGATACAACTGGAAATGGTAGATATACTATTCAAACTCCAGGTGCTCAATCTTTAGTTCTTGAAGGTCTTGGAACAGAACTTGGGAATAACGGGGCGCCAATTTCAGTGCGGGCAACTGTTACTCCTAACAATATTACAACAGTAATATTTAATCCCTAAGATTAAAATATTTTTTATCTTGAAGAGCAGAAGTAATTCTGCTCTTTTTTTACAAGTAATCGAGTATAATATGGGTCAACAACAACTTCTGTTAATTACGTTAGGAGTTATTCTTGTTGGAATTGCTGTGATGGTCGGAATTATAATGCTTAAGTTGGAAAGTTACTTTTGAAGCAATAAATTATGTATAAAAAACCCGCCTGCATCGGGCAGGCTTCAGGAGTAAAAATGAAAAACCAAAAAAGAAAGTTCACAGCAGAGTTTAAAGTGCAGGTTTTAAGAGAACATTTAGAGAACAATATAATGTTAAAAATAATCGGTTTATGAATTATTTTGCTCAAATTTCAATAATTATGCAAAAATTATTTTTTGGTATGACTTTTTATAATATTTAGTCAGGTCTAACTAAAATTTTTACATTAATTAATAATAAAATAAGGAAAATGTACAATGGGTCAACAACAACTTCTCCTAATCGTACTTGGCGTTATCGTTGTAGGTACAGTAATATTTAATCCCTAAGATTAAAATATTTTTTATCTTGAAGAGCAGAAGTAATTCTGCTCTTTTTTTACAAGTAATCGAGTATAATATGGGTCAACAACAACTTCTGTTAATAGTGCTGGGCGTTATTCTTGTTGGTATTGCGGTGATTGTCGGAATCAACTTATTCGTATCGCATACTAAACATACCAATATCGAAGGACTCACTTCTGATGTTGTAAACCTTGGTTCAATGGCACAACAATATTATAAAAAACCACTCGCTACGGGCGGTGGTGGCAACTCATTCATTGGCTGGACAATAGTTTCGGGGTTAGATACTACAGGTTATGGTAGCTATGCAATTACTTCAATCAATGCGGGCACTGTAGTCATCACAGGAACCGGGACTGAAATTGGTAGCAATGGAAATAAAGTAGAGGTAGAGGCGGTAGTAACAATGAACAACATCTCCACAAGTGTAACCAATCCATAAGAAATGGGTTGTGCCTTAAGCGGGCAATTAAAAATAATAGCTTTTTTTTGATTTTTGTTTAAATATCTGTTTCTTTTCGTTTAAAAAATAATTAAATTTCAGTTTCAAACAGCATAAGAAGTTTTTCAATTATGGTAGAATATCGTTTCTCTGCTGAAAATGTATCTGGAAAGATTATTTCAGGAGTTTTAACTGGGGATAGCGTAAAAGAAGCTAAGCGAAAACTTAATGGAATTTTACAAAAAAATCAACTAACTCTTAAACTTTTAGAAAAAAAGTCATCTTATCTTTATAAAGTAAAAAAAGGGGGCGACAAACCAATCACGGGTGAACAGAAAGCATTTAACAAGCAAGAAGTGGTTGATGCTCTCTCTAAACTTGGTTACGAAGTAGTTTATGTCAATAAAAAACTCCTTGATTTTGTAGCCAAACCTCCTGCACAAGAAATTGTATCTTTCGTGAAAATTAGTGCTGAACTCCTCGACCAAAAACTTTCTTATGGAGAAATTTTAACTCTCCTTATAAATGATACGCAAAACAAAACTCTTAGAGATGCATTAAAAGAGATTAACAATGAATTAAAAAGAGGTTCTGACAGCCAATCTGTATTTTTACGTTATCAATCTGTTTTTGGAAAATTTACCGCATATATGCTTGGACTTGCATCTAAGAGTGGCAATATGACTGAAATTTATAAAGCCACAGCAAAATTTTTGGAACGACAACAAGAATTTAACAGAAGTTTACGCAGCGCTTTGATTACTCCAGCCGTAACAATTTTTGTCCTCTTCCTCGCCGTGCTTTACTATGTAGGTTATATTTTTCCTGAAACTGCAAAACTTTTTTTAAGATTCGATATTGAACTACCACCGATGACAGCATTCACACTAAAGTTCAGCGGCTTTTTAACCGATAATGTAATAATTATTTTAATCTCTGTTTTGATTCCTGCTGTCGCTTTATGGCAATTTTCTCGAACAACAAACGGAAAATTGTTTTTTCATAAAATGATGTTGAAGATTCCTATCGTAGGAAATTTAATCCATAAGACTTTGATAGAAGTATTTTGCAGAGTATTCTATACGCTTTATAGTGGTTCTGCAGAAAGTATTGAGCCGATTAGAATCGCTTCGGAAGCAACAGGAAACTCTTACTTTGAGTCGAAAATAAAAAATGTTGCAATTCCAATGATGATACAAAAAGGAATTGGTGTTACCGAAGCTATGGAAGCAAGCGGAGTTTTTACTGAAACTGCTATCTCTCGATTTCACTCGGGAGAAGAAACTGGAACAATAAAAAATACTGCTCTTCAGCTTGCAAATTATTATGAAAGCGAAACAGTATTTCGATTAAAAAATATTATTGAATTGATTCAAATTATTATTGCTATGGTTACTATGGTCGTTATGATTGCACTTACTCTTGTATCTGCTGAAACAGCAACCATTAGACCTAAGACTCCTGGAATGTCAGAATTTTTTATTAACTATATCCAAAACTTTTTTGTATGATTGATGCTAATCTTGAGATGACCGACAAAATCGGTTACTTACTTTTTAAGAAAGGAATTATTGATGCAGCCACACTCGAAAAGGCGTTAGCTGCAAAAAATAGTGACAAGAGCAAAATTAAAAGAAACCTTGCGCAAATACTTGTTCAAGATTTTGGTTACGATCATGACACCATTTTTCGCGAAGTGGCATTTCTTTATGCTTTCCGCGAGCTTGATTTAAGAATCGACGAAGTAACTCATGAAAAAATTGAATCAATCAAAAATGCTTTCTCTGCTGCCGGCGATCAATTAAAAAATTTAATGCTTGAACATAAAGTAATTCCATTTGGATGGGACGATAGACTAAAAGAAAAACTACTTTTAGCCGCTGTTGATCCTACTGAAAGGGCGATTCCAAAAATTGCTTTTGATTTGAATGTAAAAAAATATGAAGTTACTTTCATTAAGAAAAAAAATTACGACGCTCTAATTTCTAAAATATTCCCCCCCGAAAACACCTTCTTAAAAATGTTCGAAGAGAACACCGAAATTTCTGTTGATGACCGTGACCAAGGGCTTGATGAGAAAGAACTCGATGCTGAAATTAATAAAAGTGCACTCATTAATCTAATTGAAGCAGCACTTGTTGAAGCCGTCCGTAAAGGCGTGAGTGATGTTCACTTCGTACCTAAATCTAACAAACAAACTGATATACTTTTTAGAGTTGACGGCAACTTGAGTCTTTGGCACGCACAAAACAACACTTCGCCTGAAGCTGTTATAGCCGTTGTTAAAGACCGTGCAAAAGGATTAGATAGATTTGAAAGAGAGAGAGCACAAGATGGATTTATTCAAAGAGAAATTGATGGACAGATAATTCGATTTAGAGTTTCTATTCTTCCAATGGTTGGAACGGAATTAAAAAATAAATTTGAAAGTATTGTAATTAGAATTCTTGACGATAGAAAAGTAATTCGAGATTTAAGTAAACTTGGTTTGTTTGGATATGCAAAACAAGCTTTTGAAAAAGCTATCAACCAACCGCAAGGAATGGTTATTTTGACTGGACCAACGGGAAGTGGAAAAAGTACAACTCTCGTTGCTGCTCTTTATCAAGTAATTGATCCGTCTGTGAATACACTTACTGTTGAAGATCCAGTTGAGTATGTAATTGAAGGTGCGCGTCAGTTGAAGATCGGTTACAAAATGAATTTTGAGCAAGCAATCAGATCAATCTTAAGACACGATCCTGACATTGTACTCGTGGGCGAAATGAGAGATAAAGAGACTGCCGAAGTGGCAATTAAACTTGCAAATACTGGACACTTAACTTTTTCGACGCTTCACACAAACGATGCACCCAGCGCAGTTGCTCGTCTTTACAAGATGGGAATTGAACCTTTTCTGATTGCTTATGCAATTAATCTAATTGTGGCACAAAGATTGATTAGAACTTTATGTACTAATTGTAAACGAAAAATTTCAAATCTTGATGAAGTTTTTATTAAATCTTTAGGATTAGATTACTTGGAATGGAAAAACTTTACTATATATGAAGCTGTGGGTTGTGAAAAATGCAACAAAACCGGATACAAAGGAAGAGCTGCTATTCACGAAGCGCTCTACTTTACTAAAGAACTTAGAAAAATAATTGTCCAATCTGGTGGCGATATTGATGAAGAACTAATCAGAGTACAAGCAAAAAAAGATGGCAGTCTAAACTTAAGAGATAGCGGTTTAGAAAAAGTTAAAATTGGTATCACTTCATTCGAAGAAGTAATTTCTGCAACTATGGAAGAATAAATAGAGATAAAATTGGAAGCTGTAAAAGAAGTATTAAACAAAGTATTATCAAAATTATCCTCTGTCCTCTTAGGGCAAGATAGAATTAATTTCATTATCGATAACCTTTCATTATTGAAAACTGAAGACATTATTGTTTTAAGAAATTTTTTCAACAAAATGCTCTCTTCAATGATTGAGTCAGAAGCTTCTGATATTGAATTTGGTGGACATGGCAACGGTGAGATGGTTTGGATGAGAGTTCATGGAAAAAAAGAAAGAGTTAAAGAACTACCAAAAATGTCTGCTGATGAAAGTGCGTTAATTATTCTTACTCTTCTTTCAGATAATCAAAGACAATTTTTGAGCGTTACAAAAAGCATCGACTTTAGTTATTCGTTTTTCTATCCAAGAAAAAATTTGCAATTCAGATTTAGAGCAACTACATATTTCGAGGTTGATACTCTCTCACTTAATATGCGTGCTATTTCTTCTTCTGTAAGATCTTTAGAGTCTTTAGAATTTCATCCGAGCATAATGAAAGCATTAAGCCACAACTTTTTGAAGTTTGGACTAACTTTAATCACTGGAATTACAGGCTCCGGAAAATCAGCAACGCTTGATTCAATTATTGATCATCATAACAAATTTGACCCTGCTCATATTATTATTATTGCTTCACCATTAGAGTTTATCCATAAATCTAATACTGCTATAATCAAACATCGCGAAGTTGGTAGAGATGTTCAGTCTTTTAAAGATGGTGTTATCCAATCATTGCGACAAGATCCAGATATTATTGTCATTGGTGAAATGAGAGACCCTGATACAATTATGGCTGCGCTTGAAGTTACAGATACTGGTCACAAAGTTTTTTCAACTTTACATACTTCATCCGCTGTTGAATCAATTGATCGTATTATTGCTGAAGTGCATCCATCCGAACAAGACCGAGTAAGAAATAGATTAGCAGATGTTTTGACGACTGTAGTTTCACAAAAATTAGTTCCTACTGTGCAAGGTAAACTTACATTAGCAAAAGAAGTTTTGTTAGTTACATCCAGCGTTAAAGCGGCAATAAAAAATAATAACACTTCAGAAATTTATATGATGATTAATCAAGGTTCACAAAATGGCATGACCACGATGGAACAAGATTTAAAAAGGTTATATTTGGTAAAGAAAATTTCATTAGATACGGCAATAAATTTTTCAAATAATAAAACACGTATGCAACAAATTTTATCGGCGACTTAAAATTGAAAACACTAGTTTGTATATATTGTGAAGGTACTGACACAAAAATTGCTGCTATAGAGTACGTCGGCAACAAACTTAAAGTCATTAAAGCTGCTTCAGTTGATGTCCTTGTTTCTAATCTCGGGGCTTCATCTTCCGCTTTTGAAATAAGTTCAGATGATAAAAATATTAGCTTTGACTCCGGCGGTGATACTGGTGTTTTAAAAATTTCTAATGAAAGTGTCATCAATTCTGCTCTCACTGGAGTTAATTTAAAAAATGCCTTATTTATTCCTGTCCTAACAGAGCCATCAATATTTTATCATCAAACAAATAAAAAGCAAACTAACACAAGTAAGCTAACTCTTGAGATTTATGATGAAATAAAAAATTCTCAAAATATTTTTATAGACAAAGATTCCGTAGGTTATGTTCAACTTTCAGACAAATCGATGCTTGGGGTTTTTCTTGGAGCTGATGTTCCTTGTTTAAGGTTAGTCAAGAATTTAGCGAATTATAATAATCGAAGAATCTACAAAATTGCATCTGTAAAAAGTGTTGATCTTTCGCTCGCATATTACGTAGCAAAAAGAAAAAAATTCTTCCCTGACGATTACTCCTTAATTTTTTACATTGGAAAAGAGTATAGCAAATTAATTTTTTTACACGGTAGAGAATTAAAACATATTGGACCTACACTTGATCTGGGTATTAATAATCTTCACACTTACGATGTCTTCTTCTCAAAAATTTTACTCGAGATGGAGAACGGTGGAATTCCAACTCTTGACAATATTATTGTTTGTGGTGAAGATGATTCGGAAAATTTAATTTTATCTTTCTACGGAACATTCCCCGAAGCAAATGTCTCTCGATTAGAATTTAACGAAGTAGATACTACTGCTCTCGATGAAATGACGCGTGCAAAGCTCTCATCATTCGCCGGACCAATTGCAGCCGCACAAGAATATTTTGATGAAGTTAAAAAAGAACATAAAGGAATTAATCTAACTCCTACATATATTAAAGAAGATCAGAAACCATTTCAGTTCGCTTGGCATGGTTATGCAATGATTCCCCTTCTCTTTATTACTGCATTTTTTATTACTCAACAGATTTTAGTTAATAATAGAACTGAAAGTGAATTAGACAAAGAGATTTTTCTCCAATCGGAATTAAAAAGACAGAACTTAGAACTTCTTTCACAGTTAGAAGTTCTGGACGTGAAAATAAATGCTTTCGACCGAACTCAAGCTATTCTTGACTCTGCCACTATTGGCGTAGAAATTTTTGGCGGACTTGTTGAAACAATTTCTAAATTTACTGGAAGCGAAAATAATTTATGGGTACGAAATATTGCGCGCTCTGAACAAGATGATATTATTATCGAAGGTTTATCTTTAACACCCAGAGCTATCACAAGATTCGCTGAACAATTTGAACCCTCAACACTTAAGAGTATAATTTATGAACCAATTCGTGAATCATCTGCTTATAGGTTCAATCTAATTTTTAAAATGTCGGTATTAACTAACGAGATGGAGAAGCAATAATGAATTCTTTCTCGTTAAAAAATATTTTCTTAATCAAGAAATCTTTTGCGTCACGTTTACAAATAAAAAATAAATTCCTCTACTATTCGGTTTGCTACAATGAATAGAAAATTAAAAAATACTTTTTCTTTATTTGGAGTACTTGTTTTTTTAATAGCGCTTGGAGTTGCTTATATCTATTTTTTTCAGCTTAGAACTATTAGTAACAAAAAAACAGAGTTAGTTAAATTAAGAGAATTCGAGTATGATCCTGTACTATTGAAAGAAGATCTTAAAACAAAATTAATTAAATCAGAATTAATTGATTCTATACTTTCCGCTCGAAAATTTAACATTCCACAAAATCTTTCGATGCTTGAATTCTATGATTTTATAACAAAAATTAGACCTCTTTTTTCAAGTGATTTCCAGACCAACATTGAGTTCATTGAACAGAAACCTGAAGGTGAGTTTTTTTTCTATAATTATAAAATTGCGGGACAAGGAACTTACAACGATATCTATCAATTAATTTTCGCAATTGAACAGAGTAAAGAATTAAAAAAAATAAAAACATTAAATTTGTCTAACCTTGTTGCAAGTAAAGATGATGAGGGAATAAAATATTTAGTCGCTTATGAGATAGTAGTTTCAGTTTATTATTCTTTAGACAATAGGTTTAGTGTTGCTAACTTAGTCGAGAACAGATTAATCGCTCGAAAATTATCTGATGCTTTTTATCCGTTAATCCTTTCTGAAATTCCGCCCAATATTGACGGACTACTTGACGTTCAGCAAGGCGCCAAATTACTTGCCTTAGTGCCAGAAGGAGCATTCATTGTTGATGTAGCGGGCAATTCGTTCATTGTCAATGAAGGCGATCCTGTCTATCTTGGTTATGCCACACGCGTCGATTATGAAAAAAACACCGTCAAATTTATTCTGAACAAAGGCGGCATTGTTGAACAAATTGAACTTAAACTTACGAAAGAAGTAAAACCTAAGTGAGGTTATTTATGAAAAAAATTTTTATATCTATTTTTTCTCTCATATTTTGTGCGAATCTATTTGCGCAAGATCCTTCTGAAAATTTACTTAGAGGATTCACTCCTCCCGACGAGATTGTAACTTTTTCAGCATCACTTCCTTTCAACAAAGCAATCGAAATACTTAGTGATATCAGTTTGACAAAAAAAGGAGTTACTATTGTTTCGCAGGTTGAAAGGACTGATCCTATCGGAATTGAACTTCCTAATATCCATTATGAAAAAGCTCTCTTAATTATTACGCAAGCAGCAAATTTATTAATTGAAAGAACTCCAAGAGTAATAGTAATTAAACAAAAAGAAGCTGTTGTAATTGAGCCGAAAACTTATGCATCTGTGAACTCTCGTGAAGTAAAAATTTCTGCTGTCTTCTTTGAGCTGGATATTACAAACTTTAAAGAACGTGGAATGAATTGGGAATTGTTAATGAGTCAAAGAGATTTTTCTATTGGCGGCGGAGTTAAAACAACTGCTACAGAAAGCGAACAGCAAGGCTCTGCTACTGGTGGAATTAATGCTCCTGATGGAAAAATTACAACTACAAGAAATTTTTCTGTTGGCGGAATGCTCGGCGAGTTCGCGGGACTAATTAGATTTCTTGAGAGCGAAAACCTTGGCGAAGTTATTGCAAGTCCAAGCATTATTGTTCGCGATAGAATTGAAGGACGTATTCAAGTTGGTTCAGATTTTTCTATTAAGCAAAGAGATTTTGCGGGCAACGTAGTTGAACAATTTTTTTCAACTGGGTCAATCATTCGAGTAATTCCTTATATCTATACTGAAGAAGGTGTTCCATACATTCTTGTAAATCTGGATGTTGAAAGAAGCAGTGGTTTTCCTTCAGAACTTTCAACTGAAATAAAAAAGACACAAGCAAAAACTCAAGTATTAATGCTGGATGGCGAAGAGACTGTTATTGGCGGATTGTTTGTGAATGATGAGAAGGTTACACGTGTTGGTATTCCCGGCTTAAAAGATCTGCCTTGGTGGGTCTTCGGGCTAAGATATCTTTTTGGTAGCGATCGAATTACTGTTTCTAAAAAAGAATTAATCATCTTAATTAAAGTTGACTTAGTTCCAACACTAAAAGAAAGACTCGCATTTCCGCAAGTAGATGGAGCGATGCAAGAAGAACTTTCTAAGCAGCGCGAAAAAATACAAATGTATAAACTTCAAACTTTAACTAAACCCACTGATGAAACAGAAGTGAAAGAAGAGTAGAAGGAACATTAATGGAAAAAATTTTAATAATTGATGATGACCTGAATCTCTGTAAAGTGCTTCAAGAAGAACTTTCTAATGTCGGTTATTTAACTTCATTTTATACCAATCCCGTTAAAGCTCTTGAACATTTAGCAACAGATTCAGTTGATCTGGTTTTGTTAGACTTAAAGATGCCCGAAATGGATGGCTTCACTGTTTTGCAAAAATTGAAAAACAAAAATCCAGATTATAAAATTATTGTACTAACTGCTTATGCTGATGTTAAGAGCGCCATTGATGCTGTCAAAATTGGTGCAAGTGATTTTATTAGTAAACCTTATGATTTTGACGAACTCCTAATTACAATTAGAAAAGTTCTCCAAAAAGATGACTAAGAATGAAAATTACCTACCGAATTATTTTAATAAATTTTGCAATCGTAGTCTCTATTCTTGCAGGTACGGGAATAGCATTCTATTCGATTATGTACAGTGTTCTTACTACTCAACAAAATAAACTTCTCATAGATTCTTCTAACGATTTTATTTATCAGATCCAATCTCAAAGTCAATCAATTGAAGAAACTTTTGAATCGATTTTTGAAGCAAGAGGTTATCAATCAACAGATATTAATATTAATGAGTTTAAGGGAATTGACTTTATTTTTGTGTTACTTCCTGATTCCTCAATTGACCAAACGCGCTTCACTTCAAGTCGAATAGTAAACAGAAATAATATTTTTGACCTCGAAGATTTTAAGTTGAAAAATCCTGCAGCATTGTTCAAAGTAAAAAAGATTTCAGAGAACGAAGAATTTATTTACGGTTTTATTTTTTCTCAAGATTATATAAATCAATACGCAAGAAAAATTAGATCCGACATTGCACTTTTTTTCGATGATAATCTTACGAGTTATTCAAACGTCGCAATTAACCAAAATTATTTTTATGAGATTAACAAAGCTTACGATGCGCTATCATTAAAAAATAATTTCGATTTGTATTCCGAAGAAACTAAAACATCAAATTTTAGTGCAACTATTTATCGGCTTCGAGATTCCTTCTTATCATTCAGAAATATTAATTTAATTATTTTCAGTAACGTGCCTGAAACAACTCTAATGCAATCTCGACTTGGAATTATTCTTATTGTTGGCGGGCTGGCTGGCGTTGTACTTGCAATGATTTTAACTTTATTATTTACAGGACGATTAAGAAAACAAATTTTTCTTCTCAATCAGGCAACCGAAATTACTAAGACTGGAAATTTCCAAAACAGATTAATTATTACAAGTAAAGATGAAATTGGAGAACTAGCAACAGCGTTTAATGAGATGCTCAATGAACTCGACAAACAAGAAAAATCAAAAAAAGATTATACAGAGTTTATTTCATTGATAAATCAGAACCCAACACTGAAGGAAATTTCTGAAGCTTCGCTTAGAAAAATAATTTCTTCTACGGGATATACGATTGGTGCAATTTATTCTATTGACGAAACGAAACAGATAAAACAAATTGTTACTTATGGTTTAAGCGATACAAAAATAAATGTCACTACCAACTCTGATTTATTTAAACCCGTAATTGAAAAACTTGAAAAAGTTGAAATTTATTTTTCTGAAAAAGGTCCGCAGATAACTTCAGGGCTTCTGAATATCGAGATAAAATATCTACTAATTCTTCCGATCGTTTACAACAATCAATTGATTGCAATTATTGAACTTGGCGCTGCATCTAAACCAGATATTAATTCTAATGAATATTTGTCGAAGATAAAAGATCAATTGGCAATTGGATTAGTGAATTCTATCGCTTTTCTAAAATTAGAAAATTTTGTAGTTGAGTTAAAAAAACTTAATGATAATTATCAGATTCAAAATGTTCAGATAAAAAAACAGAATGAAGAGCTTGTTAAACTTCACGCTGAGTTGAAACAAAAAGCCGAAGAACTTGAAATTCAAAAAATGAAAGCTGAAGAAGCAACAGAACTAAAATCGCTCTTCCTTGCTACAATGTCGCATGAGCTTAGAACCCCGATGAACGCTGTGCTGGGCTTGACTGAATTAGTTCTCGAAGACAGTTCAATTAATCCGAAAAACAAAGAACGTTTAACAGTCGTTTTAAGAAGTGGCAAAAGATTACTCAACTTGATAAATGATATTCTTGACCTTTCAAAAATTGAAGCGGGAAAGATGGAACTCAATAACGAGAACTTCCTCCTCAATGATTTAGTCTCTGAAGTAACCGCACAAATTGAACCGATGGCTTCAGATAAAAATTTAAAGTTTACTGTTATAAAAAAATTTCCACCAAATATTTTTGTTAATTCCGACAAAGGGAAAATTTTGCAAGTGATACTGAATCTACTTGGCAACGCAATTAAGTTTACTGACAACGGCTCTGTTCAACTTAAGATAGAAAAATTAGAAAACAATTGGTTGAGCTTTGATGTTATTGATACGGGTGTTGGAATTTCTGCTGCACAACAAAAAATTATTTTTGAAGAATTTAGACAAGTTGATAGCTCAAGTACAAGAAAATTCAGTGGCTCTGGATTAGGACTTTCTATTTCTAAAAAACTTACACGACTTTTTAAAGGCACTCTTACGGTTAATAGCGAATTAGGAAAAGGCTCAACTTTTTCTTTCTCTCTACCCGTTGAAATTGTTGAAGGCAAATTTAGAACTGAAGAGATCGAAGTAACTTCTCTTCAAAAAAATCTTAACAATCCAATTTTAGTTATTGATGACGATCAAGAAATTAGATATACGATTGGGCAATACCTTAATTCTAAAGGCTACGAAACAGTTTTTGCAGAAACGGGTGAACAAGGAATACAACTAGCAAAAAGAATTAATCCATTTGCGATCACTCTTGATATTATGCTTCCTGATAAAGACGGCTTTACTGTTCTGCGCGAACTGAAAGAGTCTCCTCAAACAAAAAATATTCCTGTAATTCTTATTACAATTAATGATGAGAAAAAAACTGGTTATGGGCTTGGTGCTTTTGAATATTTAATAAAACCATTTGCAGCTGATGCGTTACTGAGCACAATAAATAAGCTCGAAAAGCTCGCTAAAAGAAAAATTGAAAAAATATCTTTAGTAGATGATGACGCGGTTGAATTTGAAAAATTTAAAAAAGAATTCGCAAAAAATAAAGAAATCAAAATTGACTACATACAAGAGAGCACTCTTGCGTTCGACCGAATAAAAAAATATAAACCAGATTTAATCGTCCTCGATTTGATGATGCCAAATATGGACGGAATCACTCTTTCACATAAATTAAAATCTGACAAAGAAACAAAAAATATTCCTATTATAATTAGCACCGCTCGAAATTTAACTGACAAAGAGATAAGCGAACTAAAAAATATTGTCGAAAAAATTGCTATCAAATCGAAAGGACATTCGAACGATGTTCTTAAAATTGTGCGCGATTCATTAAATCAATTTGAAGATGCTCAAGAGATTGAAGATGATAATTTTGATGCAGAGGAAAATCAAACTGAGAATTCAACAATTGTGGAGCATAAGAATACGCGTGAAAATAGAGGCGATTCTCCACTTAAAAAAAACGATGCATTCTTCGATCAAAAAAATCCGCTCGGCTTAGTTCTAATTGTTGATGACGACAATGATAGCTTATTCACTTTGAATGAAGTTGTTCAACAATGTAATTGTGAAACTCTTCTCGCAAAAAATGGGAAAGAGTGTCTCGAAATTCTTAAAACAAAAAAACCTGATATTATTCTGCTCGATATTATGATGCCAATAATGGATGGCTTTCAAACAATCAGAAATATTAAGTCAAACGAAAAACTAAAACATATTACTGTCTTTGCAGTTACCGCTAAAGCAATGATTGAAGACCGCAAAGTAATTTTCAACACTGGGTTTGATGGTTTAATTACTAAGCCCGTTAATGCAGGAGTGCTTGCATTCAGAATTACAAAACTTTTATCCGAAATAAAAAAGAATGAAAAAAATATTAGTAGTTGATGATAATCTTGAGAATGTTTTTCTTCTACAAAACAGACTTGAGAAGGATGGCTTTGATGTTATTACTGCTTACGATGGAAGAGTTGGATTAGAAAAAATTAGAAGTGAAAAACCTGATTTGGTGCTGCTCGATATTATGATGCCAGAACTAAGTGGACTCGATGTTTGTAAAGAAGTTGCTAACGATCATTCGATTT
>PNNF01000015.1 GCA_013824085.1 Chlorobiaceae bacterium | reverse complement strand
TTCCGCCGCTTGCATTTGCACTTGGAATGTTTATTCCGCTTGAATTAAATACTCCATTATTGGCGGGCGGATTAGTTGCACATTTTGTTTCGACGAGAAGCAAAAATCAAAAATTAAATGATGCACGTTTCGCAAGAGGAACTTTAATTGCTTCAGGATTTATTGCGGGTGGTTCTTTGTTTGGAGTTTTTGGTGCTATCATGAAATTCTTTGGTTTAGATTTTTATAATGCTCAATGGGCAGCAACGCTTAATGCAGAATTATTAGGTGTAGTGATGTTCATTCTACTTATTGTTTATATGGCTTGGGACGCAATGCGTGCAAAAGAAAATCATTAATAATTTATTTGAGTGAAATATGTTTTATAAAATTTCTGATTTTGAAATCAACTGGAAAATCGAAAGCGACTTAACCATTAAGACTTTTTCTAATTTAACTGATGAGTCACTCGACTTTAAGATTCATCCAAAAATTAGAAGTATTGGAGTTTTAGTTTGGCACATAGTTAAAGCGATTCCAGAGATGATGAACAACGTTGGAATCAATATTGATGCGGTAAAAGAGGATGATCCTATTCCCAAATCTGTAAAAAATATTTGCGACATCTATAAATCTGCTTCTGATGAGATGCTTGAAAAAATCTTGGCTGCTTGGAAAGATGAAAACTTATTTGATGTGATTACCCTTTACGGAGAAAAATGGGAAAGAGGATTTGTCCTTCAAGTCTTATTGTTTCATCAAATTCATCATCGAGCACAACTAACAGTATTAATGAGACAAGCAGATTTGATAGTGCAAGGAACTTATGGCCCTACATTAGAAGAGTGGGCAGAGATCGAAATGCCTCCGCAAGAATAAAAAATGTTCTGAAGATCTCTAAGTAAAATTTTTAGCAGATCTTCAGAACGAAATATTATTATTTTTTGTTTTTGATTGTTACAACAATGTAGTATATCAAACAGACGATTGAAGTTACAAACATTATTACTGCTTCAGTGCTTTGAGCTCTTATTATCGGCATAAGTAAGGCAAGTGAAATTAACGCTGTTAATACTATTACAATGGTCAATGCTTTTGAGTTCCCATCAGCTACTCTGAAAGAAAAGAAAAGTATTAGCACACCAAAAAATGGTGCAATCAAAGCCGTTAATGCGCTTGATGACAAATATGAAATTAGTCCCACGATTAATAATATTAGTGCATTAACTTGCATAATTTGATGAAGTTTCATTTGGATTCCTTTGTTGTGTTTTATTTCTTAAGTAAACAGAATTTTTTTAAAATAAGTTACATTAAATAAAAATATTTTATGGATAAAAAAACCAAACGACCTAGTTGGGATAATTATTTCCTCAAACTTGCAATGCTCGTTTCTGAGAGAGCTACTTGTCCCAGAATGCACTGCGGTTGTGTGCTCGTTAGAGATAAACAAATTTTATCGACAGGTTACAATGGCTCTATTCCAGGCGATGAACATTGCGAAGATATTGGTTGTCTGATTGTTGATAATCATTGCATCAGAACTATTCACGCCGAGATGAATGCAATTCTTCAATGCTCTTCACATGGAATTAGTACGAATGGTGCTACCGCTTATGTTACAAATATGCCTTGCACTAATTGTTCAAAGGCATTAATTGCTGCAGGTATAAAAGAGGTAGTGATTTTTTCAGATTATCATGATACATTCGCAGAAGAATTTTTTGCAAAAGCAAACGTTGCAATCCGTAGAATAGCGATACCTGAAAATGTCATCAACTATAATCTCGAAAGTTATTCCTCAGCAAGGAAAAAGTAACTGCTTTTAAGAAACTAATCATAAATTTTTTTTTGGAGTTTAATTTGAAATTATTTTTCTCTCTCTTACTTTTTTTTGTTACTACTTATACATTTTCTCAAGAACATCGCCACAACAAAGCAATTGACTTAATTGAAACTGCTTTTAAAAATGGCGTTATTGATTATGAAGAATCACTACTGCAAAAATTTTACTACGGTTTTAATTCGCCTAAATTATCTTCAGATTTTTCGATTCCAAAATCTGAACAAACAAAAATTAAATGTGCTACACATTTGATTGATGAATTTTATGATAACCAATCACTCCTTACTCAAGCAACAATTGATGAAATCAATTCATTCTTAAGTCGTCCCTTTCAAGAATCAATAACTGCTAGAACTTTCATCTCTCCTTCCGGAAAATTTGAATTAACTTATGAAACTACGGGAACGCATGCTGTAAATCCTACTGATGGGAACTCAAACTCGGTGCCTGATTTTGTTGAGTGGGTTGCTGATTACTTCGATTATTCTTGGCGATTTACAATTGACACTTTGGGACACGCTGCGCCGCCAATAGGCACAGGGCGATATCAAATCGGCTTTGAAAACATGGAATTCTATGGTTATTGCCAATCGATTGGAGGCAGACTAACTAGAATTGTTATGCACCACACTTTTGTCGGATTTCCACCAAACAATGATCCTGAAGGGAGAATAAAAGGAGCCGCAAAAGTTACTGCAATTCATGAATTTAAGCACGCAGTGCAAATGGCTTTTAGTGGTTGGAATGAGCCGGGTTGGTTTTTAGAAATGGACGCAACTTGGATGGAAGATATTGGATACAATGTTGTGAATGATTATTACAATTATCTTAACTCTTCTCAGATTGTTTCGCCGCAAAGAAATTTTGCGCAAGGGCGCGGTTATGAAGATTGTATCTGGCTTCACTATGTCTCTCAAAAACATGGCGTAAACACAAACAGACTTTTGTGGGAACGAAGAAGATCTGTACCGGGTGAAAATATTTATACTACGTTTAACTCAATATTATCAACGTTCGGCTCAACTTTCCAAATTGGCTTCGCTGAATATCATACTTGGAATTATTTTACAAATTTAAGATCAACTCCACTTTTTAGATCATACATCGAAGCAGCGAATTATCCAATTTCAACTGAATGTAAAAATGTTGTAATTCCTGATAGTTCCGGCGGATGCAATGTAACTACACCTGCAGCAAATTTTATTTATCTGCGAGGCGCGAACTTAAATAATTTAATTAGTTTATTTTTTGATAATAGAATTAACAGTCCGGGAATTGTGCAGTTAGCAATTAAGTACAAAAATAATACTTCGGAAATTTTATCATTCAACATTTCACAACTTACTTCTGTTGAAAGATTTATTACTCGACGAATTAGTGAAATTGATTACGTAGTTCTCATTCCGGTTTTTACTTCTACCACTGCAGTTTCGGGAAATTTTTCATATCGAATGACTCCATTTTTCCCGATAACATTTGCTCATACACCGCAGCGAGATGTAACAGCAAACACTCCGATTGAAATAAAATTACAAATACAAACACCACAAAATATTATTGTAAGGGATTCGCTGAAAATTCATTATAGAATTGGAACTGGAAATTTTAATTCGTTTAGGATGACACCAACATTAATTCCGAATGAATTTTCTTTTACAATAAATAATATTCCGTTAAATAGTCGCATCAATTATTTCTTTAGCGTTTATGATACACTGAGAAATTATCATTATTTCCCTTCAGATGCACCTACAAGTATTTTTGCTTTTTTTGTTGGACCTGATACAACTCGACCAACAATCTCTTTTAGCTATTCAAACAAAGTCTCGCAGTTTCAATTTCCTATAACACTTTTTGCGCGAGTGGCTGATAATATGGCTCTAGATTCAGTTTTTGTTGAATACAGATTGAACAACACAACACTAACGAAACAAAATTTAATTCGATATAGAGATGATATCTATTATGTAAAACTTCCGTATGAATCACAGAATGTAAATGTGAGTGATCGAATTCATTATCGTTTTACTGCAATTGATAATTCGCCAAGTAGAAATAGAACAAGCGTGCCGCAATCTGGTTTTAATTCTTTGGATGTTGAAAAAGCATTTGTCTTCCAAAATAATCCGAACAGAACCGTTCCTGACCTTGCGCCACTTGGTCTGCGTGATACAATTGTTGTTCCGTTTGATCTTAATATAAACGACGTAAATCTTTATCTCGAAATAAATCACGCTCGTGCAAGTGATTTAAATGCGAGAATGATTACACCTTACAATCCAAATTTGGCAATCTTGTTTGAACGATTTGGATTGAGCACTCGTTTCTCAAATGCTGTTAATCCAAAATTATTTTTTAATCGAAACGCTTTCTTTAACATTTCACAAATAGAACTTTTGGATTCTACTAAAGCTGAAGGTGAATTCCAACCTGATACAGCAAGGGTAAATTTTAATTCGTTCGTAAATCAAAATGCTAAAGGAAATTGGGTCATAAATATTCTTGACAGAAATTCTGGCGTTGTTGGGACACTCTCAAGATGGGCTTTGATAATTTTTGGTGATTCAATTTCAACTTCTGTTAAAGATGATTTTGTTGATCTGAATACTTTTTCACTTTCACAAAATTATCCAAACCCTTTTAATCCAAGCACTCTTATTAATTGGAATCAACCATTTGATGGTTTCGTTTCATTAAAAGTTTACGATATTCTTGGAAATGAAATTGCAACTTTGGTTAATCAAGAACGGAAATCAGGAAGTTATAAAGTTGAATTTGATGCAACAAATTTAACAAGCGGGATTTATTTTTATCGAATAATTGTAAATCAAACTGGTGGTGGAACCGCAGGGAAATTTTCTGAAACTAAAAAAATGATATTGATGCAATAAGATTTTTTTTAACTCGAGGGTCAATTGACCTTCGAGTTAAATTTAATGCACATCAAAAAATATTTAATTAATTTTTACGACTCTCATAAAATCAACGAGAGCAGAATTAATTTCTCCATTCATATTTTCATTGTGGTCTAAATATTTTAACTGAAAAATATTTTCACCAATATTTAATTTTACTTTAATACTGTTGCTCATTCCCCAACCATTCCATTTTTGATCACCTTGTTGTGGGAATACAATTACTCCAATGTATTTATCATTCAAGAACAAACTGCGTATGCCACAACGGTTGTCAGTGTTGATTGGCCCATTATTGTTTGAATAGCTAAAATCAATCGCATAGAGCGCTGAGTCATTTGATAAAACATTGAAACTTAAAATCTTATTCTCATTTTTTTTAATTTTTATGTAACCAGTTCCCGAATAATTTTTATATTCAGTTTCTACATCAACTCTATTTTGCTCAGCTTCAACAATAATTGAATTTGTTTTTGAAAATAGAACGGGTTCGCTTTTGAATGAGGTGTTGCTATTTTTATCAACGCTTCTAACTTGTATTTCTGCATAATTATAATTCCCAAAGTCTGTTAGATACAAATTGTTTTCAGTCGAATCGATAAGTTCAGCGTTCACAAAAATTTGATACATCACAGCATCGTCTATTTTGTTCCACATAATTCCATTTTTTAGCAATGTTACTTTTGGTGTTTCAGGAGAGAAAATATTTTCTACCAAATTTATTTTTGATTCAATTTCATTGTTTGAAAGTTTAATAACTAAAACATTTTTTCCGCTTAAGTTTTCCGGAATAATCACACTCCCAATTTGCTTTCCGTTAAGAACTGCGGAGGTTACTTTGTTTCCATCTCCGTGAAGATAAATATCTATCGTTGCGTTTCGATACTTGAAATTTTTTAATGAGCGATGTCCTGAATATTTTTTTGGAACAAACGGTTTTAGAATAAGAGCATCATTCTGAAATTCCATTCCAAAAATTATTCTGTAAATCAGGGCAAGATTTCCAGCCACACTCCACAATTGTCGGTCAGAATTAATTTGAGTTCCAAAATAATCGCCACTTCCTGCAACAAAATTTTCTTTGTTAGTTAGAAACAATGCTGCTGCTCTATAAATTGAAGCGAATGATTTTTCAACAGATTTTTCATTACCAGTTTTTGCTGCAGCCCAAGCCCAGTAAGCTTCAACAAAGGGCCAAACCGCATCGTTATGGTATGGCGGTATATTGGGAATCTGCGGATAAATGCAGGTTGTTCCAAAATTTGTTGTCGGTAAATTTTCAACCATCTCTATTGAACGTAAACTATCTGAAATTCCAAAGAGAATTGAAAGTGCTGCACCTAAAGTTTCAGATTTATCTGAGAGAGACAAATAATTTCTCCCGTATAAAAATTGCCCGAAATATTTTTTCTCATCGCGCCATAAATAATTATTCATTCCTGATTTTATTTTTTCACTGATCGCTAAAAATTCTTTTTCATCTTCTCCCAAGAGAGCAGCTATTTCAGCAAGTATTTCGTAAGTTCTAAAATGCACAGCGTTTGTTCCTAAGCATTTCGATACAAAAATATCTTTTGGATCCATCCATCTCGGATAAGTTTGTTCTCGCCAATCAAGGAAAGACGATTCGCCACCAAACAATCCTGTTGACTCATCATACAAAGTTTTTAAATCTGCCTCAACTGATTTTTTAATTATCGAGAAAATATTTCTCAACCATTTTTTGTCACCTGTAACTTTATAAATTTCATAAGCAGCAGCTGCCCAAATCATTCTGTCTGAAGAGATAGGCCACGAGCCACCTGTGCCAGTGTCTTGAATTATTTTTCCATCTTTAACTTTCGCCATCAAACTTACTCTTGCAGCGTCGGGATTAATAATCGCAAACGAAAGTAAAATGCTATACGCTATATCTCGCGTCCAAACTCCGGGCCATTCTTTACCCGCCATAAACGCACCATCATCACGAACATTTAACAGCATCTCCTCCAACGCTTTATTGTAGAGCGCATCAATTAAAATGTGTGGCGAAGAATATTGCGGGAAATTAGAAATCTCTTTCTCAAGTCTCCAGATTTGTGATTCACTAATTTTATTTTTTTCACTCTTACCAAAAATCAATTTGATTTCATAAACTCCATTACTATCGGGATCAGTCAATTTAAGTTTTTCATTTTTCCCGAGTGATTGAAAATCCCAATTCAATGGATAAGTGCCACCCGCAACAAAGAAGCCCTTGAAATCTTTAAATAAAATTTTCTCTCCTTTAAATGTTTCATAATAGCCTTTCTTACGAAACGATGATAAAACATTATTACAATCAACTCGAATTGTAACTTCAACAGGTTGACTTAGAAAAATCTCATCTTCGCTTTGCTGCATAAAATCATCTGCTTCTCCGAATTTATAAATTGGTGAAACATATTTTCCATCAATCGGAACAATTATTAAAGAATGATTTTGTGCAAAACCTCTTTCGTTATCATCACCATTAATACTAAATTTAATGTCGATATTATTTTTAATTATTTTTTTTCTATCACTCTTATATGTAGAAATAATTTCTTCTCTGTTTTTTGCATACGCTTCAAAAACTCCTTGTTGAACTTTTGCAGCATCAATCGAAAAATGTTCGGAGTTGTAAAGCAACTGTTGTGGATAAATAATTTGGGAAAGAAACAGAAACGAAAAAATAATTGAAAGATATTTCATAAGAAGTTCTACTATATTTATTTTTAATATTCGCAATTGGAAAACTAATAAAGCTATGAAGATTTTGAAACTCTTTTTATTCTACATTTTATTCTTAACAACAACTTCATTTAGTCAAACTATTAACTTTGCTTGGCTATCTGATCTTCACATTGGAGCTACGACGAGTGAAACTGACTTAGCCGCAGTCGTGAATGATATTAATCTAAAGCAACAATTTGAGTTTGTAATAATTTCGGGTGACATTACTGAAAAAGGAAGAAACTCTGAACTCATAAAAACAAAAGAGATTTTAGACAGACTTAAAATTCCATATTACATTGTTCCCGGCAACCACGATTCAAAGTGGAGTGAGAGTGGAACAACCAAATTTTCTGAACTTTGGAAAGATGATAAATTTGTTTTTGAAAAAAATAATTTCAAATTCATTGGTTTAAATAGCGGCATTACTTGGCGTGGAGGTGGTGGACATATTGCTCCTGAAGATTTACTTTGGCTCGACTCGATTGTTACTCATACTCCAAAAAATAAAAAAATAATTTACGTTCAACATCATCAACTTCATTCTGAAACGGATAATTGGTTTAAGGTTACAAACATTCTTCGTAAAGCTCAAATTGAATTTGTTCTCGTTGGGCACGGACACGCAAACAAGCAATTCAGTTTTAATGGTATTCCCGGAATTATGGGACGCTCAACTCTGAGCAAAGAAAAATTTTGGGGATATAATTTTGTTCAACTTAGAAATGATTCAGCTTTTTTTACTGAAGTGAATCCAGAAAATAAATTGGGAAGCTGGCTAAAGATTTCTCTAACTGATACTTTACTAATTCCAAAAGTTGATTCACTACAATTTATAAATAAAAAATTTGACGTTCATTTTCTGAAAGAGCACAAAACTACTCTGCTTCATTCACCAATAACTTACGATAATAAAATTTTTGTAACAACGAAGCGCGGCTTTATTTATTGCTATGATCTAAGTGGTAATTTATTGTGGCGACATCATTCCGAGTCAACAATTATTAGTCGCCCAAACGTAACAAGCGGACTTTTAATTTATGGAACTGTCGAAGGCGAGTTGCTCTCTTTGGATATTGCAGATGGAAGCATTGAACAATCGATTGGAATTGGCGAACCTATCACATCTCAAATTTCTTTCGCTCCGATACGATTTAGAGGTGAGCAAACAACAGCAGTAATATTCGGAACTGCTTCGGGCAAAGTTTATTGTTATGATATTTTTTATTTTTTTCAGATTTGGGAAAACAACTCGGCTACTGCTATGATTGAATCTCGTCCAATCATTGTGAAGAATCGCGTGATATTTGGTAGCTGGGATGGATTTCTTTATTGCTTGAGTATTGAAGATGGAAAATTAAATTGGCGTTGGTCTGAAAATAGAAATTTTTATTTTTCTCCTGCAGCTTCAATTCCTGTTTTTGATGAAGAAAATATTTATGTCACAACACCCGACAAATTTGTTTCAGCAATAGACATTTTCCTCGGAAAAACTGTTTGGCGTAAAGATGATTTTTCTGCTTGGGAATCAATCGGTATAAGTCAGGATAAGAAAAATATTTTTATCAAAAGTCATGAAAATAATTTTTTCATTGTTGAATCTAAATCTGGAAAAATGATAAAGAAGTTTGACTTAAAAACTAATATCGATACAAATCCAACTGAGATAATTGAAAGCGGAAATAATATTTTTATTTCACAAAAAAATGGTTGGATAAATTTTATAGATGAAAAGAAGATTTTGCAAGATGGTCTTTTCCTCGGAAGCTCGCGTGTAAATTCATTAACTAAAATAAATGATAATCTTTTTGCAGCAACCAATATGGACGGACTGCTAATTGTATTTTCACTAAAGAAATAACTATGAAAAAAATTGACGGCATAATTTTCGACATTGATGGAACAATAGTTTCGTCGAATGAATTAATTTTCGCATCATTCAATTTCGTAACAGAAAAATACTTAAATAAAAAATTAACAACTTCAGAAATTATTTCTTTATTCGGTCCAACCGAAGATCAGATTATTGATACTTGGTTTGGTGATTCTTCAGAAAGTGTGAAGGAAGATTATTACAAATTTTATTCTGATAATCATACAATGGCTGAAGCTTACTCAGGAATTGAAGAAGTGATTAAGTATATCAAATCAAAAAATATTTTGCTTTCAATCTATACGGGCAAAGGACGCAATTCTGCTTTTATCACACTGAACAAATTAAATCTAATGAATTACTTTGACATGATTGTAACGGGAGATGATGTTGTTGAGCATAAGCCATCGGCTGAAGGAATACTTAAATTTATTAACCAATATAATTTGGAGCCAAAAAATATTTTAATGATAGGCGATGCTCCTGCTGATATTAAAGCAGCAAGAGCCGCCGGTGTAAAAGTCGCTTCCGTTGTTTGGGATAGCTACGCTAAAGAAACAGTTCTAACTATGAAGAGTGATTTTATATTCAACTCAGTAGAAGAGTTAAAAATATTTTTAGAACATTGCCTTAATTAAATTGCAAAGGCGCTAACATCTCCTGCCCCGACTCTAATGACTTCCGGTTCATCTCCGCTCAAGTCAATAACACTCGAAGGCTTATTTGTCAATATTCCGGACGCTAACATCAAATCGACTTGCGAATTAAATATCAATTTAATTTCTGTCGGATCATTCAAGATATCGCCAAGTCTATTCGTAACGCTTGTGCTGATGATAGGATTACCAAGCTCTCTAACTAAAGACAAAGTTACATTATTATTGGGAACCCTAATTCCAACAGTATGTCTTTTGCTCCATAATTTTTTTGGGATTTCTTTTGCTGCGGGTAAAACAAAAGTGTAAGGACCGGGAAGAAATTTTTTCATAGATCGGTAAGCGAAGTCTGAAACCTTTGCATACTTAGAAATATCTTTTAAGTCTGCACAGATAAAACTAAATAATTTTGTACTGGCATCTTGCTTAATATAAAAAAGTTTTTCAAGCGCCTCTTTATTAAAAATGTCACAGCCAATTCCATAAATAGTATCAGTAGGATAAATAACAAGCCCACCACTTTTCAGAACCTCTACAGCTTTGTTGATATATCTACTTTGCGGATTATCGGGATGAAGATCGTAATATTCCATAAATTCTCCATAAATTAAATTATTAGAAGATGCAACATTGTTTGAAATCATAATTGTAAAAATAGAATTATATTGATATGAGTCAACTAAAATTGAAATTTTGTAAAAAATAATTATTAAAAGAGTTGACGATTTTTTTTTATTTTATGAAGGATTCTACTATATTTGTAAACTTAAATAGAATGTTTAGAAAAGGAGCTTTAAGATGGCGAGAAAATGCCAATTGTCAGGTAAAAAACCGATGTCTGGGAATAACGTTTCTCATGCAAATAATAGAACCAAGAGAAGATTTTTACCGAATTTACAAAAGAAAAGAATTTGGGTTCAAGAGTTAAATCGCTTCATTACAGTTAAACTAAGCGCAAGAGCAATAAAGACTATTGCAAAGAATGGTACTGCTCGGTTAGCCCAAATGGTAAGCGGAAATAAAATCGTCGCTCAATAAAATATTTTTAAAATAAAAAAGGGAAGTTATACTTCCCTTTTTTTGTTGCTACAAATCTCTTCTACTCTTTTACAACATTAACTTTAATAGCTGCATTTACTTGTGAATGTAGTTTAACAGTGACATTATAAATACCAAGAGCGTTAATATGTTCTGGCATTTCTATTTTTCTTTTGTCAATGTCAAATCCTTTTTCCTTCAATGCGTCTGCTATCATCTGCGAAGTTACAGTACCAAATATTTTATCTTCTTCACCAACTTGAACTAAAATACTAAGTGTAACTTTATCCAGCTCTGTTCCGATGTTCTGAGCAGATTTAACTTCTTTAACTTTTTTACGTTCTATGTGTTGTTTTTCTTCTTCCAAAGCTTTAACGTTGCCTGGTGAGGCAATGTAAGCATATTTTCTTGGAATAAGATAATTTAATCCGTAACCTTCTTTTACGTCAACTAGATCTCCGATTTGACCTAAAGATTCGATATTTTTTCTTAGAATTACTTTCATCTTTAAATCTCCTTATTTCACAGTATCAGATACGAAAGGCAGGATTGCCAAGTGTCTTGCTCTTTTAATTGCAAGTGCAAGCTCTTTATGTTTCTTTGCACAAGTACCTGTTATTCTTTTAGGAATAATTTTTCCTTGTTCAGTCACATACCGTTGAATAGTTTTCACATCTTTATAATCGATGTATTTAACTTTTCCTTCAGTGAATCTACATATTTTTTTTGTTTTCATTTTTCCAACTCAAAATTATTACTTTTGATCATTATTAATTAAAGCTGATTCATCTTTTGATAAGAATTTATCAAATGTATCTGTGGTATAATCAATATCAGTTTCATCCACAAAGACATCGCTTCCTTCGATTTCGCCATTTTGAGAATCGGTTGCCTTTAATCTTTTATTTAAGAACTGAATTCTTCTAGCTTTAATTTCAACTATGCTTCTGCTGTTGCCGTCATCATTTTTCCAAGTGCGGCTTTGCAATTCGCCATCAATCAAAACTGCGGAACCTTTTTTTAATCTGTCTTTGCAGCTTTCAGCTAATTTATTCCAAGCAACCACACCGACATAACAAACATCTTCCTGCCAGCTATTATTACTATCTTTAAATTTGCGATTAGACGCAATAGAAAAATTTACAACAGGCGTATTATTTGTAGTGGTCCTATAAATAGGATCTTTAGTTAGGTTTCCAGCAATAATAACATAATTAATTTCGGGCATTTTCAAATCAGCCATTATTTACCTCCAAATTATCTCTGTAGTTTAAAATATTAATTCTCATTTCCATTTTTTTCTTCAGGTAAAACTTCTTCAGGAAGGAGTTCTTCTGGTTGAGCTTCTATTACCTCAACTTTATCATCTACGTAATCTGTGCTATGCGCTTCCAAATATTCGATAGCATCTTTACCGAGTTTAATATTTAAAAAACGGATTATTGACTCTTCTAGCTTGTAGATTCTCTCTAGTTTAGCTACAATGTCTGATTGGGCTTCAAATCGGAAAAATGTGTAGTAACCAACCTTATTTTTGTTGATCATATAGGCTAGTCTTTTTCTACCCCATTTTTGGATGTTCTTAATTGTGCCACCATTAGCTTCGATTGTATCTTTAACTTTTTGAATTACTGATTCAATCTGCTGGTCTTCCAATACAGCATTAATTAACAATGCTGATTCATATTGATTTCGTCTCAAGGATTCACCTCCCTTTGGACTTCAAGGCCCTCACTGTGAATTTTGTGAGAGCAGGGTTAATAAATAATTAATTATAACTTTCTAAGTTACTTAATAATCGGTGCAATTACAAGCGAAACAACCGACATTAATTTCAACAAAATGTTTAGTGACGGACCTGATGTATCTTTAAATGGATCGCCTACTGTATCACCAACGATTGCTGCTTTGTGTGCATCAGAACCTTTGTAATATTTTTTTCCGTCAAGTTCAACGCCTTCTTCAAACATCTTCTTAGCATTGTCCCAAGCTCCACCAGCATTAGATTGAAAAATTGCCATAAGTACACCTGTAACAGTTACTCCCGCAATTAGTCCACCAAGTAATTCTTTGCCACCAAAAAATCCTGCAATCACTGGAACAATTACTGCAAGCAGTCCTGGCAACACCATCTGTCTGATGGCAGATTTTGTTGAAATCTCTACACACTTGCCATACTCAGGCGTTCCATCAGCATCATCAAAAATTTGTTTATCTTCTGCTGACCACTCTTCAAAATTTTTCTGGTCATTTTTTTTCATGACTTCAAGCGCAGCTTTTAATTTTGGAATTGTAGTAAATTGTCGTCTTACTTCCTGAATCATATCCATAGCTGCTTTACCGACGGCTTGCATTGCTAAAGCTGAAAACAAGAAAGGAATCATTGAACCTACTAATAAACCAGCCATAACAGATGCTTTTGATATATCAATAGATTTAATTTCAGCGGCAGTCATAAAAGCACCGAAGAGCGCTAATGCAGTTAATGCAGCGGAACCAATTGCAAAACCTTTTCCAATAGCAGCAGTAGTGTTGCCAACTGCATCTAATTTATCTGTTCTCATTCTAACTTCTTTGGGTAAATTAGCCATCTCTGCAATACCACCAGCATTGTCTGAAATAGGTCCATAAGCATCAACAGCAAGTTGAATTCCGAGAATTGATAACATACCTACAGCTGAAATTGCAATTCCGTAAAGACCACCAAAATGAAAAGCGACAATAATTGCAAATGCAAGAACAATTATTGGTAATGCAGTTGACATCATACCTACACTTAGTCCAGTTATGATATTTGTTGCTGAACCAGTAACTGATTGTTTTGCTATCATTGTAACTGGCTTGGATCCGCTGCCTGTAAAATATTCAGTGATGTAACCAATTGCTGCACCTGAAAGCATACCAATTATTGTTGCAATAAAAATTCCTGTGGAAGTATAGAAATTTCCTTTTTCCGGATCATCCCAGGCATAAAGTGGATCTTGAAACCACCAAGATTCTGGTAGGAGTCCTTTAATAATAAACCAAGAAGCGATAATCATGATTACAGTGGCTATTAAACTTCCATTGTTTAATGCTTTCTGCGGATCTCCACCTTCTTTAACTTTTACAAAATACGTTCCAATAATAGAAGCAATAATACCAACACCTGCAATTACAAGAGGAAGAGTAATTGCTGCCAAACCATTTGAAAATTCTGCAATCCCAAAAAATGCAATTCCAAGAACCATAGTACTTACAATAGCGCCGACATAAGACTCAAAAAGATCTGCACCCATTCCTGCAACATCACCCACGTTGTCGCCAACATTATCAGCTATAGTTGCTGGATTTAATGGATGATCTTCTGGAATTCCCGCTTCAACTTTACCAACCAAATCTGCTCCAACATCAGCAGCTTTTGTATAGATGCCCCCGCCAACTCTTGCAAACAATGCGATTGAAGAAGCACCAAAAGAGAAGCCTGTAATAACGGATGTAATTTTGGATAAACCTTCTGCAGTAGATGAATCAAAGAAATTAATATAGAAAATGAAAAGTGTACCTAATCCAACAACGCCAAGTCCAACAACTGCCATTCCCATTACTGATCCACCAGAGAAGGCGATGAATAAAGCTTTGTCGAGTCCAGTTCGAGCGGCGTTAGCAGTTCTAACGTTTGCTTTGGTCGCAACCCTCATTCCGATGTAGCCCGCCAATGCTGAACAAAACGCGCCAGCGACAAAAGAGAAAGCAATTAATGGATGAGAACTTTCATCTAAAAATCCTTTAGCAAGTAAAAGCCCAGTAACTGCCAAAACAAAGAAGAATAATATTTTATATTCTGCTTTTAAAAATGCCATTGCACCTTCAGAGATGTGTTGTGCAATTTTTTGCATCTTCTCTGTGCCAGGATCTTGTTTTGAAATCCAAGAGGCTTTAAAAAAAGTATAGATTAAGGCAATAACGCCAAACAGTGGGATTAGATAAATCAATGTTTCCATTTAATTTTGCTTTCTTTGTTCATTAATAGATTTTATTAATTTGCTATTTTCGTCTAACAATGTTTTTTTTCCACCAATAAGAAATGCATCTATAAGTGGAAGAATATTATCAAAAATAATTTTAAGTTTTAGGAATTCAGATTCAGAAAATTTAGCTAGCACGTAATTCACCATTTCGCCCGACTTAAATTGATTACCGACACCAATTCTTAAGCGAGTGAATTGATTAGAATTAATATGATAAATAATCGACCCAATTCCATTATGTCCGCCCGCGCTTCCCCCATTTTTTATTTTAAACTCACCGAGTTCGATATTTAATTCATCATGAATAACTAACATATCGTTCAACGGTAAATTATTATTTTCTACAAATTCAGAAACGACTTCGCCACTTAAATTCATAAAGGTAAGCGGCTTAATAAGAATAATTAATTGATCTTGAATATTTTTTTCTGCGAAAAAATAATTTTCTTTTCTTGACCATTTATGAAAATTTAACTTCTCGAATAGATAGTCAAGAAAAAGAAAACCAACATTGTGTCGAGTTGAAGAATAATCAGAGCCCGGATTGCCCAGTCCGAAAATGACCTTCAATCTTACTCTTCAGTATTTTTATCTTTGCCTTTAGAAATTACTTCTGGTTCAGTTCGTTTTTCGTCAAGGACTGTTCCGTCTGCTTCTTTTATTCCTTTAGGAGGAGTAACAGCAACAATTACACGGTCAGCAGGAGTAAGAATTTCGAATTGTTCAAATTTTAAATCTTCAACGTGAACTGAGTTACCAATTTTAAGTTCAGCAACATTAATTTCGATATTTTCTGGAATTTCATTCGGTAAGCATTCAATTTCGATCTTGTGTAAAAATTGTACGAGCAAGCCTCCATCACGAACACCGATGGCAGTTCCTTCAAGAACTACAGGAATTTCGATTTGAATTTTTTCACCTTGCACAATACCTTGCAAATCAAAATGAATAACTTTATCAGAAACAGGATCAAACTGTACTGTTTTTAGAAAACACTGTCTTTCAGTATTATCATTTAGTTTTAGATTTATCAAATGTGTATCTGAAGTAAATACGAGGGGGTTAATAGAATTTTCTTCTAAAAAAATGTTAATTGGTTCAACAGTTTTAGAATAAAAAACTCCCGGAACTTTTCCATTTCGTCTAAGTTCAGTTAGAATTGATTTTTTGCCTTTTTCTCTTAAGTTGGCATTTAATTGTATAGTTTCCATACGATCTCCTTAATAAACTTTTTAACCTTTGTCTATTTCAAACAAAGAACTTATCGATTCGTTCTTATAAGTTCTAATAATTGCTTCAGCGAACAAATCGCTGGCAGTAATTGTAATAATTTTTTCAGAATGAAAATCGTGTTGACTATCAATAGAGTCAGTCACGAATAATTTTTTTATATCAGAATTATGAATCCGTTCAATTGCTTGTCCCGAGAACAAAGGATGAGTAACAGCTCCATAAACATTTACGGCACCTTTATTTTTTAGTGCTTCCACTGCATTTACGAAAGTTCCAGCAGTATCAATAATGTCATCAACAAGCAAAACATCTTTTCCATCTACTTCACCAATGATATTCATAATCTCAGCTAAATTTTGCGTAGGTCTTCTTTTATCAATAACAACCAAGCCAGCGTTCAACCTTCTTGCATAAGATCTTGCCATTTTTATTCCACCCACATCGGGCGAAACTACGGAAAGATTTCCTGTAATTTTTGCCAATTCATTATTGAATATCGGCGAACCATATAAATGGTCGAACGGAATGTCAAAGAATCCTTGAATCTGAGCAGCGTGTAAATCCATTGTCATTACACGATCAGCACCAGCTACTGTTAAGAGATTAGCGAGTAGTTTTGCAGTAATCGAAACTCTCGGCTGATCTTTCCTATCTTGTCTTGAATATCCAAAGTAAGGAATAACAGCAGTAATTTTTTTTGCAGAAGCTCTTTTAGCAGCATCAATCATAATCAACAACTCCATAATGTTTTCAGCAGGAGGATTTGTTGATTGAATAATGAAGATATCGCTTCCTCGAATGTTCTCTTTAAACTTTACCCAAATCTCACCATCTTTAAATCGCTTAAGCTCTACTTCACCTAACTCGATTCCAATTTTCTTTGCAACCTTCTGAGAAAGTTGTTTATTGGAGCTTCCGGTAAATAATTTAAAGTTATAATGCATCAAAATATTATTTTGGATAAAAATAGTTTGGAAATATAAGGAAAAACTTTCTCTTTTGTCAATAAATTTGAAATAATTACCAAGTTCTTTTTTTTCTGAAAAGAAAGACAATAACTATAAACAAAACAACACCCGACAAAATATAAATCCAATAAGGAGTTTCTTTCAGTTTAAATGGTCTGTAAGTCGCCGAAATTGTTTTCCCTTTTCCGATCTCGGGTAACGAATACTCCCAGATGAGTTGCTTCTTTGTTACCTGCGTTGCATTGTGTGTTACAATCTCCCCAGGGAATTCATAAATATATTTTACTTTAAAATCAGAAGCATCAATTCCAAAACCGATTGCGATTGGAGGAATAAATTGCGAAAATGTTAGCTGACCTGCAGCTCCTTCTTTCAATGAAAAATTTGATTCGTAAAAAAGTCTTAGATGATTAAGAGAATCGATATGCTCAAATTGAATATGTATTTCTGCTCGAAGTAAACTATCTACTGTGTCAGTAACTACGACAATATCTTTTATTCTTACATCTTCATGAGTGAACTGACTTCGGATTGAATCGGAATTAAATATTCCAACTTTTGAAAGGAGTTCAATATTATCTCTATTTGTAAACTCCATCCAATATTTTATTTTCATATCACCTGAACCATCGGGATAGAGACTAACCTCTTGTTCGTAGTTCAAACAACCGGGTAAAACTAATAATAGTAAAAGTAAAATTGAAACAGATGATTTATACACTGACTCTGCCTAAAAGTAAAATTTTGAAAGTCAAAGTTATAGAAAAAAATTTCAATTTCCTTGACGAGATAATCCAAATTAAATATTTTTAATAAAACTAAAAATCTGCACCGATTGAAAAATAAAAAACCGGTTTAGAAAAAGTATCAAAGTTATAAGCCCAAGCAACATCAAATCGTAACAAGAAATAGAGAAAAAATAATCTTGCACCAACACCTGTTCCCATTAACAAATCTTCCGAGACAGAATTTCCCAGCGCATTTTGAGAGAACAATCTTAATTTTTTATTATCATTCCAAGCTGCACCAGCATCAACAAAGGCAACGCCTTGCACATTTCTAAATAATATTGGCAATGCTCCCGTCAACAAATATCTTATTAAAGGAAAACGGAGTTCTAAATTCATAAGCGAATATTTGCTTCCGATTTGTTCTGCATAATTAAAACCACGCAAAGGTAGAACAGTGGAAAGAAATGCAAAATCAGATGGCGATTCAATGGGAATATCGCCTGTTGCAAATTTTCTGTTTATCCAATTGTCAATTCCTCCTAAGAAAAAACGTTGCGGATTATTTCCCCACGAATATCCTGCAGTGAATCGATATGCAAAAGAATAGTCATACCAAAATCTTAAATAAGAACGATAGTCAGCTAAGAAAGTATAGAAGCCATATTTTTTTGCTTGAACAAATGGATTAGCAAGAAAATCGAGACGATAGCGCGTGCCCTCTATTGGTGCGGTATAACCGAAGATTGTATTATCGTGAATGAAACTTGCACTTGTAATTAAATATGTCGCCTCTTCTGATTTTTCGCGTGGGTCATCTAAATTATCTTTCGTTACATTTAGTAAACTTAGTGCTCCATCAATTCTATAAAATCGATTTAGCGGATTACTAATTGAACTTACGAATCCATAATTTCTAAATCGATAGAGATTTGCGAATCCGAAACGATTCAAAAAAACAAAGCGTGCTGTGTGAAATGCTTCAAACCCAAGATCCATTCGTTGAGGTAAATAATAATATGCAACTCCATAGTCACTATTTTTTAAATCTATTTGAAGACTAGTTTGACCAATGATTCTATGGTTGCCAAGCACATCACTAAATGAAATTACTGTTGTTCCAAGCAAACCAAATATTGTACTGTAGCCCGCATTTGCATAAACAATATCAGGAGAGAAAGTAATTTTGTATCTATTCAATCTAAAATTTCCTTCGTCATCTAAATTATCAACGAGATCAAATTTTTGATTATTCACGTTTTTTAACGAATCAAATTTTAAATAATCATTTTGTCCAAAAACAAAATTACTAAAATCATTATCTACAGTATCAACTTTAGCTTCTGTATCTAAAAAAGTTCCAGTAAAAAACTCAAGCGCTTTAGTTTGTTCTCCTTCATCTAAGAGAGCTTCTGCTTCTAATTTTTTCTTTGTTGCATCGGTTGTATCTTCTTTCGGATATCTTAGTTGAAGAAGTTCGGTGAAAAAAAGAGTTAGTGGCAAGCTCGTTAAATTTAAGTCAGTCTCAAGTGGATTATTCAATACAAAAAGATTATACGCGGCTTGATACATTGATGAGAATGCTAATTTTTTTCCATCACTTGAAATTGTAATTTGATGCAATCCATTCAATGAATTTGTGATTGGAATTTGTGGCAGATCTGCAATAGAACTAAGTGTATCTTTTTCAGTTAGATGAACTCTTTTTCTATAGATGTTACTGATTCCACTCAAGTCTGAAGTGAACAGAATCTCTTTACCATCAGCAAGAACAACAATAGAGCCTTCATCACTCATTGGCAACGCGGTTATTCTTGTAATTTTTTTATCACCGATGTTTACAGTATAAATATCTTTTTGAAAATAGTTGTGGTCATAAATATTAAAATTAATTGGGAGAGATTTTGAATCAATTACTGAATCTCTATCTGAAGAGAAAAATATTTTCGACATATCTGGAGCCCAACTCGGATCGCTGTCAGAAAAAATATCATTCGTTAAATTTGTTATCGCTTTTGTTTCAAAATTGTAAGTAAAAATATCTGATTGAAATGCATTCTGTCCCGCGAAAGTTAAATATTTATTGTCGGGCGACCAGTTGACAGAAGTGATTCCATAGAAGCGGAGAGAAAGAATTTCAATATCTTCAGTCTCGACATCAATAATATAGATTACATCGGAGCCACCACTTTTTGCAGAGAGAGCTAATTTTTTTCCATCGGGAGACCAAGTGAGTCCGGGAGTTAAAATATTTAATTCTTCAAAGTCTGCAGTTCTATTTCCTCTTACTAATTTTTTTATAATTTTTCCGTCGGAGACATTCATCAAAAAGACATCGAAAAAAATATCTCTATTAGAAATGAATGCGAGCTTATCGCCTTGTGGAGAAAGGGCGGGACTCGTATTAAAAAAACCTCCATCTTTTCGATGGTCAGTAAGTCTTTTTGAAAATTCATCCGGATCTTTACGTGTAGTAATGTCAGGCCAAAAATCTCTTTTAATTTGTTTTTTCCATCGTTCATTAAGTTCTTCGAGCGTAAGCCCAATTGACGCTTTAATACCTTCCTCTACTCCACCTTTAGATTTTACCTTGTTTACAATTTCGCCAATTTTTTCTTCACCATATTTTCTTGCGATGTAATAAAAGACTGCTTGTCCGCCTCGATACGCAACATACCCATCAAGATTTTGTATATCGGGTAAGTATCCACTCGTAGCTGCATCGCGAATAAACATATCTGTGTTAGTTTCCCAACCTAATGAAAGATATTCTGCTAATCCTTCGTTAAACCAGAGTGGAATTCTGATTGAAATATTATTTGCAATAACATTTTGAAGTGAGCCACCATAGAACATATCGTTGACGACTGCGTGGACTAATTCATGATGAAGCACGTGTCTAAATGCTTTGTATGAGCCTGTGAAAGGAACCACTACTCTATTCTTAAATAATTCAGTGAAGCCGCCAACTCCTTCGCTCAAGTATTCATCAGTTACATTTGTTTCTTGAAAATCATTTTGTGAGTCGTAAAGAATTATTGTAACGCGATTATTTATTTGATAATTTATTACACTTTGAATTTGCTTTAATGCAGACTCTGCAGCACGAGCAGTAAACTCGGCAATCTTTCCGCCGTCTTCAGTGAAATAGATATCAAAATGTTTCGTCTGAATAAAGTACCATTCAAATGTTTTATACTGTAATTTGTTCTGACCAAATTGACTAAACACGGATTGAGGCGATGAAATAATTAGAGCGATTATTATTAAAATATATTTTTTCATTTCTTACACCAATTTTTTTTAATTAGACACAATGAAATCGACTTCATTTTTTTCTTCATCAATTCTAACAAGTTTAACTCTCAATTTATCTCCAAGTCGAAACGATTTTTTTGTCGCTCTTCCAATTAACGCATATTTTTTTTCATCAAAAACATAAAAATCATTCTCTAAACTTCGCACGTGAATTAAACCTTCAGCAAGTATATCTCTTATTTTTACAAAAATTCCGAAGTGCATAACACCTGATATAATCGCATCAAACTCATCTCCCAAGTGATTTTGAAGATACTCAATTCTTTTTTGTTTTACAGAAAATCTTTCAGCATCAACTGCATTTTTTTCACAGAAGGAGATATGTTCAGATAATTGTTCAAGCGATTCAGTTGAATATTTGGGTTGTTTTGAATTTAAGTAATCGAACAACATTCGATGAACTAATAGATCAGCGTAACGTCTTATTGGTGACGTAAAATGTGTATAGTACTTAAATCCAAGTCCATAGTGCCCAATGTTTTGATGAGAGTAGATAGCTTTCGCCATTGAACGAATCGCAAGTTCGTTTACAACATCTTCTTCTTCTTTTCCTTTTACACTCTCCATCAATTGATTTAATTTTCTTGGGTCAAGTGAGTCTTCAACCGAATAATTGTAACCGAGTGTTTTTACGAATCTAGAAAATTCCGCAATTTTATCTTTGTCGGGGAAGTCATGAATCCTATAAACAAATGGCTTCACGTCACTTTTCTTTCTCACTTTTCCAATTCGTTGAGCAACAATTTGATTGGCAAGCAACATATATTCTTCAATCAAATTATTACTTTCTAAAGATTCTTTTCGAATAATTTCTATTGGTTTTCCATTTGAGTCCAAGACAAATTTCACTTCAACACTAAAGAAATTAATGCTTCCCTCTTTCATTCTCTTGCTTCTTAGAAGTATTGCTAATTTATTTAGTATCAAAATTTCTTTAGAAAAATCTCCTTCGCCTGTTTCAATAATTTTTTGCACTTCTTCGTATGAAAATCTTCGATTAGAATTAATTATTGTTTTAGAAATATTTTGATCAACAATTTTTCCTTTTTTTGTAATCTCAATTATCACTGAATAGGTAAGTCTATCTTTATATGGGACGAGAGAGCAAATATTGTTCGATAAATTTTCGGGCAACATTGGAATAACTTGTCCAACTAAATAAACGCTATTTCCTCTTTCAACTGCTTCCTTATCGAGTGCCGAATTGTGCTTAACATAATGGCTAACATCAGCAATGTGTATTCCGATTCTATAATTTCCATTTTCAAGTTCTTCAAAAGAGAGAGCGTCGTCAAAATCTTTTGCATCTTCGGGATCAATAGTTATTGTGGTTATTGAACGGAAGTCGATTCGTTTTTGAATCTCATTTTCATCAATCTCTTCAGTAATTTTTTTTGCTTCACTAATTGTTTTAGAGGAGAATTTGTGCGGCAGATTAAATTCAGAAGCTATCGTAATTAATTCAGACTCGAAGAGTTTTGTTTTATCAATTACTTTCTGAATTTTTCCTTCGGGATTTAATTTTGGACTAAGCCAAATCAGTTCACCAACAATTACTCTGTCGCCTTCTTTTGCTCCATTCAAGTTTTTTGACGAGACATAAATATCTTTATGAATTTCAGGTGAAGAAGGAATAACAAAATAAAGTGAATCCGATTTTTGTAAAGTGCCCGCAAGCTCTTTCCACTTTCTACTAATTATTCTAACAACTTCTCCTTCAAAATTTTTTCCTTTCCCTTTTTGTTTAGCGAAAAGAGAAACTTCAACAGTATCGCCCGTGAACGCAGTTCCCAAGTTCCGTTCAGCGATAAAAATATCTTTTAATTTTTTATCTTCCCAAGAAACAAATCCATAACCTGCTCTATTTATTTCAAGTTTGCCTGTGATTGTTTTCGGAACAATTCCCAAATTAACTCGATATCTTTTTCCTTCGCGAATAAGAAAACCTTCTGCACAAAGATTATGAAGCGTAGCTTTTAGCGAATGAAATTCGAAATCATTTGTTAGGTGTAATTTTTTTGCAAGATCTCTTGATTTTATTCCATCAGTGTTTTTATTAAAGTATGCTAAAATTTCTTTTTTCATTAAAACTCAATTCTATATTTAAGTGCAAGTTCATTTATCATTTCAGTGGGATAAGTTGCTCCACTGAAAGATTCTTTTCTTTCTAATCTAATAATAAAATTACTAATAATCGGATATTCAACACGAATATTTGCGGTTGACAAATCTTGGAAAACAGAAGTTGAGCCGCCAATGTTATATCTAAAATTTCTAATGTTACCTGAAAGATTAAATTTTGTTTGAGCCCCGGCAGCACGTATCTCAACATTCCTAACTATATTTCCTAAATACTGATTTAAGAATCCTCCAATCATTGTTCCCGCAAGTGATGTAGCTGTGCCTGAGAATGCACTCAACTCACCTACTGCTGCAGATTGATCTTGAGCTGTTAAATCTTTTTTAAATTTTCCTGTTAAGATAAACCAAACAGCATCGGACTTATCATACTCTTCGCTTGGCTGATTATTGGCGATAGCTTCTGCTCCTTTATAGACAGCAATATTATCATCCATCTGAGTAAAGTTTTTTCCTAATTCTTGCAATGGTCCAACAAGTCTTATTTTAACCGCAACTTCTTCTTCACGATTTAAGAGTGTGTCAGTGAGATAATAATTTTTATATGTTGCAGTAATATCAAGATAAGGATTAGTAACATCGCTCTCAAATTTAAGCGAACCCATTGCAGTTAATGTTTTAATAAATTCGAGATTCGAGCCTTCTAAAAGAATTAATTCTCCTTGAATATTTTGAATGCCACTGGAACTTTCGAACCGAAGATCACCCTTTAGAATTGCGTTCAATCTTAAGTTTGCTTCCTTAGAGAGGATATATGTAAATGATGCTTCTTCATCAACATCAACAGAAATATCGTAATCAAGAGTCGAGGCTCTTGGACGCACTAATTTTTCTTCTTCATCTTTTTCAATTGACTTCGAAATAAGCTCTTGTATTTCAAGTTCACGTTTGGATATTTCCTGAATTTCAGTAACAAATCTGTAAACAAAATTTTCTTGATCACCTGCAAATGAAGTTTCTAATGCAGGAAAAGTTAGCCGAGCTTCACGAACTAAAATTGGAACTCTTAAGTATGAGCGTTCGCGATTGGACGCAAAAATAATATCTCCCTTTGTAGCGATGAAAAGATCACCAAAAACCGTTGGACTTTTTTCACGCGACTCTTCAGACAATAATGTCAAATCGCCATTCACCAAAAACTGCGTAGATATAAGATTAAAATCATCGAACTCTAATTTTCCACTTCCTCTTAATGAACCAACATTTTTTACACCACCCAAATTTTTAACTACAAAACTATCAACGAAAATATGATTATCATCGAGCCGCAAGACTAAGCCAGCGTTGTAATTTAAATTATTTTGCTCAAGCAAAAATGATGCTTCACGAATATTTAAGCTTCCAGTTCGTACTATTTTTTCACCAATGTTTCCTGATATTGAAATATTGGAATTTAAAATTCCTCGCAACTCATCAACAAAAGGAAAAACATTTCCCATAGCAGAAAGATCGAATTGATCAGCCAGTATTGTGATATCTACTTTTTCACCGTTGACCAATCTATTGCCAGAAACATTTAGACCGAAATTAATTGGAATATTTCCATAAATTTTTAGTCGCTCATTTTTTGATTCCAAGTCTTCGAGAAAAACAATATTTGAAATTAATCTCTTTTGTTTGTAATTGATTTCAGACTTCAAAGAACCAAATTTTTTATTTTGATATGCGATATTATCGGCTGTTAATAATACCGAAAATTGTGGGTCGTTCAGCAGCCCGGTAATTTTTGCTGTTACATTTAAGTCCCCATCAATAATATTATCAGGACTAAGTTCGAGAACTTCAAATCCAACTTCAAATCCTTTTATCTTTTTTAATTCCAGTACTAAATCTTGATTCCCGTATTGTGAAAAAATTCCATTGATTGAAATCTCCGAATCATTCCGAAATAGATTAAAATTTTCTATTAGAAGTTTTTGTTTTAGATAAGAAATTTTTATTCCATTACGATTTTCAAACTCATAATCTTTGTAAGCAACTTTTAGTTTATCAAAATTTATTTCTAATACATTTGAGCTTAGATTAGAATTCAAATCGAAAGCTGCAGTAACAATATTACTCAAGCCTGCTGACGATGTGAGACTGAGTTTTCCTTCGTCAATTTTTATTTTAGTATTAATTTTTTCGACATCAGTCCCAGCGTAGAGTCGATTGATATTAATTTCTGAATTGAGATTAATATTTTCGATTGCATAATTTTGACTTGGATAGATTAAGGAAAATTTTATTTTTGAATCAGTCGCAAAATATCCTACATCGAGTTGACTAAATTTTAAGAAATCAAAATTTGCTTCAATATCAAATATCGTCTCGTTATTTCGATTTTCAATTTTTCCTACTAATTTCCCTTCGACAGTAGCATCAATATTGGGGATAAATTGAATCACTGGTTTTAGATCCTTAAACACAAGATTAAAGTTGACATTAAATGGGTTAAATTTTTCTTCAGATATTTTTCGCGAACTCTGAATTACTTTTTCATTAATAGTTAAATTTAAACTTGGAATTAATTGATCCGCTTTTTTTATGAACGTCTTTGATATTCCAGCAATTTCACCCTGAACAAAATTTATTAAACTTACGTAAGAAAAATTTCCATCAATGTTCAGATCAATTACTTCACTCTTAAACTGTACTGACTTACCTAAATCATTCGAAGCGACAATGAGTTTAATGTTCTGATTATTAATTATTGAATCGTTTATGCGTGAGTCGAAAATATCCAGATAAATTTCTGAATTAAGTTTATCGAGTTCAAAGTTTTTTCCAACTGCGGAGAAATTAAAATTTAAATTACTCTTGAAGTTTTCTGCTTCCAATCCAAATTTAGCGAATTGAATATTTCGAAAAGACGAATTCAATTGATAGATAGGGGAATTAGGATCCTCAAAATTTATTTTTGCTGAAATATCAATTGAATCATTTCCTGTTGAACCAATTATGCTTGAGAGTAAAATTTTATTTTTAAAACTTCCTAACAACTCCAAACTTTTAATGTTGATGTTATTAAAATTTGAATTTTCAATTTTGGTTGATAAATCAGCATTAATTTTATCAACACTTGTTCCGCGTCCCTTCACATTTAAGGCAAGGTTAAGCGAAGAAGGAATTTCAATTATTGAGTTTAAGTTTAATGCACGTGTGAAGACGTCAATATCATAAACCATCTCTCCTTTAGTCATATCAAAGTCAGCAACAGCATTCAATTTTCCGTTTTCGATAGTTGAAGCCAGATTAACAGTGAATTTTGTTGGCTGCCCTTCATAGCTCAAAGTATCGAACTGAATAAAATCTAAGTTAGGAAAGTCAGGAAGAGCCAAACTTTGAAAAAGATTTTTTACATCATTATAGTAAATTTTTGAATTTGTAATTTTTGAACTAATATATAAATCTGTTGGATGAGTGAGATTAAAAATTTTGCCCGTTGTATTTATGTTGGAGTTGTTCAACTTAATATCTAATTGATTAATATCAAGCTCGTTAAAACTTCCACTTGCCGAAAATTTTGTACTAAAATTTCCTTTTAGAACATTAGTAGAAGTAAAAAAAGAATTGAGGTCTTTGAAATCAAAATTCTCAGCATTCAGAATAAAATTAATTTTACTTTTCCCGAGTGCTTCTTCGTTAAGTTCGCCAAAGAGATTTAAGTCAGTAATAGTAGCGTTCAGATTGATATTGGAATTATTCGTCAGCAAATTAAAATTATCAATTTCAATTTTATTTTCATCAACTCGAAGATATGTTTGGAAGTAACTGAACTGAAAATTTTTCAAATTCATTAAGAATGAAAAATCATCAATCGCTAATTCATAGATATTATTGGTAATGTCTGCATATGCCCCAAGCGAAAGAAATAAGTTATTGATACGTAAATCATTTAAGTTCAAAACTTCATAATCTCTATTGCTGCCTTTGTTCTCGTCGCTTTGCAAAAGAAAATTAATATTTTTAAGTTTTAGGTCAACGACTTGAATTACAAAGGGAAATTCACTTTTGGTTGTATCAACTTTTTCTGCTGGAGGAAAAATTTTTGAAATGTTTAATTGCCCGAGTGAGTCTTTATAAAAATTTATATCGACATTTTCTAATTCAATATTTCGGACATAAATTTTTCCTAAAAATATTTGCAACGGAGACAATTTAATTTTTAAGTTTTCAAATGAAATTATTTTATCTGTTTTATCACTTAGACTTGCATTTTTTATTAGCAATGAAGTAAAAATTGTTCCTTCAATTTTTTCAATCGCTAATGTTCCATTAATCTCTTCGTTTACAATTGCAATAATATTTTCTCGTAAAAATTCTCTGAATGTAGAAGTTTGAGAAATTCCGAAAAGAATGAGAGAGAGGAGAAAAATTAAAATAAAAAAAGCGAGAAAGACATTGACAACTTTGTGGAAAAGACTTCTTCTTATTTTGTCAATTTCTTTATCGAGATGATTAATTTGAGATCCTATTTTTTCTTCAAGTTTCTCAAATTTCTCTTCTATTTTTTTTTTGTTAATCACTTCCGTAACGATCTAAAATTGTTTGTATTATTTTTGATGTCGATTGTTGAGAAACAAATTCTATTGATTTTACTTCTCCTCCGTTCGATTCAACTATTTCGCGACCAACAATATTTTCTATTGACCAGTCGCCACCTTTAATCAGAACATCAGGAATTATTGCTTTAATAATTTCGGCAGGAGTATCTTCATCAAATAGTACAACAAAATCTACGGGCTTTAAGTTCGACATTACAAACGCTCTTTCGTCTTGATTAACTAAGGGGCGTTTTTCTCCCTTAATTCTTCTCATTGAATTGTCTGTATTCAAAGCAACAATAAGAATATCGCCGCACGCTTTTGCTTTTGCGAGATAGTCAACGTGACCAGCATGAATCAGATCAAAACATCCATTTGTAAAAACTACTTTTCTGTTTTCATCTTTAAGTGTTTTTCTAATTTTTATTATTTCACTCAACTCGAAATAACTTCTCATTTTCCATCTTTCAAAATAGTATTGAACAAATTATCGATTTCAATTGGAACAATTCCAGCTTCTTCACACACAATTCCGCCCGCATAATTAGCGAGGAAACACGCTTCATAAATATTTGCATCTGAGGCGAGAGCCATTGTTAATGTTGATATTACAGTGTCGCCAGCGCCTGATACATCAGCCACTTTACTCGCCTTAGTAGGCATCGTCTTTTCTTTTTTCCCTTTTTCAAAGACTGCAATTCCTTCTTCGCCAAGTGTCATTAAGACAAATTTTGAATTTAGCTTACTCAATAATTTTTTTCCTGCCAACTCAATTTCAGCTTGAGATTTAATTTTCATTCCAAGTGCATCAGATGCTTCTTTTCTGTTCGGTTTAAATACTGTAACATTTTTATACTTGAAAAAATTATTGAACTTCGGATCTACTGTAATTAGAATTTTCCTCTTATTCCCTAGTGAAATTACTTTCTGAATTATTTGTGGAGTTAGGACACCTTTGTTGTAGTCTTGTAAAATGATTCCATCAACTTCATCAATTATTTTTTCGATATAGTTCAATAATCTAGTTTGAGTTTCCTTAGTGAGATAATCTTTTTTTTCTCTGTCAATTCTTACTATTTGTTGATTGTCTGAAATTACTCTTGACTTCGTTGTAGTTGGTCTTGATGGGTCAACTAACAAGCCACTGGAAATTATTTTTGCGTCTTCAATCAATGAAGAAAAAATTCTACCGAAAGAGTCATCCCCAATAACACCAATTGGAATCGGCACACCTCCGAGCTTGATAATATTGTATGCAACGTTAGCAGCGCCACCAAATCTATAAAACTCATTATCAATTTCTACAATCGGAACGGGAGCTTCAGGTGAGATGCGTTTTACTTCGCCCCAGAAATAACAATCGAGCATCATATCGCCTATGACTGCAATTTTTTTATTTTTGAATTTTTTCTTTAATTCAAGTAATCGAGCTTTAGGAATGTTTATCATTTTAAAAAATATTTTTGTTTAAAAATTAATAATAAAGTAGAGATTAATTATGTGTATTTCTTGGGACAAATTGTGCAAACGGATTTGTAATAGCAACTTGCCAAAGTCCGTTATCAGTTGCAATCCACATTTTAACTCCGTCAAATTTTAATGCTGTTATTGTGTTAGAAGCCAGTCGAATCTTATCTGGATTAACTTCTAAAACTTTTCCATCTCTTCTATCGATAAGCACCAAGCCTTTGCCGACTTCTTTTTTATTCTTCTTATCGAACTGATACAAAGCTGCCCAAATGTAGTTTCCAGAAAGCTCCAACGCATAAACACCATTTGCACCTAAACCATTTTCAGCATCAAATTTTTGCCAAGTCGCTCTTCGGTTGTAGCGATAAATTCCGCCTACATTAAATTTTGGTCTTTCGGGAGTGATAAATTCATCAGTGCCAAACCAGATGAATTTTTTTTCAAATTCAATTGCAGATACAGATACTGCGTCTCCTTCTGCACGAAAAGAATTTCTTCTGTTGTTGTAAAACTCGAGTGAAGTATTATCATCTAAACTTTTTGATTTATCATATCTAAAAACTCCAGCTTCTGTACCGAACCAAATAAAATTTTCATTTTCAATTTCAATTGTTTTTATGTTGTTAGTTTTTAAATCATTATTTACTGTTAGATTAAAATCGTCAAATCTTTGTCGCGCTACATCCAAGACAGTTAGATTAATGAATCGACCGATATACAATTTATTTTGATGTTTGTCATAAGCCAGCGAACGAATCCAATTTCCAAATTCTCCACCTTCAGCAAATTTTCTTCGCTTCCATTGTTTACGTTTTCTATCATAAATCAAGAGCCCATCGCTTGTACCAGCCCAGACGAAATCATCACTCGCTGCGATGCAATAAAAAAAATCCGAATCGATATTTTTATTTTCTGTCGAGTAGATAATCCATCGATCTTCATCTTTTAAGTATTGAAAAATTCCTTTTCCATAAGATGAGAACCAAATAGAATTACCATCATTGGCGATTCCATTGAAAGGTGTTTTTGGAAACAGCTCTTTGAAATTTATTTCTGCGGGAAACAAAAAAGTGCTATAAAAAAAAACTAACGATAAAAAAAACAATTTCTTCATAGATTGAATTTAAGAGGAGGAAAATTTAAAATCAGTAACTTTCTTTTTCCGAAGGAAAGTCTTGCTTTTTTACATCTACAATAAATTTCCGCACAGCATTATCAATATCTTTAGCGAGATTAAGATAATGGCGCACAAATCGTGGCTTAAATTCGATGTTTAATCCAAGCATATCGCTGCTAACTAAAATTTGTCCATCACAATTTTGACCTGCACCAATTCCGATGGTTGGAATCTTAACGGCTTCAGAAACTTTTTTAGCAAGCAGAGAAGGAACTTTTTCAATCACTAAAGAAAATGCTCCAGATTGTTCAAGTATCAAGGCGTCGCTCAAAATTTCATCGGCTTCTTCTTGAGTGGTTCCTCGCTCTTTATAACTTCCGTATTGATGAATGCTTTGAGGCATTAATCCGATATGTCCCATCACAGGAATTCCAGCGTCAGTAATTTTCTTCACTGCGTCTGCGATTCTTTTTCCACCTTCGAGTTTTACTCCACCGGCTGCGGTCTCTTTCATTATGCGACCCGCATTTCTAAAGGCTTCATCGGTGCTTAATTGATAAGACATAAATGGCATATCGACAATAACCATAGCACGTGCAACTCCACGAGTAACAGCTTTTGTGTGATAAATCATTTCATCCATCGTAACAGGAAGAGTTGTTTCGTTTCCTTGAAAAACATTTCCGAGTGAATCGCCAACCAATATTAAATCAATGCCCGCTTGATCGAGTAATTTAGATGTTAAAAAATCATACGACGTTAGCGCAGAAATTTTAATACCTTTTTCTTTCATTAACATGAAGGTTTTTGTAGTAACTTTTCTAAATTGACCTGATGATGAACTCATACTAACTCTTTTTTATTTTCAATGTTTAAATCATAAAATTTTGTTTCAAAATATTTTTCGAAACCCGACTTGAGAGAAATAATTAATTTAGAATAATCGACAGAAGTTTTCAAGATGCTTTCAATCTCTATTGTCTTTTCCATCAACTCTTCTGCGAGAGAAAATTTTTCGCTACTCGAAATATTTAAATAATTTACAATGTTATGATGATACGACCCACATAATATTGAGCCATGTTGCAAAACAGTATTGCCAAGTTTTCGCTGTGCACTACCAATTAATTTTTTACTTGAATACTTAATCTCACTTTTTGCAGATGTTGAGAAACAAGCAAAAGGATTTTCATTCTGATAAATTTTTAAAAAATCAGGTTGGTTCTTTTCGAGGTCAGCATTAGCAAGTTTTGAATCATAAATTCCCAGACCAGAAAGAAGTGCATTATTAATTTCTTTATAAATTTTTTGTGGAGTTGCAACTGAATCTGTTTTCATTACAACAGAGTATGTCAACTCTTCTGAATGTAAAATTGCACGGCCACCAGTTGGACGAGTAACTAAATCAATATTATCGTGAATTATTTTTTCTGCATTTATTAATTCGTGTGATTGATTAGCACCAATAGAGATGCAATAAGGAGCCCATCGATAAAGGCGGAAATAGGTCTCTCCATCTTTACAATTTTTCGCAAGTTGAATATCGAAATCCATATTCTCTTGCCCGGTCATAGCTCCCGAATTTATAAAAAACCAATTCACTTACCGCTTAAACCTCTTTTACATTTTTCAATAAATCCAATTATCTCAACAGCAAATTCATTCTCTCCAAACTCTTCACGAATTTTTTCTTTTGCCTGACTAATATTATAATTTTTTGAATAGATGTAGGAATAAATTTTCTTAATAGTTTCAACTTGCTCTGTCTTAAATCCTCTTCTTCTCAATCCAATAACATTTAAGCCTTCATATTTCAAGGGCTCGCCCGCAACCAACACATATGGTGGAACGTCTTGCACAACTCTATATCCGCCACCAATCATGCAGTGTCTTCCAACTTTTGAAAATTGATGAACCACAGATGCACCGCCAATAATAACCCAATCTTCGATATGAGTGTGACCTCCGAGCTGCACAACATTTGCAAGAATACAATTGTTGCCGATGATACAATCGTGAGCAACGTGAGTATAAGCCATCAATAAAACATTGTTTCCAATTCTTGTAAAACCTGTTTCAATTGTTCCTCTATGAATCGTAGTAAATTCATGAATCGTTGTGTTGTCGCCAATAAAACAGAGACTCGGCTCATTCTTAAATTTTAAGTCTTGCGGCACGTGAGCAACAGAAGCGGATTGATAAACTTTTATATTCTTACCCAATCTTGCTCCATCATAAATAACAGCGTTTGGACCAATGAAGCAGTCGTCTCCAATTTGCACATCATCTTGAATTATTGCTAAAGGAGAAATCGTTACATTATTTCCTATTTGAGCTTTTGAACTAACAATAGCTGACGGATGCACATTTGTCATAAACTATTTTCCCTATCTACAATAGCAGCGGTAAAATCAGCTTCTGCAACTAACTGGTCATTAACATAAGCTTTGCCGTGCATTGAAACTACTTTTGTTTTTTTATTTATTAATTCTACTTCCATAACTAATTGGTCACCCGGGACTACAGGTTTTCTAAATTTTGCATTATTGATTTGCATAAAATAAACGAGCTTTGTTTCAGGATTTGGAATTGAGTTCAACAATAAGAGACCACCTGTTTGCGCCATTGCTTCAATAATTAAAACGCCCGGCATTATTGGTTGCCCTGGAAAGTGTCCCTGAAAAAATGGTTCATCAATTGAAACTGATTTTACTCCTGTAACTCTTTTGTCGATATCAATCGCAATAATTTTATCCAGCATTAAGAATGGATATCTGTGTGGAAGAATTTTTTGAATTGCGTTTACATCAAAAATAACTCCCTCTTTTTTTACGTGCTGATATTTTCTAATTAATTTTTTCTTTTGATATAATTTCCGAATCATCTTTGCAAACTCGACATTCGCTTTATGTCCCGGACGAGCAGCAAGTATTTGAGCTTTAAAAGGAATTCCGATAAGTGCTAAATCACCAATAAGATCAAGTAGTTTATGTCTCGCAGGTTCATTCTTAAATCGAAGTTCTTTGTTATTTAAAATTCCATTATTGCCTAAAGTAACTTTTTGCGTAATACCAATATTTGAACTTAGAACTTGAAGTTCCTCTTCTGTCATTTGTTTATCGACGATAACAATTGCATTGTCAATGTCGCCGCCCTTTATTAATCCAAGTTTAGAGAGTTGCTCCACTTCACTTAAAAAACAAAAAGTCCGAGATGACGCATACTCACTAACGAATTCTTTTTCCAAATCAAACAAACCTGTGTGTTGGCTACCGAGAGCGGGATTTTGATAATCAACCATTACGCTTATTCTGTATCCATCAAGTGGAAGTGCGACGATATCAATCTGTTTTTCTTCATCGTGATACATTACAGTTTCATCAATTATCAAATAATCTTTTGGTTCATCCTGCTCAACTAATTCAGCCTTGAGCAGTGCCTCTACAAAAAGCAGAGAGCTTCCATCACCAACTGGAGGCTCAATTCCATTAAGCTCAATTCTTAAATTATCTATTTGCAATCCATAAGCTGCAGCCAAAACATGCTCAACCGTATGAACTTTAGCTTCGCCAATAGCAAGTGTTGTTCCTCTCGAAATATCTACTACATAATCACAAATAGCTGGTATTTCAGGATTGCCACCAAGGTCAGTTCTTATAAATTTTATTCCATGATTTTCAGGAGCAGGAGCAAAAGTTAATGTACAGGTCGTGCCTGTATGCAATCCAACACCAGTTAAACTCACAGATTTTCTTATAGTTCGTTGTTTTTCTAACATCAATATTACTTTTCCATTTGTAAATAATAAGATTAATTTCTTTAACCAATAAAAATAGCTATACGGCTTAATAATTCCAATTAATCGCAATCCTCTTTGAGTATTTTATTTACTCAATTATTTTGTTCTTTTTTCTTTTCATTCGTCGCTTTTATGAGATAAAAATAAAAATTTTTCTTTCAATAATTTTTTCAAGAAACCAATTATTATAATTTTGTTTAATTAAAAAAAGGAGTTTTCATGAATTTCAGAATTGAAACAGACAGTATGGGCGAAATTAATGTTCCATCAGATAAATATTTTGGTGCTCAGACTGCCAGATCATTAATGAATTTTAAGATTGGAGGCGAAAGATTTCCAACTGAATTTATTAGAGCGATGGGGATAGTAAAAAAAGCAGCTGCTATTGTTAATTGCGAATTAGGAATTCTTTCTGCTGATAAAAGAGATTTAATTATTCAAGCTGCTGATGAAGTGATTGCAGGCAAGCTTGATTCACACTTTCCGCTTGTAGTTTGGCAAACCGGAAGTGGCACACAAACAAACATGAATGTGAACGAAGTTATTTCTAATCGTGCAATTGAAATTGCGGGAGGAATTCTTGGAAGTAAAAAGCCCATTCATCCAAATGATGATGTGAACAAAGCTCAATCTACTAATGATGCGTTCCCGACTGCAATTCATATTGCTACTGCTCAAGAAATTAATCATCGATTAATTCCAATGATAACGAAATTAAAAAATGCGCTCGGTGAAAAATCAAATTCATTTGCACACATAATTAAAATTGGAAGAACTCACTTGATGGATGCGACTCCATTAACTTTGGGACAAGAGTTTTCGGGTTATGAACAGCAATTGGCAAATGGACTTGAACGATTAGAAGACTCATTAAAAAGATTGTATCAAATTCCTCTCGGAGGAACTGCAGTTGGAACGGGATTAAACACGCATAAAGACTACGCAGTAAAAGTTGCAGAAAAAATTTCTGAACTAACTAACCTACCATTTAAGACTGCTCCAAATAAATTTGAAGCGATGGCGGGAAAAGATTCTCTCGTAGAAATTCATGGAATGTTAAAAACGATAGCTGCATCATTGATGAAAATAAGTAACGATATTCGTTGGCTTGGCTCTGGTCCACGCAGTGGAATTGGAGAATTGAATTTGCCAGAAAATGAACCGGGCAGTTCAATTATGCCGGGTAAAGTTAATCCCACACAATCAGAAGCAATGACGATGGTCTGTGCACAAGTTTTCGGAAATGATGTAACTGTAAATTTTGCTGGTGCAAGTGGAAATTTTGAACTGAATGTTTTTATGCCCGTGATTGCTTTCAATGTGCTTCAATCAATAAAACTATTAGCCGATGCTTCAGAAAGTTTTTCTGAAAATTGTGTGGAGGGAATTGTAGCCAATGAAATCAATATTAAAAAGCATCTTGAGAATTCTTTAATGTTAGTTACAGCTTTGAATCCTCATATCGGTTATGACAATGCTGCGAAAGTTGCAAAGAAAGCACACAAAGAAAATACTACCTTAAAACAGGCAGCCGTTGAATTACAATTATTAACGGCAGAAGAATTTGATAAGAAAGTAAAACCTGAAGAGATGATAGGTCCAACTGGATAAAGTTTAAGTTTATTTTTTAAGGAAAAAGAAAAAAACATTCACAATAAAATGGTTTTTGTTTTTTGGGGAGCAGTAGGTTAGTAAAAATTTAATAATGAAATCTCTATTCACAATCTGACTCTAAGAGCTTTCTGAGTCAGATTGTGGTAGAAAATATCTCTTGATTTTTTTCGTGATTCATCAACCAGACTTTAGATTAATTTTATTTCCGAACAGAACAATTTCTAAACTCTAATTTTCTGTTGCACGAATTTATTTGTTTATCAAAAAATCAATTCTCATATTTCTTAAAAATTACTGTCGTGTTGTGTCCACCGAATCCAAATGCGTTGCTTAGTGAATAATTAACTTTTCTTGGCTGAGGTTTATTAAAAGTATAATTCAAATCACAATCAGGATCAGCATTCACAAAATTAATTGTAGGCGGAATTATATCATGAACTGTCGCTAATATTGATGCTATTGCTTCAACTCCACCTGCTGCACCAAGTAAGTGTCCGGTCATACTCTTGGTTGATGAGAGATTTAATTTGTAAGCGTGTTCACCGAAAACACTTTTTATCGATTTTGTTTCTGCAATATCTCCAAGTCCCGTTGATGTTCCGTGCATATTAATATAATCGATATCTTCGGGTTTCAGATTAGCAGATTCAAGTGCTCGTAGCATTGCAAGTTTTGCTCCTCTTCCATCTGGATCTGGTGCAGTCATATGATAAGCGTCTGCTGACATTCCAACACCAACGAACTCAGCATAAATTTTTGCTCCTCTTGTTTTAGCATGTTCAAGTTCTTCTAGAATTAAAATTGCCCCACCTTCACCCATAACAAATCCATCTCTCGTTGAGTCGAAAGGTCTTGATGCAGTTTGTGGCGAATCATTTCTTAAAGACAAAGCTCTTGCTGAGTTAAATCCCGCTATTCCTATCTCGCTAATACTTGCTTCACTTCCACCTGAAATTATAATATCAGCTAACCCATTCTTAATCATCAAGAATGCGTCAATCATGTTACTATTAGCAGTTGCACAAGCTGACACGACGCAATGATTTGGTCCTTTGAATCCGTATTGAATAGAAATTTGTCCGCAAGCCATATCGGGTATTAACATCGGGATAAAAAATGGCGATATTTTTGCTGGTCCTTGGGTGTGATTTACAATTGCTTGTTGATAAAATGTCTGAATTCCTCCAATACCAGAACCAACGATAACACCTGTTTTTTCTTTATCCTCAATACTCATCTTTTCAGGATCTAAATTCGCATCTCTCAATGCAAGCTCAGCAGCAGAAAGAGCATATTGATTAAACTTATCAACTCTTCTTGCAGTTTTTTTATCGATGTAATTATTTGGATCAAAACCTTTTAACTCACAAGCGAATTTTGTTTCTACTCTTGAGGTATCAAAGTATGTTATGTTTGCTGCGCCACTTACACAATTCATCATCGAGTTCCAATATTCTTCAACACTCAACCCAATTGGTGTTAGTGCACTCATTCCAGTAATTACAATCCTTCTCTCTTTACCCATTTTTGCCCTTTTCAATTAATATTTGTTTTTACTTAACAACAATTTAAGACTTTGTTCTTTATACACAAAAATTTCTTTGGGGATTTTTCCAGAAAAGAATCGAATTATTATTTATATTTCTATTTGGTATTAATCGAATTAACTGTTAAGGTTTTTAGTAATGATGAGAGTCCGATCAACTATATTTATTGCATTATTTTTCTTTGCAGTGCTGCCACCCATGCATATTGCTCAAGTTCAATCAATCGAACAAACTATTTCTAATACACCCGAGAATGAAAGAATATATTTGCTCTATAATTTGGCAAATGAAAATCTTGGAAAAAATATTAAAAATACTTTTATCTACGCTCACGAAGCATTGAGATTGGCTAATAAACTTGATGATAAACTGGGGTCTTTACTCGCTAATTATGTGCTTGCTGAAGCACATTTACTTCAGGGAAACTATCAAGAAAGCATGCGTTTATTTCTAGCTTCTCAAAATATTGCTAATGAACTGCAAAACGATTCCCTTATCGTTAGTATTCAAAAAAGAATAGGAATAGTTTATTATGAAAAAGGCGATATAAATAAAGCGATTGTTCTACTTCATGGGGTAGAAAAAAAATTAAGAGTAATTGATGACAAAAGAAGGTTAGAACGAACATTAAACTACTTAGGAAGAGCTTACTTAAGGTTAAAAATGTACAATTACTCATTTCATTATTTTAATGAAGCTAGAAAAATAGCTATTGAAATGAATGATAGCGCTTTATTAGGAAGGGCACTAAATAATATTGGTGTCATTCATGAAGTAAAAGGAGATTATGATTCTGCTCTTAAATATTTTTTAGAATCATTAGAAATAAAAAGAACCGCTGGCTCAAAGCAAGAAATTGCTATAACTTTAGGGAATTTAGGTTCAGTTTATTTGGCAAAAAATGATTTTATAAAATCTGAAAAATTCTTAAATGAGGGACTTGAACTTGCTGATTCAATTCATAATCTTAGACTTGTTCGAAATTTTCTTAATTTTCTCGGAACACTTAAAGTTAAGACGGGAAACTATCAAGAAGCTTATAATTATAATTTATTAGCTGATAGTGTCGATAACAGAAGGCATACGGAATATGTTGAACAACATTATGAAGAACTAAAAATTTTATTTGAACTTGATCAAATAAAGGAAGATAGAGAGGCATTATTAAAAAAATCAAAAACTATGACTTATATTTTCATAGCTTTTGCTTCGATTGTATTAATATTTTTAATAATCGTTTCTTCTTTATATTTGAAGAAAAAGAAAGCTACTCTTGAATTAGAAAAATCAAAAGTTTTATTAAACGATAGGTATGAATTTATAGAATTCATCAGTAGAACATCAACTGATTTTATTAATTTACCTTTCAATGAAATAGATGAAACTATATTAAGAACTTTAGAATTTGCTGTAAAGTTAACTAAGGTTGAGAGAGGGTTTATTTTTCTCATTTCTTCTGATGGGAAAAAACTCATCCTATCTCACGAATGGTGTTCACCTGAGTTAACTTCAATCAATAAAATCAAGCCGGAAATTGATATAGAGCAGTCAGGAATTGACTTAAATAAATTTAAAAAATCTCACGTCTCTACTTTCCAAATTTCAAATGCTTATAAATCGATTCATTTTGAATTTTTATCAAATGAACTAAGTAACCTCCAAATAAAATCATTAACAAATATTGCATTAGCTATTGGAGATAACGTAATTGGAATAATTGGTTTTGGTTCATCAAGCAAAGAAATTTTTTGGACTGAAGAAGACACACATTTATACAAACTAATTGGACAGATAATTGCAAATGCGATAAATCGAAAAGAGATGAATGAAGAATTAATTTCGAATGAATATCAGTTCAGGTCTGTTTGGGAAAATTCTTTTGATGCGATGAGATTAACAGATGAAACAGGAAAATTAATTGAAGTTAATAAAGCTTTTTGTAAACTTGTGAATATGGAGAAAGAAAACTTACTTGGACAATCTTTCGGTGTAATTTATGAAGATTATAAACAAAATAATTCTCTCATCCAATACATCAATTTTTTTGATTCAAGAGCAACAAAAGATAACTATGAAACACTATTAAGTCTATGGGATGGGCGGAAACTCTGGGTGGAAGTTTCTACTACATTTACTGAAGGGAAAGATGGAAAGATTTTTCTCCTCTCAATTTTCAAAGATATCAATTCTAAGAAATTAGCCGAAGCTTCATTAATTGAATCAGAAAAAAAACATCGAACGCTTATAGAGAGTATGCAAGATTGTGTCTTTGTCATTCAAGATACTCAGGTAGTGTTTGTCAATAAAGCTGTCCAGGTTCAGTTAGGATACAGCAATGAAGACGTGCTCGGAAAATCCTTCTTCCAATTTGTTTCTCCAAAAGATCTTGAGGTGGTTACGAATAATCATTTTAAAAGGTTGGGTGGTGATGAGATTTCAAGTCAATATGAATTTAGAATGATATCAAAGCCAGACAGACGAGATATTTATGTTAGTATGTCTGCCTCTGTTATTGAATACAATGGTAGGAGTGCAATTTTTGGAACTCTAAAAAATATTTCTGCAAGAAAAAAATCAGAATTATTCGATAACGCTATTCAGAAACTTTCGGAAGTGATTCACACTGAACAGAGTGAACAAAATCTTTATAAATCTATTCATGATATTATCTCTGATTTACTACCAGCAAAAAATCTTTACATTGCAATATACGATTCTACGAAAAAGTTAGTCTCATTCCCATATTTTGTTGATGAAATTGATACTCCACCACCTCCAGAAGAGTTAGGAAATGGATTAACTAGTTTAGTTGTTCGTTCTCAAAAACCATTATTAGCGAATGAGCAAATGATTCAGAAACTTGAAGAAGAAAAGAAGATCGATTTAATCGGCCCTCAGTCATTCGTGTGGCTTGGTGTTCCATTTTCTATTGGTGATAATTTAAAGGGGGTCATCGCGGTACAATCTTATGACGAAGGAGTTTCTTATTCTACAGAAGATGAAAAAACATTAAGTTATTTTGCCGATAAGCTTTCAATTACACTTGAGAAAAAAAGAACATATGATAAAATTGCTCAACTCTCTCGAGCGGTTGAAGAGAGCCCTGTTTCAGTTGTCATTACAGACCCAAATGGATTCATCGAGTATGTAAATTTAACATTTACAGAAGTTACAGGTTATTCTCTTGATGAAGTTATAGGACGAAAACCAAGCATATTAAAATCTGAGTTTCAAAATGATCAAGTCTATAAAGAACTTTGGGAAACAATTACTGCTGGGGGAAATTGGAGTGGAGAACTTTTAAACAAAAAGAAAAATGGTGAATTGTTTTGGGAATTAGTTTCAATTTCATCAATAAAAAATCTCAGAGGCGAAATTACTCACTATGTGGGAGTAAAAGATGACATTACAAAAGCGAAAAAATATGAAGAAGAGCTTCTTATAGCCAAAGAAAAAGCGGAAGAGATGAATCGCTTAAAATCAAATTTCTTGTCTAATATGAGTCATGAATTAAGAACTCCGTTAATAGGTATTCTCGGATATGCTGAAATTTTGTCTGAAGAAGTTATTCATGATTCTCAGAAAAATATGATTTTGCGAATTCTAGACGGCGGGAAACGATTATCAACAACCTTGAATATGATACTCGATCTTGCCCGTGTAGAATCTAACAAAATGGAAATAATGATAAATGATTTTCACGTTAATGATATTTTGAAAACTGAAGTTTATTTATTCTATGCTCCTGCAAAACTTAAAAATCTTAAGTTAGACTTAGTCATAAGTAATAACGATTGTTACATTGCTGTTGATGAAAAAATATTTTCGAGTATAATTAGTAATCTTATTAATAATGCAATAAAATATACTCATGAAGGAGGCATAACCGTTCAAGTTGACAAAATAATTTATGAATCAAAAAAATATTGCGAAATAAAAATAATTGATACTGGAATTGGAATACCACAAGATAGCTTATCTGTAATTTTTGATGAGTTTAGACAAGTGAGTGAGGGCTACAGCAGACACTTCGAAGGAACAGGACTTGGACTTACTATTACCAAAAGATTTGTTGAGTTACTGAATGGAAAAATATTTGTTGAAAGTGAAGTTGGAAAAGGAACTACTATGTCGGTCATTTTTCCGATTGTTGACAAACCCGCAAAACTAAAAAAGAAATAAAATTTATTCGAAAAAATAAAATGCCGTTTTTTAGACGGCATTTTGTTCTGATCATTATTTCAACTTTTCATTTATTTCTACAACTGCAATTGCAGCCATATTAACTATATCATTTATATCAGCTCCTTTTTGCAATACGTGAGCAGGTTTACTAAGTCCCATCAATATTGGGCCAATCACATCTGCGCCACCAATTCTTGCAAGAAGTTTGTAAGCAATATTTCCAGATTCAAGATTTGGAAACACTAAAACATTTGCACGACCTTTTAGTTGAGAAAATGGATATTCATCTGCGAGTATTTCAGGAACAACTGCAGTATCTGCTTGCATCTCGCCATCAATCATTAATTCGGGATTTGCTTTTTTCACGAGTTCAGTTGCTCTCTTTACTTTTTCAGATTGAGGAGTTACAGCACTTCCAAAATTGCTGAATGAGAGCATCGCAATTCGTGGAGTGATACCGAAACGTTTTACAGTATTTGCAGTCTGAATTGCAATCTCTGCAAGGTCTTCTGCAGTTGGGTCAACATTCACAGTAGTATCAGCAAAAAAGTAAACATGTTTTTTTACAAGCACTATATAAAGCCCGCAAACTTTTTTTACATCACTTGCTAATTTAATTATCTGCAAAGCGGGCCGAATTGTTTCGGGATAATGCGAAGTTAATCCCGAGATAAGTCCTTCAGCTTCATTAAAATGAACCATCATCGAGCCGAAATAATTTCTATTTTTAATTAACTCTTTTGCTTCGGTCAGTGTTAATCCTTTTCTTTGTCGCATCAAATAAAGTTCATTTATATATTTTTCCAAGTCTGAAAAATTATCGGGATCGACAATCTTAAAGCCAGTATCGTCAATATTATTGTCTTGAATAATTTTTTTAATCTCTTTTTTGTTTCCAATTAGAATTGGTTTAGCAATATTTTCTTCAACTAATATTTCCGCAGCTTTAAGAATTTTTAATTCGTTACCTTCGGGGAAAACAATTTTGCGTGGATTATTTTTTGCTTTTTCAATTGTCTTCCTAATAATTTCTTTTGACATCCCTAATCGTTCCAACAATTCTTCTTTATATGCATCCCAATCAGTAATTATTTTTTTTGCAACTCCAGTTTCAATTGCAGCCTTTGCTACAGCGGGTGCGACATATGTTAGCACTCTTGAATCAAACGGTTTTGGGACAATATATTCTTTACCAAAAATTATTTCTTCTCCACCATAAGCTCTTTTTACCAATTCAGGAACATCTTCTTTCGCAAGTTGCGCAAGTGCATATGAAGCTGCTAACTTCATCTCTTCATTTATTGCTTTTGCTCTAACATCAAGCGCACCCCTGAAAATAAAGGGGAATCCCAACACGTTATTAATTTGATTCGGAAAATCAGATCTGCCCGTAGCCATAATTACATCTTCTCGTGCAGCTTTTGCATCGTCATAAGAAATTTCTGGAGTTGGATTTGACATAGCAAAAACAATTGGATCTTTCGCCATCGACTTTACCATCTCTTTCGTAACGCAATTTCCAACGGACAAGCCAACAAATACATCTACTCCAACAAACGCTTCTTCTAAAGTTCTGAGATTTGTAGGAATTTTAAATGCTTCTTTAAATTCATTCATATTATTTGTGCGTCCTTCGTAGATAACGCCTTTAGTATCACACATAATAATATTTTCTTTTTTTACTCCAAGTCTGATATACAAATTAGCACAAGCATTTGCTGATGCTCCTGCACCATTGAACAAAACTTTTACGTCAGAGAGTTTTTTCCCAACTAACTCGCAAGCATTGATTAACGCAGCTCCGCTTATAATTGCTGTTCCATGTTGGTCATCATGAAAAACAGGAATGTTCATTGTTCTTTTCAATTCTTCTTCAACGTAGAAACATTCAGGCGCTTTTATATCTTCAAGATTAATTCCGCCAAAAGTTGGTTCGAGAAGTTGAACACATTTAATAATTTCGTCAACTTTTTCTGTATTAATTTCGATATCGAAAACATCTATATCGGCAAAGCGTTTGAACAAAACACCTTTCCCCTCCATTACAGGTTTGCCTGCGAGAGCACCAATGTTTCCAAGCCCTAAAACTGCAGTTCCATTACTGATAACAGCTACAAGATTTCCTTTGGCTGTGTATTCATAGGCGAGGTCGGGATTTTTTTCTATTTCGAGACACGGATCCGCAACGCCCGGAGTATATGCGAGAGACAAGTCTCTTTGTGTCTGACAAGCTTTGGTTGGGACTACTTCAATTTTCCCTTTTCTACCGGAGCTGTGATAATCGAGCGCTTCTTGTTTTGTTATTTTCATTATGTTATCTGTTTATTGATTGATAATATTTGTTATTTTTTTTACGATATAACTTGTAGAGGAAGTAGGAATAAAATTATTTTGATTACGGTGGGAAAATCTCAGGAGAAAAAAATTCTTGCAAAAAAATAAAATCATAAATAAAAATTAATCCGTTCATTTATTTTGAAAAAAATTATTACTCAAAATTAAGAATTAAAGTTATACGAAAGATTATTTTTTTTAGAAAAGTAACATCCATAAAATATAGTCGAGAATTAGAATTGATGCTGCGGATAAAACGAATGATCTAATTGTAGATGCTCCAACTCCTTCGGCTCCACCTTCGGTCTTTAATCCGATATGGCAACCTAACAAAGCTGTTACGCCGCCGAAAAATACTGCTTTTATTAGTCCACCCAGAAAATCAAAAATTTCAAAATATCTTCTTACAGATTCAAAAAAAACAGCAAACGAGACACCGAGGAAAGCATCAGAAACAAAATAAGCTCCGAACACTGCAATTACATTTGCGAAAATTACTAACAAGGGCATCATAATAATTGAAGCAACAACTCGTGGCATTGCCAAATATCTAATTGGATTGATTGCCATAGTTTCAAGCGCATCAATTTGTTCAGTCACTTTCATCGTACCAAGTTCAGCCGCAATAGAAGCACCAACTCTTCCCGCAATTACAATTCCAGTAAGCACGGGACCTAACTCAGTAATAATTGCACGGGAAGTTGAAGCCCCAAGAAAAGATAGTGGAGCTATTCCTTGCAGTTGATAAGCTGCTTGCCAAGCTGCAACTGCTCCTGTAAAGATTGCGATTATTGTAACAAGGGGAAGTGAGTTTACTCCTATATGTTCCATCTGAAAAAAAAGTGAACGCCTATTTTTATGTAACTTGGGGAGACTTTTAATAATACCAAAAAAGAGAATTGAGACTTGTCCAAATTCTTGAAAAAACCTGATAGCTGAACCACCAAGTTTAGAAAATATTTTTGATATTAATTTCATAATTGATATTTGAAATTTATGAAAAAGTGGGATAAGTTGTTTGATTAATTATTATAAGATAAAAAATATTGTCATCCAATTTTTGAGCCAGCATTTTTTTTCATTACCATTTTTTTTAAATGCTGAATGATTAGTAAATTGTATTTTTAATTAATCAATTATTTATAAATAAAATACAGATGAGAAATATAAAATATCCCTTCTCTTCTTTCTCAAAATTCTCACAACTTACAAGGAACAAAAATGACTAGCAATAAAAAACTTCTCAATTGGGTGAATGAAGTAGCTGCTTTGTGTCAACCTGATTCAATTTATTGGTGCGATGGTTCTGAAGCAGAATTTACTAAAATGGCTGAACTGCTTGTAGAAAAAGGAACCTTTAGAAAATTAAATGCCTCCAAACGATCAAATAGTTATTACGCTGTTTCTGATCCTGACGATGTAGCAAGAGTTGAAGATCGAACTTTTATTTGTTCTGAAAATCCTGAAGATGCTGGTCCTACAAATAATTGGAAAGATCCAAAAGAGATGAAAGAACTTCTCAACGGACTTTTCAAAGGATGTATGAAGGGAAGAACAATGTATGTAATTCCTTTCAGTATGGGTCCGCTTGGCTCTAAGATCGCTCACATTGGAGTAGAGTTGACAGATTCTCCATATGTAGTTTGTAATATGAGAATAATGACACGCATCGGGAAAAAAGTTCTTGACGTGCTCGGTGATGGTAATTTTGTCCCTTGTTTACATTCAGTTGGGTTTCCATTAGCAGACGGAAAAGCTGATGTTACTTGGCCTTGTAGCAAAACAAAATACATCGTTCACTTTCCCGCAGAAAGAAGTATCTGGTCTTATGGAAGTGGTTATGGTGGAAACGCTCTGCTCGGAAAAAAATGTTTTGCATTAAGAATCGCATCAATCATGGCTAAAGAAGAAGGTTGGCTCGCTGAACATATGTTGATAGTTGGAGTTACAAATCCAAAAGGTGAAAAAAAATATATTGCTGCTGCATTTCCATCTGCGTGCGGAAAAACTAATCTCGCTATGTTAACTTCAGCGCTTCCCGGATGGAAAGTTGAAACTGTTGGTGATGATATTGCATGGATGAAATTTGGTGAAGATGGAAGATTATATGCTATCAATCCTGAGAATGGTTTTTTTGGTGTCGCTCCCGGAACTTCAATGAAAACAAATCCTAACGCTATGTTATCTATGACAAAAAATTCAATCTTCACAAATGTTGCATTGACTGATGATGGTGATGTTTGGTGGGAAGGAATGACAGATGAAAAACCAAAGAATTTAACAAGTTGGAAAAAACAAGCGTGGACTCCAGAGTCAACTGAAAATTCAGCGCATCCGAATTCGAGATTTACCACACCTGCTGAACAGTGCCCTGTTATTGATCCCGCATGGCAAGATCCACGTGGAGTTCCAATTTCCGCAATTCTTTTTGGCGGAAGACGATCTAATTTTGTTCCTTTAGTTTATGAATCTTACAATTGGCAACACGGCGTCTTTATTGGGGCTGTCGTCTCTTCTGAAACTACTGCAGCAGCAAAAGGTGAAGTTGGAAAACTTCGTCACGACCCTTTTGCAATGTTACCTTTCTGTGGTTACAATATGGGCGATTACTTTAAGCACTGGGTAAACATTGGGAAGAACGCTCCTAATCCTGAAATGCTACCAAAAATATTTTCTGTAAATTGGTTTCGAAAAGATGAAGAAGGAAAATTTATTTGGCCTGGATATGGAGAAAATATTAGAGTATTAAGTTGGATTTTCGACCGCTTAAATAATGAAAATAATTTTATGACAACTCCAATTGGTCTTGAACCAATTCCTAATTCACTTAACATTGATGGATTAAATATCTCAAAAGAAAATTTTGAAAAACTTTTTTATATTGATAAAGAAGAAGGCTTGAAAGAAATTTCTGAGACGCTTGAATATTTTAGTTTGTTCGGAAAAAATATTCCTTCTGAATTGTATCAGGAACTGGAAGCAATTCAAACGAGATTTGAAACTACAGATTAAAAAATAATTTTTGCATTAATCAAATTTTATTTTTACGCTATCTGCTCTTTTTTGTAACGTATCACTTTTTTTCATTGATTGAGTAGAACGAGAAACTCCTTGTTCTACTTGATCAACTTTTCCTTCACTCCCCATTATTTTATTTTCAGAACCATTTATTTCATTAGTTCTGAATTGAGTAGCTTCAGTCTCATCATTTGTTGTTGCATCGTAATTTGTTTTAGTGGCTGTCGGTATTTCTGAAACACCCGCTTGAGGAGAATAAATAATTTCTTCTTTTGTATGATTGTTCACAGGATAATAAATTACTAACGTTTTTGAGTAAGGAGATACCAACTGTTCTTTAATCTGATCTTTTTTCCCAATAGTCATAAACACTAATAGAATTGTTACTGCTGCAGCTCCTGCCGTTGATGGAATTAAAAATTTTGGTAAAAATAATTTTTTCCAAAAGCTTTCTTTTTTAGTTTCAAATTTTTCAGAATTTATTTTCCTTAAAAGATCCGACTCAAAATTTGGTGGAGTAGATATTTTTTTCAATCCTTTCAGATCTTTTATTAAGTCATTATATTTTTGGTCTTCAGCATTCATATCTAATCTTTATAAATATCTTTTAATAATTCTCTTAGCTGTGCTCTCCCTCTGTTTATTCTTGACTTCACAGTCCCGATCTCTTTTCCCGTAATTTGAGAAATCTCCTCATAAGTCAATTCTTGAATATCCCTCATGATAACCATCTCTCTATAAATTGGATTTACTTTCAAAAGTGCGTCCTGAATTATTTTTTCTTTTAAATTACTATCTGTAAGTTCATCAGGTCCATGTGCGTCATCTTTGATATCAAAATTTTTATTCTCTTCGCCAAAAGAATTTATCGAAAATAGATTTCGTCTTTTTATTTTTTTAAGTTCAGTCCTTGCAAGATTTCCAGCAATCGTATAAATCCAAGTAGAAAACTTTGCAATTGTTTTGTATGAATTTTTATTTTTATAAACTTTTATCATCGTCTCTTGCACAACATCTGAAGTAGCAGCATAATTTCCGAGAAAGCGAAAAACAAAATTCATCAAAGGATTTTTATATCTTTGAACTAAAATTTCAAAAGCGTTCAGAGTGTCGTTTTGTTGAAACTCTAAAATCAACTCTTCATCGGTAAATTCTTCAAGTCTTCGGTTCTTCAACGTTCGTTATACTTTTTAATTTTGAATTTGTTTCAAGAAATTTACGCAAAGTTTAAAAAAGAATGAATTATTTTACTTCAATATTTTTGCTAATAGAGTTGTGATTACAGTTTTCTCATCGATTGATGTAGTTTTAACCGAAAGATCTGCTTCTAAGAGTGCGTTTGCGATTTCAAACATTTTATTGCTGCCGTAGAGTTTTAATGCGGGTTTGTAATCGCGATTTAAGAAATAAGCGTGCGTGCCTAATTTTTGTCCGATAAATTCATCAGAATAATTTTGACGTTCTTTTTCTTGAAGTGTTTTCAATTCTGGTAGTTGTGATAAAGCGAAAAAATATTGATTTAGCGAAGCGATGATTGGAATTATTTTTTCTGTTTCAAGAAGACTAAATGCAATCTTAAAAGCCAATTCTCTCCGCTTGTGTGATAGTGCTTCTCGCAAATCAAATGTTGAATACTCTTTTGTGCTTACGACTTGTTCATTAATAATCTTAAAAGTGATTTCGTTTTTTTCACCAAGAAAATTAAATATTTTTTCTAACTGCGACTCTATTAGATTTCGATCACTACCCACAAGCTCAGCAAGATGTCTGGCATTCTCGAAGCTAATATTTTTTTGCTTTTCTTTAACATAATCAGCAACCCAACTTATTAGATAATCATCTTTTAAAATTTTTGCCTCAAATAAATACGCTTTTGAGTTTAGAAGTTTTAAATATTTTTTATCAAGTTTTGATAGTGCTGAATTGTTGATTAACAAGAGTAGAGTGAAATCGGAAGGTGATTCAAGATAATTCAGAAAAAATTTTTCGTCTTTTGATTTATCATCCAGTTCATCAAACGCTTTAACGACAATTATTTTTTTTTCTGAACCAAAGGGAAATGTAGAAGCAGCAGATACAATTTCTTCAAGTGTGCTGCTGCTTCCGTGAAAATAATATTTGTCAAACTCTGAGGAAAGAAAAGGTTGAAATTCTTTATCAATTTTTTCGGCAGTTTCAGAAACACCAAAACTATCTTCGCCAAACAAAAAATAGACAGGAAGAAATATTTTTTTCTTTAGTTGTTTGTCGATTTCCGAAATTGACTTAAAAGATTGTTTCGCCATTCTTTACTTTCCATTAACTTTCCAGATGAAAAATTATGCTCTAAATATTAATCTTTTGGTGAAGGTCTTACTTCAATTGTAACTGATTGCATTTCAACTTTTTCTACTGGCTTATCCATTGGCCCAACTTTTACATTTCCAATTGCTTGAAGAGTATCAAGTCCCGCAATAACTTTTCCAAACACAGTGTGTTTGCCATCTAACCAAGGACAAGGCACGAGAGTTAGAAAAAATTGCGATCCATTTGTGTTCGGACCAGCATTAGCCATTGAGAGAACGCCGGGCTCGTGCACTAAGTCTTTATGTATTTCGTCATTAAATTTTCCGCCCCACAAACTTTCGCCACCGCGTCCAGTTCCTGTTGGGTCGCCACCTTGAACCATAAAATTAGCAATGACTCTGTGAAAAATTATTCCGTTGTAATAATTTTTTTTCGCAAGTCCTACAAAATTTTCTACAGTTTTAGGAGTGAGTTTATCATACAAACCAATTTCAATTGTTCCCATATTGGTTTTGACTACTGCTACAGTAACCGAGTCATTTTCATAAAGAAGTTTTTCCATTGTTGATCTTTCTATTTTTGTTGAATCTTGATTTTTGGCATCACCGCAGCCTAAAAAAATAAAAAATGTAAATAAGAACATTATAATGTTTTTCACTTTTTCTCCTTTCATTTAATTGTAATAAAATATTTTTTTTGATTAATTTTTTCCAGCGAAAAATAGCCCTGCTGAAAATTTATTTCACTCTAAAAAATTTTCTACTTCTAATTCAATAACAATTCGCAAAGATTAAAAAAAGATTTTAAGGTTTAATAACATTGAATGAAATCAGAATTAAAATTATTATTCCTAACGCAATTCTATAATAGACAAAAATAAATGTAGAATTTTTTCTCAGATATTTCAATAAAAAATCGATTGTAAAATAACCAGAGACCGCAGAGACAATAGTTGATATAGTCAGAACAAAAATCATTTGGTTGTTTAGAAAATCAAGTGCTTGATAGAGCTGAAGCATTCCACTTGCAAAGATAGCTGGAGCACTAAGTAGAAAAGAAAATCGTGCAGCTGCTTCTCTATTTAATCCCAAAAATAAACCCGCTGTCAATGTAGTTCCAGATCTTGAAGAACCGGGAATCAATGCAACTGCTTGCGCCAAACCCACAATCAATGCATCTACTATTGTTACGTCCTTAATCTCTTTCTTGAACTTTGCAGTTTTTTCCGCAATTGCAAGTATTATTGCAAGCACAATTAGACTGGCTGAAATGACATAAAGATTTTTTGTAAATGCTCCTTCAATAAAATCTTTAAAGCCAAGCCCGATAATCACAACAGGAAGAGTTCCAATTATTACAAGCCAACCGAGACGAGAATTTGTGCTCTGATCTTTATAGTTTTTTCTTTCTCCTAAGTTCTCTTTAAAAAAAGCGAGAATAATATTAGTTAGGTCTTCCCAAAAATAAATTATAATTGCGATCAATGTTCCCAATTGTATCACCGCAATAAATGCAGTCCATTGTTCGGGATTAGAATCGGAAATTAGATTCATCAATCTCCCTGCAAGAGTCAAATGCCCGGTACTGCTAATAGGTAGAAACTCCGTTATACCTTGAATTATTCCTAAAATTATAGCTTCAAATATGTTCATTCAATTCCCTAAAAAAGATAAGTGATTCCTAATCGCAAACCAACCGACAAGGAATTCATATTAAGATTGTCTCCACGTGCGTTAATATTTTTTTCTACGCCATCATTTTTCGGATTGCCATTATTGTTGTAACGAATATCTCCACCAATGTTAGCGTAAAAAAATTGGCTAAGTTTTGTGCTTCCATCAGCTCTCAATAAAATTCCAACACCACTTGATTTATAATTTATCACACGATTTGAAACCAAACCTTTTTCATCGACTGAAGTAAATCGCGGACCAACTCCACCACCGAATCGAAATATATATCCTTCGCCTTTTACTAAATGATATGCCATTATTGACGGCATTAAAAATTCATAAGTTAATTCAAAATAATTTGCAGTCAAAAAATAATTGAATGATGAAATTTCATAAGAGAGATCAAGAGCGATTTGTAAATTTTCTTTTACCTCATATCCAATTTCGCCAGAAAATTCTATCGCAGAGTTAAATGCCGCAACTTGGTTATTCGAAGGAGCAACATTGTCATTCAGATAATCTCTAAGTGAAGAGATATTTGTAACATTTAAACCCATTCCACTTCTCGCAAACCACTGTGAATAAAGGTTAGGAACGGTCAACAAAAAAATTACTAACAAGATTTTTTTCATAATTAATTTTCTTCAATCTTAAAAAGATTTTCTTTTGTGATTTGTTTCCTGTATGCCAAAAAGAATCCAGCCGCAATTATTAAATGTGTAAAATATGAAATTCCATGTGCAAGTGTAGCAAAAGCTAAACTTAATTCAGGAGCAAAGCCGAAGAGTGTAATTAAAATAGATTTTGTAATTGTGTGATACGAACCAATTCCACCGGGAGTTGGAATCATAACACCAATAGCACTAATGCTCATCACAATCCACGCAGTTCCGAAATTAATTTCTTTTACCGACTGCATATTTAGAGTTAGAAATCCTACATACGATGTTGCTGCATAAGTGAGCATAATTAAAACACTAAAGAGTAGCGTCAAAAAATAATTTCTGCTTCCTTTTAAGCTTGAAAATCCTAAAATAAGTTTTTCAAAAATGCTTCCAAGTTTTGCTGCTAATTTTTCAGAGAGTTTACTAATTATTTTGGTTATCACTAAATAAAATTTTTCTTTAAACTTTATTGTGAATACTAAAAATATTATTCCAATAAAAATTAGAATTGCACCAAAAATTATTGTTGCTTGCAGCCAAGGAATTTCTGTATAAAGATCTCCCGAAAAAATAAATGCACTTAGAATTACTGCTAAACCAAAGAAGATAATATCAATCACACGTTCAATTACAATTGTACCCAAAGCAGATGAACGTGAAATTTTTTCTGTTTGTCCAATTAATACTGCACGAGCAATTTCACCGAGTCTTGGAATAATATTATTTACACCATAGCCAATCATAACCGACGAAAAAAGATTTTTGACTTTTACTTCCGGCTTTACACTTGATAAAATAAACTTCCATCTTAAAGCACGCAAGTAGTGAGCAAAGACAGTTAAGAACGCAAAGACAATCACCCAAAAGATTGAAGCGGACGAAATTATTTCCCAAAGGTTTGTCAAATCGACACCAGTGAAAGCATAATACAACAAACCCAAACTCAATATTATTGAAAGATTAAAACTTACAATTTCTCGGATTCGGGATTTTTTTTTATCAGCGGAGGTCAATCGTTTTTGTTCCTTCAGGTGCTAAAAAATTAAATCGAGATTTAGGAATTTTTTGATTCAATTTATAGTTAGAAAATTCAAAAGTTATAATTGTATTGTTGTTATCTGTAATCGTTATTTTCCGAAGAAGATTCTCATCGTTCAAATTCAACACAGCAGACTTAAAATTTAATTCGTTTTCTTTAGGTACTAATAAAATTTCGTTGCCACTTTTTTCAGTAACTTCACATTTTTTTGGATAATCAAATATCAATCTTCTAAATGAAATCATCGACTGATCGTTTTCGTCATAATTGCTAATGATTACTTGCTTCTGTCGTTTGTTATAATTCCAAACAGTTACGCCATCAGAAATGATAACTAAATTCTTAAGTTCTATTCTCAAGTTATTTGGTTGCTTGAAAAAAAATTTCCCTGCAAGATTAGTTTTTCCATTTGTCATTTGTTTAAAATCGGCTGACAAATCCTCGAGTTGAGAAAATTTATTTTGTAGTGATGTCAATAAAGAATTTTGTGAAAATAAATTCTGACTCACAAAAAAAACAAAAATAAAAAGATAATATAGTTTTAACTTCCTCGTAACGCCCTCAATACTGTTTCTAATTGTTCTTCACTATCAATAATTACTTCGCGTGCTTTGCTACCATCGTTTGGACCAACAATACCAGCTTCCTCAAGCTGATCAACAATTCTTGCAGCTCTTGAATAACCAAGCTTTAGTCTGCGTTGCAATAAAGAAACGCTTCCTTGTTGGTGACGAACTACAACTCTTGCTGCATCTTCAAAGAGCGGATCAAAATCAGAATAAGAAGTTTGGCTCGTTTCTTTTTTCTTATCATAAATCGATGGAAGATAATAAGGTTTTGAGAAAGAAGGTTGATCAAAAACATACCTTGTTAATTTTTCAACTTCATCTGTCGAGATAAAAGCATTTTGAATTCTTATCGGCTTAGGCAATCCACTTGGAAGAAAAAGCATATCTCCCCTTCCGAGTAATTGTTCAGCTCCGTTCATATCTAATATTGTTCTTGAGTCAATCTTTGTAGCAACTTGATAAGCCATTCTTGCACTAAAGTTTGCTTTGATAACGCCCGTTATAACATTCACCGATGGTCTTTGAGTTGCAAGCACAAGATGTATTCCAACTGCACGTGCAAGCTGCGCGAGTCTTGCTATTGGCTCTTCAACTTCTTTACCCGCAGTGATCATCAAATCAGCAAGCTCATCAATTATTACAACTATGTAAGGGAGATGATGATGTCTCATTCCCGGAGTCTCTTTCGGTTTCTTAATCGGATCTTTTATTTTAAGATTATAATCAACAATGTGTCGCACTCCGGCTTTTACAAATTTATCATATCTGTTTTCCATCTCCATTTCAACCGACTTTAACAACAAGACAGCATTAGTTGGGATAGTAACAATTTCTTCTAAGATATCAGGAGAGACGCACAAATAGTGCTTTCTGAGGTCGTTATAAAAAGAGAGTTCAATTTTTTTTGGATCGATAAGAGCAAATTTTACTTCAGAAGGTTTTTTAGCGTAGAGCAGAGATGCGATTATCATATTAATGCCAACGCTTTTTCCGGAACCAGTTGAGCCTGCAATTAAGAGATGCGGCATCTTTGCTAAATCTGTTACGTATGATTCTCCTGAAATATCTTTTCCAAGTGCTAAAGGAAGTTCGTATTCAGATTTTATAGAATTTTCAATTATTGATTTTGCAACAACAGTAGATGCATGAGAGTTAGGTATCTCGACACCAATTGCACTTTTACCCGGAATTGGAGCTATGATTCTAATCCCTCTTGCTGCAAGTGCTAAAGCTATGTCGTTCTCAAGCGAAACAATTTGACTTATTTTTACTCCAGGCGCAGGAACAATTTCATAGAGAGTAAGAACAGGGCCGGGCGTAACTTTTATATCATTAATATCAATATCAAAAAGTTTTAATTTATCTTTTAACAACTCTGCGTTTCGCTTTAACTCTTCATCGGCTACTTTAACATCTTCAATTTCGGGATCAGTTAATAAATCAATCGGCGGCATTTTGTAAGCAATATTTTCCTGCCACTGTTCGGGTTTATCAACTTCTAATTCTCTATTCACAGATACTTCATCCTTGCTTGCAGCATCCTCTGAATTTTCATTTCCATCTAACTTTTGTTCAGCATCATTTAGTTCAGAATCAGACAACGCTGATTTTTGATTCTTCTTTTTGTTAGCTGAAATTTCATCCTTACGAATAATCTGAATCTTTGTGTCTTTATTTTTTATTTCATTCTCAGAATTATCAACTTTGGCTGGTGCTTCTTTGATATTTTCTTGTCGAAGTTTTCTTATTTTATCAAGATTAGAAGATTTTGTTTCATCAATTTTTTCTTTAGTTGCATCAACTTTTTCTTTCGCAAACTCAACTGAGCTAGAAAATAATTTTTGAAATAGTTGAAATATTTTTTCGATCTTTAAATCAAATGCAATAACAAGTGTTATTAATATCAAGCTTAGAAGCAGTATTAAAGCACCTAATCTGCCTATCAGCAGACTAATGCTTTCGGAAATTAAATCTCCAATTGCACCTGATAATTCATAACTTGAGTAGAAGAGATTATATTCGAGTCGTAACAATCCTAAAAAAGCAGAGAGAAGAAGTGCAGAAATAATTAAAAAATTAGTTAGCTGAAGGAGTTTTTTTGTCTCAAACTTATGAAAGAAATTGTATCCCCACATTCCAATAATAAATGGAAAGATTAGAGAGAAGAATCCGAAAGTTGAATTGATAAAAAAATCTGAAACATAAGCGCCAATAATTCCAAGCCAGTTTGTCGTTTTATTTAGCTCTTTGCTTATGTTGTCGCTTGAGCCAAATCCAAAAAGATCGCCTAAAGAATAAGTTAATAGTGCTTTATCTGAACGTGCATATGAAACAATACTTAAAAAAAGTAAGAGCGAGAAGATTACTAAAACGAAACCAATAATTTTTTTCTTCTTCTCTGAAGAAATCTCAATGAATGAGGTTTTTTTTTCTTCACTTTTATTTTGTCTTATTGTCCTTTTCGCCATTTAATTCATCTCTGAATTACTCGGTTTCACATTTAATATCTTTATCGAATTTGAATTGAAACTTGGAATTATCTCAGTAAGATCCATCTTTGCACAATAATTAACATCATCTTGGAAACCATTTTCATACAAAAA